>NZ_JBNPVW010000058.1:0-1074 GCF_050434125.1 Nocardia sp. GP40 | reverse complement strand
TGCAAGCTGCTGCATCTACTGCGCCCGGACATGCTGGTGTTGTGGGACAGGGGCTTCGACAGCAACGACTTCCTCGTCAAAGTCTGCGCGACCGGTGCCCAAGTATTGGGTCGGTCGCGCAGCAACCGGCGCATCCCGGTCCTGACCCGCCTGGCCGATGGCTCGTATCTGGCGGTCATCGCCGGGATCCCGGTGCGGATCATCGACGCCCAGATCACCGTGACCTGCATCGACGGCACCATGTTCAGCGCCAGCTACCGCCTCGTCACGACCCTGACCGACGCCCGCCGCTACCCGGCAGCGACGCTGGTGGCCCTCTACCACCAGCGGTGGGAACATGAATCCGCCTACTACGCGCTGCGCCACACGATCATGGCCGGACGAGTTCTGCGCTCGGGCGACCCCGTCGGTGTCGAACAGGAAATGTGGGCCCTGCTGAGCCTGTACCAAGCGCTGCGCATCGTGATGGTCGACGCCGCTGAATCCCGTCCAGGTACCGACCCGGACCGTTGCAGCTTCGCCATCGCTTTCCACACCGCCCGCGACCAGGTCGTCACCGCGGACGGGGTCGTTCCCACCGGGACCGGAAGCGGCCTTCTCGGGCGGATCGGCGTCCGGATCTTGGGGCACCTGCTACCACCACGCCGGCAACGGGTCAGCACCCGCAAGGTCAAATCACCGATGTCGCGCTACAACGAGCGTCTCGACGACGGACGCCCCGACACCAGCCGCACCGTCACCAATCTCGACCTCGCCATCGTAGTGCCCGACACCGAACAACTCCCGCTCCCAACCACTTCCCGCCACGACAGCCACACCGCCCCCGACCAGCGCCGACGCCACCGGATCCTGACCCTGCTCGACACCGACCCCAACCGCTTGTGGCGAGCCCGTGACATCGCCGCCCACTTCGGCGACATCACCCTCAACACCATGTACAGACAGTTGACCCGATGGGCCGACGACGGCCTCATCCACAAACTCGGCCCAGGCCTCTACAGCGCCACCGCCTGGTCACCCGAAACCCTTGCATGACAAGCGAAAACACTAACTACCCGGCCTTGGGTGAACCTC
>NZ_JBNPVW010000057.1:0-1162 GCF_050434125.1 Nocardia sp. GP40 | reverse complement strand
TCGACACACTGTTGGGTCCTGAAAGAACACGCGAGTGTTTCTTTCTAGGAAATCAAAACGATCCGCTCGGGTCTCTTGTGAAACCGCCGGTTTGCCGGTTAGGTCCTTGAATTCGGTCCGATGTGGGTGTGTTGTTTGAGAACTGCACAGTGGACGCGAGCATCTTTGTTTGTAAGTGTGTAAGAGCGTACGGTGGATGCCTTGGCACCAGGAGCCGATGAAGGACGTAGGAGGCTGCGATAAGCCTCGGGGAGCTGTCAACCGAGCTGAGATCCGAGGATTTCCGAATGGGGAAACCCAGCACGAGTGATGTCGTGTTACCTGCCACTGAATATATAGGTGGTGTGGAGGGAACGTGGGGAAGTGAAACATCTCAGTACCCACAGGAAGAGAAAACAACATGTGATTCCGTGAGTAGTGGCGAGCGAAAGCGGATGAGGCTAAACCATGCGGATGTGATAGACGGCAGTCGTTGTCCGTGTGGGGTCGTGGGATTGTTCTTCTTCATTCTGCCGAGTGGAGCGTGAGTCAGAAACCGTTGTGTTAGCTGAATTGGTCTGGGATGGCCGACCGTAGACGGTGAGAGTCCGGTAAGCGAAAATTCAACGGCTCATGTGAGCAACTCCCGAGTAGCAGCGGGCCCGTGAAATCTGCTGTGAATCTGTCGGGACCACCCGATAAGCCTGAATACTACCTGGTGACCGATAGCGGACTAGTACCGTGAGGGAAAGGTGAAAAGTACCCCGGGAGGGGAGTGAAATAGTACCTGAAACCGTGCGCTTACAATCCGTCAGAGCCCTCGTTGTGGGGTGATGGCGTGCCTTTTGAAGAATGAGCCTGCGAGTCATCGGTGTGTGGCGAGGTTAACCCGTGTGGGGGAGCCGTAGCGAAAGCGAGTCCGAATAGGGCGTTTGAGTCGCACATCATGGACCCGAAGCGGAGTGATCTACCCATGGCCAGGGTGAAGCGACGGTAAGACGTCGTGGAGGCCCGAACCCACTTAGGTTGAAAACTGAGGGGATGAGTTGTGGGTAGGGGTGAAAGGCCAATCAAACTCCGTGATAGCTGGTTCTCCCCGAAATGCATTTAGGTGCAGCGTCGCGTGTTTCTCATCGGAGGTAGAGCTACTGGATGGCCTAGGGGGCCTACAAGCTTACCGAAG
>NZ_JBNPVW010000056.1:0-1316 GCF_050434125.1 Nocardia sp. GP40 | reverse complement strand
TGGATGATTCCCACGACGAGACTGCTCGGTGATGAGTTCTCGCCCGCTCGCGCACAAGAGACGAAAGTCCCTGACGTACATATGAACTCGGCCCCTCGGTCCGTAAGGACCGAGGGGCCGTTCTGTCGTCTGTGGCCGGTCACATGCCGGTCGCGGCTACAAACCATTCGGTGGCGGCGTCGTTGTCGTCGGCACCTATCGAGCGGGTCATGCGAAGCGGCGGGCTGATCCAACGCCGAGACCGGAAACCGTTGCCCGGGCGCACCATCCATACGCCCCAGTCCCGGCACAGGTACTCGCCGTCGTGGCCGTCGTCGGACAGTCCGGCACGCACCTGCTGCAGGGCTGTGCCGAGGTTGTGGCGCAGCCAGAAAAGGCGCGACCGCAATGTCGCAGGGGTGCCGCTCTCGGCATAGCGGCCTGTGGTCAACGGCATCTCAGTTGCCTCCTCGTGCGCAGTCGGCGGGGGTGATGGATCGGGGCATGGAGAACTGTGGGAACTCGAAATGGTGCCCTTGCAGGCTACCGACTGCCACGGCTTCTATGCGCCAGTAGCCGGGCTGGCAGCGTGCCTTGACGATGTAGCTCATGCGCTGAGGTGTCGGGATCCGGTCGTCTCTGATCATCTCGACGGTCTGCCATTGGCCGCCCTCGCGGATGGCGAGCGCGAGGCGCATCTCGTGTTGTTCGGGCGGCACGTCGCAGGCCGCCCAGGCGGAGCCGATGAGCGTTCCGACCCCGACTGTCGGCGTCAATGGCATGAAGCCCATGTCGCAGTCCTTCGCAGCGTGGCGCGCCCGGTGCCATTCAGGAGCGCGCCCGCGAATAAGACCGCGATCGCGGTGCCCCGCGTAATAGTGACGATGTTCATTTGTTCCTCCCTGATTCATTCTCCCGCAGCATGTTTCGTGGCAGGCTGCGTTTTCGTGTTCCGGTCGCGTTCGGCCCATTCGTCGAGACCTTGCGCGACGCGGATCAGCAGTGACATCGACGGCGCCGCTGTACGGTAGTGAGGGATGTGTGAAGCGCCGGGCGTGCGGCGCGGCAGCTCGGGATTCATTGCCCGCGCCTCGGCAGTTCGACGACAGCGTGCGCCAGGTCGCCGCGCCGCCGATAGTTGGCGAGACACTCGTCGCAGCAGAACACGCGGTCGTCCTCGCTGCGGCGCGTCTGCGCCGGGATCTCGCCGCCGCACCAGTCGCACCACTGGTCATCGACGGCACGCGTGCGACCGGTCATGATGTCCGCTTGACGACGGGAATCGGGTCCACCGGCGCTCCGGCGAGACGGAAGTGCGGCTGGGCGCGCAGAGCGAT
>NZ_JBNPVW010000055.1:0-1366 GCF_050434125.1 Nocardia sp. GP40 | reverse complement strand
TACTGCAACGTCACTCGCGTGAATTGGTGCTGGTAGACCTGTCGGGTGATGTTGGATCGGCTGGTGGGCGAACTGGATTCGTTGATGGCGCGGATCGGGGACCGGTTCTGTCGTTCCGAACCGCGGGCCAGAGCACGGGAGTATGTGTCGGGGCTGGTCGCGGGCTTGGAACGGAAGAACGGCTGGACCCTGGCCGAACGTGCTGGTGAGGTGTGCCCGAACGGGATGCAGCGGTTGCTGCGTAAAGCTGACTGGGACATCGGCGGTGTGCGTGACGAGGTGCGTGATTACGTGGTCGAACACCTCGGCGATCGCGAGGGTGTGTTGATCGCGGATGAGACCGGGTTCCTGAAGAAAGGGGTGAAATCGGCTGGGGTGCAACGTCAATACTCCGGCACCGCGGGCCGCACCGAGAATTGCCAGATCGGGGTGTTCCTGGCTTACGCGTCACCGCGCGGGCACGCCCTGATCGATCGGGAACTGTATCTGCCCGAATCGTGGACCGTCGATCGGGACCGCTGCCGGGCCGCGGACATCCCCGACGAGGTCGGGTTCGCTACCAAACCGCGGCAGGTGATCGCCATGCTGGAACGAACCCTGGCAGCGGGGGTGCCGTTCGCGTGGTTCACTGCCGACGAGGCATACGGTCAGGCCCGATACCTGCGAGACTGGCTCGAGGACCACGACGTGTTCCATGTGATGGCCACCCGCCGCGACGACCCGATGACCACCCGCGCCGAGCGCACCTACCGCGCGGACACGCTGATCGCGGGCTTGCCCGCCCGATCCTGGCAGCGGTTGTCGGTCGGGGCCGGAGCGCACGGGCCCCGCGAATACGACTGGGCCAGGCGACCGATCGACGGACGCTGGAACAACGGGCGCGGACACTGGTTGCTGGCGCGGCGTGCGCTGTCCCCGAACAGCAAGGGCGAGTTCGAGATCGCCTACTACATCTGTTACGGCCCGGCGCGGGCACGGCTGGTGGATCTGGCCTGGACCGCGGGCTCGCGCTGGCACGTCGAGGAATGCTTCCAGCAGGCCAAGAACGAAGCCGGGCTCGACCACTACCAGGTCCGTTCCTGGCGGGCCTGGTACGCCCACATCACCCTGTCGATGCTCGCCCTGGCCTGGCTCGCGGCATCGAAAACCATTGCGCTAAAAGGGGAAACAACCCCGGAAATGACGGCATGATCGCGCTCACGCTACCGGAGATCCGCCGTCTGCTGGTCGCGTTCGTGCTGACCCGCCACCACCAGCCCGACCACATCTGGGCATGGTCCCACTGGCGCCGCCGCCGACAACACCAAGCCCGGCTATCGCACTACCGGCGCCGAGGCCACCCACTCACCTGAGTGACGTTGCAGTA
>NZ_JBNPVW010000054.1:0-1410 GCF_050434125.1 Nocardia sp. GP40 | reverse complement strand
GTAATGGCTCCCCTTTATGTCAAGAGGCAGTTGGGAGTCCGTCGTTAGACTGAGTGGTGGTAGGTCCGGGTTGTGGCTTGTCCGAAGGATCGGTGTGCGGGGTAGGGCCGGTCGCGCTGGAGTCAGTAGTCGCCCCCGAGTGCCCTCCCGGGCTTGCCGCATCCCGTCGGCGCTGGTCAGCGAGCATCCGCTGGTAGACGACGTTGGACAGGCGCCGTTTGAGTGCCCGCATCGCCTCCATGGAGGTCTTCCCGGCAGCCTTCTTGCTGTCGTAATAGACGCGCCCTGCCGTCGGGTTACGCAGCTGAACCACGGCCATAGTGTGCAGGACATGGTTGATCTTGCGGTTGCCGGCTCGGGAGAGCCGGTGCCGCTTTTGATCTCCAGACGACGCGTCCAGGGGCGCGGTGCCGTTCCAGGAAGCGAACCGGTCCCGGGAAACGAAACGGTGGATGTTGTCGGTGTCGGCCAGCAGCCTGGCAGCACCGGAGGGGCCAATGCCGTGCAGGTCCATCACGGTCGACCCGCGCGCGAGGACCAGTTGCTTGAGTTCCTTGTCTGCCGCTTTGGTTTTCCGGTCGATGACCTCGAGATCGTCGATCAGCTCGCTCACCAGTCGCAGACGAACCCGAGCCGCGGCATCGCCCGGCTCGACGGTGTCGGCTAGGGCGCGGGCCTGCATGGCCGACAGAAACCGTTTGGCGCCACCGGGCACCAATTCCAGCAGCAGGCGGTGGATGCGGTTCAGCAGATCGGTGCGGGCACGGCCGAGTTCGTCACGACGATCGACCAGCAGACCCAATGCGACCAGGTCCGGATCCGCCTGTACCCGGCGCAGATTCGGTGACCGTAACGCCGCCAGCGCGACCGAGTGCGCGTCGATCGGGTCGGTTTTGCGGCCGTTGCCGGTGGCGAACACACGCACCTGCGCCGACAGTTTCGCCGGCACGTCGATGACGGTTTCCCCGTCGGCTACCAGCCGGTGTGCCACATGCCGTCCGACACCGTTGCAGCCCTCGATCGCCCACACCCGTTGCGGGTATCGTTGTGCAGCGGTGAGCATTTCACTGTATCCGGCGGTGTCGGTGCTGTATTGCCCGGTCGTGAGGATCTTCGCGTCGGGGTCGATGATTTCGATGGTGGCCGAGCGTTTGTGCGGGTCCATGCCGATGATGACCGACATCGGTGTCCTTCCAGATCGACGGAGGGGTATCCGTGCAGGAAGGCACCGCTACTTCGAGCCTGGGCAGACCCCTTTCCAGCCACACCCGCACGGTAACCCGGTGGGATGCAAGCCATTAACGAGCCACACCGATACTGCTGGTGGGCAGCCGATTAGGGAGCTTCCCACCGGGTACCTGGGACTGATCCTGGCCGGGATCAAGCCCTACCACCAGTCTTAAGTAGCCG
>NZ_JBNPVW010000053.1:0-1455 GCF_050434125.1 Nocardia sp. GP40 | reverse complement strand
GAATCTCAATGAAGATGTCAAGCAGGGATGGCCTCTCGCACGGCAACTGGCGGTGTGGCGGTGAAGTGTCGTCCGTCGCGGAGCAGGGCCCAGAGCACGTCGACCAGTCGCCGGGCCAGGGCCAGCAACGCCTGGGTGTGTATGAGGCGTTCAGATCGTTTTCGGTCGTAGAAGACACGCGACGGGCCGCCCTTCGTCAGACTGGACATCGCCGCCATGTAGAACACTCGCCGGAGACGACGGTTGTACCGCTTCGGCCGGCGCAGATTGCCGGACACACGTCCGGAATCTTTTGGCGCGGGGACCAATCCGGCGTAGGAAGCCATCCGTCCCGGAGTTCCGAATGCGTCCAGGTCGCCGCGCGTGATCACCAAGAATTCGGTGCCGAGAAGCGGGCCCATGCCGGGCAGCGATTCGATGATCGACGCCTTCGGATGCGCCCGGAACCGCTCGGTGATCAGCTTGTCCGTGTCCTTGATCTCCCGATCAAGGGTGAGCAGCTTGAGGGC
The DNA here is from genome assembly GCF_050434125.1 of Nocardia sp. GP40. NCBI lineage: Bacteria > Bacillati > Actinomycetota > Actinomycetes > Mycobacteriales > Nocardiaceae > Nocardia > Nocardia sp. GP40. The sequence continues at coordinate 946 of NZ_JBNPVW010000053.1, read as the reverse complement.
CAGGCGTTTGATCAACCCGGCCGTCGTCGCTTCACCGGGCACCGCTATGCCCTGCTCAGCAGCTGCCGCAGAGGCCGTAGCTGCCATCGAAACGATCCCCTTTGCCCACGCACCGTTCTCCTTCAGGTATGCCGCGACTGCCTCGCTGCCGGCAGAGCGGATCTCCGCCGGCGTGCAAAAGCCCGAAACCAGGATCAGCGGAGACCTGTTCGAGAAGTCGAACGCGGCTTCGAGCGCAGGAAAGATCGCCGCGAGCATCCCCCGCAGCTGGTTCACTCCCCGAACCCAGTCGCCCATCAGGTCAGTTCGGTAACTCGACAACTGGGTCAGCTCCGCCACGATCTCGTCCGGTGCCGTGACAGGCTCCAGATCTGTTCTCATACGCGATGTTTCAGCGATGACACGCGCATCCTTGGCGTCGGTCTTGCCCTCGCCGCGGAACGCCTTCGTGATGGCGTTCACCGTGCGGCCAGGAACGTACGCCACCGACTGTCCGCTGCCGAGCAGCACCGTGATCAGCAGCGCGGCCTGGGGCCCGATCAGGTCGATCGCCCACCGAACCTCGGCGGCGGTTTCACGCGCCCGCTCGATCAGGGCCTCTATCGCCCGCTGATCGTTACCAAGCTTCTGCGACCAGCAGATCTTGCCGGCCTCATCGATCCCACACGCGTGATGACTGGCCTTGCCAACGTCGATACCGACCCATATCCGCTGTCGCTGAACCATTCTCAGCCGTCCCGCTCTCGTCGTGTCGAACCCACGGACAACCCCGCCAACAGGTCCCTAACCAGCGACGATTCGCAACGGATCTCAATTAGTGGCCGGAGTGTCCAGTACGGCGGGGCAGCCATTCGCAGCGAGCCACGCGAGGGCAGAGACCGCATAAGCTACACCCCGCCGTCCTGGGTGTCCGGACATCAGCCCCGGACAAAGATGACCTTAGGGA
>NZ_JBNPVW010000052.1:0-1494 GCF_050434125.1 Nocardia sp. GP40 | reverse complement strand
TCGCAGCGAGCCACGCGAGGGCAGAGACCGCATAAGCTACACCCCGCCGTCCTGGGTGTCCGGACATCAGCCCCGGACAAAGATGACCTTAGGGAGGACCGCATCCGCACCGCCAAAGACACCGGTCTGCGGAACCTGCCGTTCCACAGCTTCGACGCCAACCGCATCTGGCTCGCCGTCGTCGCGCTGGCACTGGACCTGACCGCCTGGATGCAGGCTCTCGCACTGCAGGAGCACGATGCGCGCCGCTGGGAGCCGAAAACCCTACGGCTGCGACTATTCTCGATCCCCGCCCGCCTGGCCCGCCACGCCCGCCGCGTCCACCTGCGTTTGTCGGCCCACAACCCGTGGACCGGCCTCGCCGTCACCGCCTTCACCCGACTGGCAGCACCCTGACCAGCACAAATCCGTCCCTACAACCATCGAAAGGACCACAACCGGGCCGTGGAACCCGGCAGCCAGCCCGCCGACACGGGCCGGTCAACCACACCCACCAGCCCGGATACGATCGGAAAACCCCAATCCGAACCCGATCACGTCCGGCCGAAGGCCGGGCGGAGGGTCGGGAACTGGTGCGGTAACTCTCGGTCCGGTGGTAGGTAAGACAGCCACTGATGGCCCGGCGATTTCCCGCCTGGTCGTTCTTCTGTCTCACCGTAACCGGCTCTTGGTCCCGTTTCCAGTTCCCGCCCGTCAATCCGTGCATGCGGTTCTCCCGCACACGGCTTACCGACGCCGTTCACCGCCGGCATTCGGCGTCACCCGCCAAGCCCGGAACGGCCTGGGCGCGACTACGGTTCCGTCAAGGCGGATCAGCCCGAGCTGGTTGTCAGAGGCATAGGCGATCACCATGCGCCCGAACGCCCGGCTGCGCTTGTGTTTCTTCGCGAGGAACCCCGCGATCCGTTGCAGCGCATAACTTCTGATCTTGTCGAAACGATCGGCCGAGTTCCCATACCGGAAATACCCGGCCCATCCGCGAAGGAAGCGATTGACCTCCCCCACAATGTATTCCACGCGCAGCAACGCCCGGTTGCGGCCGGTCATATCCCGGATCCGGTTGCGGGCGTGTTGCATTGCCTTGTCTGCGGGCCAGCGAGCGAGGAAGGCGACCCCTTTGCCGCCGGTGCGTCCTTCCGCGCGCACCCATCGGTGGTGGAAGCCCAGAAAGTCCAGGCCCTCACCGCCCTCGGTCAGGTGCACGATCCGGGTCTTGGCCGCTTTCGGCCGTAACCCGAGTTCGGCCAGCAACGCCGTCAGCCGCGCGAGCGCGGCCTCGGCCTGCTGCCGCGAACGGCACATCACCACAGCATCGTCGGCGAACCGGACCAGCACCCCATGCTCACGGGTATTCCACGACCGGTCGAGCCGGTGCAGATACACGTTACAGAGCAACGGACTGATTACGCCCCCAACGCTGTTGGCAACTTCTGCTTCGATGTCACGCTGACCTACCGTCGGCTGGAGCGTCCTCGACGCCGTACGACGGCGGTG
>NZ_JBNPVW010000051.1:0-1569 GCF_050434125.1 Nocardia sp. GP40 | reverse complement strand
ATCGGTTGCCGCCTACCTCATTACCCGCACCGGCACCGATGACGACCCCGACCACATGCCCATCCCACACGGTTTCGAGCACCACTACCCGGACGCTCCCGAACCTCTCCCCACTGGATACGCGACCAACTACGACGCTGCCGCCGTACCACGCGCCCACGGATTCGCCTGCCTGCATTGCGGAATCGAACGTGCCGGCGCCGACTCACGCCCCCGACCAGGGCGCCGCAGCGACGACGGACTCTGCAGCGAATGCCGCGACACCGGACACCCCGGCATCCCCGACCACGACCCCACCGACCACATCCCCACCCGCTGCGCACACATCACCAGCACCTACACCGCGCTTGAAGCACAGGCAAAACTACGCCACGACTGGCGCCACGCCCCCAGCCGCCGCGACCGGCACGCCATCGCCGACTGGGTCCGCACCCATCGCTTCCCCGACACCCCAGCCGACATGCCGATCATCGATGTCACCGATCCGGTACAGATGCTCACCGACCGACAACTTACCCAGCACATCGACGACATACACCGACGTATCGCCCTGCAAGCCAACGAATCCACGCTATTCGGAGCCCCAGACGACCCCGCCGATGATCCGACCCCCACCGTTAGTCGTAGCTGGCTGGTCAGTGAGCTTGCCGACCTTCACGCCGAACAACACCGCCGCGGCCAGCTCACTCCCGAGCAAACCGCAGCCGAAGAAGCATTGCGCGAATCCCACCGTCCCGATACCGAACCCGAACCCAAATCCGCTGCAGCCGACTCAACGACCAATCACACGATCGACCCCGACAATCTGGGGTTGTAGCCAGCCCGTGCCTCGATTGGGGCTTGCGGCCGCCGTCGCGGTCGGCGGTGCAGCGGCGGGTCGCCCGCCTGGACCAGGTGAAAGCGACGGCCGCGCGGGAGGGCCGGGACGCGGCCCGTGCGCGTCGTTCGGCCGGCGGTGCGGCCCCGCCGGTGACGGGCCTGCTGCAGCGGGTGCAGATCGACCACACCTCGGCCGATGTGATCGTGGTCGACGAACACCACCGGCTGCCGATCGGCCGGCCCTACGTGACCGCGGCGATCGATAAGGCCACGAAGTGTGTTCCGGGACTGGTGATCACCTTGGAGGCGCCGTCTGCGACGTCGGTCGGGTTGTGCCTGGCACATATGGTGATCGACAAACGGCCGTGGCTGGAACGGATCGGGGTGGAGGCGGTGTGGCCAGTCGCTCGCGCGGGTGTACCCCGCGGCGGTGAGCGCGTCGTCGATGTCGGTGAGAGTCGGCACGCCGGTGTCCTCCAGCCGCAGGGACTCCCACCAGGTGCCGCGCTCGTATCCGGCGGCGCTGCCGTCGGGCCCGTAGAGAACCTCACCGGCGAAGATCGCGACAACCGGCCCGTCGGGGCCGAAAGGGCGGACGATCAGGAGCACATCGGTGATTTCGGTTTCGATCATCGCCCGACCTCCTCGTTGTGCAGATGCGCGATACGCGCACCACGAGCTGTCGTCGACGGGCCGGCCGAGGGTGCAGGCCGTGCCGCGCAGGCCCGCTCGGGTGGCTGCGCGTGGCCG
>NZ_JBNPVW010000049.1:0-2241 GCF_050434125.1 Nocardia sp. GP40 | reverse complement strand
ATTACGCCCCCAACGCTGTTGGCAACTTCTGCTTCGATGTCACGCTGACCTACCGTCGGCTGGAGCGTCCTCGACGCCGTACGACGGCGGTGTGACATGTCTGGTATTACATTTGTGACGTGTCTGGGAGTCGTTGCAGCGCTGAGGAATTCGCATGTCGTGTCAACGCGGCTGTGGAGTTGCTCGACGCTGGCGTTGCGGTGGCCGATACCGCGCGAATGCTGGCGGTTCGGTTCGGTTGCTCGGCTCGTCAGGCCTGCCGCTACGTGGCGCGAGCCGAGGTCGGCGGCCGGCTGGAGGTTCCGGATACGACGGTGGTGTTCACCGTCAAAGTTCCTGCAGCGCTCGCTGTTCGGGTTCGTGAGCATGCCCGTATCTCCGGTGGGTCGATCTCCGCCCTGGTCGTGCAGGCATTGACCGAATTCCTGGCGTCCGCCCACACGCGGCCGGGGCGCGGGTGAACGATCGAAAGGTCGAGACGCAGTTCGTCTTCGACCGTCACGCGGCCACGGACTTGTCGGTGGCCTACGAGATATTGGTACCGCAGAAGCGAGCCCGCATCGGCCGGGCTCAGGAAGGACGACCGCCCCGTGACGAGCGCGGTGATCTACGCCCGGGTGTCCTCGGCCCGGCAGAAGAAGAACGAGACGATCGGCTCGCAGATCGCGGCGCTGCGCGCGCACGCCGACCACCTCGGGCTCGTGGTGCCTGAGGAGTGGATCTTCGCCGATGACGGGCACTCCGGGGCGACCCTGGTGCGGCCCGCGCTGGAGCGGCTGCGGGACCTGGTCGCCGGGGTCGGGATCGATGTGGTGTTGTGCTACTCCCCGGATCGCCTCGCCCGCAAGTTCGCCTACCAGGCACTGTTGATCGAGGAATTCACCCGCGCCGGGGTCCGGGTCGAGTTCGTCAACGGCCCGCGCGGCGACACCCCCGAAGACCAGCTGCTGGTGCAGTTCCAGGGCATGTTCGCCGAATACGAGAAAGCCCAGATCATGGAGCGTTACCGGCGTGGCAAGACCCACCGCGCCCGCAGCGGGTCGGTCAACGTGCTCGGCGGCGCCCCGTTCGGCTACCGGTACCTGCGCAAGACCGACCACACCGGCGCCGTTTACGAGATCGACGAGCACGAGGCCGCCCTGGTCGCCGAGCTGTTCCGCCGCTACGCCGACGACGGCGCCTCGATCGCGGATTTGGCGCGCTGGCTGACCGAGTCCGGTGTCACCACCCGCACCGGCAAGACCCGCTGGGATCGGTCGGTGATCTGGGCCATGCTGCGCAATCCCGCCTACGCCGGGCGCGCGGTGTTCGGAAAAACCAAGGTCGTGCACGAATCGGCGGCGCTGAACCGGGTGGCCCGGCTGCAAGGCCGATCCACACCGAAGGCGTCCAAGACCGTGGACCGCCCGCGCGAGGACTGGATCGAGATCCCGGTGCCCGCGATCGTGTCCGAGGTGACGTTCGACCGGGTCGCACAACGGCTGGCCGACAACAAACGCTTCGCCACCCGCAACAGCAAAACACCGGCGTCGCTGCTCCAAGGCCTGGCCGCCTGCGCGAGCTGCGGATACGGCTACTACAGGACATCCACACGCACCACGAACAAGAAGATCTACTACTACCGATGCCTGGGCTCGGACGACTACCGCTACGAAGGCGGGCGCGTCTGCGCGAACAAACCGGTCCGCGCGGACTACCTCGACACCGTCGTCTGGGACCACATCACCGCACTGCTGGCCGACCCGCAGCTGATCCGCACTGAGATCGACCAACGACTCGAAACCGCGAAAACTTCCGATCCTGTTGTCGCGCAACGTAAACGACTCGACATCGCCCTGGCCAAGGCACGCTCGGCGATCGCCGCCATGATCGAAGCACTCGGCGAACAATTGATTACCATCGACGAACTGCGCGCCCGCATGCCCGAACTGCGCGCCCGCGAAACCGGCCTGCGCAACCAGATCGACGCCCTGGACACCCAACTCGCCGACCGCGACGCCTACCTCGCCCTGGCCGCCGACCTGCAAGGATTCCTGTCCCAGCTCCACGACAAAGCCGAAACCTCCACCACAGACGAACGCCGCCGCGTGCTGCGATTGCTGGTCAAAGACGTCCTGATCAGCGCCGACAAGGTCACCATCCGCCATCGCATCCCCATCCGCGAACGCACCCACACCGACACACCCGCCAACGAGAACACCGACACGGAGGGCGAACATTGCCAACTGCGTTGGGGGCGTA
>NZ_JBNPVW010000048.1:0-2367 GCF_050434125.1 Nocardia sp. GP40 | reverse complement strand
CAGCCAAACTCCGAATGCCGATGAGTGAGAGCGCGGCAGTGAGACTGCGGGGGATAAGCTTCGTAGTCGAGAGGGAAACAGCCCAGATCGCCGGCTAAGGCCCCTAAGCGTGTACTAAGTGGAAAAGGATGTGGGGTCGCTTAGACAACCAGGAGGTTGGCTTAGAAGCAGCCACCCTTGAAAGAGTGCGTAATAGCTCACTGGTCAAGTGATCCTGCGCCGATAATGTAGCGGGGCTCAAGTACACCGCCGAAGCCGCGGCATTCAGTCATTATCTTGCCTTCGGGCCAGGAGATTGGATGGGTAGGGGAGCGTCCTGCAGCCAGGGAAGCGCCGGAGTGATCCAGGTGTGGAGGCTGTGGGAGTGAGAATGCAGGCATGAGTAGCGAAAGACGAGTGAGAAACTCGTCCGCCGAATGACCAAGGGTTCCTGGGCCAGGTTAATCCGCCCAGGGTGAGTCGGGACCTAAGGCGAGGCCGACAGGCGTAGTCGATGGACAACGGGTTGATATTCCCGTACCCGTGTATCCGCGCCCAGTGGCGAATCATCTGTGCTAAGTGTCCTGAACCGGACGGATCACCTTCGGGTGACTGGAAGGGGATGCACACGATCCTGGGTGTAGTAGTCAAGCGATGGGGTGACGCAGGAAGGTAGTGGGGCCACGTGGTGGATTACGTGGTGTAAGCCTGTAGGGCGCGACATAGGCAAATCCGTGTCGCATGAGCCTGAGAGGTGATGCATAGCCGTTGCGGCGAATTCCATGATCCTATGCTGCCGAGAAAAGCCTCTAGTGAGTTGGTACACGGCCCGTACCCCAAACCGACACAGGTGGTCAGGTAGAGAATACTAAGGCGATCGAGATAACTGTGGTGAAGGAACTCGGCAAAATACCTCCGTAACTTCGGGAGAAGGAGGGCCACTTCTGGTGAACGGATTTACTCCGGGAGCTGGCGGTGGTCGCAGAGACCAGTGAGAAGCGACTGTTTACTAAAAACACAGGTCCGTGCGAAGTCGTAAGACGATGTATACGGACTGACGCCTGCCCGGTGCCGGAAGGTTAAGAGGACCGGTTAGCTCTTCGGAGCGAAGCTGAGAATTTAAGCCCCGGTAAACGGCGGTGGTAACTATAACCATCCTAAGGTAGCGAAATTCCTTGTCGGGTAAGTTCCGACCTGCACGAATGGCGTAACGACTTCTCAGCTGTCTCCACCACAGACTCGGCGAAATTGCATTACGAGTAAAGATGCTCGTTACGCGCGGCAGGACGAAAAGACCCCGGGACCTTCACTATAGCTTGGTATTGGTGTTCGGTGCGGTTTGTGTAGGATAGGTGGGAGACTGTGAAGCGGGCACGCCAGTGTTCGTGGAGTCATCGTTGAAATACCACTCTGATCGTATTGGACTTCTAACCTCGGACCGTGATCCGGTTCAGGGACAGTGCCTGGTGGGTAGTTTAACTGGGGCGGTTGCCTCCTAAAATGTAACGGAGGCGCCCAAAGGTTCCCTCAGCCTGGTTGGTAATCAGGTGTCGAGTGCAAGTGCACAAGGGAGCTTGACTGTGAGACTGACAGGTCGAGCAGGGACGAAAGTCGGGACTAGTGATCCGGCACCTACGTGTGGAAGTGGTGTCGCTCAACGGATAAAAGGTACCCCGGGGATAACAGGCTGATCTTCCCCAAGAGTCCATATCGACGGGATGGTTTGGCACCTCGATGTCGGCTCGTCGCATCCTGGGGCTGGAGTAGGTCCCAAGGGTTGGGCTGTTCGCCCATTAAAGCGGCACGCGAGCTGGGTTTAGAACGTCGTGAGACAGTTCGGTCTCTATCCGCCGCGCGCGTTAGAAACTTGAGGAAGGCTGTCCCTAGTACGAGAGGACCGGGACGGACGAACCTCTGGTGTGCCAGTTGTTCTGCCAAGGGCACGGCTGGTTGGCCACGTTCGGAAGGGATAACCGCTGAAAGCATCTAAGCGGGAAGCCTGTTCCAAGATGAGGTTTCTCACCCCCTCGAGGGGGTAAGGCCCCCAACAGATCATTGGGTTGATAGGCCAGAACTGGAAGCCCTGTAAGGGGTGTAGGTGACTGGTACTAATAGGCCGAGGACTTACCAACAAAGCTGCTACGCGTCCACTGTGCGGTATCTGAAACAACACACAGATACCAGAGAAGAAGACAGATGTGAGTTCCTGGATTTTTTCCGGGGGTGACAGGTCTGGCTCTCTGTGTCTAGTTTCATAGAGTTACGGCGGCTATAGCGGTGGGGAAACGCCCGGTCCCATTCCGAACCCGGAAGCTAAGGCCACCTGCGCCGATGGTACTGCACTCGCCAGGGTGTGGGAGAGTAGGACACCGCCGGAACATCCTTTGC
>NZ_JBNPVW010000047.1:0-2738 GCF_050434125.1 Nocardia sp. GP40 | reverse complement strand
TTCCAGGGACACGCCACGAAACGCTCCGCCGTCACAGCTGTCCGGCGATGATATCCGCGGGCCAGCGCAGCACCCGCGATATACAACTCACCCGCCATACCGACCGGCACCGGTTGCAGCCGCTGATCCAACACCCATTCCCGGACACCGCGAATCGGGCCGCCGATCGTAATCGACTCGCCCGCCACCAACGGAGTGCCATGGTTCGTCATGATCGTGGCCTCGGTCGGACCATAAGCATCGGACATGTTGCGACTGCCGCCCCAGCGCTGGACCAACTCGGTGCCGGAGTCCTCGCCGCCGACTACCAGATGCCCCAAATCTGGTAGCGGCCAATGGGTGTGGTCGATGGTGGACAACGCGGAAGGTGTGATGTAGGCGTGGCTGACATGCTCGCGGTCGAGCAGTTCGCCGAGTTCGTCGCCACCATATGCGTCGCTCGGCGCGATGACCATAGTCGCGCCCGCGCACAGCGCCAACAGCAATTCCTGCACCGACACATCGAAGCTTGGCGAAGCCAAATGCAAAGTACGAGAATTGGATTCAACATCCATGGCATCCCGGTCCTCGGTGGCACAGTTGCCCAGCCCCTGGTGGGTGACCGTGACGCCTTTGGGCAACCCGGTCGATCCGGAGGTGTAGATGACGTAGGCGACATTATCGACACGCAGCGGACGTACCCGGTCGCTGTCGGTGATGGGACGGTTGTCGGTCTTGTCGAAGTTGTCCGGTGTCAGCCAGTCGATGGTGTCGGGGAGTTGTGCTCGCACGGATGGCACGGTCAGGCCGATGGCTGCTTTGGAATCGGTCGTCATGTGGGTGATGCGTTCGGTGGGGTAGGTCGGGTCGATCGGCAGGAAGGCGGCTCCCGACTTGGTGACTGCCCATATTGCGAGTACGGAGTCGGGGGAGCGTGGAATGCCGATCGCGACAATGTCTTCCGGGCCGATACCTCGTCGGATGAGTTGCCGCGCCAATCGGTTCGAACGCTCATCCAACTCCCGGTAGCTCAGCCGCTGCCCGCCGAACACGATCGCCGTGGCGTCGGGATCCCGCCCGGCCGCCGTGGCCAACAGCTCGGCCAGGGTGGTTGGCGCTGCTGTGGGCGCGCCGGAGCGTGTCAGCAGATCGATTCGTTCGGCGGGCTCGAGTACCTGGATCGTGCCGACCGCGACGGTGGGATCGGTGGCAACCGACTCCAACACCCGGATCCACCGGTGCACGAGAGAATCGATGGTCGTCGTGTCGAACAGATCCGTGGCATAGGTGACCGACACCGTCATACCGTCGCTGTCACCGCTGTCCGACAACACGAATGCCAAGTCGAAGCGAGACATCTCGGTGGGCAGGTCGACCACCGACACCACCAGGCCGGGCAGTTCGAGCTCCACTCGTTGCAGATTCTGGAATGCCAGCAGCACCTGGAACAACGGGTGCCGGGACTGGGATCGCTGCACATCGAGTTGATCCACCAACTGCTCGAACGGAACATCGGCGTGTTCGAAGGCGTCCAGGTCGACCTGCCTGACCCGGCTGAGCAGGTCGGTGAACGATTTCTCGAGGTCGATGTCGGTCCGCAGCACCAGGGTGTTGACGAACATGCCGATCACGTCGTCGAGCGCGGCGGCACCGCGCCCGGCGATCGGTGTGCCGATCGGAACATCGGTGCTACCACTCAACCGGGCGAGCAGGACCGCCAGCGCACCGTGAATCACCATGAACAACGATGAACTCTGCTGCCGCGCAAACCTTTCCAACGCCTGAACCAACTCGGCATCCACCGTGTAGCTGGTAGTGGCACCTCGGTGAGACATCACCACCGGCCGCGGCCTGTCGAACGGCAGACAAAGCTCCTCGGGAACCCCGTCCAGAGTTTCGGTCCAGTATCGGATCTGCCTGGCGCACAACGATTCCGGGTTGTCGGGCGAGCCGAGGGTAGCTCGTTGCCATAGTGCGTAGTCCGCGTACTGGACGGGCAGTGGTGTCCACGACGGGACTTCACCGCGAATCCGTGCGGTGTACGCAGTTGTCACGTCGCGGGCCAGGGGGGTCATGGAGAAGCCGTCCGCGGCGATGTGATGCACCACGACGGCCAGCACATATTCTGATTCCTCGCTGCCGACCACGCGGAACAATCGGGCACGCACTGGCACCTGGGTGCTCACGTCGAAACCCTCGCTGATGAATTCGGTTACCGTTGCGATCAATTGGCTCGACAGGACCGGTACCGGAGTCAGTTCCTGGTCGATGTCGTCGACGGATTCGATCAGCTGGATCAGTATTCCGTCATGGTCCGGGTACCGCGTTCGCAAGGACTCGTGTCTGCGTAGCACGTCGATCATGGCTAGTCCCAGGGCATCGACATTCACCTCGCCGCGCAGCCGAATGGCGATCGGCATGTTGTATGCCCCCGAGCCGGGTTCGTACTGATTGAGGAACCACATCCGTTGTTGGGCCGGTGCCAACGGCACGAGCTCGGGGCGCGGTCCCGCGATCAATGGTGGGCGTTGTCGCCCCTGACCGGCATGCTGCTCTACATAGGTTGCGAGCGCCGCCACCGTGGGCGCCTCGAACAACAGCCGCACCGGAACCTCGGTGTCCAGCGCGGCCCCGAGTCGCGTCGCAACCCGGGTCGCGACCAAACTGTCTCCGCCGAGGGCGAAGAAGGAGTCGTCGAGACCGATGGTGTCGATGCCCAGTACATCGGTGAACACTCGAGTGATCGTGTGTTCTATCGG
>NZ_JBNPVW010000046.1:0-2955 GCF_050434125.1 Nocardia sp. GP40 | reverse complement strand
TGACAGCCGAACTACGTTCACTCACCGTCGACATCGACACCGACCGGTGGCACAACGCCGTCCTCGAAGAGTGCAGAAATCCGACCGCCGGGATTACGTGCGGATCGGTGAATCGACCTATTACAGCGGGTTGTACGTCGCCTCCGATGGCACGCTGCAAGTTGTGAATCCGGCTATCAATGAATCGAGCCTGGCCCCTCTGTGTGCGTGCTGCACCTACACGCTCAACGGCATCCGATTCACAAGGCCCGCTCCGTCGGGTACGTCCCCGGCCATCGCTACAGTGCGCCCTCGGCGCGCATCTGTGCGCGTTTGCGTTCGGTGTCTTGCCGCAACTGTTCGGAACGATCCCGGAGTTCTTTGGTTCGGTGGAATACATCCCAGAGCCATTGTGTGAAGTTGTCCGCCAACTTCTGGTCGAATGGATGTCCTTCGACATAGCTGTAGACCGCGTCGCTGGCGTGCTCGAAGAAATACACTTCGTAGCCTTGGTGATGACCGAAGAAGAACCTGTTTTCCAGCGTCAGCGTTTCCTCCGGGTCCGATGCCACGTCCACAGCGGCATCGCGCGCGGTCAGCGGTTCGGGGTAGCAGACGTGCGATCCGCGGAACAGCGTGCCCGCGTGACGGCCGAATACCTGCAGGAACGCAAGGTAGTCTCCGGGAAGTTCGACACTGCCGGCGGCCTCGATCACGGCGTTGATCTCGTCTTGTGAGCACCCCTCGAAGGTGTCGCTGGTGGTGAACCCGGAGCTGATCATGGCATCACGCACGGCCTCGATGCCCTCACGGCTATTTGGGGGCGGGGTTGCTGTAGGTGACATTGACCTTCACTCCTGGACCCCCTGCTCACTTCCCACTCGGCTGACACTACAGGCGGCCGTCGTCCCTGCGCGTATTGCGGGAACGCTGGTCACGGGCGCCGGGCGCCGTGTGCTTGGTGTCCATGACCGTCTCCATCCCCAAGTCGTGTGCGGTGTGAGCCCTGGATGCCGAGGGGGCTTCGAGTTCTGACAGCGGGCCGTGCGCGTGGTCGCCCCCGTCACGACAAGAACCATCGCTTCCAGAACACTCGCCGATCGTCCAGGTCCCGGATGGTCAGCGGCACATGATGATCGGGGTCGTAGGACACCGCGGCGCTCAGGCGGTCACCGAGGATCAGCCACCAGGTCGCCCATGGATTGGGCCGGGCTCGGTGCGGTCGATACCACGACAGCACAGCTCCCTGAGCCAATGCGGACTGCAGGATCTTGTACGGCCGGCTGCCTGGCTGGAGCCGTTGCTCGTCGACGCAGCACATCGCAGCCAAGCCCCGTGGGTCCAGCTCGAACAGGTGCGTTGCCCGATGCATGCAGGTGGTGGCGTCGAATGCCTGTGCGGCGTCGCCGGGGCGGATCGGCAGGCACCACTCGTCGTGGTCACCGCCGATCAGGTAGTAGTCGGCGGGTTCGCGTGAACGCCACCACGCTGGTGGTCGGGGGCTGGCATAGACCGTGGGCGTGAGGATGCGGATCAACTGTGCGCGGGCCTGTTCGAGGTCGGGGTGGCCGCCGCCGCGTTGCTGGAATCGCTCGATTGCGTGGGTGGTCACCCGCACATGTGCCAGCAGCGCTGATCCGTTCAGGCCGGTGGGGTCGATCACCCGGTCATGACGCGGAACGGCCAGGCAGTTGGTGGCGATCCACTGTTGCTGCCCCGCGTCGTCGGTACCGAGTGCGAGAGGAAGCACCAGTAGTCCATCGACCAGCAGGAACCATCCTGACGGGCTGCGGCGACCGGTCATCGGCGCCGGGAGTTGGTCGACCACTGTGCCGCGGGTGCTGATGATCTCCAACAGCCACCGGCGTGCGGTGTCGCGAGACGATGGCGTGGAGGTACTGGTCGATGAACAGCAGGTCGGTTTCGCGGTGCCCAGGATGATGTCCAGGACGTCGTCATGTTCCTGATATACAGGAGTGGCGGGTGAACTGTCCCAGGCCGACCTGTCCATTGCGATGAGCTCGGCGCCGTAGTAATTCCTGACGGCGTCCGCAATTTGCAGTCCATCGTGGTCGAGATCGCCTGCATAGCGGATGCGCAGGCCTTGGTCCGTGGCCAGTTGCAGCAGGGCATGGTCGACGCTGCCGAGGTAGCCGCTGGTGCATGCGAGTGCTTGAGAGCTGTCGCGGATGCGCGCCAATTCCAGCAGCGATGGGTTTTCCACGACGGTCAGGATTTGGGGCGCGAACTGGGGTGGTGTCTCGGTGAGATCGAGCAGAGTTAGTGCGACCGGGTTGATGGAGTCACGGAGTCGATGGTCGATCGGCCCGGTGCCGAGGACTCGAATGTTGTGTACGAGAACGGTGGAGGTCAATCGGTCGCCAATGATGCCAACCGATTTCAGCAGAGCGCGAACGTGGTCGGGCCGTGATGGTTCGGGCTGCTTGGTTCGCTCCGCGACGGCTGCGACGAGATACGTACCATAGCGGGTATGGAGATCGAGGTAGTGGGGGTTGTGGTCCGGGCTTGTGTCGTGAGCGAGTTTGGCCAGCGGGACCGGCGGGGTGAACGGCAGCTGTTGGAGTACTCGCGCGAGGGTGTCGATCAGGGCGCGGTTGGCGGTGTCCTCGCCTGCAGCCTGCGCAGTGTCGAATCGTGCGACTAATTCAGGTAATTCGGTAAGCCGCTGCTGGGCGTAGGAGTGGAGCTCACGGCGAATTGCAGCGGCGGCGTCAGCGGCCACGGTCTTGTCGATGACAGGTCGCCCGGCAGCGTATTCGACGAGGGCTTGCAGGTCGTCGGCGTGGATTTTCAGTACACGCATCAACGAACGGACCGGGATGCCAACGGTTTCGTTCTTGATGGTGACTGCGCTCGCCGTATTTCGCCGATAGCTGGTGGTGTCGAGTAATGCCTGCAGCGTCGCGATTCCGTTCGGCGTGAGCCCCCGCACGCGGATGGTGGCGATCCTGTGCG
>NZ_JBNPVW010000045.1:0-4232 GCF_050434125.1 Nocardia sp. GP40 | reverse complement strand
ACTGCTGGTGGGCAGCCGATTAGGGAGCTTCCCACCGGGTACCTGGGACTGATCCTGGCCGGGATCAAGCCCTACCACCAGTCTTAAGTAGCCGAGTTGAGGGTGCGGATGACTCCGGCTCTCGAAGATCGATCGACGTTGTGTTGATCCCTGAAATGCTGTCGCCAGTCGCGACGGCTACTGCCCCTGGTCGGCCGCGACGGACCCTTTCCTGCGTTCCGGATTGCCCTACAACATGATTAGGGCGAATAACCGATAGGCGGCTGATTCCTTTGATCGCTACCCTCAAGTTGGTCGCCGGGCCGAGCGGGTGGTCCGCGGTAACTCGGAGGCCGGCCTCGTGAATTGTGCGCCGCCACAGCGGGTGTCTGGTCAGGCTGATGAAGGAGAGTTGACATGCGCATGACGCAACGGATGACGGTTGGCCTAAGCGTCGCCGCTCTGATCTCGGCCGGACTCGGGGTTCTCGCCCCGCAGGCCAGCGCTTGGAACATCAGGGATGTGGCCCCGGGGCTTGCCTGCGGGGACGACTTCTACTGCCACAACAGCACCGACGACGTGTATTTCGTGACCGCGCGGGTAACTTGCTCGATCGGCGGCGGCGTCCACGAGACCCGCAGCCGCATCGGCCGCGGTCTAACCGAGCGGGTGAAAACCGACTGCCCGAGCTACACCAAGCCGGGCGGTTACCACACCGAGTCGACCATGGACAAAGACGGCTGGCACCACAAGCAGGTCCAGGATCCCGACATCCATGAGCACACCTTCCCGGTCGGCGTCGAATACCTGCACGCCGAGACCGGGCCCGACACCGTGCCCGCGCCGTCGGGTTCCGCGGGCTGATCCGGAGCGATCGGCAAGGCACTCGGCGACATGACCCACGAGATGCTTACCCTGGCTCGGGGAGAATGCGGTGTTCATCAGAGCGGCGGCACCGGACGAAACCACACCGGCGCCATCGATTCGACGAAGAACTCAGGCTTTCTCAACATGGGTGCGGTCGTGACTACGAACAACATGCATGCGTGATCGACGTTGTCATTGAAGCTGGCGATTCCCCCCAGCAGGACCACTCAATCGACCACTGGGTCGAACCCGAGCACTGGGTCGTCATAGTCGCTCTCGGCGGTAAAACGATCGCGCGCCAACCGCAACGCACTATTCTGCCGCATGCCGCTTGTTCGACAGCGTTGCCCGAACGCCTTCGTAACCCCGGATAATGGGCTGTTATCCGGGGTAATATCGGAGGCGGCCTGCGGCGATCCCGTCGCGGCACGACACGAACCGGCCCCGTTATCCGGGGCAACCCAGGCGAAGGCGGGGCATGGCGGCGAAGGTGACCCGGCTGCGGACCCCGCCGGCGCGAACTCTGCGCTGCGCGGCAGAGGCGTTCCTGGACACCATCGGATCGCCCAACACCCGCCGCGCCTACGCCATCGCGATCGTCAAGACCGTCGCCGCCCTCGACGGGCCCGGCCCGGACGGGTTGCTCGGGCGCTCGCGCGCCCTGGATTCGGTCACCGACACCGAGATCGGCGCGGCGCTGGAATCGCTGTGGGGACAAGCGGCGGTCAACACCTGGAACTCCCGGCGCGCCGCGGTCGGCAAATGGCTGAGCTGGTGCGCCGAACAGAGCTGGAACGCACCGCAACTGCCCGCCTCGGCCGCACGGTCGACCCCGCCGGACTCCGAAACCCCGGTGCGCTCGCGCACCGCGATCGACCGCCTCATCGGCCGCCGCGAGGTCCACGTGCGGGAGAAGACGCTGTGGCGCATGCTCTACGAAACATGCGCTCGCGCAGAGGAACTACTCCAGCTCAACATCGAAGACCTGGACCAGACGGGCCGATGCGCCCCAGTGAAGTCCAAAGGCGCCAAACCCCGCACCCGCCGCCGCGGCGCCGCCCACCACGAACACGTCCTCGAGATCGTCTACTGGGACGCGGGCACCGCCCGGCTGCTCCCGAGATTGATCAAGGGCCGCACACGCGGGCCGGTGTTCGTGACCCACCGCCGACCCGGGCCCGGCAAGTACCTCGCCGACCGCGATATCTGCCCCGACACCGGGCTGGCGCGACTGTCCTACGACCAGGCCCGCGATCTACTCGACGCCGCCACCGCGACCGATGGACCCGGAACAGGCTGGGATCTGCACGAACTCCGGCACTCCGGCCTGACCGACCTCGGGGAATCCGGAGCCAGCCTGCTGGAACTGATGGCGAAATCCCGGCACCGTAAGGCCGAGAACCTGCGCCGCTACTTCAAACCGTCGCCGCAGGCGATGCGTGATCTCACCGCGCTGCTCGGTCCGGGAGCCGACCGCCGACGCTGAGCTGCGTCGTTTCCATATCCGTTGTTTTTTCGGCGATTGCTACTGGGACCCCGGGCCAGGCGCAGCTTGAACTTCCCCAGCGTCGCCGCCTTTGCCGGCGTCTTCAACCGGTCGAACTCGCTGCGCCCCGATGTCGGGTCCAACCACAACAACCGCGTCAGCCGAGCCTTGGCGGCCAGGTCGATCCGGGCCGCGACCATCGCGTACAACGCGGTGTTCGTCTCCGCCCGAATCGCCGCAACCAACCGGTCCAGCGTGGAGAACCCGGGCAACTCGCACCGCGCCCGCACCAACTCCTCCAACGCCACGTTGATCAGATCAGCCGGATTGTCCTTCGTCGTGACCGCCCGGCGGATCGCCTCCTCGGCGATCACGCGGGCCTTGCCCGCGTCGTACCTCACGCCCACCAACGCCCGGACCAGCCCACGATCGATGCCACTTCGCGGTCCGGTCCGCGTCATGCTCGGCCGTCACCTCGCCGGACAGATCCAGCAGACCGCGCATGTGCTGGACCACCACCGCGGGAACCTCGTCCAGCTTCGGGAAATACCCCAGCCGCTGATACGACTTCAGCCACACCACCAAGGCCAGCAGATGCTGATCATTCTGCGTCTTCTCCCGCGCCCACGCGACTTCGGCGACCGTCGGCGTGAACGCCTCAACCAGCTCCCGCGCGGGAACCACCCTTTTGAACCGCGGATACGCGGTGCGATCGATCGCCGTCACAATCCAGACCCCGAGCAGGAAACCGATGTAACGCACCGGACCCTATCCAGCACGCGAAGCCCGATACTGCGCCTGATCAACATCGGAAACCGCCTGGAGCCCGCCCGGCGGCCGGGCTCATCAACCCAGATGCGAACCTCCGGTCCTCTACCGACGACGACCAGGTCGGATGTGTCTCATAGTTGTCTAAAGGCGACCGGAATGCCCGCCCATGTGTCGGAACCCTCGCCACCACCCGGAATTCCGTAGAGCACGTCATCCGGATTCATATTCGTCCGATGGTTCCGCCACGAGACCATCAGATTTTGCCTGCTCGGGCACAAGTTGCGCCAGTGGATGGTCGTCGATGACGGGCCGGTGTCCGTCCACCACCACGCGACACAGCCTGCCGCACCCTCATGCCTCTGCAGAACCGTCTCCTGCGCACCGTGAGCGCAGCCGGTGAGCGCCCCCATCGAAACGGCAGCAGCCACAACGACCGCCAGCCTGCTTGTCGAGGTCATGTTCTGGATCTCCTGTCTGCCGTGAAATCCGTCATGAACTCAGTTCTAACGCCTTCCCACACCCGGAGAACGTCGTGCACCGCCAATCCGAACACGCCCCACCACTTCACTTCGGAAGCAACCATCGCCGCTTCAACTGTCAACACCCACAAACGAACGCCCGCCCGCGCCATAGCGACGCGCGCCGCAGGTCTTACCGGCCACTTCGGGAGCTCATTGCCCCTTTCGCTCGTATCCCGGCAGTCCCCCTTGCGGGGCCGCGCTGCCGGGTGGGCGGGGCCGGATCTCGGGCACGTCGAGGGCATCGATCATGCGATCCGTGAACGCGCGGTTCTCATCACCGTCGAGGGCGAGCGTGTCCTCGAGCGGGCCGTGCTCGGTGCCACAGGGCAGCGATCGTGACGGGGGCGTCGGTCTGGTGGATCGTGGCCGGTCTCATCACGATCAGCATCGGCGTAATCTGCATGTTCGTCTGGCAGGACCTGCGAGAAGCACGCGAAGAACTGCCTGGTCCTTCGATGCCAGCACCGCGTGCCCAGCGGTCACCCAGCCGCGGACGGCCCGAACGCGCCGCGATGGAACCCACGCCACGACTGGACCACTCCGCATACGAGCACGCGCCCAGCGTGAGCAGGGCGCACGCGATCACCCAGACCCACATCGACTGTGCG
>NZ_JBNPVW010000044.1:0-7021 GCF_050434125.1 Nocardia sp. GP40 | reverse complement strand
GATGCGCGATACGCGCACCACGAGCTGTCGTCGACGGGCCGGCCGAGGGTGCAGGCCGTGCCGCGCAGGCCCGCTCGGGTGGCTGCGCGTGGCCGGCCTCCACCGCAGCGGCGCCCTGGCGGCGGGCTATCGCGTCGTCGCGGGCGGTGACCACCGCCTTGGTCTTGGCCGTCCACCGCTGGCCGCGCTCGGCGGCGGCACTGCCCAGCTTCCCGGCATCGCGCGCGACCGTCCAGGAGCTCACGGATCTCGGTCTTCGCGACGTCCGGGACGCCCGCCTCGGGGTGAGTACGGCATCGGTCGGCAAAGTGGAAGCAACCGTTCCTGGAGGCAGGGACCAAGGCGCTGGACGAGATCCCCTCCGGTCCGGCCGGGGCGCAGGGCACGCCGGAACAGCGGCGGTGACGGATGGAGAACGAGCAGCTGAAGCTGGCGCTGGCCGAAGCCACGGTGCAACTGCGGGTGCGCCGTCCTGCTCGACATGCACGATGCGTGTCTTGCTTTCGTTGAACGACAGCCCTCTCGGAGCCGCCAGCCATGCCGCCAGCCTCGCTTTGACCTGCTGGGCCTGCTGCCTGGAGTCGCGGCAGGCGACTATGTCGTCGGCGTAGCTTTGTCAGTGATCTTGCATGGACGGTTGTCGAGTACGACGTGGCCGAACTTCCTCAAGTCAGAAACCTGCATCGGATGGACACTCGGCCCCACGTGCTGACCATTGTCAGCGCGGGTTCGACGAAATCGGGTTGGGCGTGCAATACACGCATGGCATGGAGAGTCGACTGAGGTAGGAAGCCTTGTTGTATCAGGGCCGGTTCCGCTTGGTCGACGGTGGACAGCCAGAATGCGTCGGCGGGGCTGCCGTCGCCGATATGGCCGAGAACCGCCTGGTGGGCAACATCGGTCAACCCCAGAGCGCGGAGCCGGTCGGGAAGTGTATGTGCCCACCGCATGTCCGAGCCCACGGTGGCTTCCAACAGTTTCACGCCGGCCTCGGCCACGGCCCGGAATAACGGGTTGGAGCTCTCGAGACTCGGGTGCAGGCACACGTCCTCGATCACCAGCCAGCCCCCCGGTCGGACCCATTCGGCGGCACGCGCCAGCACGTCGTCGCGCTCGCGCAGATGCGACAGCAGGGCGCGGGCATGGACCACGTCGAAACATGCCGGTGGAAAGGTGTCACGCACGGCATCGTGCTCGAGTATTCGCACGTCGGTCAATTGAGACAGGAAACGGGTATCTGTGTCGGTGGCGGTGATGTTCGCCTGCGGCCGGTGCGCGGCCAGCCAGGAGGCGAGTGATCCCGAACCGGCGCCGACATCCAGAATGTCGGCCGCCTCCGGCAGGTGCAATCCGACGAACGTCTCGATACTCAGTGGGTCGAATGCTTGTTCGAGGGTGTGCAGGCGCGCGAGTTGACCGTCGTGCTGATCGCCGAGATAGCTTGTCTCGTAGCGCGGTTGGTCGGCAGGACAGGACGTCATAGGGTCACCTCCAGCCGCGCAGGGCACCGGTTCAAGAACCCGGTTGTCACGGGGCGAAAGCCCGAAGCCCAACCGATATTCGGGTACGCGTTCAGCAGCAGAGACATCCCGGTGGTGATCTCGGCGCGGGCCAGGTGCGAGCCCAGGCAGTAGTGTCGGCCGGCTCCGAATGCGTAGTGACTGGCGGCTGCGCTGTATTCCCGGTCGAGACGGTCGACGCGATGCAGGTCGAATTCGTCCGGGCGCTCGAACCGGTCCGGGTCGCGGTTGGCCGCGCCGATCAAGCAGGCGACGGTAGCGTTGGCCGGGACAGTACCCGACGGCAGGTCCACGACTTCTCGGGTTTGGCGCAGCACCAACTGCAACGGTGGATTTCTCCGCAGTGTCTCGGCGAATGCGTTGTCCAGCAGCGCCGGATCATTCATGACGGCGGCTTTGACGCCGGGTTCGTCAAGCACGTTGACGATGAAATTGGCCAGTGCGCCGTGGCTGGTCTCGCTGCCGGCGGTGATCAGGATTGCGCACGTGGCCCGGATCGCGTCCTCCGACAGCGGTTCGCCGTCGATGGTGGCGGCGAGCAGAGCCGAAATCAGATCGTTGCCGGGGCTGGCACGACGTGCATCCAGATGTGGTTGCAGGTAGTTGTAGAAGTCGTCGCGGTTGTCCAGGCCTCCGGTCAATAGGCTCGGGTCCTGGCGGTAGTTGCCCAAATAGGCGAACCCGACCGAGGCCCAGCTCTTGAGCCGCCGGACCTGTTCGGATGTTTCGGCCGGCAGCCCCAGCGCCCGCGCCATCACCCGGATCGGCAGTGCCGAGGTGAACTCGGCCACCAGGTCGACCCGGTCACACTCGGCCAATCGGTCGACCAGCCCCGATGCCACGTCGGTGATGGAACTTTGCAGTACTTCCAGTGCGCGGCCGCGGAATTCGGGAGTCAACAGGGCACGGTGGGCGGCGTGTTCGTGTCCTTCCATCGAAACGATGCAGTGCCCCAGCAGCGGCCCGATCTGCCAGGTGTAGTTGTCGTTGCTGAAGCGCGGATCGGTCAACGCCATCTTCACGTCCACATGCCTGCTCACCAGCCAGGTGTCGGTGGGCTCGTCGTAGGCGACCGGCAGCTCGGACCGCAGCCGCTCATACAGCGGCTCGGGGTCCACCTCGAATTGGCGGGACTTCAGGGTCGGCGGCGTGCCTCTGGTGTCGACCTGCCGACGCGCGACAGCGGGCGCGTCGGCTTGTAGGTGGTAGCGGGATACGCTGCGGTGCCAGTGCGCGGATGCCTGCATCACCTGCTGCAGCCGCGTTGCGCTATCGACGCCGGGGACCGGCTCGGTGGTCGAGTGGTCGGTGTGTCGCTGCGCCACGGTGAGGTAATCGGCGACGACGTCCATCAACATTGCATGTGCGGCGTCCACTGCGTCCTGCAATTCCAGCCCGCGCGTGTCGGACAGCACGGTCACCAGGTTGTACTGTTCCCCGCACACCACGTCCTTGACGACCGAATACAGGTCGTTGGTCCAGGAGACCACGTCGGCCGCATGCTCACGCAGGGTGTTCTCACAACCGGTGTCACACCGCCGATCTGCATCGGCGACACCGTCAATGCCGTCGATCAGGTCGAAAAAGTAGTAGGCGCCGAAGGTTTCACGCCGCACGCGAATGTAGTCGTCTTCACCGAAACGCTCGCACGTGTGCCGCCGGCCCACCAGTTCACACTGCGCTTCCAGATGCTGAACAAGGTGTCGGCCCAGCTGTTGCTGCCATACCCGGCCTCCCAGGGCGCGGCTGCGGGGCCACAGATCCTCGGCCAGCACAACCAGCATCGGGTCACGCAGTTCTGTTGCTGTGCGATTCGCGGTGAGAATCTGTTCGACGAACGCCGCGAACCGTTCCAACGCCCCACCCTCGGCCCACGGGCCGTCGTCGATGCGATCATCCAGAACCAGCCCCCACAACACCCAGTCCATCAACACCTGGGCGCGCGCGGCCGGTGCCGAACCGGAAAGCGCCACACCGAGATCCAGCATCGACGTCGACCTCAACCGGGCCGCGCCACGCCGCCCGATCAAACCGAATCGTAGCCCCCACTTGATGGTTCGATCGCACAACGCCCCGGCGTCCTCACGGACAGGCACATCGGGAAAGGGCAAACAAATCTCCGGGATCACGAACCGGAACGACGCCGGATCGGCATCGGGAAGTGATGGCACGTCAGCAATTGTTCCACGGCGGGTGTTCAGATGATCACCTAACTCGCCGGCAAATCGACACTGGTCGCCTTTCAAGCATGTCAGCAGTAGCTCGAGGGGGGGTTGCGTTCAGGGTTGGAGGCGTTGTGGCTGAGCGCTTTTGGCGATGTTGGTGTCGCCAGCCAGTCAAACAGACCGACGACCCCGTTGCGGAGGGCGGCCGTGCGTGTCCCGCGCGGACACGACGGTGTTCCGTAAGCCGAACGGAACACCACGGCGCGTGTGAATTCTCGAACCCATCTGCACGGATGACGTGCTGATTCTGGCAGGCGTGAAGGGGATTTCGAACATCGGCGTGTCTCGAACTGACCTGCACTACGGTGCTTTTGGCTGCGCCCGCCGTCCCGGTCCGCGGTGGAACGTCGCATCGCCCGCCTGGACCAGGTGAAGGTCGCAACCTCGCGACAAGGCCGGGACGCGGCGCGCTCCCGGAAACCGGCCGGCGGATCCAGCCCGCCGGTATCGAGGCTGCTGGAGCGATCGAGCAATGGTGATGATCGGCGAACCGGTCGACTTGTCGCACCTGTGATCGCGCTGGTCGGAGTGTCACCGCAAGATCCGGCTCGGTATGGGCGAAGGTGGCAGGCGTGCGTTGATCTTGTTCGAATGTTGTTGCCGCACTTGAGCGATCTGCTGATCCAGGATGTCCGAACCGAAGCTGACACCGTACTTGTGGACGCTATGGTTACCACTTCGATGGCCCGGTGCAGCGGATGCGGAACCTCCTCGGTCCGTGTGCATTCCGCTATCGCCGCCGGCTCGCCGATGCCGCTGTCGCCGGGCGGAGGATAGTCTTGCGACTAATCGTGCGACGGTTCTTCTCTGTGAATACCGACTGTCGGGCAAAGACTTTCGCTGAACAGGTCGACAGGCTCACGGTAAAACGGTCACGGCGCACCGATCAGTTGAACGCGATGGTCACCAGGATCGCAGATCGCCTCCGGCACCCGTGCGGCACACATCTGCGTGCATCCGGAGGTGCTGCGGCGGTGGAACCGGCACCGAGACAAGTACCCGTGGCTGCCCAAGCCCAAGCGGGTCGGAAAGGACTTCCGTTGGGACATAGACGCTTTGGACGCTGCACTGGACGCCCGCGAAGAGGATTGAATCACACCGGTAGAGGGTGGGCGTGAAGCGGGGCAGGCCACCGCGTCCGATCGGGGTTCCGGGCGTACCGATGCTGACGGAGTTGTCTCCGGGACATTGGTGTGCTCGCATCCTCGTCCGCGACGCTTCCGGGCGTCGACGCGACCTCAAGCGAGTCTCACCCGTCAAGCTCGACGTACGCGGACGAAAGATACTGGACCGCAACGGATCTCGCGCACTAGATGCTGTGATGGCAGCAGCGTCCGCAATCCGTGCCGATCTCGGCGGAGAACTGTCCGAGTCCACCACTGTTCGGCAACTGTGGCACCTGTACCGCAATTTCCTGGAGGAACAGGGACGTGCGTCCGCGTCTCGCTTGCCTACAACAGCGTCGGATCGCGCGGCACGCGGGCACTGGCCGGCAGGGAACTGCTCCCGCGGCTGTGGGAGCTGAACCTGCACGACAACATCATCGGCGACGACGGCCTGATCGACCTGGCCCGATCCGGCCGGGCGCAGCGGCTGCTCGAACTCGACATCGAACCGGACAGCCGGAACTCCGAGCGACTGAACCACGGATACTCCGCCTGTGTGCCACCGGAGGTCGTCGAGCAGACAGTTTCCGCACCGACCGCGCCGGTACGCCCGAGAATCGAAACCGCTGCGGCCCACAAACTTACCTGCGGTCAGGCGAAACACCAAACACCGCAATCGAATCCGTCCGTCCGGTCCGATTCGGACCGGACGCACGCGCGCCAGGCCTCCTGTCTGCCAGGTCACGCGAAAACGATGAGGCTTCCACTATCCATGTACAGAGCTGGTCACCGTAGCCGCCCACTTGCCGCCGGGCTCCTACCGCTGTCACCCCCGCTCCGGCCAGGGTGAGCGAGGTCCGCCGGTACGGGCTCGCCGTCTATCGTGCGGGCGGGGGGATCTACCCCTATTCGGTGTGGGTCGACCTCGCCGACCGCCGTGACTGCCTCCTGCACCCGCCCCAACTCGTCGGTGATGTGGGTGTACTCGGCTACCGTCTTTTCGGCGGCCCCCGCCGTCGGTGCCAGTCCAATACTGACCCGGTGATGTGGGGTAGGTCAGCAATGGACCGACGTTGACACCCGCCTGCCCAGTGCCAGGCGGATTCGTCGACGGCCTGGAGTCTTGGCGGACGAGCGCATCTCAGCCGACAATGGGCACGCACTGTTCTTCTGGGATTTGGGCGGTGTTGTCGCGGATCTCCCATACACCTCCACCCAGATGAACCGAGTTCGGGCGGACGAGTGTTTTCAGGATGCCCAGGTCCCACCGTGTGTCCGTGGACCAGCGCAGGCCGTGTAGGGGCATCCTACTGAAGTCGATGTTGCGCAAGTCGGCCCAGGTGAAGTCGTTCAGCCCGTCTCTGAGTTCTTCGAGATCTGCGGTTACGTGGTCGAGTAGCCGTCGTACTCCTGCTGAGTAGTCCGCCATCCTTCGAACGGGGTCGAGGTCGGAACAGTAACCAGTGTGGGGTTCAGGAAGTAGTTCTTCCCAGTGAAGGATGACCGTCATGAGGTCGGCCACCGTGCGGCAGAACGTTGTCTGGACGCTTACGGCCCAGGACATAGGGCGGTTTCTATGTCGCCTGCCAGGGTGAAGGGTTCTGGCGCGGGAAGCGTGATCATTTCACCGGGAGTTCCTGGTCGACGGTAGCGTGGCTGAGCAGCAGGCGCTTGCGCAGAAGATCCAGTTTGGCGTGGCCATAGCACTGGCGTTTTGGTGCTTGATTTTGTTAACGGTGCCTTCAACAGGGCCATTACTCCACGGAAGCGTCAGCCCGGCGGTGACCGCGGCGAAGTCGTGTTCGAGCCCGGTGACGAACGAATGCAGCGCTGGCAGGCTATCGGTGCGGACCTGCGCCATCCACTCGGGAAGACGATCACCGCTCAGGTCGCGCATCATGACGGCGAACGCGCCGACGTGGCGGCGGGTGGCCTCGAGTTCCGGACAGCCGGCCAGAATTCCAGCGAGCCGCTGAGCGTCATCGCGAGCCAGTGTGTCCGGGTCCCGCATGATCCACGCGGTCACGGCGCGGACCTTCGGCACCGCCACCGGGACCGCCGCTGGCTGTGTTTTCCTCCGACCCGCGCGGAAGGGCTGCAAGTAGCGGTAGACGGTGCGCTCGCTGCCCCGGTAACCGAGCCCGCGAAGTTCCTGGGTGAGGACCGCGAC
>NZ_JBNPVW010000043.1:0-7392 GCF_050434125.1 Nocardia sp. GP40 | reverse complement strand
CGAACACCGCCGACCCGGCGGCGAACCTGTGCGAAACTTGCACTCGAAGTGTCCTTCTGAACTGCGCGATTGTTGCCTAGACAACAGCAATCATCACAGCTCGAAGGGCACTTTTTCATTCAAACACCACCGACGGGCCCAAGCCCGTCAGTGGATCGAGGCTTAGGGGGCCGGGGCAGAAAGCGGACCGGTAGCGGGGTACCAGCCACCATCACCCAGGCTCGGCAGCAGGCATCGAGCCGGGATTCCTTGCGACGCGCGCTATTCCACTTCTCGCCGCAGGCCCGCGAGCTTGTCGGGATTCACTTGGAAGCGGATGTTCAGGATGGCGCCGTCGAGGATGTCGTAGGTGAGGGCGCCGAGGGGGTGGTCGCCGATCAGGACGAGCAGGCCCAGTTCGCCGTTGATTTCGGCGGGTAGTAGGTGGGCGCCCGCCGAGGACGGCTTGGCCATGGCGCCGAGCATCCAGCGGGCGACGTGGTCGGGGCCGAACAGGGGGCGGCGGGCGGCGGTGATCTTGCCACCGCCGTCGTTCCACAGCGTGACGTCCGGTGCGAGCAGTTCCATCAGGGCGTTGACGTCGCCGCCGTGTGCGGCCGACAGGAACTTGCGGGTGATCTCCTGGCGGGTGGCGGAGTCGGAATCGCAACGCGGGCGGCGGGATTGGACGTGATTGCGGGCGCGGTGGGAGATCTGGCGCACCGTGGCCTCGGGGCGGTCGATGAACCCGGCGATCTCGGCGTGCGAGAAGCCGAATACCTCGCGCAGCACGAAGACCGCGCGTTCGACGGGGGTCAGGGTCTCCAGGACTACCAGCATCGCGGTCGAGACGCTGTCTGCCATCTCGGACTCCTCGGCGGCGGTGGGCTCGGTGAGCACGGGTTCGGGAAGCCAGGGCCCGATATAGGTTTCGCGGGTCGCGCGGGCCGAGGTGAGGCGATTGAGGGCGAGGTTGGTGACGGTCCGCACCAGATAGGCGCGCGGGTTCCGGACCGCGTCGCGGTCGGTGCCGTTCCAGGTGATCCAGGCGTCCTGCAGCACGTCCTCCGCGTCGGTCACGGTGCCGAGCATCCGGTACGCGGTGCCGAACAGCAGGCGGCGGTGCTCGGTGAACGGGTCGGCGAGCGAATCATCCTGCGGCTCGGTAGATTCCGGGTCGCCGGGGGTGATGTCCTGCATGCGATTCATCCCTACTGGTCGAGACCTCGGCGAACCAGCCACTCGGCGAGCGGTTTCGCGATGTCACGACACACGTCCACCGCCCTGGCATGCCCGGCACGGTAATCCTGCGAAAGTCGATCGAGATTACCTTTCGAACCAACCGTCCGGTACTCGTGTTGCCTGCTCACGAAATCCGCGCACGGAACCCGGTCGTCGTCCCCTCCACCTTCGGTCCGGATTCCGCACGCCGCGGCGAACGCGAGTCGGCGCCCGGCACGCCGAATCCCGGTGTTAGGCATCAGTCGAGCGCCTTGTTGGCGCGGCCACCGCGCGAGAACTGCACCGTCATGTTCGCGTGCCGGCTCATCCGGAAAGTCGGCCACGGGCTGCTGCTCACCGATTCCTTGTACATGACGGCCGCGCGACCCTTCAGGTACCAGCGCCGCGGCGTGTCGTCGGCGGCGGTGAACTGAATGACCGCGTCCTTGCGGCCGAGGCTCACCGGCTGGTGGATGTAGCCGAATCGGAAGGGGCGCACGGTCTTTCCGCGCAGCTGCCGGGCGATGCTGTCGGCGACGTATCCGGCACTCGCCATCCCGCTCTGGCAGGTGCCGTGCAGCTCGCCCCAGGTCTGCCGGACGGCCGCGGCGTCGCCGACCGCGTAGATCTCGGGGTGCGAGACCGAACGCAGGGTCGGATCGGTGACGATCAGGCCGCGCTGGTCGACCACGATTCCCGACCGAACGGCCAGCGGCGACACCGCGAAGCCCGTCGTCCACAGGGTCAGATCCGAGGGAACCAGGTCGCCGGTCTCGAGCCGCACGGCGTCGGGCAGCACCTTGGTCACCTTCGTGCCGACGTGACGCACGATGCCCAGGCGATCCAGGGCCCGGTTCAGGTGGGCGCGCGGCTTGTCGCCCATGCCCGCGCCGAGCTCCTGGGCGCTGATCAGGGTGAGGACCAGGTCCGGGTGTGATTCGGCGATCTCGGTGGCCGCCTCGATGCCGGTGAGGCCGCCGCCGACGACGGTCACCGTCCCGCGCGCCGCGGCGATCTCGGTCAGGCGGACCGAGAGCCGGCGCGCCACGCGGGGATCGTCGATGGTCCAGGCCTGGTCCGCGCCGGGGACGCGGGTGGTGTCGGTGCGGCTGCCGATCGCGTAGACGAGGGTGTCGTAGCGCAGGGTGTCGCCGTCGTCGAGAGTGACGGCGCGGGCATCCGGGTCGATGGCGATGGCGGCGGCCCGGCGGAACTCGACGCCGGTGCCCTCGAGCAGGCCGGGAATGTCGCGGTGGGCCAGTTCCTGACCGGCGGCGATCTGGTGCATGCGGAGCCGCTCGGCGAATCGCGCGGACGGGTTCACCAGGGTGATCCGCACATTCCGGCGGCGGGTGCGGTGGGCGAGCCGGACGGTGGCCAGCATGCCGGTGTAGCCGGCGCCCAGGACGACGATCTCGTGCGGTGCGGTGGCGTTCATGATGCGCTCCTGAATCGGTAGGTGGAGTTCGGCCATGGGACAAATCAGCCCGCCGATCCGTGACAGCCAATGATGTGACGCCCGCCATATCATCTGGGCGCGGCCGCGTATCCGCCCATGACCTCGAATAACCGATCCGTTCGCGGCGCCGGGACGGGATGTGGCGGCGATCGCATCGCGGAACAGGACTCCCCGGTTCGTAGTTGTCCCTACAGGAAACGCGAATCCGAATGAGGTGACATGGCCGTACAGGTGGAGATCTGGACCGACATCAACTGCCCGTTCTGCTATCTGGGCAAGCGGCGCTTCGAGCAGGCCCTCGACGGCTTCGAGCACCGCGACGACGTGCGGGTGGTGCATCGCTCGTTCGAGCTGGATCCGACGCTGCCCGCCGATCACACCGGCCCGGTCGTCGCGCACATCGCGGAGAAGTACGGCATCAGCGAGGCGCAGGCCGCGGCCAACGAGCGCGGCATCGGCGCGCAGGCCGAGGCGGTCGGGCTGCCGTACCAGGTCTCCGGCCGCGACTTCGGCAACAGCTTCGACATGCACCGGCTGCTGCACTACGCGCTCGCCCACGGCGCCCAGGAGCAGCTGCTCGACGCGCTCTACCGAGGCAACTTCGCCGAGGACGCGCCACTGTTCGGCGACAATGAGCGGCTGGTCCGGCTCGCGGTCGAGGCCGGGCTGGACGAGACCGACGTGCGCGCGGTACTCGCCGATCCCGAGGCCTACGCCGACGCGGTCCGCGCGGACGAGCGCGAGGCCGCCCGGCTCGGGGCGAACGGCGTACCGTTCTTCGTCTTCGACCGCAGGTACGGCGTCTCGGGCGCGCAGCCGCCCGAGGTCTTCAGCCAGGCACTGGAACGCGCGTGGTCGGATCAGGCGCCGGTGCTCGAGGTGGTGGGCGGCGCGGATGCCTGCGGCCCGGACGGCTGCGCGCTGCCCGAGCGCTGAGCACTCCCGGCGGGCGCGGAATCAGTTGTCGCGCAGGGTAATCCGAATCACCATCGAGGCCGGGTTGGCGTAGGCGCTCACGGCCCCGGCTCGCAGCGCGGCGATGTCGTCGGCGATCACCGCGCCGAACGCGACGGCCACCAGCACCCCCAGCTGTCCCCATGCCACCCAGGCGATCCCGATCGGCGCGGTCGCCAGCGCCGCGAGCGCGGCCAGCACCCGCGACCACGGGCGGTGCAGCCCCAGCGCCGTGCGGAACGCCGCCTGCCCGGCGAAATACAGCGCGACGCCGCCCGACAGCGCCAGCGCCGCCGGCCACCCCACCGGCAGGTTGCCGTGCGCGATGCTCAGGCGAAGCCCGGCGCTGGCCAGAATGACGCCGATGAGCAGCGGATACAGGGCATAGCCGTAGGCCACCGCGGCACGGCGCGCCCGCCGGGGCACCGGGATCGCGCCCAGCGCGGCCTCACCGGCCTCGTCGTCCAGGCCGAAGTACGACCACCACATGACGTACGCCAGGCTCAGTCCCAGGGCGACCATCGCGACCAGGCCGACGGCGATCGGTTCGCCCGCCAGTCCGGCGCCGATCGCGACCACCGATTCGCCGACCGCGATGATGATCACGAGCCCGTGCCGCTCGGCGAAATGGCTGGGCCGGATGCGGAATCCGTCGACATTCACCAGGTAGGGCGTGACGAGCTGCAGCGCGAAGGCCAGCGCCCAGAGCAGATACCGGGGCCAGCCGTCGCTGATCCCGCCGATCAGCACCAGCACCGCGATGATGGCGTTGACCGGTGCGATGCGCAGTATCGCGGAGGTCGCCCCGCGCCCGCCGTTGGCGTAGAACAGCCCGGTGTGTACGAGGTTGACCAGGAAGTAGCCCAGGCCGAAGGCCAGGCCGGAGCCGGTGAACGCCTGCGGGATCGCCAGCGCGATGACGAAGAAGCCGAACATCCCGACCAGCAGCCAGCTGCGGCGCGCCGAACTGCTGGGCGCGACCTCGTTGGTCAGGAAGACGTATCCGCTGTACATCCACCAGATCACCCCGAACATCAGCACCACTCGCCCCAGCGCCGGCCAGCCCGCATGCTGGCCGAACACCTGCGCGAGCTGGGTGATGGTGAAGACGAACACCAGATCGAAGAACAGCTCGAGGGTCGAGGCACGCACCTGCCCGCCCTCGGCGGCATCTCCTACCTGGTCTGATTCATCGTTGCTCACCTCGCCGACAGTAAACGACTGATGCACTGGGGCGCGAGATCGCACATGGTTCACAACGCGGTGAACTCACCTCTTGCGGGTCGGACACATCAGCCCGCCTGGGTGCTGCACGGGGCTCAGGCAGCCATGAATTCCAGTATTGTTCCTGTTTTCACTGGCTTCAGGCTTTGCAGTGAATCGCCTGTAAGTGTTGGTGGTGGCTGGCCTGGGGCTGGCTGGCAGGGTGGTGCCGGTTCTTCAGACCGGGTGTGACTCGTGAATCGCCTGGCCCCGTAAGGGTGCTCTTCCCGGGAGTTGTCCTCTCGGTCTGAAGGCCGGCGCCGTCCCGGCCCACCACGATGGCCTGATCAGAAGCTTGTCCAACCGCGGGAACGGTTGTGGCTCATTACAGGTCTGCCTCGTAGTAACTCTCACCCGGGCCGACGCCGGTCACGACGTCCACCCCGGCTCGAGGAGAACACCGCATTGACCATCGTCGCAGACCACTACCGATTCGTCGTCGGCGTCGACACCCACGCCGCAACACACAGCTACGCCGTCGTCGAATCCCCGACCGGCCGCATCATCGACCAGGCAACGTTTCCGACAACGACGGCGGGACTGGCACGCGCCCAAGCCTGGATCGGTCGCCGAACCGAGGGCGAGATCGACACGGTTCTGATCGCCGCCGAGGGCACCGGCAGTTACGGTGCGATCGCCGCTGACAAGCTCGAACACGCCGGCTACCGACCGAGATCCTGTCCGGCTACTACGAGCCGGACGAACACGGCCGCCGGGTCCCGGAATCGTTGTACGGCGCGGAGAAAATGTGGGCTCATCTGCAACGTCAACGAATCCCGGTGGCGCGCTGCACTATTGAGCGGTTGATGCGCGCCAACGGGTGGCGAGGGGTCGTGCGGCGCAAGAAGATCCGCACGACCGAACCCGATCCGGCAGCAGTGCGGGCACCGGACCTGGTGGACCGGCAGTTCCGGGTGCCGGCACCGAACATGCTGCTGGTCGCCGATTTCACCTACGTGCGCCTGACCAGCGGAGCGTTCGTGTACACCGCGTTCGTGGTCGACGCCTACGCCGGGCGGATCCTGGGCTGGGAATGCTCGACCAGCAAGGCGACCGAGTTCGTGAACTCCGCGATCCGTCAGGCCGCACATGCGCGTGCCCGTGATGGTAATCCGCTGTCGGGCAGTACGATTCACCATTCGGATGCCGGGTCGCTGAGTTCACCGCGCATCTGACCGCCCGGGCGTGTTGGCGGCACGGGCTGCGCCGGTCGATGGGAGCGACCGGAATATGTTGGGACAATAGCCCTTCCGAATCGCTGTGGTCGAGTTTCAGTCGGGTAAGGGCGGCGCGTTGGCGCGCCGTCCTCCCCTCAGAACCGTACGTGCCGGTTGGCCCGGCATACGGCTCAAGCAAGCCCCGAGAGCGTTCACGGTGTTGCGGAAACTGTTGTCTCCCTGCGTTGTCGAGCGCGCAAGGAGCGGTGGCAGGAGGTGTGAACGAGGCGGGTTCGGGTCTCGTCCGGCTGCCTGTGGTGGGTGAGATGGTCGGCGGTGATGGCACGCCGGATGACGGCCAGCCACCATCGTTCCCAGTCCTCGGGCGATTCGGGCGGTTGATCGGCGGACAGCACAGGATCCCCGCACAGCGGGCAGCACCCGCCCTGCTCGGTGAGCAGGCGCAGGTTGTAACTGTCCAGTGCGGGTTTGTTTTTCCGCCGCCGTGCCGCCCAGTACTCACGCAGGTCAGGGTCGTCCGGAGACGCCGAACCGGTGACCTGTTGATGCCGGACGATGGGAGTCCACGCGAACTTGACCAGGTGAGCGACGTTGTCCCCGTTGCGGTGGTCGCGGTCGCCGAATACCCAGCGGTCGTCGCGGAACTTGTTGAACCTGCCGAAATAGCGGCGCACTATCCACCGCTTCGGCTTTCCGGAATGGGTGTGACAGGCCCACCGATAAGTCAGCCGCCACACATAGTGGTCCAGCGAGGCAAATATCTTGCTGGACACCACACCTCGGTAATAGGCCGCCCATCCCCGGATGATCGGGTTGAGGCGGGCGATCACCGCGCCCGCGTTGGAGCCACGCAGGCTGCGTAGTTCCGTGGCGAGACGTTTCCGGATCCGCCTGACCGCGTCCTGGCTCGGTTTGATCAGCAGCTTCGCCGGACGCTGCCCGTGCTGCCGATACCGACGGATGGAGACCCCGAGGAAGTCCAAGCCACCGTCGGATTCGACATGCACGATGCGTGTCTTGTCCTCGTTGAACGACAACCCTCTCGAGGCCAGCCAGACCGCCAGTTTCGTCTTGACCTGTTCGGCCTGCTGCTGGGAATAACAGCATACGGCCAGGTCGTCGGCATATCTCACCAGGACCGGGGCACCAGCCACTGTTCTTGCGGCGTTGACGCCGTCAGCGCGGTAGCGGACCCCTGCGGCCTCCTCCAGGCCATGCAGGGCCACGTTCATCAGCAACGGGCTGATTACGCCCCCAACGCTGTTGGCAACTTCTGCTTCGATGTCACGCTGACCTACCGTCGGCTGGAGCGTCCTCGACGCCGTACGACGGCGGTGT
>NZ_JBNPVW010000042.1:0-7997 GCF_050434125.1 Nocardia sp. GP40 | reverse complement strand
CGCGCCGCCGGCACGCTCGCCGACCCGAAGCTGGGCAAAGCCCGCGGTGCCACGCTGCGCCGCAAGATCATCGCCGTTCCCGCTCGTTTCACACGGCCGCAGCGAAAACCTGTGCTGCGCTTGCCCGCTCACTGGCCTTGGGTCGCTGCCTGGCAGCAGTTGTGGAACGCCACCACCGCCACATTCTCGACCTGCTGAACACACGCAAACCGCCCCTACGACCAGGAACAACAGTGGAAAAGCTGGGCAGACCAGCGACTACCTCACGCCCGAAACCCTGTGGTCCGCGCGCCGCAGGCGCGCGAACCACCCACAGCCCATGTCGGTGGATCGAGGCTAAGAGATGGCGAATTCTCGCCGGACGAGGGGGCCGATCGTCACCGAATTGCGGGCCGAATGTCCTCGACCGTCGGTGGCGGGGTCCGCAGTGCCCCGCACCGGTTTAACGTCGGGCTTCCGGACGCGTCCGAGCGGCCGGAAGCTACACTGCGGTAGGGAGTTTCACGCATGAGTATCGACTCGAGGCGATCGCATCGCCGGACGCTACGCGGAATCGTGTTCGTGCCCTGGGTCTTCGCGATAGCAGCCGGTCTCGGCACGCCGGCTGCCACGCCGGTAGCGGTGGCCGGGCCAGTACCAATCGCCTGTGCCGCAAACGAATACGAGAACATCGACGGCGTATGCGTACTGCGGCCCGAATCCGTGCCGGGCGACGCCGTTCCGGCCGGAGCGACCGCGCGTTGCCGCGATGGCGACTACAGCTTCACCCGGCACCGCCGCGGCGCGTGCTCCGGCCACGAGGGCGTCGCGCAATGGCTGGTGTCCGTGCCGTGATGCCAGAGGGCCGGTAACTCGCCGCGGCCATGTCCCGGGGGTGGCGCCCGCACGGCGTCCTGGAGAATGGGGTGTTGTGTGTGCGGAGGAACTTGCCGTCGAGCCGGTGGTGGCCGCGCGGCGGCTGCTGGGGGCGACGTTGTGGTCGGGTCCGGTAGGGGTGCGGATCGTCGAGGTCGAGGCGTACGGCGGGGATCCGGCGGGGCCGTGGCATGATCCGGCGGCGCATTCCGGGCGCGGGCGCACGCCGCGCAATGCGGTGATGTTCGGGCCGCCGGGGGTGCTCTACGTCTACTTCAGCTACGGGATGCACACCTGCGTGAACGTGACCAGCGGGCCGGACGGCACCGCCAGCGCGGTCCTGCTGCGTGCGGGGGAGGTGATCGCCGGGCACGAGATCGTTCGCGCCCGGCGGCCCGCCGCCCGCACCGACGCCGATCTGGCCAGGGGGCCCGGCAATTTCGGCAGCGCGCTCGGAATCATCCTGGACGATTACGGAACCCGGCTGTTCGATCCGGAATCGGCGATCCGACTCGAACTCGGCGAGGAGATCGCCGATCCGGCGATCTCCGTCGGCCCCCGCGTCGGGGTCAGCCTGGCCGCCGATCGGCCCTGGCGGTTCTGGCTGCGGGAATCGGCGGCGGTTTCCGCGTATCGGCGCAGTCCACGTGCACCGCGCCGCGCGCAATCGGCATAACCGCGGCGACCGAAC
The DNA here is from genome assembly GCF_050434125.1 of Nocardia sp. GP40. NCBI lineage: Bacteria > Bacillati > Actinomycetota > Actinomycetes > Mycobacteriales > Nocardiaceae > Nocardia > Nocardia sp. GP40. The sequence goes on along the minus strand of NZ_JBNPVW010000042.1, from coordinate 6,451 downwards.
GGCTGCACCAGGTTTGGCGGACGGCTGCACCGCTGGGGCTTCTTGCGATACGCGATGAGCCGTCCGCCACGCCTAACCGGCCGTGACCTCCTCCCGCGACCACTCGGTGAACAGCGTCCACAGCGTCTGCGTCGACACCTCGGTCCCGGTGCGATCGGTGTACCGCTGCACGTGGCGGGCGAATTCCCGCTCCTGTGCGGGCGAGAGCTTCCGGCCGAACTCGGTCTCCAGCACGTAGGCGATGCCGCCCTTGCCGGACTGGGAATTCACCCGGATCACCGCCTCGTACGTGCGCCCGACATCGGCGGGGTCGATCGGCAGATACGGTACCTGCCAAGGGATCTCGCCCTTGTCGGCGCCGAGGACGGCGGCGCGCTTGCGGTGTTCGTCGAAGCCCTTGCGAATCGCGTCCTGATGGGTACCCGAATACGCGGTGTACACCAGATCCCCGGCGTACGGATGCCGTTCGGGCACCGGCATCCGCGTGCAGAACTCGACCGTGCGCCGGACCCGATCGATATCGGAGAAATCGATCATCGGATCGATGCCCTGGGCGTGCAGATTCAGTGCGAGCGTGGCGATGTCGACATTGCCGGTCCGTTCGCCGTTGCCGAAGATACAACCCTCCACGCGCTGCGCACCGGCCAGCACCGCGAGTTCTGCGCAAGCGATTCCGGTGCCGCGGTCGTTGTGCGGATGCACCGAGAGGATCACCCCGTCCCGGCGGGCCAGATTGCGGTGCATGTACTCGATTTGATCGGCGTAGACGTTGGGCGTGGCAACCTCCACGGTCGCGGGCAGATTCAGGATCACGGGCCGCTCCGGCGTGGCGTCCCACAGCTCGGCCATCGAATCGCACACCTCGAGAACGAAATCCGGTTCGGTGAGGTTGAAAACCTCGGGCGAGAACTGGAATCGGACGTTGGGCCGGTCGCCGGCCAGCTCCAGGATGTCGCGCCCGCCCGCGGTGATCAGCTCCGCCACCTCGGCGCGGGTACGGCCCAGGACGTGATCACGCCACATCGGCGCGGTCGCGGTGTACATGTGGATCACCACGTCGTTGGCGATGCCCTCGACCGATGCGACGGTCCGCTCGATGAGATCGCGACGGGCGGGGGTGAACACCACGATCGTGATGTCCGGGGGCGCCAGCGCGGGATCCTCGCGCAGCAGCCGGACGAAATCGAAGTCGGCCTGCGAGGCGCTGGGGTAGCCGACCTCGATCTCCTTGTATCCCATGGCGACCATGAGTTCGAAGAACGTGCGCTTGCGTGCGGGATCCATCGGTTCGGCCAGCGCCTGATTGCCGTCGCGCAGGTCGACCGGCACCCACAGCGGGGCGGCGGCGATCCGGTTGGCGGGCCAGCGGCGGTCGGTGAGTGGTATCGAAACCCGTTGGTACACATCGCGATACCCGTGCGATGGCATGACGGAGGGGTGCTGGCGATTCCAGGTCAGGGGAGCGTTCGACATGTTCGAAAGGCTTTCGCGTGGTCGGACGACCGGCGCAGCCCTGCAACCCGCGGGCGGGTGCCGGTCGATCAGACCCCGCTGCGGCAGCGAAGGAGAAGCAGGCCCCGGTATCCCATGTGGCATAGACTAGACGGCGATAACTCCTCAGACAAGTAGAGAGGTGGACGAGTTTTGGCGCACGTGCAGCGGTACCCGCTCGCCGCGCAGGCAGCGGAACTACTCCTGACCCGGATCCGCGCGGGCGAGTGGCAGCTGGGGCACAAGCTCCCCGGGGAAACCACCCTGGCGGCCCAGCTGGGCGTGGGCCGGTCCACGCTGCGCGAGGCGATTCGCGAACTCGCGGGCAAGGGGGTGCTCGAAAGTCGGCAGGGTGCGGGCGTTTTCGTCACCGCGCTGGACATCACCGAGGATTGGGACGCGGTTCTGCGCCGCGCCGACATCGTCACCGTCCTCGAGGCGCGCATCGCCATCGAGGCCGAGGGGGCCGCGCTGGCCGCGGCGCGGCGCACGCCCGCCGATCTGCGCGCCATGTGGCGCGCCCTGTCCGCGCGCGCCGAGGTGGGGAACTCCGTCGAGGAACTCGTCGACGCCGATACCGCCTTCCATCGCACGGTGGTGGCCGCCTCCCACAACGACGTGCTCGCCGGCATGTTCGATGCCTTCGTCCCGCGGCTGCGGCACGCCATGGTCGACATGCTGCGCATCCGCCCGCTGCCGGATCCGTCCGCGGATCATCTCGCGCACGAGGTGTTGCTGGACGCGGTCCGCAAGCGCGATGCGGTGGCGGCGGCCGCCGCGAGCCGCATCCATCTGTCCGCCCTGAAGGAGACGCTCACCTAGCGCTGTTCCGCGCCGATCGGGGCGATGACCTGCCGAAAGTGTCGAATTCCGGCGCGGGCGATGAGTTTTCGGGACCCGCCGCGTCTTATCGGGCAAGCGCGCTCGACACCCCATCGGCTACCTGAAGGACACCATCATGACCGCCACCGCCCACCTCGCCCAGATCACCGTCGCCCCCGGCAAGGTCCGCAACCGCATTCTCTGGACCGTGCAGATCCTGCTCGGCGTCTTCTTCATCGTCGGCTCCGGCCTGCCCAAGCTGGTGGGAGAGGCCACCGCCGTGCACGTCTTCCAGCAGATCGGCCTGGGCCAGTGGCTCCGCTACCTGGCCGGATTGACGGAGGTCTCCGGCGGCATCGGCCTGCTCATCCCGCGGCTGACCGCGGCCGCCGCCACCGGCCTGGCCGTGACCACCGTGCTCGCCGCGTGCACCCAGGCGTTCCTGTTGCACGCCCCGGCGATGGCGATCTTCCCGCTGGTCCTGGCCGCGATCTTCGCGACGATCGCGTGGCAGCGTCGCGACAGCTTCTCGCTGACCTTCCGCTGAGCACACGCGCCACCATTTCGCCGCTTCCGAAGGGAGCGGCGGAATTCGCGTGTACGGAGCGTTGGGTGAGAACGGCAGGGAAGCGGGTGTGCGGCCGCGGAAGCGTGCGTCCTCGCGCTCATGTGCTCGGTTCGGCGCCCGACGCGGCGGCCCGTGACTCGGCCTCGCTCGCTTCCCCACTCGCTCCGCGCCGATGCACGCCAGGGCTCACCCCGTACCGCCGCTTGAAGGCCGCGCCCAGACTGAAAGCGGTGCCGTAACCGACCTGCCGCGCAATGGATTCGATCGTCGCATCCGTGCCGCGCAGCAGATCCGCCGCCCGTGCCAGCCGCCACTCGGTCAGATACGTCATGGGCGGCTCGCCGACCAGATCGGTGAACCGCCGGGCCAGCCCGGCCCGGGAGACGCCGACGGCGGCGGCCAACTCGCCCACCGTCCAGTCCGTGGCGGGATTGTGCTCGAGCAGTCGCAGTGCGCGGCCGACCACCGGATCGGCGTAGGCCCGGTACCAGCGCGGCGCCTCGGCCCGGGCGAACCAGGCGCGCAGCGCGGCGATCGTGAGCAGGTCCAGCAGCCGGTCCAGCAGCGCCGACTGCCCGGGATCGTCCCGCCCGGACTCGTCGGCCAGTAGGCCGAACAGTCGAGGGTCGACATCCTCAACGTCCAGCACCGCCAGCGCCGGCAGCGCCCGCAGCAGCCGGTCGCTGACGGTCCCGGCCACCTCGTAGGTTCCGGTCAGCAGGGCGGTCGCGCCGTCCGGGTTGGTGCCCCAGCTGCGGACGCCCAGATCCCATGTCTCGCACAGTGGTTCGCCCTCCGGAGTCGTCGTGGTCTGCCCGGGGTGCACCACCGCCTCGGGCGGCGTGGCCGGATCGTCGGCGACGGTGTAGGCATCGGGTCCGCGCAGAATCGCCACGCCACCCGCCTCGAGCCGGGCCGGCGGATCGTTGTCGGGAAGGATCCATGCCGATCCGCGCGTCACGACCACCACGGTGAGCGGTGCCCGATCGGCGATCCGCAGGGACCAGGGCGGATCCAGCAGCGAACGCATGACGAAGGCGCCACGCGCCCGCGGGCCGTCGAGCAGATCGGCAAGCGCATCCATTACTCGACAATCGCCCACCGGACGGCGGCGATCAACCCGGACCTGCCGCGCCGGGATCGAGACGATGCGGCGGATCATCACGACGACGCAGTGCGGCGGGCCTTCTTCGGCCACACCGCGACGAGCGCACCGCTCAGGGCCGCGAAGCTCAGCGTGGTGAGCACGGCGCGAACATTGTTGGCAGGCACCCACAGCGACTGGAAGTGGTGCCGGGCGGTGTCGAGATCGACCGCGGCCGCGAGCTGGTTGTTGAGCGGCACGTTGATGGCGACCGTCATCAGGAACCCGGCCACGGACAGGACCGCACCCGGCCAGACCCACCGGCGCAGCCGCCGATCCCGGCGCAGCACGATCGCCGCGGCCGTCGCGCCGAGCGCGGATCCGAGAAACGAGACCATGAAGGCGGGACCGACGATCACGACGTTGATCTTGTTCATGACCTCCACGAAGGTGCGGTCGTCCACCCGGGCGAGCGCCGGCATGACCGCGATGGAGAAGCCGTAGTACACACCGGCGAGCAGCCCGGTGGTGACCGTGGATACGGCCAGGGTCGCGACCGATGCGCGACCGGGGATGTGTGTCGCGGGGTCGATCGCCCGGAAAGGGTTGGGGCGGACGGGGGGAACAGGAGCGGAATGCGTTGTCATGGTTCTCAGTACAGTCGCCCGGACTGCGACGGCACATGGTCTCGACGCTCGGATCCATACGCCGGCGTCCAACTCATCGCTCGTTTCGGCCCGACGCCATCGGACCTGTCTGCGGGCGGGCCGTGGACGTGCGGAAAGATGAGTAAGCGTGACCGTGGACATTATCGATGAGCTGACCCGGCGTGGACTGATCGCACAGTCCACCGATCTGGATGCCCTGCGGGCCGACATCGCCAAGGGGTCGATCACCCTGTATTCGGGCTTCGACCCGACCGCGGCCAGCCTGCACGCGGGGCATCTGGTTCCGCTGCTCACGCTCAAGCGATTCCAGCAGGCGGGCCACCGGCCCGTGGTGCTGGCCGGCGGCGCGACCGGGCTGATCGGCGATCCCCGCGACGTCGGTGAGCGGGTCATGAACTCGACCGACACCGTCGCCGAGTGGGCCGAGCGGATCCGCGGGCAGCTGTCGCGGTTCGTCGACCTGGACGACTCGCCCACCGGAGCGATCGTCGCGAACAACATGGACTGGACCGGGCCGCTGTCGGCCGTGGACTTCCTGCGCGATATCGGCAAGCACTTCTCGGTGAACGTCATGCTGTCCCGGGAGACGGTCAAGCGGCGCCTGGACGGCGAGGGCATCTCCTACACCGAGTTCAGCTACATGCTGCTGCAGGCCAACGACTTTCTGCAGTTGCGCCGCACCCACGGCTGCACGCTGCAGGTCGGCGGATCGGATCAGTGGGGCAACATCATCGCGGGTGTCGAGCTGAACCGCCGCGTCGACGGCGCGCACGTGCACGCGCTGACGACGCCGCTGGTGACCTCCGCCGACGGCAAGAAGTTCGGCAAGTCCACCGGCGGTGGCAGCCTGTGGCTGGACCCGGAGATGACCAGCCCGTACGCCTGGTACCAGTACTTCGTGAACACCGGCGACGCCGACGTCATCCGTTACCTGCGCTGGTTCACCTTCCTGGACCGCGAGGAGCTGGCCGAGCTCGAGCTCGCCACGACCGAACGTCCGCACGCCCGCGAGGCGCAGCGACGCCTGGCCGCGGAGATGACCACGCTGGTGCACGGCGCGGCGAATACCGCCGCGGTGCAGCTTGCCAGCCAGGCCCTGTTCGGCCGCGGCGATCTGAGCGAACTGGATTCCGCGACCCTGTCCGCCGCGCTGACCGAGGCGGCGACCGACAGCGAGGTCGCCGTCACAGCCGACGGCGCCACGATCGTGGACCTGCTGGTGGATTCCGGGCTTTCCGAAAGCCGCGGGGCCGCGCGCCGGGCCGTCAACGACAACGGGGTGTCGGTGAACAATGCCCGGATCAGCGATCCCGAGTGGACCCCCGGCGAGGGCGACTACCTGCACGGACAGTGGCTGGTGCTGCGGCGCGGGAAGAAGAACTTCGCCGGGGTTCGTCGCGCCGGGCGTTGACGGCCTGCGAGACCTGGGTCACAATCGGGTGACCCAGGTCCGCAAGGGCGCTAAACCTGGGGCGCTGACCTGCGCAAACGCCAGCTGTCTTGGGGATTTGACGTTGCGTTCTCCGACACGTAACTTATTCCAAGTCAGAGCGACACGGACACCGACCCGGGGCCGAGAGGCCAGGGAAACGAGGTAGGACGGAGAGCGCCTGGCGACATGCGCAACTGATCTAGATCCGGAGCTTGACTCTGGGGTTTAGAGCGGTTAGGCTGGGAAAGTTGCCTCAAGAGAATGTCGGACAGAATTCCGGCTGGATCTTCAGTGCGTGTGTTCTTTGAGAACTCAATAGTGTGTCGATGAATGTCAGTGCCAAATATTTATTTTGGTTCCGGCGCTTACACCCCCGTGTGGGTGTC
>NZ_JBNPVW010000041.1:0-8356 GCF_050434125.1 Nocardia sp. GP40 | reverse complement strand
ACCCACACAGCGCCAACCGTTTTCGAACTCGCATAGCGCGGCCCGTGACACCGGCTGTTGTCGCGTCGTTGGTCCTGGTGAGTTCACCGTGAGAACCATCTAATCCAGAACGGTCGCAGATCGTCCAGGTCCCGAATGGTCAGTGGTACAGGATGTTCGGGGTCATAGGAGACTGCGGCGCTCATGTCGTCACCGAGGATCAGCGACCACGTGGCCCACGGGTTCGGCCGTGCCCGGCGTGGCCGGTGCCACGACAGGGCAGCCTGTCTCGTCAACGCGGACTGCAGGATTCGGTGCGGTCGGCTGCCGGATGGGAGCCGCTGCTCGTCGATCCGGCACATCGCGACCAAGCCTGCCGAGTCCAGCTCGAACAGCTGCGTTGCCCGGTGCATGCAGGTGGTGGCGTCGAATGTCTGTGCGCCGGGGCGTATCGGCAGGCACCATTCGTCGTGGTCGCCGCCGATTAGGTAGTAGCCGGCGGGCTCGCGCGAGCGCCACCACGCCGGTGATCGGCGGCTGGCATGGACTGTGGGGGGTGAGGATGTGGGTCAACTGGGCGCGGGCGTGTTCGAGGTCGGGGTGACCGCCTCCGCGCTGCTGGAACCGCTCGATCGCGTGTGTTGTCAACCGCACATGGGCCAGCAACGCAGGTCCGTTCAGGGCGGTGGGGTCGATCGCCCGGTCGTGACGCGGGACGGCCAGGCAGTTGGTGGCGATCCACTGCTGGCGCCCGGAGGCGTCGGTGTCGAGTGCGAGGGGAAGGGCCACCAGTCTGTCGGCCAGGAGGAACCATCCGGACCGGCTGCGGCGTCCGGCCATCGGCGCGGGGAGTTGGTCGACCACGGCGCCGCGGCTGCTGATGATCTCCAGCAGCCACCGGCGGGCGGCCTCGCGATCAACCAACCCGAAGGTCTCCGCGCACGCATCGGCGCACCTGTTGGTGACAACCACGTCGAGACTGTTCGGATTCACAGTTCAAATGACCTCTCACGGTGAGTCGCTCTCCACGAAATTTGCCCGTACGCACCGCGATCGACCCCCCGTATGCGCGATCGTATGCGTCACAGCTGGCCGTCTAGCGATGCGCGAGTGGGGGTCTGCGACGAGAGCTGGTCAGTCGGACGAACATCGAGGGCCGTGAGCTCGGTTGCGTCCGGCGATCGTCCCACGGCGCATGGTCCGGCCCGGAATTCCACACCGCCAGGGCCTTGTTATCGACCAGCCGAATGTTGTTGCGAGCCGCTGTTTCCCGGGCGGGTTTGGTGAACGACGAGGTAGTGACCAGCAGGGCGATCTCGAAGTCGTGCCAGGTGAGCAGCCCGCCGGCGAGTTGTTGCATTTCTCGATCGCCAACGCGATGGTTGATGTGGTAGCGCTTGGCCTGCAGGATCACTCGCCGCCCATCCGGTGTCACGTCGGCGCCTCGATCGCCCGGGCCGCCGGACACCCGGACGTCGCGGCAGCCGCTGGACCGGCACAGCGACGCCAGCGCGTGCTCGAACTGCTTGTCGTTCATGTGATGAAACGGCACCACCGCCCGCAAATGGTCTTGCTTACGCTCGACGCGACCGCGTAAATGCATCATCCGCCACACCAATGCACCCACCACGGCAAGGACAACAAGGACCGTGGCGCCGATGAGGAAGATGAGATGTCCGTGCAGCGCACGCACCAGCGGGCTCAGGGCGATGAGCCCGGCGATACCGCACATGAACAGCCACCCTGCGGCGCTGCTTGAGCGCCGTCGTCGTCTCACCATGGTCGGGTCCTTCGTTTTTCGCGCTGTCTGTCTCCGTCGCGCGTTCGGTTGAATCGATGTGGTGTTCAGTGCGGTTGCCGGACGTGTGAGAAAGAGCCACCGCGCCCGGCGCGGGGATGATGGTGTCCATGCCTTGCCAGATCATTCAACTCCCGACATCACCACGATGAGCGCCCCGCCACCGTCCCCGGCAAGACGTCCTCTGAGCCGCGCGCACCGCGCGACCTCGCCTCTCCCACCGAGATCCACGCGCTGGTCCGACTCCTCGACAACGCCACGCGAGCGAACCAGCTGAACCCGCCTTCCCACCCAGCACGCGGGAAAGGCCGGGTGACCGGTGACGATGACACGTCCCCACACCTGCTCGCCGGGAATGTCGGTGGCTCCGAGGAGACTTGCTGTTCATCCCCGAACAGCAGCAGGCCAGGAAGGTGAGAATCGAAAGTGCCAGCCATCGTGTCCATCGATATCGAGCCGGGTGGCCGGTCGACACCGGTGGGGTACATCGGCATATGCGAAGTCGGCTGTGACGGCGTCGGAACACCTACGCTCATCCGATTCCGCAGTCCGCTATGCCAATACTCCTGGGGTGAATGGGTCACATCCTGCGAGGACCAACTCGCCGAGATCCACGCGATGCGGTCCGAGACGGAACAAGAGCACCTTCACGGCCGGTGGGACATCAGCGACGACATCGAACAGCACACCCGCCTGTTCGGATTCTCGCCCCTGCCCGACCCCTTCGACCAAGCCGAGTACCGACGCCCCGAGCCCGCCACGTTCAGTCAGGTCTGGGCCGAACTCGCGCCGCGGCTCGACGGACGAATCCTCACCGCCTACAACGCCGCATACGACAAGGCCGCACTCGACTCTCTGCTGCAACTCACCTACCCCCACGGCCCGAACACCAACTACAGATGGATCGATGGTCTTGCAGTCGCGCGCCACTACAAATTTTGGCGAGGCCGCTACGGCTCACCGACCGAGAAGCTGTGGCGCGAGTTGTTCGGCTGGGACAGATGCAGCGATGACATGGAGGACATCGAGGACCTCATGTACGCCAACGACCTCCTCCGCCACAACGGGATTGAGGAGTATCTCGAATACCGGCGCCAACAAGAGCTTGAGAATCCGCAGTACGGAGCGGTCGTCGAATGCCGGGGAGAGCGGCTTCAAGACGTCGCCCTGCGACTAGAGCTGTTCACCGGCGACCAAGCTCGACTGCGTGCCCTTGCACACCGAGAGTGGGGCGTCGGAAACAAGGCGCTGCTGCGCAACGCCGCTGAGGACGCCTGGGCCAACGCAGAAGTCATCGCCGCATCACTGCGTGCAGAATCCCTGCCCCTCACCACCGACGGCATCGACATACTCGACGCCGTCATCGTCGATCCCGACCCCACCATCTACCCGGCGCACCAAGCTCATCTGGCAGCGATCGAGCCGATCGACCCCCGCTGCGCACAATTCCTGGCTACTCGCGCACAAGCTCAGATCGATCGCTGCATCCGTCGCATCTGCGGAATCCAGCTCAACCCAGAGCAATGGACCGAGGTCTACGAGGTGTGGGAGGCTGCGACCCGCTGGCAGCTGAGACTGGCCGGTATCAGCGAAGCCGAGCGCCCTCGCGCGTTGGCGGCAAAAGCCGACGGGATGATCCAGGCGTCGCGTTCCGCGCTCGTCTGCCACCAACGGGGAAAAGTCTACGCAAATGCCCTGTCGAATTGGCTCGAAGCGAACCGCAAGCAGCTCGCCTTCCAAGGGCACACCGACGAAGCGATCGGGGTCGAGATCAGCCGACTCCGCGACGAGGAAGAACAAGATTGGGTCCAGCGACGCCGCAGGACACACAAGCGCTGATCACCGCGGCTGAAGGACAACGCGACGGTGGACGCTGCACCCCGAGACCGGCGAGTATCTCGAGGTGCCGTACCGGACGTGGTCGCGGCCGATATCGCGGAGTATGCGACGAGGGTTCGCACCGGTCGCTGTTTCATCTGCGAGTTCCTATCTGGGGCACCTGGTTTCGAGCATCAGACCGTCTATGATGACGGGGAACATGTGGGGTCCTGAACAAGTACCCGACGGGGGATACCTGACCCCAGCACCTTCGGCCACGACGGATCGTACGGGGCGCGGGGACAGTCAGTCGATGCTGTGTCTGACCCCGACGGGGGCCAGGACTGCCCGTACTACTGGACTCAATGCGCGAGCTGCGGTTACGTCGACGCCGAGTTCACAGGCCGTGCCGCGCGACTGTCCTGCGGCCACGGCATCGGAGACAAGGACTACGGTGCCGGCAGTCCCGCCATCCTGGCCGCCTACGGTCTGGCGCGCCGCGCGGTCGCCGCGCAGTGGCCCGGCGCACACTGCCTGAGCTGTGATCTATCGGTCGAACGCGGTGATCTCATCGTCAGCCTCGATCGAAATTGGCAGCACGCCCGCTGTGTCCACACGTCGATGGCCACCCGAGCAGACTCGCGCGACCTGTAACTACTCCTGCGGCCGCCAGCCCAAAGTGATCCGTCGGGGTAGATCGATCAGCTCCCTGGATCGGGGTGTAGTCGGTCAGTGTCGACACTCACCCCAGGTGATCTGCCCGGTGGTGTCCGCATCGGCCCTACGAGTGTCAACGGCGGCTGAATCCGGGATCTGGCACGGTTTGCGTGATTGACCGGTCCTGGATTGCGAACGGGCGCTTGATGATCGATCATGTCGCCGGTGTTCTGATCTTGGACCGGTCGAGGTCCTGTTCCCGCACCTGGATGGGTTGCAGCTCGACGGCATGACCGCGGTCGGACTTCGAGTCGACCTCGAGGTGAGCACCCGCGACGAGGAGGCCGCTTGTCCGGGCTGTGGAACGTTGTCCCGCCGGGTCCATAGCCGTTATCGGCGGCGGTTGTCCGACACCGCGATGACCGGCCGTGAGGTGGTGATCCGGTTGCGGGTGAGGAGGTTGTTCTGCGACAACTCCGATTGCGGCAGAAGGACTTTCGCTGAGCAAGTCCCGGGGCTGGCGGCGCGGTATGCCCGGCGCACAAGCATCCTGCAACGCCTGCTGTGTGCGGTGGCGCTGGCCCTAGGCGGTCGTCCGGGGGCTCGGATGACCCGGCATCTGGCGGCCACTGTCAGCCGGATGACGCTGTTGCGGCAGATCCGGGCACTGCCCGATCCGGACCGGGCGACTCCGCGGGAGGCTGTCGTTGACAATGGCCTGGTACAGCCGAAGGAGTTTGTCCTGGTGTGTGCCGGGCAGGTTCACGATTCCCGGGCCGACTTCGTTGGTTGCGGGAGGTTACGGCTCGGTAGGAGCCGGTTCGCCGGCGGGGTAGTAGATCTCGCGGCGCAAGCGTTCCAAGTCTGGTGCTGCGGAATGCGAGGCTGGCGTGTACCGATCGGCCTGATGCAGTCCGAGCGCCATGCTTGTCATCATCTCGTAGATCGACGTGTATTGCTTCCACTGGCCCGACAGGCCAGGAAGGACGCGGATGAGCGCGGGAAGGTAGCGGATCACCTCGTTGATCTGGGCGCGTTGCTCGGCCCCTTGGCGCTGCACCTGCTCGATGGCTTCGCTGCGGGTGCAGCCGGTTTCGTGACGGACCGCCCTGACCAGGTTGTAGGGGACTTGGTCGGCTTCGTCGCGATCCAGCCCCACCAGGTCGTTCTCCACGAAGCCCACCCAGCAGATGAGTTCTTCGAGACGGCGAACCACGGGGTGGTTGCGCAGCTTCGAGGGCAGTTCCCGGTCTCGGTACACCTCCACGCAGGCGATGATGGTTTCGATCCCACTGGTCGACATCCGCAGCGGCAGGTAGTCGGCTGTTGAAGGGATGTAGCCGTTGATGCGATGGTGTGCTTCGCGTTCGCAGGCTTTGAACCACTCCTCGATGTCGTCGAGGAACCGCTCCTGCCAGCGGGTGCTGCGGCCCTCCCGCAGGCGCGGCCACAAACTCGCCCAGGCGGTCGGGATCGCGCCGGACTTGCACGGTGCCTGCGGGTCCTGGCGCAGTGTTGCCACCATGCCACGCCTCAGCGCGGTGACGGCTTGCGGGTCGGTCAGCTGTGGATCCTCGAACAGGTCGTCCCACATAAGGACCAGCACTGCCATGCCGTAGACGGTCTGTTCACGGGCCTCGTTCGCCGGGGCCAAGAGCTGCGCTAGGAGCGGGACCCCGCCTGTCCACCGGTGGTAGTCGGCCTCGGCCGGGGTGCGGGCAAGGTTGGTGTCCACCATCCAGCTCCGCACCCATTGCGCGATCCGCGGCGGGAGCCCACCACCGTAAGCCCGCGGGGCCCGCGTCGAGGGCGGCGGGACCGGTGGCAGCGGAGTGCGCCGGTCGAGGATGGACCGGACGTAGGCGATCATCGCGTGGCGGGCGTCCGGGTCGACGGCCACGGCGGCGAGTCGACCGGCGGCCTGGTCGATGAATTCCTCCGCCACTGCCTGTGCTTCGTCCACGGCGCCGGAGGCGATGACCAGCTCGCGGGCGCATGCGGCTTGCTCACGTGTCATTGCTCGGTGCAGCAGGCGGGCAAGGTTTTGGTCGTCGGCGGCGGCGCGGATCACGGGAAGGGTGTAGATGCCCTCGGGCAGATCCGCGTTGACCGGCTTGCCCATTTCTTCGGCGGTCGAGGTCAGATCGAGGATGTCGTCATACAGCTGGTAGGCCAACCCGAACTGTCGACCGAATCCGGCCAGCGCCTCTTCTGCATCCTCGGAACGGCCCGCCTGCATCGCGCCCACCCGGCATGCCAGCGACAGTAGCGCCGCCGTTTTGCCGTCGATCGAGTCCAGGTAGGACTGCTCGCTGCGGGAGGCCACATACTGGTCGGCGGCCTCGATCACCATGCCCGCGCACATCTGCTCACCCGCGATCGTCCCCGCGAGAATTTCTCGCTGACCGAGCTCGGCCAGCATCCGCATGCCCGCGAATATCGCGGAGTCCCCACCCAATACGGCCATGTGCGAACCCCACACCGCGTTGGCGCTGGCACGACCGCGCCGCTGGTAGGCGTGATCGACGACGTCGTCGTGATACAGCGAGCTCAGGTGCAGCAATTCCACCGCCGCGGCGGCGCGTATCACCCGGTCATCAGCCGGGGCGGCGGGATCGGTGAGCAGGTAGTACGACAGCAACGTCAACGTGGGACGGACCAGGCGGCGGGAGGTGTCGGGCCCTTCGTCGGTGAGTGCGGTCAGCTCGGGGCGGCCCTCGAACCGTACGGGTCCGAGCAGGTCGCGGACGCGGTCCAGGTCCGCCTCCAGATGCGGGAACGCGGAATCGATTTCAGAGGGCACGTGCAAGCTCCTGACTGGTGACACCGGTCATCTACAACACCGTTGAACAGTGAAATTTGACACCACCCTTCTGCGGAAGGTGTTGGTATCGGGCAATTTTGACGTCACTGTCACAACGGAGCCCGACAGGTTGACATCGCCGCGTACACGGCCACGCGCTACAGACTCCGCCCCGATGGGGGCGGCGGTCAGGAAGAGGCCTGATCACGCAAGGCAGCCCTCCGCAGGCTGACCCCAAATGGTGGCCAGCCGCTGGTGGTGGTCCCTGGTATTAAAGATCTTTCGGCAACTCAGTGAGTTGTTTCGCTCGGATTGTGCTGTGGTGTAGGACAATCGCGGGGTGTTGGAGCGGATGCCGCCGTCGGCTGGGCGGGAGCGGGGCCGAAAGCGGAAGTGGTCGGCTGCGCGGCGGGATTTCGACGCGTTGCGCGAGCGTCGTATGCGGGCGGTGGAGATGTTCGAGGCCGGTAGGCGACAGGTCGATGTCGTGGTGGAGCTCGAGGTATCGGCGCAGACCGCCTCACGCTGGCATAAGGCGTGGACCGAGAGCGGCCGTGAGGCCCTGGTCGGGGCGGATCGTGTCGGCCGTCGGCCGCGGCTCGACGATGAGCAGATCGCCGAGGTCGAGGCCGTGTTACGCAGACCTGGACGATCTTGCGAGAGCGGTTGGGCTGGAGTCGGCAGCGTCCAGCGCGGCGGGCGGTCGAGCGCAACGACGAAGCGATCGCGTGGCGCAAGAACGAGTGGCCGCGCATAAAAAAAGCGCTCGGCGCCGAGGCGCGTGGATCTGCTTCCAAGACGAAAGCAGATTCTCCCTGCTGTCCCAGTGAGAGCGACCTGGGCGCCGCGAGGTGTCACACCTGTTCTGCAGCACCGGTTCTCGTGGAGACGCATGTCCATGTCCGGGGTGCTCGCCTACCGGCCCGACCGCAGCGAAGCCGCGTTCGTGTTCGCTATGAAAGAAGGGGCCTACAACACCGAATCGTTGATCGAGTTCCGCACTGAGTTGCGCGACCACTTCGCCGGCGACCGGGTCACCGTGATCTGGGACGGCCTGTCCGCCCACCGTTACCGGGCGATGAAAGCCTGGATCGCCACGCAACGACACTGGCTGCGGGTGGAGCAGCTGCCCAGCTACGCCTACGGCCTCAACCCCATCGAACAGGTTTGGGGCAACCTCAGACCGGTCATTTCGATCTCGCGATCGGGGGAATCCGGGCACTGGCACCGGCGAGCCGGTACCGCGACGAATGTCTGGCGGAGCTGGACGCCGGTGCAGCTTTGGGGGGCGTTGCTTCTCA
>NZ_JBNPVW010000040.1:0-9861 GCF_050434125.1 Nocardia sp. GP40 | reverse complement strand
TACTGCTGGTGGGCAGCCGATTAGGGAGCTTCCCACCGGGTACCTGGGACTGATCCTGGCCGGGATCAAGCCCTACCACCAGTCTTAAGTAGCCGCATATCGGTTGTTCGGCAGTTCGAAAAGTGCTGCATTGCAACTTCTCTCACACCGTAATCAAGGGGTTCGGTATTGTTCGTTGCTGCCCTTGACGTATTTCGGGGGTGGTGGATGTTCCGGCCATCGTGGGGCCGCGCGTTGTGCCGGGTGGGTGTCCATATCCGTGGTCGGCGGCAAGGGGAGCCGCAGCGGTGTGGCTTGTAGGCAGGTAGTTGACCTGGAATTGCCTTCGGGCGAGATAGTGGAGGCATGACGATACCGATCAACACTGATGCCCGGTGGGGCAAGCTCGAGATTCGCGGCGTTCGTCGTGATCGCCCGGACGTCGACAAGATCGCGGAGGTGCTTGTCGAGCTGGCGCGAGGACAGCTGGGCGACAAGCGAAGTCGTCGTGACAACCGCGCCGGGAGCGGTGGCGGGAGTTCACCATTGCCGCCTCTGCCGGCCCGCCGGTCCACGCCGAGTCGAAAGCGGCAACTCGGTCAGGACCAAGTCCGGATGCTGGTGCGCGACTATGCGGCCGGTGCAACGACCGCCGAGTTGGGCGACCGGTCCGGGGTCGATCGCCGTACCGTCAGCGCCATCCTGCATCGGCACGATGTGCCGATGCGCCGACGCGGCCTGTCTGCACACCAGATCGACGAGGCGATTCGCCTCTACGGTCTCGGTTGGTCCCTGGCACGAGTCGGGAAACACTTTGCCGTCGATCCGACCACCGTGTTGAATCGTCTGCGCGAGCGTGGCGTCCGCACCCGCGACACACACGGGCGGGCTCGGCCCTGACGTCGGTCCATGAGGACCGGGTGAGACCGCACTCGTGGCGAGCACGGCTCGCGGTCGTGGTATCGACAGTGTGCCTTCGGCACGTAATCAACACCGACGGCCACATACACACCTTGAGGTGCTTTACTGGTGGGCTGCGGCGTCAACGTCCACTCCAATACTCCTCACCCGTCGAGAGGGTCTGCGGCATCAAGTGAAGCCAGAAGACTGGCGACCACTGGCGTCGCGATACCGACTCTCTGGTACAGACTCATCGCCGCCTTGAGCTCAGTTCGGGCGGTCGTTGTGTCGTCGAGTTGGAGGCGGCACCCCGCAATACCCTCCCGCGCTTGAGCCTCAAGCAATGGGCTCTCTACAAGACCACCAAGCCTGAGGGCCTCCGCGTACTCAGCCAGAGCTTGCCGGGGCTCGCCAGCCTCAGCCGCGAATTTCGCCGCCTGCAGTCGCGCCTCGGCCTCTCCATGTTGGTCACCTATTTCTCGGTATATCAGATACGCCTGACGAACAAGCGCTGCTCTGTCAACATTCGCGTCCAGTACTGAGCTCAGTGACAGAAGGGCATTCGCTTCGCCGAGCCGGCCGCCAATTTCCCGGTAGACATCGATCGCCCGCTTCAGGAGTGTCGCCGCGTCGTGATGGTTACTCTCACTACATAGTGCACGACCTAGGTCAACCGTGGTATTGGCCTCACCGAGCCGACTTTCGATGGCACGATAGAGGTCCAGCGCTTGTCGACAATATTCCGCCGACCGCGAGTAATCGCCGAGAGTGTGGCACACCCGGCCCAGGTCGTTGAGTGCGTTAGCCTGGCCAACCACATCTTCTACATCGCTACAGAAATCCAGAGTACTTAGATACATTTCTAAGGCTACTCTGCAGTCACCAGTACGATGCTGTATGGCAGAGAGATGCAGCCGAGCGTTGCCTTCGCCCACCCGATCACCGACATCTTGGTAGATAGCCAGCGCCTCTCGTATGAACTCAGCGGCTTCGGTAAAGTCGCCACGCGCAAAATAAATAAGCCCCAGATAGCAGCCCGAGTTAGCCTGGCCGAGTCGATTATCCGCTTCTCGGTATATTGTCAACGCTCGCTGTGCTGATTCGGTCGCTGCCGAGTTATCGCCGACGAGGTACTGTGTGTCGCAAATATCTTGCAGTGCATTTGCTTCGGCGAGCTGGTCACCGACCCTCCGAGCCACGGCGGCGGCACGGCCATGCAGTTCGAGCGCTTGTTGCCGTGGCCCCTTCAGTCGCAGAAAGCCAGCGAGGACGCAACTCAGTTCGATGAGTCGTATCGAATCGCCCACTGCGGCTGCATGTTGCAGACAGGCCAGCAGATTCGACTGCTCGGCAGTCATCCAGGAGAGCGCCTCCGGATAAGTCGTTAATGTAGGGAAGCTGCCGGACGATGTACTTGTGGCGCGGCTCGGACAAGTGACGCGTGCAAGATGACGATCGGCGATACGAGAGGTATACTGATAATAGTCGAATAGCCGATTGATGGAATCGCTGCGCTCCTCGATCGGATCGCGTTTTGCCAATGTGCGAGCATAGTCGCGGACCAAATCGTGCATTCGGTAGCGACAAACAGAAGTTTCCTCTAAGAAATGATCGGTATAGAGAGTGTCCAAATTCTCCCGGGCCATGACGAACGAAATATCTGCCAAAGCCGCAGCCGCGTGCGCATCGACGTCCTGGCCAGGATGCGTGCTGAGCTGACGGAAAAACTCTTGGAGCGAGGGCGACAGATCGGCATATGACATGGCAAAGGCGGCATGCACGGTCCTCTCTTGACTATCACTGTCGCCGAGGTTGCCTCGGGTTATGATGAAATCCCGAATGAGATCGCTGATCGCCCAGGTGGGATGGTGCGCCAAACGACCGGCCAGCAGGACAATCGCGAGAGGCAAGTGCCCGCACAGTCTGACGATTTCGCTGACATCGGCCAACTCGCTGTCAGTCACTTCACGACGGCGACTGAGTGTGGCAAATAATTCCACTGCCGCAGAGGGCGCAAGGGTACCCAGTGATAAAGACACCACATCATCCAGCGTGACAAGTCGACGGCGACTGGTGATCAGCGTCATGCAACGTGGCCCGGTCGGCAACAGCGACTCAATTTGAGCATAGTCACCGGCGTCATCAAGGACCAGCAAAAGAGCCTTTGCCGACGCTCGGTCGCGCCACAGATCTCGCCGACTTTCGACACTATCGGGAATGTGTCGCGGATCGATGCCGAGATCTGTGAGCAGCCGAGCAAGCACGTCGAAGGGCTTCGCCGATAACTGTCCAGGCGTGTGAGCATTCAGCTCCACGAAGAACTGGCCATCTGGAAAATTCCTGGCCAGCTGACGTGCAGCGGTTGTAGCCAGCGCGGTTTTGCCGATACCGGGCATACCGTCGATGGCGATAATGCGTTCATTGCCCGCCGCAGCCAGAATCAACCGCAGCTGCTCGTCGCGACCCAGGAAGGTCGTTACTTCGCGCGGCAAGGTATTCGTCGCAATCGGATGGACAGAGGCGTCATGCAGGTTGATCGTGCCATAGTTGTCTCCCATGATATTCGCCTGTCGAGCGAAGCCTTCAGCGTGCATGCAGTATTCACACTCTCCGATCCGAGATCAGTTGACTCCCAGGGAGATCCAACTGGGTAGCTCACCGAATCCCTGCGCCGCCACCCAACCTCACTTGCCGAAATCGGGCTATAACAGCAGAGAACATTAGCGGCACAGAGGATTTCAAGTACCCAGGCCCGCGCCGACACTGGCCTCCTGCGCCCCGACTGTTGCATCAACGCAGTACACCGATATTTGTGCAGTCGTCTCGGCCGTCTGGCACCGGGCATTCTCCAGTGGTTAGAAGTTGATGGTGCCGGTGTTGTCGCCGCGAATGTTGAGTTGCTTTGCATTGTCGTATGCCTTCGCGACGAAGGCCTCGATCATGGGGTCTTCCTGTGCGATCTCCACCAGATTGTGTATCTCGGCAGCGAAGTCTGGATCAGACCTGGCCGCCGCAGCGATCGACTCCGCCACCGTGATCTGGGCTTGCGATGACGGGTTCGTACTCAAAGCAAGTACCGCCGCAGATTTTTCAGAGCCGTGCCCGAACTTTTGAGCAGTCACCTCACGCAGACGAGCAACCGCGCGCCAGCCACTGGCTCCCGCATCTTTGGCGAAACCCTCCCCGAACTTCGACGCTAGTAACGCCGCTGCTGCCACAGCTATCGAAATCGGCTCCATACCCGCCCCTGAACGCTCGACACGTAACGGACATCAGCCTAGACGCTCGGATCAACTCGGGCAGCAGATCCGCCGGAAAACCCGACGGTGTCAACGACTGTTGGTCGGATCGTGGTGGTAGCTGAGGTCTATCGCCCTGGGTGTGAGGCTCGTCGGAGTGGTCGGCACGTCCTGTCGGCCAAAGCGCTTGACTGCTGGCACGATTGGAGGTTCATGTGCAGTGCTCAAGAGTAGCTTAGACGTTGCCGAGGCAGGAGAAATTTCGAGCTGTGGAGATCGGCTGGCGGGGGTGGGCCGTTCATAAGCGGCCCTCGTATCGGCCCTCGTGTCGGCCCCGCACTCCTGGGCACCGGCATGTCGCTCGTGGCCGTCATCAGGATCACGGTGCTGTCCGAATCCGCCGACCGGAGGAGAGCGAGAGAGGAAAAGATCTTGCGGAGGGGTTTACTTCTCCGTGCAGCGAGGTACGCTTCAAGATCCAGTGTGTCAACCAGAGCGTACAAGACACCCGATCGTAGTGTTGGAGAGTACTGAGAGTATCCAGTAAGCGGCTGGTTCGTCAAGCTGGCACCACCGACCGGTGGTGTGACAAGTGAATCGTGATCGCTGGCCTCGATGGGTGCTACGGCAGTCGAGGAGTCGAAGCGGCACAGCCCACACGGCAAACCAACCGCGACTACCCCCGCGACCCCCGCCACAAGCAGGAGGTTGCGGATATTGGAGACTCCCCATGAGCACGCCCCATAACACCCCCGAACCCGACGACCCCGTGCACGGCGACGCCCCGCCCGTCGTTCCGCTAAGTCCCGCGCGCCAGGGGCGCGCCCGCCCGGCTCCGCCACCGGCTTCGCAGCCGTCTGCGGAGCCGGAGCAGTTGAGCTTCGATGACGACTGGATCGATTACTGGCGCACGATCACCGACAAGTGGGCACCCCTCGATCGCGACCAGATCTCGGCCATCGCCGCGATCGTCGAACAGATCGACGCCCGCCGCGCCGCCACCGAGAACGGTGACCCGCGTCGTCGGCGACCCGAGGCGGCCTGAATGCCGCTCATGAACGAGAAGATCCCCGCCGGGCAGGCTTACAGAAGCCTGTCGGAGTCGCGCCCCGGTCCCGCGCACCCATACCCACCTGCGGTTTTGCGTCGCCGGGGTACCCCATTCACTACCCCGCTCTTAAGTGGGCGGGTGAATGGGCCAGTGAACGGGCGGGTGAATGGGGTAGTGAAACTTCGGTGCACCGCACCCGGTTGCCGGACTCACTCCCCCTTCAGCGCCCTGGTCATCGCGGGCGCCGGCGTCCTCGGCCATCGAGATGCCGGCGTGGTGAAGGCCGATGAGTTGGACCTCCTGATCGATGTCGTCGGTGCCTGGCGACCGGTGGGCGGTGAGGCTCGGTGACCGGTCGCGAGAACACTCCGGCGGATGGGTCGGCGGGTGGTGGCGCGGATGGGGTGGCGGGTGCTCGGCGTCCTATAGCCGCCACCCCAAACGCCGAACACGACAACCGCCTCACCGCAGCTCAGGCCCGCATTCGAGGCAAGGCAACGAAATCCAGAATGAATACTAATAGTAGTGAGACGTATTCACTCGCCGGGCGAAGTGGCGGGCGTGGTGTGCGACGTGGCGGGCATTCGGACGCGGGCGCGTGGTTTCGTCTGCTCGATCGTGACCGACGCCTGCTCGCCTTGCTTGCTGAGCACAAGGTGTTCACGACCGAGCAGATCGCGTGCCTGGAGTTCTCCTCGGTGCGCCGCGCGCAGGACCGGCTGCGGAAACTGCGGGGGATGGGCATGCTGTTCGCCTTCCGCGAGTCCCTCTACGGCGGCGGCACCACCCAAACCCGCCACGCGCTCGGATATTCCGGCGCGCGCCTGATCGCGGCCCAACGCGCGCAAACCCCACCGACCCCGGCCAAGCACAAGCTGGGATTGGAGCGACTGGCGTGCTCACCGATGCTCGGCCACCGCCTCGGCGTGAACGGCTTCTTCGCCGCACTGGCCGCGCACCGCAACCCCACCCGCCTCGGCCCGGCCGCGCCGGACTCGGTGCAGGGGCTGACCCAGTGGTGGTCCGAGCGCCAATGCGCCGAGATGTTCTGGACGCACGCTTCGGGTGAGGGCGATCTCCACCCCGACGGCTACGGTTGCTGGGAACAGGATGGCCGCGTGGTGCGGTTCTTCCTCGAGTACGACACCGGTACCGAGTCGTTGAAGACCGTGGTGTCCAAACTCGCTGACTATCAAGAGTTCCCGACCGACAACTTCGGGATCCTGCTGTTCAGTGTGCATTCCGCGCGCCGCGAGACCGGGTTACGGACCGCGCTGAGTCGCGCGTTCGGCAGCTACGCCCCCGGCCTGATGATCGCGACCACCAGCCGCGACCTGACCCACCCCCACGGCCCGGCAGGACCGGTCTGGGCACTATGGACCCCCAAGAACGCCGACGCGGCCACCCGGCGAGTACGACTGGCCGATCTCCCCGAACGCGGCCCGAGCATCGCCCATCACGCCAGTGCCGAGCAACTGCCCTACAGCGAGGCAGCCTTCGACCGCGACGACCCCCAGATCCAGATCCAGAACCTCCTCCACCCCAACCAGACTCGACCCACCGCCAAATACCCGGCCCGGCACGACGCCACCGAGGACGACGGCCTCCCCGAATGGGACATCCCCGCCTAGAAAGCTGACGCGATGACCGCCTGACGCCCGCCGGACCAGAATGCAGGACAGCCGCCCAAGCGCGGCCTGGACGGCTTCTCTGTGTACCGTGTGGCCCATGATCGGGGCTGTTGTGTTCGATGTCGGAGAAACGCTCGTCGATGAGACGCGTGAATACGGAACATGGGCGGATTGGCTCGGCGTACCGCGGCATACGTTCGTCTCGGTATTCGGCGCGACGATCGCCCTCGGGAAGGACTACCGCGAGACGTTCCAGGTTTTCCGCCCTGGTTTCGACCTGGGGCAGGAACGAGAAGCGCGAGCGCAGGCAGGGTTGCCGGAGACCTACGGTGACGAGGACCTTTATCCCGACGTACGTCCAGCCCTGTCGAGGCTTCGCGAGATGGGCGTGTGGGTCGGGATCGTCGGCAATCAAACCGTCCGATCGGGCCGGATCCTTCGCAGCCTCAACCTGCCGACAGACTTCATCGCGACCTCGGATGACTGGGGTGTCGAGAAGCCCTCGGCTTCCTTCTTCGAGAAAGTCGTCGAGGTGGCACCGTGTGAAGCCGGGCAGATCATCTACGTCGGCGACCGGATCGACAACGACGTAGCGCCCGCGAAGGCAGCCGGGATGCGAACCGCATATATCCAGCGTGGCCCGTGGGGATGGATCTACCGGGATAAACCAGAGGTCGTGGAACTGGCCGACTGGAAGATCCACGACCTGAACGAGTTGCCGAAAATTGTTGCGGCAGAGAATGATTCGTTAGACCGCCAGTGACCTGATCGTCGTATGCCAGTTGTAGAGCTGTTCATCGAGCGCCCTCACCTGCGGGAGTGAGTCCCAAGGACGTAGAGACTGACGGACAGCCTTCACGCGATCCATCGCTGTCGCATACCAGTGCTCCCCGAGCAGGCTCAGTGCGTCGTCAAGAAATTGGCACGCTTGCTCAGGTTCACGCTCGAGTACGGCAGCAGAGGCAAGGTCCGCGCAGAACACAGCACGCTGCTTTATCTCCTCCGCAGGAAGCTGCTCCAGGGCCCCCAGGAGTGTTTCGCGGGCAGCCGGACCCTGACCGGCGGCAATCAGCGTATTGCCTTTGAATCCCGCGAGACGTATCGGCGAGAACCAGTCCAGCCAGGGAGGACTCGGATTCTCGTCCTCGTCGTATTCCGCGTAGACACCCTCCGCGTGCGCAATCAACTGCAAGGCGCGGCGCGTGTCACCGAGTCGAGTTTCGACTTCCGCTTCGGTCGCGTCGAGCCACGCCTCCATCTCGGCGCTGGCGTCTCCGCGACGAGCAAACGTGCGTGCCCCACGGATCTTGTCCCGAGCATCTTCGGCCTGTTTCGGGTCACCGGAATACGAGAAGGCCGGGGCAAATGCCATGTGCGCGAGAGCCGCAGCACCCAGCAATGCGTCGTCCGCTCGGCCTGCGGCCTGAAAGGCAAGGACGAGGCTCGGTTTCGCCGTGTCGGGCTGTTGTAGGTCGAAGAACTCCAGCCTTCCGGCAAGAAGGCTCGATTCCGCGACTGCCCTTGCCATGAGGGACTGGGGGGTACCCGAAAGTTGCGGCAGCAGATCCCAACCGAGCGCGGCGTGCTCGGCCACGAGCCGCTCGAGCCTCGACGAGGGAACCGACCAATACATGTGTCGATATGCCACGGTCGCGGTCATGAAGTCCGAGGCGACCGATGGCGGAAGAGCGACGGCCAGAGCGCCCGAGTGCCGGGATGCCCATGTTTCAGGTCGGCCGCTCCCCTGTGGCTGAGTCGTCTTGTCTGCGACAGCCTTTCGCGACGATGTGAAGCCCAGTTCAGAAATCGGGCGGCCGAACAAGGTCTCCAACGCCGTCGCGTGTTCGGGTTGCGGCCAGGGCGGTTCGTCGGATTCCCAACGTCGGACAGTCCTGGCGTTGACTGAGATGCGAATGCCAATGTCGCGTGCGGCCTGATTCAGCGCGTCTGCCAGCGCGCTCTGGGACCGGTATCCCATGCTGAGCCGTGCGGCACGAAGTGCATTCTCGGGGGAAGTCATACGACGACCATAGCACCGCTGACGCGGCTAATGTCCTAATGCGGACATGAAATGACCTCTAAATGTCCCATCAAATGGCCTTTTTTAGGACATGTACCGGTGCGATTGTGGTAGCAACGCCCGATGCGGCGTGGCCCCTACCGACGGCGACGCACCCCGGCATCGGCACGTATCTACTGCCAAACAGAACGGTCCCGAGGAAACCCATGAAGCCCAGAGCAGCCGGATCCGCGACCCATCAGACATCCGGCACACATCAGGACACCGCCGAGAACTCGAAACAACTGATCCCACAGTCATCCGGTCGTCTCGCGATCCGCTGCATCCGGCCCGACCTGAGCGCCGACCGCGACCACGATGAGCGCGAAATGAGCCGGATCGGAGTCCAGCTCGGATACGCGGTCGACGAGACAGTCGTCGAACTCGATCCGCCCCGGGAGGGCATCTACACCACGGTCATGCTCGCCCTGCGGCGCTCGCAGGCCGACGCAGTGATCGTGGTCGACCTGGAGCACGTTGACAGCATCGACGGCGCGATCCGCGAGCGCGCTGTCCTCATCACCGTCGAGGGCGAGCATGTCCTCGAACGCGCCGTCGCCGGTGCCATGAGGGAGCGGTCATGATGGGTGCGCCTATCTGGTGGATGGTGGGGGGTGTCATCGCGATCGTCTTCGGCGTGATCGGCATGTTCGTCTGGCAGGATCTGCGGGAGTCTCGCGATGAACTGCCCGGCGCGGTGCCCGCACCGGCCGCCCAGCGGCCACCCGTCCGCCGACGGCCCGAACGCGCCGCGCTGGAACCCACGCCACGACTGGACCACTCCGCATACGAGCACGCGCCCAGCGTGAGCAGGGCGCACGCGATCACCCAGACCCACATCGACTGTGCGGCCCGGGACTGCGCGCGCAAACGGCAAGCGCTCGGCATCCTCGCTGCCGCAGGGAAAATCGCTCTGCGCGCCCAGCCGCACTTCCGTCTCGCCGGAGCGCCGGTGGACCCGATTCCCGTCGTCAAGCGGACATCATGACCGGTCGCACGCGT
>NZ_JBNPVW010000039.1:0-10537 GCF_050434125.1 Nocardia sp. GP40 | reverse complement strand
GGTCCCACTGGCGCCGCCGCCGACAACACCAAGCCCGGCTATCGCACTACCGGCGCCGAGGCCACCCACTCACCTGAGTGACGTTGCAGTATTAGCGGACCCGCCCGCCTGGCGACACCGGTCCTGCCGGCGGCAGCGCCAGGCGAGGAGGACGTCCGATCGGCGACCAGCATTCAATGCAGAAGTGCCCCACCGGTTGGTGAGGCCCTTCTATCTGGACAACACATTGGTTTCCGGTGGGCGTGCAGGGGACTTCGAACATCAGCGTGCGCGAATTCACCTGCACCACGATGCTTCTGGCTCGAAGTCGTGTGCACGGAGACCGTGGCACCGGGCTCAGCTTGTGGCGGTCTCGGCTCGCAGGTAGCTGTAGACGGTTTCCTGGCTGATGCCGAACTCGTTGGCCAGCAGCGACTTCTGCTCGCCGGCCGCGGCGCGCTCGCGCAGTTGGTTCGCCTGCTCGTCGGTGAGTGCGGGTTTGCGGCCGGTGTAGGCCCATGGGGTCCATCTGGTCGAAGACTGGCGGTAGCGCAGCTACCGCAGATAGTTTCCGGAGTCGTCCCACCCGGGGAGGAGCATCCGCCCCAAGGTCGGCGCTTGGGTTACCGCACATAGCCTGCACCTATGCGCGACAACCTGTTAGCGCCACTTTTCGCAGCCACGGACCGAACAGAGCGAAAGTCGTTGCTGTGCAACATGTTCGAATTGCCATGTCAGCTAACCGCCACTTTTCGACCAGATGGACCCCACATGCCGATTTGAGGTCTTGCCGCGAATGACGGGGTGGCAGCCCTGGCTGCGGCTCAGCTGCGTGTGCCATAGGCTGAGATCGAGTAGCGAAAATGCGACTTGACCAGTGTGTATGTCGCATTTTCCGCCGATGCTGCGGCGACCTGATGAATGAAGGGGCAGCAGTTCGAGACCGCTGCCCCTTTCGTCGTGAGCTGTTGATTGGGCTCGGCTACTGGAAGTTGTAGATGTGCTGTTCGGGCACGCAGTTGTCGTGGTCGCACGCTCGGCTGGTTTCGGTGACCTGTTTGGAGCTGAAGTCTGCGACGAAACTTGAATTGACCCAGGTACTGGTTATGCAGGACGTTTGTGACGTGCTGAGCGTGCATGTGTCGTTGGGATCCGGCTGGTTGTCACCTCCAGCGGTGGACGTTATGCGTACGGTCTGCGAGTCGTCGTTCCAGCACACGTTGTCCTTGAGCCATTGATTGGCGTTGTTCGAAGACTCGTAATTACGCCGCCAGGTTTGACACTGCTCGGCTTTGGCAGCCTGGTGCCGCACGGTTGTGGGGAGTGCGGCGGCGGGGGCCGCCAGCGCCTGGCCCGCGGTGCCGGCCAAAAGGCCAAGGGCTGCGGACAGGACGGCCGCGGAGGTGACCACGATGGGGGTCTTCGATCTGTTACCACGTGCGATGCCGAGTGATATGCGGTTACGCCCCTTACGATTCCAAGTCATAGCAGACGACTCTAGATAGCCGGTGCAGCTGAGGGGCTGTCTCCCCAAGCGTGTCGCGCCGCCGTTTACACCCGTGGGTTCAGCAACCTGGTCACGCTCGCCGATCAGCTCGGTCGCCGTAGTATCGGCGGAAGATGCGACATATATGCTGGTCAAGTCGCATTTTCGCTACTCGATCTCAGCCTATGGCACACGCAGCAGCGGAGCCGCAGCCACGGCTGCCACCCCGTCATTCGCGGCAAGACCTCAAATCCGCCCGAAATTCGGCGAGTTCCACGGGAACCCCTTGCTCAGATACCCGTAGCCGATTCCGGCCAGCCCGGCGGTCACCTCGAGGGACTGTCCGCGCCAGGCCGGATCTCCCGCAGCCTGCGCCCCAGATCGGTCGCCGCGGCGAACCCGCCGGCGGCGTACTCGTTTCCCGCACCCATACCGCACACGCTACGACCCCAGCGACGAGCGCACCCGGCGCCGCCCAGGGCCACCGGATCCCCGAGTCCCGGTGCGGCATCGCCCAGCCCGCATCGGATCCGGAGCCCGCTCTCTGCGAAGGGCCACATTCAGCGGCGCCGGGTGCACATTCCAGCATTCGCGATCGCGGCGATCCTTCCACTGCCCTTCCGACGGCCCTGTGATGACCCCTCACTGGGACTCCTTCCTCTGGGCTGTCTCGACATGCTGGGCGTCGACGGCTTCGGCGAGGTAGCTGTACACGGTTTCGCGGCTGATCCCGAACTCCCGTGCCGCCCGTACGCTGGCCCCGCACCACCCGGCATGGCGAGACCGCAGATAACTGCGTCCGGGACACTCGGAAAGCACTACGCGAGTTGGCCATAGTCATGGGCTTCACGAGACCAAGACCAAGAACCGCGCCCCGGTAAGTCGTTGGAAATTGATCGATGAGTCCCCCCGGGTTTCGTGCACACCCGGTTATCTGTCCGCAGCCTCTTGCTGGGGCAGGTTTGCATAGTAGTCGGCCTCGTACTCGACCGGTGGTTTGCGGCCGAGCCGGTGCATCAGCCGGGACTCGTTGTACCAGGTCACCCAGGCGGCCGTGACGTGCTCGACATCGGCCAGCCGCCGCAGCGGCCCAGTCCGGAATGGCGAATCATCTCGGATCGCTTCGGTCTTGTAAAGCCCAATCGTGGTCTCCGCCAACGCATTATCGAACGCATCGGCCACCGACCCGACAGACGGCCGCACGTCCGACAGCATCAGTGTCTCTGCGAACCGGATCGAGGTGTACTGCGATCCAGCATCGGAATGATGAATTGTGTTGATGTTCAACGGGTTACCCTCACGCGCCCGCGCTGCTGCGGCCTGCAGCAGTGCCGATTCCACGAACGTGGTCTGTTTGCTCGCCGAGCACTCCCAGCCCACGATCCGGCCCGCGAAGGCGTCGATGACGAACGCGGTGTACACGAATCGCCCCGACTCCAACGGCACGTAGGTGAAATCGGCGACGACCAGCAGATTCGGTGCCGGCACCCGGAACTGCCGGTTCACCAGATCCTCCGGTCGCCTCGCGGCCGGATCCGCTGTGGTGGTGCGTGGCTTTCTACGCCGCGTCACCCCACGCCAGCCATGGGCGCGCATCAGCCGCTCGATCGTGCAGCGGGCCACCGGGAAGCCCCCACGCTGCAGGTGTGCCCACATCTTCTCCGCCCCGTACAGGCACTCGGGCTTGCGTTTGCCGTGCTCATCGGGCTCGTAGTAGCCGGCGAGGATCTCGGTGACCGTGGTGTCCCACAGACTGCGTTTCGACGGCGCCCGGCTCGCCCAGGCATGGAAGGTGCGCGGCGCGATGCCGATGCCGTGCGCCGACAGTGCCCGGCACATCGCCACGATCGAGAATCGAGCCTTGTACTCGGCGATGAACTCACACACTAACGGTGTCGCGGGTGCTTGTCCCGCGCGAAAAAAGATGTTGCGGCAGAAAGGATTTCGATCGTCTGCTCCAGCTCGGCGATCTTGCGTTTCTGCTCGCGGATGATCCGGGCCGACTCGGTGGAGACCCCGTCGGCGTCACCGCGGTCGACCGCAGCCTGGCGAAGCCAGTTCCGCAGCGTCTCCGCGTTCATGCCCAGCCGGGACGAGACGGCCTTGATTGCCGCCCACTCACTGGGATAATCGTCCCGATGATCGACGACCAGCCGAATGGCCTTGGCCCTGATCGCAGCGTCGTACTTCGATGGCATAGCGCGCCCATCCTCTCAAGAAAGAGAGTGAGCACGAAACCCGGGGCGATTCACCCTGCCCGACATCGGCGCCACGGTGACGGTGGACGGGCACGCTCATGGCGGATTCGTGCACCGCCTCGAAGTCGCGTTGGCCGCGCTGCGCCCCGATGTCGCCGTGAGGATCCACAACCACGGCCGCAGCGGGGCCACCAGCCGCGACCTCGTCATGGTCATCGAGCATGCGGACCTCGAACAAGATCTGGCCTTGATCGAGTGCGGCACCAACGATGTGCTGCGCCGATACCAGCCCGGCCGCGAACACGACGCCGTCGACATCGAAGAGTTCACCCGAAACTACCGGACAATCCTGGACACCCTAGCGGCCCGGTCGCGACGTGTGTTGTGCTTGTGCGCGCCTCCGGTCCATCCGGCCATCCTGGCGGATGCCGAACAGATCAATCGGGACCTGTTCGCCTGCAACCTCGCTGCCCGAGCCGCCGCCCGTGACACCGGAGCAGTGTTCGTCGACTACTGGGGCAAGTTCACTGCCACCGCCGCGCTACTGCGCGAGCAGAACACCAGCACCACTAGCACCCCGAGTCCGTGGGCCGCCGACGGAATCCACTTGTCCCCCATCGGCACCGAGCTGATCCTTCGAAGCATCGAGAACACCCTGTTGGACAAGAACGTCATTGCCACCCTGCTGCCGCGACCGGTCTCCACCACGAACACCACCGATGTCGTGATCCGCGCCGCCCGTCTCGAGGACATCCCTGCCGCGGTCCGGCTTCACGCCGACGTCGCCGCGGAGGAACGGTGGGTCGGTGCCGAGCCGCCGGTGGACGAAGCCGATGCTGCCGACGGGTTGGAGAGGCTTATGACGGCAACGGGCACTGCGGTGTTCGTCGGCGATCACCCCCGCGTCGGCGTCGTCGCCTCCGCGACCGTCTATTTCGTTGCGGCCGGGGTCGCCGAGCTCACCATGATGGTTGCTGCCGGTCACCGGCACCACGGTATCGGCACCGCCCTGCTCGATAAGCTCATGGATTGGTGCAGGACTCACCAGGCCCACAAACTCACCCTGCAGGTGTGGCCGCACAACCTCCCCGCGATCGCGCTCTACCACCGCGCCGGCTTCGACACCGAGGGAACGCTGCGCGCGCATTACCGGCGCCGCAACGGCGAACTCTGGGACGCGATCGTCATGGGCCGCCTGCTGTAAGAACCGATACACCGGTCGCATCACCCGAGCACACTCCGGAAAAACCACAGCTTGCCTACAGGCGCTCAGGGTGCCGCGGTCAGCAGGTCACTGTTGACATGTGTTGCCCAAGTGGCAATGGCGCTGCGCTCGGATTCCGGGTGCCAGGACCAACTCTGACGAAGTTTCGGCAGCGACAGGTCCGGAGCAAGGCTGGAACCCGCGAAGCCGATTCCCGGGCCGAAGTCAGTAGGTCGCGATGCACCGTATCCGCAGACGCCCAGGCCATCCGCGGATCTCCGGGCCGACAGTACGAGCCCGGCAGCCAAGCAATTCCGCACGAAACCGGCTTCGTTCTGGGCATTCATCGCGGACTCCCGCACCAGCCGCTCCACTGTGATTCGCTCAGGCTCGTCCCAGCCGTGGCGCCGCGCCTTGTCCAACTCGCCGCGCGACGGCCACACACGCTTCGGGGTCGAATTGTCGGTACGAGGCACGACCGGAATCGTCCCGTCAGGCCGATAGTCTTCCACGACATTCAGATAGGCATCGATCAGAGAGTGGGCAATCGCGAGCCCGCTCGCGCCTGGACCGCTGCTTTGCGCCATGACGAACACTGTGAGCGCCATCATGATTTGCTCTCGAATCTCCTGCCAGTTCTCGCCGTCCGCGTCGATGCCGTACGCATCCTCGACCGCAAGCAGTGCTGGCCCAAGTTCATCGAACAGCTCAGCCGCAACGGGATGCGCGCGCGACCACAGGCGCACCGAATCGACCCAGGTTTGGACCTGTTCCCGCATCGACATCGGCAAGGCTCCGGTCATGTCGACGCGCTCGACACAGCACAACGCAGCCAAAGAGCAATCCGCGCACATCAATGGGTCGGAAGGGTCGCGATGCACGCAGATGGACCCGGTCGCCACGATGAGAAACTTGCCGACGAACTCATCGATGCATTCGATGTTCGACCTGTAGCACATGCCACAGCGGCAACCCCATTGCCACACATTCCGGTATGGTGACCCGTCCTCCGGATCACCTACGGCTACACGCAACTCGTTAACTCCCGCGAGGTTCATGCTCCACATGGTGGCGGTACACACCGACAACAATCGTTCAGCATCGTTGGATGCAACCGTCAATGTCGGTGGTGCAGTGCATGATCGACAACATGAGCACGCACTGGCCCTCATCGTCCTTGGTGTCGATCGACATCGAACCTGGCGGCCGAACCAGCCCCTTCGGTTACATCGGGGTAGCCGAGATCGTCGGTAACGCGATCGAGAGCTCATGGTTGGTGAAGTTTCGGTCACCGCACTACAGCTGGCCCGCAACCAGCATCAATCCAACACCCCGGCTCGTCGAGGTGTGGCATTGTGTCGACGCGTTCATCGGGGATCGGATTGCCGCAGCGTACGGATACAGCTACGACATAAGGCATCTCACGCAACTCCTGAAGCTCGAAAAGCTGCCCATCCGCCCCATACCTGTCGTCGACGGGCTGAGTCTGGCGAGATCGCTTGTGCCCGGCGGCGGCTCCTTGCAAGCGATGGTGCTCGCCCTAGGTCTGCTCACTCGTGATGAACTGACCGCCTTGCACAACAACCGCTCATCGACACGACCTGCCAATAAGTGGCTTCTCCACGATGCCGAGGACGATGCACTCGCGAACGCACGACTATTCCTTCGTGCTGGGGGCGGCCGTTTCGATGTGAACAACATAATCACCGCATACAAGCTCCACATCCGATACCTAGTCCCGCACAGGTGATTCGGGAACGTGGCCGTGCTGCGGCCACAAGCAGATCCGTAGTAGCCGCCCACCGGATCCCGAATCGAATCGGCGGCACGCGGCGCCGCGGCGGATGATCGCGGGTGTCCCCTGCTTCCAGCGGCCTTCGGCTGACCCGACGGCGTCGAGGTATTCGATGCGTGAGATGCCTGCTGCTGCCTGATCGAAGCGTACAGCGGGTCAATGACAACTTGGCAGGCGCTCGTAGTGCGGGCTGGTGCGGCACGCTGTCCTGGCCTAACGAGTAAGCGGCTCGGCAGTATTCAGATCGTTGATCGTGAGGTTGAAACATGTGTAAGGATTTGCCTATGAGCCCTCGACGGACTTGGCAGGACGGCCGCGTGGGCCTCCTCCTGGCCGAACTGGACAAGCACGGTCTGAGTATGTCGCGAGACCACGCCGCTGAGGCCATCCGCGGGCGAGTGGTGGCCGTGGCTGCTCAACTTGGTGTCACAGAGAAGACCGCTCGTACTTATCTCACCGACGACGTTGTGCACGACATCGCTCACAAGCTCGCTGCGTCGTTCGCCCACGAAGCACCTGGTCAAAATCCGCTCGAACTCGGTGCAACCCATACCGTGCCCACGAGCCTGGTCGGTCGAACAGTGGCGGGCTTGGCCATTGTCGCGCAGCTCATCGTTACCGACGAGCCGACCGGTACCAACAAACTGGCCTTCAACGTGCGCCAGACCACTGCCCTGATCTCAGACTGGGGAATCTCGCTCGAACGGACCAGCGACCAGGCGGCGGTCTATGTCCACGAATCGCTTATCCACCGCACCATTCGCGAATTCGAAAAAGGCATCGCGCGCCTCGACGATGATACCGACCGGCACCTGGACAGTGATCCGGTTCCGCTGCGAGAAGCGCTCGAAGACAACGTCATGCAGCTTCGCAAGGAACTGAGCTGAAGGCTACGTGGCCACCTAGCCATAATAAGACTGATTATCGAGTCCAGCCGCGGTTGAGCCGTTCGAAGTAGGCGTCATCCGCGGCCTGGATCTCCTGCTCGGTCATCTGCCGACGGGCCTGCGGTTCGGCCGGAGACGGTCCGGTGGCCATTGCGCCCGGCCTCCTTCATGGCCTCCGCTATGAGGCGATCGCCGGTCAGTGGCCGCGCTGCCTTGGCGGCCTCCCGGGCAGCCTAGGAGCACTCACGCGCGCATCGGACGATGGCACGCCCGCACGGTCACCGAGTATGCGCCGAGCAGCCCGACGCGCTCGACGAAATACGCGGTCACGCGACCGTCCGGGTCGCGGTGAACGACCGTGACGACACCGTCTCGGCGCTGCGCGGCCGGATCGTCCGGCGCGATGTCTCGGCCCGCGGCATCGGCGTACCACACGATGCGGTCACCGATGACAAATTCCTCGCACATACGTTCGATGATGACACGTCGGCTCGAGAGTGCCTACGTGCGGTCGGCTTTCTGGACCGCCAGTGCTGCCAGCCGCTGGCGCAGGATCGGCAGGTCCACGACGACCTTCAGCGGCAGGTGGTCCGAGCCCTGTCGGGTGATCGGCGTGGAAACTGGCTCACAGCTCAGGATGGCGGGCAGCATCGGCGTGGTCACCCACGCCAGGTCTATACGCCGAAGACTGTGCGGTCCATCCGGATACCAGTGCCCGATCGTGGGCTGCCACTCGCCACCGAGAGCCGCTGCCGCATCGTGCAGCAACCCGCCGTATGACAGAATCTCCGCTGGCCGACGGTTGACGTGGACGTCGGTAATCTCCCCATCGGCCGCTTCGGTCCAGTCCACCTGGAAAACGTGCTCGGGCGATGGGGGCTTTCCCTCGTAGGGGTCGTTGTCATAGTAGGTGCCCTCCGGTGTGCGGGCGTTGGACAGGCTGTTGAAATCACCGCAGATCATCAGCGCATCCCGAGTGAATCCACTGGTGGCCACGAGCATGACCCGCTCGGCCTCCTCCGCACGCTTGCCCTTTCCGAGCGAGGGCGCCTGGTAGGCGGCGACCGAGATCTCGATCCCACCGATGCTCACCGTGCCCACGACCATGGCGTGCCACAGTTCCCCCGCACCGTAGAAACGCCAGGTCCCGGCGACCGGACTCACCTGTTCGGAATCCCAGAGAATCGCCGCGTGCATCTCGTGGCCGCCGAAGGCCACCGCGACCTGACCATCGGGCAACTCGCATGCGAGCCCTGTCGCCTGCGCCAGCGACCGCACCCGCGACCGCGCCTCCTCCACGGTCGGGGCATAAATCTCCTGCAATAACGTCACCGCAGGCCGCTCATCCCGGATGGCCTGCTCGACCAGCAACTGCCGTTCCTGTGCCTTTCCTGGTCTCACATATTCAGCGACATTCCAGCTGATCACCGTCACCGTCGTTGGCGTCTGCGACATTCCCGCTCTCTCCCACGCCAGTGCTGTTCCGGCCGCCTCACCGTAACGCGGAATCCCCCGTCCGAGAACCGATTACCGTCGGCGACCTGACGGGCCATGATCACACACACTCACAGCGGCTGATCGGGTGGTGACCAGCTGGTTACGCACAACCCGCGAACGCACCAGGTGCAAGTACCTCACGTGGGGCATGAGCCGAGGACGATCACGACCGGTGCCCAGGTGCTGGAGGTTGGCGCAGGTATCCGAGCGGGAGCCCGTCGAAGATCAATGATTCATCGTGTAATCGGCGCACCTGATGTTGCGCGCCGAGGATGAGGTTCACGTCCGCAGCGGCGCGAACCAGTTGCTGCCATTTCAGATACGACTCGTTCCCAGCGACGTGTTCGAGCGGCGGCTGGCTCAGAATCTGTCCCTGTGCGGCACCGTACAGGGCGGTCAGCCCAGCTTCCGCGCGGTGGTGCTCGTGCGAGTGCTTCACGACCGGTGAGCGTGGCTCGAGGCGCGCGCTATGGTGCAGATAGGACAGCACCCCGTGTAAGCGGGTGTCCGGCACGTCGGGGTCGACGTCGGGCAAGGTCGCGGCCCAGACCGCGATGACCGCCTGCAGCCACAAGTGATATTCGATCTCGTCGTCGCTGAGGCCCTCGTGAGGAAACCATGCCGGGACCACGTAATCACGAGAAATGCTCCGCACCGCCGCCCCCGCGACGCTCCGTGTTCCGGCGCGCGCGGAGCCAGGAACAGCTGTGTCGATCAACTTGACGACTGCGGCCGTCATTGCCGGGAAGCCTGGCCACACTGGCTCCGTGTGCGCGCGCATGAGCGGGTCGAGCATCACCATCCCCTGGTAGTGGAGGACCGTGGCCCCCTCCCGGCAGGCGCCGGCACCATGCTCCACAAGGTCGCCGAGGTAGCTGCGGGCGTGGAGGTGATCTCCGGTGAGCATCCGCTCCAAGCCCAGCAACGCCAGCACTTCGGGGTGGTTCTCGTGCGTCATCGGACATCCCCGCCGACCAGCACGCGAACAGTGTTGGTGGTCACCTCGGACACCCTAAGCCGCCATTGTTGGTCTGTGCGAACGGATTCCCGACGAGCCAGCATTCCCTATGATCTGCCACCGACGCGCGCCGCGCGCGTCTACACCTCACGCGGATCGGGTTCCATGGTGACCTCGATTGGGCAGTGAAGGCCGCCAGTCCAGCCGATCGCGCTCTATCACCGCGCCGGCTTCGACACCGAGGGAACCCTTCGCGCGCATTACCGGTGCCGCAACGGCGAACGCTGGGACACGATCCTCATGAGCCGCCTCCTGTGAGAACGGGAGGCCACCCCGCCATCCGCGCGAACAGGGTGCCATCGGCTACCCGAAAATCCGCCCGTTCGCCAATGCGACGCGGACGGCCGTCAAACGCCCAGGCCAGCGGAGTGGGAGCCTCTAATACTGCAACGTCACTCAGGTGAGTGGGTGGCCTCGGCGCCGGTAGTGCGATAGCCGGGCTTGGTGTTGTCGGCGGCGGCGCCAGTGGGACC
>NZ_JBNPVW010000038.1:0-12219 GCF_050434125.1 Nocardia sp. GP40 | reverse complement strand
AAGAACGCCGCCGCCCGCCGCAGAATCTCGTTCTCCTGTTCCAGCAGCTTGTTACGTTTACGCAGTTCACGCAGCTCGTCCGACTCGGCACGGGTGACCCCGGCGCGGTGTCCGTCCTCGATGTCGGCTTGTTTGAGCCAGCCGGCCAGGCAACTCTCCGATATCCCGAAATCCTTCGCGACCTGCCGCAGTGTCGTCTCGCCCTTGCGGGCCACGGCGACCACGTCACGACGGAATTCTTCAGGGTAGGGCTTCGGCACGGTGACGCATCCTCTCACAGAGAAGACCCATCAGTCTCCTCAGATCAGAAGTCAACCGAAGCCAGGGCAGTCCCATGCGTGCGCTGGTGATCTTGTACGAAAGTTGGCACCACACTTGGATTCTGTGGTGATCGGCGAGGTCCGGAGCGATGCCGATGGGATGGTCGTGGAGGCTGTAGTTGCCACGCCGATGGCCCGCCGCCCTGGATGTGGAATGGTGTCTGGGCGTGTGCATTCCCGCTACCGGCACCGGTTCGCGGTGCCGCGCAGGAAGTGAGTTGCGTCTGCCGGAGCAGAACTGGCCCCACTGCCCACTGGCATGCAGGATGGACTGCATGGCTTCCCTCTCCGAAAGTCCTGCCGAATCCACCGACGGGACCCCGGCCAACGACTACGACACTTTCGCCGAGGCGTACACGACCGAAACCGAGGACAACCTCATCAACGGCTATTACGCGCGGCCCGCAATCTTGGACCTGGCCGGGGAGGTTGCTGGTCGCCAGATCCTCGACGCCGGCTGTGGATCCGGCCCCCTGTTCGCGGCGCTGCGTGACCAAGGTGCCATCGTGACCGGCTTCGACTCCAGCACCAAGATGCTGGAGCTGGCCCGGCAGCGGCTCGGCGCCGGTGCGAACCTGCAGGTGGCTGATCTGAGCAGCCCGCTTCCCTTCCTCGACTGCACGTTCGACGATGTCGTCGCTTCCCTGGTGCTGCACTACCTGGAGGACTGGGGGCCAGCGCTCGCCGAGCTGCGGCGCGTGCTCAAGCCTGGCGGTCGACTCATCATGTCCGTCGACCATCCATTTGCCGTCAACATCATGCATCGCGAGGCCGGCCGCAAGCCCGACTACTTCGCGACCTACAACCACACCGCAGAGTGGACCAAGGGCGGCCAGACCGCCCTGATGAGCTTCTGGCACCGGCCGCTGCACGCGATGACCGACGCCTTCACCGCGGCCGGCTTCCGGATAGCGGTCATCAGCGAGCCGTCCCCAGCTCCTGGCGCCCGCGAGCGGTTCCCCGCCGAATTCGGGGACAAGTCAACTTTCCTGTGCTTCCTGTTCTTTGTTCTGGAGGCAGTCTGATTGCTGTCGGCTGCCAGAAGAAAGAGGGCTGGCGCAGCGTGATCACGCTGGTTGGCGTGTTGCTGTTGGACCTCGGTGCTGGTATTGATGGCGGGCGTAGGTTGGTGATCTTGTCCGGAAGTTGTTGCCGCACTTGAACTCTGTGGCGACTAGTGATATCCGCAGCGACGGCGATGCGGTAGTCGTCGAGGCTGCCGTCGCCACGTTGACGGCCCGGTGCCCCGGCTGCGGAACAGTGTCGAGCGTGTGCATTCCCGCTAAGGCGGCGGATGGTCGACGCCGAAATCGCAGGACGGACGATGGTTCTCGTGCTGGTCGTACGTCGCCGGGACCAGTACACCATCCGAGCAGGCCAGCGCCCCGGCCACACACGCGCGCAGCCGATCCCGCAAGTCGTCGGCATCCCACCGGGACCGGTTCAGGATATGCTGCAGCCCATCCGGCCCCACCACACTCGCGGCGTCAGCCAACTGCCAAGAGCTCTTGTGCTCCACCGGCGCCGGCAACCCTGTCAGATACGACCGCGCCCACCGCCGCGGCGCAGCCCAGCAGAACATCCCCGCAATCCCAGCGAACACTTCATCGAATTCCGCCCGCCAGGACGAAACATCTTCGGCCACAACATCATCCAGCACGGAACAACAAACTACCCCAGGACTGATCACCTTGCGGCACAACGAAATACAGCTGTCGTGTTAGCACGACAGCTGTATTTCGTTGTTTCATAATCGTTTTCGCCGCTAGTAGCGGAGATATCTGCCCCAGCTTGCGTGGGCTTTTGGGTCGGTGGCGGCGGTGACTGCGAGGAAGGCGTGAGCGAGCATGGCGAGGCGGATGTGCCGGTGCCAGGGGTGCCATTTGCGGACCTGGTAGTGGTCCAGGCCGCATTGGTCCTTGGCGGCCTGGACGCATTCTTCGACCGCCCACCTCGCGCCGGCGACGGTCACGACCTGGTCGCGGTCCACGGTGTCGGGGTGAAAGCGCAGGTAGTAGGCGATATCGGTAGGATCGTCGAGCGATCGCCGGGCCAGCAGCGTGCGCGTGAACCCGATCGGCAGGTCACCGAAGTTGGGGAGGGTGGCCTACGCCCAGTCATATTCGCGTTCGCCACGGACTGCGGGCTCGGCTGGTCTCTTGGTCGAACACCTTCCATCCGGAATCTGCGCTTTCTCGTTGCACCCCAACATTTTCCGGCTTGTCGGCAGCTCATGCTGCCGACGCGACCGTTACCCGGAAACGCTCAATGCACGGGACCTGGCTTCGATCGTGAATTCCGGCGTCGGTTGGTCGTGAAGTTCGATAGCGGCCAGGTGGGTCGAGGCCGGATTCTGGCGGCAACGCGACGTCTGGAAACCGCCAGCGCGGGCGGGGCTCCGGGCGCAAGGCTGTAGTCCATGGATCTTGGTTTGCAGAATAAGGTCGCGGTGATCACGGGTGCATCGAAGGGCATCGGGCTCGCCACGGCCCGGACATTGAACGCCGAAGGCGCACTGGTAGTCGCCGCGTCGCGACACTCCACCCCGGAACTCGACGCATTGGTGGGCGAGCGGCTGGTCCACGTCGCGGTCGACCTGGCGACACCGCAAGGTCCGGCCCAGGCGATCGCGAAGGCGGAGCAAATCTATGGCGGACTCGACATGCTCATCAACAACGCCGGCGGACCGCCGCCCGGCGTGGTGCTGCCACGCTTCTCATTCACCACACTCACCGATGCGGACTGGGCCGCGATGCTGGATTTCAACCTCATGTCCACCGTCCGGGCGGTACGTGCCGCCATACCGTTGCTACTCGCTCGGGGTGGAGGCTCCATCGTCAACGTCAGCTCGACCCACGCCCTTGTTGCCAGTGCGGCCAATGTCGACTATGGGGCGGCGAAAGCGGCTGTCAACAACCTGACCCAGGCACTGGCGGAGGAGTTCGGTCCGCAAGGTATCCGGGTCAACACTGTGGTGCCAGGGCCGGTACTCACACCGTGGTGGACCGACGAGGGCGGGGCGGCCGACATCTTCGCCGCTGCTGTCGGCACCGACCGCGAGACGCTCCTGAACCACAAAGCGGCCGAGATAATGGGCCTTACCACCGGTCGACTCATCGATCCACAGGAAATCGCCGACGCCATCGTGCTGCTGTCCTCACCACGCTCGGCAAGCACCACCGGCTCAGCGGTCCTGATCGACGCAGGCCTGTGCAAAACCGTCTGACCTCGCCAAGGAATGCCAATATGCTCGACATGGAATCGAACATTGGTTGGAGGATCTCCATCAGGTTGACGCCGTAGCGTTGAGTGGTCTGGTCACCATCTGTTCGCTGTCAATCTGGCAGTCATCATTGCTGTGGCACTCAGATCAGGTTAGAGGCTGGGTGCTCAGTTCCCTTACGCATGGCTCTCATGCGATATCAGTAATCCCGATAAGGAATTGTGCGGCAGTACTCGAAAAGCCAGTTGTTTGGCGCATTTCATAAAACGGGTTGGTTTGGTTCGGGGTGTTAGGTGACTCTGCTGTGGCGGCAGACGCGATTCGGCTTCGCTGAGTTGCGGCGTCGGCCAACATTTGATCTATTTTGGGTTGTTTGAGCCCTGGCCGGCTCATGGGCTTCGATGCGAAGATCATCGCCCGGCTGCTGATCTTTCACGTCAGGAAGAGTCGGTGAATGGAGGTCAAGGCTTTCTCCTAATTTCCAACAATGGGATAGTTGTTGCGCGGACTCGGCATCGGCACGGCCGAGTAGCTGCTCGGCCAGCGCCACTATATCAGCGGTATCAGTGGTGTTGTTCTGGTCGTCGTTGGTTTCTTACGCCACCGTGGTCTTCCTTCCTGGGTGGCAAGGCGCT
This sequence comes from Nocardia sp. GP40, assembly GCF_050434125.1. Taxonomy (NCBI): domain Bacteria; kingdom Bacillati; phylum Actinomycetota; class Actinomycetes; order Mycobacteriales; family Nocardiaceae; genus Nocardia; species Nocardia sp. GP40. The sequence goes on along the minus strand of NZ_JBNPVW010000038.1, from coordinate 8,041 downwards.
TCACCTTGCCACCCAGGAAGACCACAAGATCAACTCACACAAGATTCCGCACACGCCCCGCGCTGATTCACACCTGGAGATGTCGACGACAGTTCGGCGGAGGCCGAACCTTCGGTCGTCCAGACTTAGGTTGTTCGGGTTCGGTAGTCTGGAGGTTAATGATGATGCAGTCGTTACTACGAGCGTCGATCAGTGAAGTGCATCAACTGTTCCGGCGACGTGAGGTCTCGCCGGTAGAGGTGTTGGAGCAGACCCTGCGCCTGCTGGAAACGCTGGAGCCGAAGCTCAATGCGTTCATCACGGTCATGGCGGAATCGGCGCACCAGCAGGCGCGGGAGGCGGAGGAAGTTTTTCGGCGTGCGGACGATGCGACACTGCTGACCGGGGTTCCCGTCTCGGTGAAGGATTTGATTGCGATCGAGTCGTTTCCAATGACGGCGGGCTCACGAATACTGCGCGGGTATCGCCCGCAGGTTGACGCTGATGTCGTCACCCGGCTGCGCCGTGCGGGCGCGGTGGTTTTCGGCAAAACCAATCTGCTCGAATTCGCTTACGGTTTCGTTCATCCCGACTACGGACAAGCAAACAATCCGTGGGACTTCGGCCGTACCGCGGGCGGTTCCAGCTCGGGCTCGGCCGCATCGGTGGCCGCGGGTATCGGTTACTCCTCGGTGGTCACCGATACCGGCGGTTCGGCCCGGCTCCCTGCGGCCTTCTGCGGGCTGGTCGGATTGCGGCCGACCACGGGAACGATCGATACGAGTGGAATCCTGCCACTCGCACCCACTTTGGATACGGTTGGCGTAGTTGCTCGCACTGCCGCCGACACGCGTGTGATGTGGGAGGTACTGGCCAACGCACCGACTGGTGGCAGTACCCCCATTTCTCTGTCCGGCATCCGAGTAGGTGTGGTAGACGAATTACTCGGCGCACCATTGGATTCCGAGGTTCTGGCGAACTTCGAGGCAGCGCTGGATACCTTGCGCTCAGCGGGTGCGACCGTTCATCGGCTGCGTCTACCCGAGATTCTGGCGCTGGCCGAGCAATCGACCACGATCATGTTGGCCGAGGCTGCTTACAGCCACCGCCGCTGGTATCCGCACCAGTCAGCGGACTATGCCCCGGGAACCCGTGCGAATCTCGACACTGGCACGCGAACGAGCGCCGTCGACTATCTTCGGGCCCTGGCCGCCCGCACACGTCTCACCGACATTGTCGACACGACATTCGAGACGGTGGATGTATTGGCCTGCCCAACAATCGGATTCACAGCGCCCGAACGCGAACCTGATTTCGCCGACGGCGGCTTCGACTACATCCAGCGCACATTCCCCTTCGCCGTCACCGGTCACCCCGCCCTGTCCGTTCCGGCCGGCCTCACATCCGGAAATCTGCCGGTAGGCCTGCAACTGATCGCTCCCCGCAACCGCGAACAAGCGCTTGTCGACTACGCGGCTTGCTACGAACGCGAGTGCGGCGGCTTTCCTCATGCCCCGATTTCGGGATGACCGTCACAGTCGCCGCATGGTGCCCACGACCCTCTCCTCCGGTTCGCCATGTCGGCGCTCTGATCGCTGAGCCGGTTTCTCATTGTTCGGTCCTCCAGGGGGCATCTCCGTGACGCCGGTCATCGGAGCTTCGGCGCACCAGGAGTGCAGTACTCAAACTAGCCATCCAACGCGGCGCGGCAACGTGGCCATCTCCTGGTGCTGACCGAGGGCCACGATCCGAATCATCGCACCGCACCATCAAAACTCACCCAATGAGACAGCGCATCGCCTCTTTGTGGCTCTTGCCCTCGGCGATCTTGCCGTTGTAGCATCAACATGCGGGACCGTGCCAGTTGCGCGCGCTTGCGGGTTGCGTTCCCCGGCGATCAACGCGGCCATCATCGCTCGCCCCGATACCGAAGATGTCCGAGGCCATCACCGACAGTTTGATGCAGGCGTCCTTGAGTAGCTTCTCTACCCAGGGCCTCGGCGTTGTCGGGTGAGGGTCGCTGATCTGCGGTAATCAGTTGCGGGGCACGCCGGTACGAGTTGCGGAGCGGGCACAGGCGGTTCGAGAGGATGAAGGTTCCTACGCCTGACATCGATCCCGGAGTGCCCGTGCCCGCTGTGCAACTCGTACCGGCGTGCCGTCGCTGTGACCGACGTGGTCGGCCACGTTCGTGGCCGACAGATTCCACGTGATGATGCCCGTGGTTCGCTGGATGTGTTGGGGTTGGTGAAAGATCCGAGGAAGCGGCGTGGTCGCCGGTTCGGGTTGGCGTCGATTCTGTTGGTGGCGCTGGCGGCCACGTTGGCAGGATCGCGGTCGTTCGCCGCGATCGGGGAGTGGGCCGGTGATGCTCCGGGCAGCGTGTTGGGCCGGCTCGGTGTGGAGGTCCGGCGCCGAGTGAGAAGACCATCCGCCGCACTCTGCAGCGTTTGGACGCCGACACCCTGGACGGGGCGTTGTGTGCGTGGATGTGGCTGCGCGCCAAGGTGATCGGCGGGGTGAGGGTGATCTCGTTCGACGGCAAGACCCTCAAGGGCGCCCGTGATGGCGCTGGGCATCTGACGCATCTGCTTGCGTGGGTCTGTCAGGCCACCGGCGCGGTGGTGGCCCAGGTCGCGGTCGCGGGCAAGACCAGTGAGGTGCCGATGTTGCGGACGCTGTTGCGGAGTCTGGGCATCGCGGGATGCGTGATCACCGCCGACGCCGCCCATACCTGCCGCGAGACCGCCCAGTTGATCATCGACTCCGGAGCCCATTACGTTCTGGTGGTCAAAGGCAATCAGCCACTGCTGCGGGCGCGGTGTAAAGCGTTGCCCTGGAGGCAGATTCCGGTTCTGGATCGGGCGAAGGGCAAGCCGGCGCACGGCCGGGTCGAGTCCCGCGTCCTACAAGCCACCGAAATCGAAACCGGGATTGGGTTCCCCGGCGCGGTCCAGGTGTTGCGGATGAACCGGACCCGCACCGTGGTGTCCCGTCATCGCCGCACCCGCAAACAGTCCCGCGAAACCGTGTACGTGGTGATTCTGTGGAATCTGGAATGTCAAGATCATGCCGATTCGCCCCGGTTCACCGAGACGATCGGCAGCAGGGTGGCGGTTGCCGGAGCACCGATCTGGCGTGGTGTGGCTCCGGTGGGTGTCGGGACATCGACGAGTCGTTCGAGGAGCTGGTCGAGTGCGGCCTGACCGTCGTCGACGGCGGCGCGTTCATCGTCGGTGAGTGGGACACCGGCCAGCATCCGTTGAAGATTCTCTTTGGCCTCCAGTAGCTGTCCCTTGCTGGAGGCCTTGGGGGTGTAGAAATCGCAACGGGCGCAAGCCATTCGGTGCGGGCACTGCTCGAAGAACGAGTAGGTGCAGTAGCCGTGCCCGAGGTCGTAGTACTGCCATGGCTCACCGGCGGCTGCTTGGCCGGAGGTGACGGCGTCGCGGTCGACGAGGACTTCGATGGTGCGGACGTTCCGGGCGAAGTATCCAGCGTCGTCGTAGGCTCTGGCCAGCGTGTTCGGGGTGATCTTGGCGTAGTACTGGGTTGATGCCGGGGAACGGTGTCCGAGCCAGGCTTGCAGCTCGAACAGGGTCATGGGTTCCTTGGCGTTGTAGAGCTGGCTTGCGATGGTGGATCGGGCGCGGTGGCTGGTGATGTTGCCGCGGACGTCGGTGGTCGGCACGCCTGCTTTGCGGCAGAGTGTCGGGATGATCGCGGTGTTGATATAGGCCTTGCCGACGTGGCGAGCGCGGAAGGCGAACAGGAATTCCGCGTATTCGCCGGTCTTGCGGTCGAGCATCTTCGGCTGTTCGGGCCGGATCGCTTCCCATGCCTCGATGGCCTGTCCGAGCAGCGGATCGACTGGCTTGGTGAAGGCGGTGCCGGTCTTGTGGGTCGGAATGTCCAACAAGCAGACGGCATCTCGGGCAAGGACTTCGTCGGTGTCACCGGGGATCGGCATCCCCTCGTGCTGCCAGCGGATGCAGCCGACCCGCAGTCGGGCGATTTCGTCGCTGCGCTGGCCAGCGAACATCCAGGTCAGAGTGATAGCGCGAACGAGCTCGATCGGATAGCAGGGTCGATTGGCCGCGGCGATCGCCGGGAGATCGTCGGGTTCGATGTTGAGACCCGCCCAGAGCAGTTTCGCACGGTCCTGGTCGCGGTGAGATAGACCGCTTTGGTGCGCGGGCTCAACGGTTTGCCGGACCGCTTGGACAGCCCGACCGTGCGCTGAACGTAGTCGCCGACGCTGAGGCGGTCCACGGCCGCGACCCAGGCCGCGCAGGTCTGGCGGGTCCACTGGCCGGGCTCGGTGATCTCGGGATGTTCGGCGGCGAGCCAGCGCCCGGCCTTCGCCATGGCGCCGCGGAAGGTGCCGCGAACCTTCGGGGTGAGAGTGGATGTCGCATACCAGCGTTCGATCCAATTCACCCACTGCTGGTGTGTGCCCTCGATCGCCGGCATCGACCCGTGTTTCGCCAGCGACGGTGGATCGCAATGCCCGAGCGCGGCCGTAGCTCGCTGGAAAGCGTGCAGCGTCCCGCCGTGGCAGCGAGCCACGGCCGGATGAGTCCGGAGCTGGTCGAACGCCGCGGTGGTGAGGTCTTCCAGTCGTGGGCTGGGGTTCAGCAGCAGCACAAGGCAAACGACGCTGGACAAGCGGTCGTCGCTCGGGTTGGCGACGCGGTATCCCCAGGTGTTGAGGACCCCGGCGAGCTGGTCGACGACGCGTTCCACGAGATCCTTGCCGAACACGCGCCATGCCAACCGCTGTTTGTCGGCGTGGCCGAGCAACTGGAAGTTGGTGAATCCGGTGAGCAGGTAGGCGTAGGCGGTCAGGTAGGGGCGAATGGTCCCGTCGATCCACCCAGGCCACGGCTGCTCGAATTCCTTTTGGCCAGTGCCGATCAGGCGCACCCAATCCTGGTCTGACCACCCCCAGAATGTTTTTCCTTCCTCGGCGCAGCGCATCAGGATCAGCGCGATGGCGTCGGCGATCGCCCGCTGGTGATGCCTCGAATCCGGTCGCCACATCGCCACACGTGCATCATCGAGAGGACGCAGCAACCGTTCGATGGCGTCCCACTGCGGCGAGTCGCGGTCGTGGCCGCGGCATCGGCGCACGTTCATGCCCAGCTGAGTGAGAGCGTCTCGCTCGGCCGGGCTCAGGTCGGGATGTCGGTCGTAGCAGACGGTGTCGACGGGCCATGTCCAGGTTTCTGGAGCGGCCCGCCCGACGGCGACCGCTGAGGAACGCGGGCTCACCGCGTTGCTACTTCCGCTGCTGGCTGGTCCAGGCGAGCGAGCATCTGCACGCGCCAGCCGTGGATTTGCTCCATGCCCCGGTTGAGCTTGTCGGCCAGGTCCCGGCCGGACAAGTGGATGTATGTGAGAGTCGACTCCGTGCTGCGGTGACCAGCAAAAGTGGCGATAGCGTGCAGTTCCCAGCCCATCCGGGCCAGGTCGGTCAGGCACAAATGCCGGGTCGTGTGGGTCGAGAAGCGCGGCAGGTCGGCGGCCAGCGCGATCCGGCGGATTACCTTCGACCATGTCCAAAGCGTCAGCGGCTGTGCGTGATTGCGGCGTGATTCGGACAGAAACAGCGGGCCACGGGCCCGGCTGATCGTCGCCCGATGGGTCAGATATCCCGACAGCAGCAGTCCGGTCGGTGCCGAGTACGGCACCACCCGCTCGAGCCGGTTCTTGGTGGTTTCGGCGCGCACTCGCAGGGTCCGCCGGCCCGGATCGAGATCATCGGTGCGCAGAGAGCACAGCTCCTCTCGCCGCAACGCCGCGTCATAGGCCAAGGCGAGCATCACACGGTTACGAATCTGCTCTTGAGCGGCCAATTCGAGCAGGGTCAGCCATTGCTGTTCGGTAGGGATCCACGGCAGCTTCGTCAGTCGCGGAACGAGGCCGCGTTGATGCCCACCTCGGCGGCCACGCGGTGTATATCGGCCGCGCCCAACAGGATTGGACTCCCGCAGGCCCTCCTCCATCAAGTAGTCGTAGTACAGCCGAACTGGCACGATCCGCTGTTGAATCGTGGCATTGGCCAGCCCCGATCCCGAGTCGATCGACACCACATTCGCGCCACGACGACTCGGCCGTTCGGTCAGCTCACGCACATAGGTGGCGATATGCGCCCGGTTCGCGGTGACAGGATCGACGCCGACCCGATCGCACATGAGCAGATACTCGGCCAAGCCGCGAGCGTAGGCATCGATCGTGCGCGGCGCTCGCCCGAGATCGGTCCACACCCCCAGCCATTCGGCTGCTCGTTCGTGCCGGCCAAGGACCGGCCACTTGTCCAGCACCACTGTGCTGCCCAACGCATCTCCTCAGTTCGTGGTCGTTGCCGTGGAGGAGTTCGTCGCTGCTCCACGGTCAGATTCCACGTAACTAATACGAGTCTGTCGGTGCGCGATGCCGGCCACCATTAGATAGCTCAATGGTTGCGTCAGTACTGGGGAATTGAAAATCGGGTCCATTTCGTTCGGGACACCGCCTTCGACGAAGACCGCCACCAAGCCCGCACCGATGCCGCCGGCCACGTCATGGCCACCCTCCGCAACACGGTCGTGAGCCTGCTCCGCTTCGCCGGCCATACCAACATCGCCGCCGCGCTCCGGCATCACGGCCGCGACTTCAACCGGCCCATCGAACTACTCCTCACCTGCTGAAACACGACAACGCCGGAGCCCTGGCTTCTCCACCCGGTTCTTCTCCGCCGTGCGCGCCCCGATCAGGTCGATGCGGTAACGGGTCAGATCCCGCAATCGCCGGATCGGTACTGGAAAATTTGGTTCACGAACCCTAACTTCTGTTTTCGGGCAAACTTCTTTGCTTCACGAAGGTTTCTCCAGAGGAAGGCATGGTCAGGGAGAATTCGGTCCGTTAGCGTGGCTCGGGTATCTGATGCCGGATTCAATTTTCGCCCGTACCAGCGGGCACGGAACGGATGTGGAGTAGATGCGCGGACTCATGCAGACAGTCAGGCTGGTTATCGCTGCGTCGGCGGTCGTTGCTGGATCAATAGCCATGGCCTGACCGGCGAATGCAGCGTCAACCCCGCTCGAGGCCTGTGGCGGCGGCTACCACGAAATCGACCACCAAGACCTCAAGTACGCAGTCATTCACCTTATGTACAACGGCTCCACCGACTGTGTGGTCACCCTGCGACGCCAGCAAAGCCGCCCTGTTCCAGCTCGCCGTGGCCATACCCGCCTCTACCCTGGCCGAACTGCTCGTCATCCCATCATTGGTGAATAGCTCGCGAAACCCGACCGGTGCCGCTGTAGACTCCGCGCACATATCTATGCCTGAGGTGCTTCATGAAGATCCTGAGCCAGCGTTGTGCCACGCTCGAATACACGGTGACAACTGCGAGTTCGGCGGCAGTAATGCTCGATTCGGTGAATATCGGTGAGTTGCAAGAGTTTTCCGATTGCCTCTTTCTGCTGGTGGGTGTCGAGCGCAGCGACCTCGGGGTGGCTCGGCGGGCGGCGAAGGTGATCAACCGGATCGCGAACAAGACCGGTGCGATTGGGATCGTGATCAACGGTTTTTCTCAGATGGCCGACCCGCATGAGCACTGCGATGGGCCTACTGCTCAGCGTGTGTTGGCGGTGCTGGCCGAACTGCTGTCCGCGCGTGGCTGGGATGTGCACACCATGCCGTTCGGCTGGAACAAGCAATGGACAGCCCAGGTGCTCGATGGCGAGTGGGAGCAACGCGTCACGCATCTCCCGGCCTCGAACACGGCATCGAACAATCAGTCCGAGGCGGTAACCACGCGGGCGGTTCGGCACCGACCGGGAGGGATCATGACCGGGCTAGGAGCCCAGAACGACCATCCTGCTGGATCCGGGCCGTCTGGCCAGGTTCGGCCTTCGGTTCAATTGCCGGACCGAGTTATCCGGACCTGACCGCCTTGACGAGGTCAGAAGGCGTGTTAATACTGCAACGTCACTCGCGTGAATTGGTGCTGGTAGACCTGTCGGGTGATGTTGGATCGGCTGGTGGGCGAACTGGATTCGTTGATGGCGCGGAT
>NZ_JBNPVW010000037.1:0-12818 GCF_050434125.1 Nocardia sp. GP40 | reverse complement strand
GCGTTTCGTTGGCCGACTTCGGCGGCGTAGGCGGCCCAGTCTCCGGAGGACAGTTGCTGCCATTGGATCGCGCACTTGATGTGGATTCCGAGCGTCTTGGCCAGGATCGCAGCTGGTATTTCGGTAGCGAGCGCGAACAGCGCGGTCTTTCGGCTTTGAGAAGGGCGGATGCCGAGAGTTCGTAGGCGCCGCGCGAGCGAATCCTCAGTGAGGGGTTGTCCTGGCCATCGGCCCGGGAACAGCCAGTCCGAAGTGATGTTGACCAGGACGCTTCCGGGCGGCTTGCGTCTGGCCATCAGCGTGCCGACCAGGTCGTCCATCGGCGGTGGCAGCACGATGGGGCGGGTGCCGAGGAACAAGAACGTCTGATCTTCTTCGTGACGGATGTGCTGAGTCGTCAATCCTGTGATGGCGCTGAGCTTTTGGGCGTAGAGAAGAATCAGGAGCCCGGCCACCCGGTCGGCGACCGGGTATGTGCCGTCGTGTAGAAGTCGGCGTGCGTCGGCCCATCGGCGGTCCTGGTCGAGCGCCTCGGTGGGGCCGTTCCAGCGCGTTGCCCGCGCGGCCAAGCGGGATGCGCGGCGGTGGGCCACGGCCCACCGCACGAAGCTCGCGGTGTGGTCCGCCCGGCTGGGTTCGGACGCGAACCATTGGTCGAGGTCGCCTTGCGTGCATGTGGCCAGGGACAGTTCCTGGGAGTCGAGCCAGTCCAGGAAGGCCGCGGTGGCGGTGACGTGGCGACGGACGTTTCTCACCTGCAGGGTGCCGGCAGGCTGCCCGTCGAGGCGCCCGCGCAGCCGACGCAGGTGGTGCCAGACGGCATATTCGCGCAGAACACGTTGATGCTCAAAGGATTTGCGATCGTTGACGGCTTGGTCGATCCAGCGTTCGAGAGCGGTCAGACGCTGGTCTCGGGGCGCCAGCGCTCCGGCTGCCACCAGCATCGATCGTAGGTGTTCGACGGTGCCGTTCGGCGGCAACGCGTCGAGGGTCTCGTGGGAGATGGTGTGGTGCGCGGCGACGGCTCGGAGGGTGTCGCGAACGCCGGTCTTGTTCAACCAGTCCAGTGCATGGTCGGGGCGGTTGACCTGGACGAGCGTGTCTCGCAATAGGTTCAACTCCGGTGCGAGGGTGCCGTCGGCGGCGGTGAGGATCCCTCGGAGCTTGCGGTCGAGTGAGCATCTCGCGCATTCGGTGGTGGTGAGTTGCCAGGTGATTCCGCAGGCGCCGCAGCGTTCCAGAACGCCGGATCGGGGTTGACGCATCGAGCGCATAACGGCTGCCGCCGAGTCCCGCCCTGCTGGAGAAAATCCATGCACAGCAGGCAGATCCATCCACCTGCGTCGGCAGCGGCACCAGGCCTGTGGTCACCCGCACCTCGCTGCAAGCCGACCTTCTCGCCGCCCACGAACGAGCCGCCCGGCTCGCCGCCCGCATCCAGCAACTGGAGAAGCGGTTGTCCGAAGCGCTCGGCGAGCAGACCTGGCACGAGTCCGGGCTGGGCGCACCCGCCGACGTCGATGCCCTCCACCAGCGCGTCAACCGGCTTGAACAGCACAACCTCGACCTACAGCAGCAACTCGACGAACGCGACGACGACCTCGACGCGGCCCGCACCACCAACCGCGAACTCATGGCCAGGCTCAACACAGCAGCCCGGCCCCGATAACCCGCCAGTCCACCCTGGTCGCTTGGGGGTAGTGCCGCCAACGTGCGGCGATAAGATCAGGCCGTATACGTTGCGGGAGGACGGGATTCATGATCACGGCTCTTATAGCTGGCTTTGCGGGGTTGTTCGGGATTGCTGTGGGCCGTTTCTGGGATAGCCGGGCCGAGGAGTCACGGTGGCGGCGAGATCAGCGAGCGGCCGCTTACCTTGGAGTGGCCAAGGCGTTTTGGGACGTCTTCCGGGTGCAAGCGGCGCTGGCCGCGACAGAGCTTCCCGATGCCACAGACGACCCCAGAAACTGGAGTAGGTCCAGTGAAGCTGCTGCATCGGCTCTGGACCAGTGGAACGACGCGTTCTTGGCCGTCTTGGTTTACGGAGCGCCCCGCGTCGCCGAAGCTGCCAAGGAGGTTGATGAGCTGGTTGATGTAATGGGCACGAAAGCTGCTGGAACAAACCATGATTGGGATTCGTGGGATAGCGAGACGATGCCATTCAAGGGATCGTTTACGGCAATGCTCGCCGAGATTCGCGCCGATCTGGGATTGGCGACTCACACGGCAACCTTCTGAAGCGAACCGGGCCCCATCCACCGCACCGGCCGATGGGACTCCAAAACATACAGGGGTTCCCGACCGGACGGTGCGACCGACGTCGCACACCCCACTCATGTGAGTATTCGACATGGTCGAACACTCCTGCTGATGGTTGGTTCGTCAGCCTCGGACCGACCTCCTCGCTGGAGCTGGGAACGTATCGGAGTGTCCACTTGCACCACACCTGTTGCTGTGCTTAACGTCTCCAACGCCAGCCTCTGAGCTGCACAAACTTCAGAGAATCGCAGCGTCGTACACCGGTTGATCCGCGGAGAACAGCCCCCAGCCGTACATCACTTTGAACAAGGTCGCGTCTCGAAACGCCGCTAACGCACCTTTGCGCTTCGCACGCACAGCGCGGTCGACCTGGTCATCCGCGTAATCCAGGAACCGCTGCAACTCCTCACGGGTGAACGGCCGCGCCTCCGGGTCACCCTCGTAGGACTGCAGATGAGCGATCGAATTCCACTCGTGCACGATCATCACCGGGTGCTCGCCGGGCCCGAACTCGGCCTCACACGCCAACGCCCAGCCGTACCGGCCATCACAGAGATACTCGTTGAACAGGCGCAAAGTCCCTTGATAGGCACGGATAGTGGACGGAGCCAGATGCCGTTCACCGGTCAAGGACAGCGACCACTCATCCACATGCGATGGCATCCACCGCCACGGGTAGTCGTTGGTGAACTCCACAAACCGGCGCACCAGCCGCTCCCGCTCGGCGATCGTCTCCAGCCGCAATCCACGAGCTGTCTGCTGCGCGCGCCAGCCCCGCATCATCGCCTCGAGCATCGCGTCCTCCGGGCGCAACTGCACCACACCCGACACCAGCTCCAGGTGCGCCGCACCCGCCAGATCGACCTGCCGCAACCCACCTCCAAGACTCGCCCGGATAGCGGGATGATCATGCATCAAACGGGAGACACGCAACAAATCGGCAGGTCAAAGGCGCATAACTCGATGACGGAGCGTTAGCGTCAAACCTCGGAATCCATCAGGGAATTGGGACGCCCTCGCCCGTTTGATGCAATTCCTGAGGGTTGGCATAGGCTCCGGCGCGATCCCGGGTGATGACCTCGATCCCCGGATGCGCTGAAAGCCATGCCGCCAAGGTGCCGGCCTCCCGATCAGCGAGGATGTCGATCGGGCGATGCGTGGCCATATCCAGCAGCACGGTGCCATACCTGCGACCGCGCCTGACGGCGAAATCGTCGACACCCAGTACTTTTACCGCACCGACCGGCGGATCTGGGACTCCACGCACCAGCCGCAGCAGGGTGTCCCGGCTGGCCGACAACCCGAGCCGCCGCGCCAAACGCGCACCGGCGCGTCCGGCCAGGGCCAGCCCGATCGCGGTCAGCATCGAGGTCAGCTGATTGGTCCGGCGTGACCGCTTGGTGGTGAGCCCGTCCACCAGTTCGGCGAAAGTTCTTGCCGCGCAGTCGGTATTCCCGCAGAAGAAACGCCGCACGACCAGCGACAGAACCATCGTCCGCCCGGCAACCGCCGCATCAGCCAACCGGCGGCGGTAGCGGGAATGCACACGCCCGGACACCGCTCCGCATCCAGGGCACTGGGCCACCGACGTGGCAACCGCAGCCTCTACGACCACCCCATCGGCGTCGCTCCGGACGTCGCTGATCACCACGGAATCCAAGTGTGGCAACAACTTTCGAACAAGATCACCAGCGCACGCATGTCACTATTCCCATCGGCCACGGTCGAACACCAACACGCCCACCAGCACCGTCACGCTTCCCGCGCCAGAACCCTTTCTCCTGGCAGCCGACATTCGAACATCGACAGGCGGCCCCCACACCTGCGACCGCAACGCGGCTGGGCCGTCGGCAGGCAATTGCCCACCGACGGCCCAGCCGCACCAGCCGTCAGATGTAGGTGTAGGAGACCCCGTTACTCGTTCCTCCCGCGGTGGTGACGGTGACCAGTATCGTCCCGGCCGCCCCGGCAGGGGTGATGGCCGTGATCTGGGTGTCGGAGTCGACACTGAACGAAGTCGCCGGTGTGCCACCGAAACTGACCGCGGTGGCGCCTGTCAGTGCCGTCCCGGTGATGGTGACCGTGGTCCCGCCGGCTGCCGTGCCCGAAGTCGGACTGACCGTGCTCAGGGTGGGCACCGCCGCGTAGGTGAAGGAGACGCCGTCGACGGTTCCTCCCGCGGTGGTGACGGTGACCAGTATCGTCCCTGCCGTGCCGGCAGGGGTGACCGCCGTGATCTGCGTCGACGAGTTGACGACGAACGAGGTTGCCGGTGTGGCACCGAAATTCACCGCGGTCGCTCCGGTCAGTCCTGTTCCGGTGAGCACGACCGTCGTCCCGCCGGCTACCGGACCCGCGTTCGGGGCGATGGCGGTCAGAGTGGGGACCGCGACGTAGGTGTAGGAGACCCCGTTGGTGGTTCCGCCCGCGGTGGTGACGGTGACCAGTATCGTCCCGGCCGTGCCTGCGGGGGTGATGGCCGTGATCTGTGTGGCGGAGTCGACACTGAACGAAGTCGCCGGTGTGCCACCGAAACTCACTCCGGTCGCACCCGTCAGATTCGTCCCGGTGAGCACGACCGTGGTGCCACCGGTCACCGGACCTGTGTTGGGCACTACCGTGGTCAGCGTCGGCACCGCCGCATAGGTGAAGGCGACGCCGTTGCTGGTTCCGCCCACGGTGGTGACCGTGACCAGTATCGTCCCGGCCGCACCGGCGGGGGCGACGGCGGTGATCTGGGTCGAGGAGTTCACGGTGAACGAGGTCGCCGGTGTGCCACCGAAACTCACCGCGGTCGCACCGGTCAGGTTCGTGCCGGTGAGCACGACCGTCGTCCCGCCGGCCACGGGACCTGCGTTGGGCACCGCCGTGGTGAGGGTGGGTACCGCGACGTAGGTGTAGGAGACCCCGTTGCTGGTTCCACCGGCTGTGGTGGCGGTGACCAGTATCGTCCCGGCCGCACCGGCGGGGGAGATGGCCGTGATCTGTGTGGCGGAGTCGACGGTGAACGAGGTCGCCGGTGTGCCACCGAAACTCACCGCGGTCGCACCGGTCAGATTCGTCCCGGTGAGAACGACCGTCGTCCCACCTGCCACCGGACCCGTGTTGGGCACCACCGTGGTAAGGGTGGGAACCGCAACGTAGGTGTAGGCGACGCCGTTGCTGGTGCCACCCGCCGTGGTGACGGTGACCGACACCGTTCCGGCCGAACCCGCGGGAGCGACGGCGGTGATCTGGGTGTCGGAGTTCACGGTGAACGAGGTTGCCGGTGTGCCACCGAAACTCACCGCGGTGGCTCCGGTCAGGGCTGTTCCGGTGAGCACGACCGTCGTCCCGCCGGTCACGGGACCGGCGTTCGGGGCGATGGTGGTCAGCGTGGGCACCGCCGCGTAGGTGTAGGAGACCCCGTTACTGGTTCCACCCACGGTGGTGACCGTGACCAGTATCGTCCCGGCCGCACCGGCGGGGGCGACGGCGGTGATCTGTGTCGACGAGTTGACGGTGAACGAGGTCGCCGGTGTGCCACCGAAACTCACCGCGGTCGCACCCGTCAGGGCTGTTCCGGTGAGCACGACCGTGGTTCCGCCGGCCACCGGACCCGCGTTGGGCACGATCGTGGTCAGCGTCGGCACCGCGACATAGGTGTAGGAGACACCGTTACTCGTTCCACCCACGGTCGTAACCGTGACCGACACCGTCCCGGCCGAACCCGCGGGAGCGACCGCAGTGATCTGCGTCGACGAGTTCACAGTGAACGAAGTCGCCGGCGTGCCACCGAAACTCACCGCGGTCGCACCCGTCAAATTCGTCCCCGTCAGCACAACCGTCGTCCCGCCGGCCACCGGACCAGCGTTCGGGGCGATTGTGGTCAGCGTGGGCACCGCAACATAGGTGTAGGAGACCCCGTTACTGGTGCCACCCACGGTCGTGACCGTGACCAGTATCGTCCCCGCCGCACCGGCGGGAGCGACCGCAGTGATCTGCGTCGACGAGTTCACAGTGAACGAAGTCGCCGGCGTGCCACCGAAACTCACCGCGGTCGCACCCGTCAGACCTGTTCCGGTGAGCACGACGGTCGTCCCACCGGCCACCGGACCCGCGTTGGGCACGATCGTGGTCAGCGTCGGCACCGCAACATAGGTATAGGAGACGCCGTTACTGGTTCCACCGACGGTGGTGACGGTGACCGACACCGTTCCAGCCGTGCCGGCCGGGGCGACGGCGGTGATCTGTGTCGAGGAGTTGACGGTGAACGAGGTCGCCGGTGTGCCACCGAAACTCACCGCGGTCGCACCCGTCAGACCTGTTCCGGTGAGCACGACCGTGGTCCCACCGGCCACCGGACCGGCGTTGGGCACCACCGTGGAGAGGGTGGGCACCGCAACGTAGGTGTAGGAGACCCCGTTACTGGTGCCACCGGGGGTGGTGACGGTGACCGATACCGTCCCGACCGAATGGGCGGGCGTCACCGCGGTGATCTGCGTCGAGGAGTTGACGGTGAACGAAGTTGCCGGTGTGCCACCGAAACTCACCACGGTCGCACCCGTCAGATTCGTGCCCGTGAGCACGACCGTCGTCCCGCCGGCTACCGGACCCGCGTTCGGGGCGACGGTGGTCAATGTCGGCACCGCAACGTAGGTGTAGGAGACACCGTTACTGGTTCCGCCCACGGTGGTCACCGTGACCAGTACCGTCCCGGCCGAATGGGCGGGCGTCACCGCCGTGATCTGGGTCGACGAGTTGACCGTGAACGAAGTCGCCGGCGTGCCACCGAAACTCACCGCGGTCGTACCGGTCAGGGCTGTTCCGGTCAGCACGACCGTGGTCCCACCTGCCACCGGACCGGCGTTCGGGGCGATGGTGGTGAGGGTCGGCACCGCGACGTAGGTGTAGGAGACACCGTTACTGGTTCCGCCCACGGTGGTCACCGTGACCAGTACCGTCCCAGCCGACCCGGCAGGAGCGACGGCGGTGATCTGGGTCGACGAGTTCACCGTGAACGAAGTCGCCGGCGTGCCACCGAAACTCACCGCAGTCGCACCCGTCAGATTCGTCCCGGTCAGCACGACCGTGGTCCCACCGGCCACCGGACCCGCGTTCGGGGCGATCGTGGTCAGCGTCGGCACCGCAACGTAGGTGTACGAGACACCGTTACTGGTGCCACCGGGGGTGGTGACGGTGACCGATACCGTCCCGACCGAATGGGCGGGCGTCACTGCCGTGATCTGCGTCGAGGAGTTGACGGTGAACGAAGTTGCCGGTGTGCCACCGAAACTCACCGCGGTCGCACCCGTCAGGGCTGTTCCGGTCAGCACGACCGTGGTCCCACCAGCCGCCGACCCCGAGGCAGGACTGATGCTGGTCAAGGTAGGAACCCCAGCATAGGTGTAGGGCAGCGGGTTGCTCGTGCCGTCCAGTAGCGCCTGCACGGTGACGTTCACCGTGCCGGTTCCAGGCGGAGCTATGGCGGTGATCTGGGTATTGGAGTCGATGGTGAATGTCGTTGCCGTCGTGCCGAACCGGACAGTCAACGGGCCGACACCACTGAATCCAGATCCGGTGATGATGACAGAGTTCAGACCCGCCGCAGGGCCGGAAGACGGTGTCAGCGAGGTGATTACAGGCGCCATTGTCTTGCCTTTCTACCGATGATCAGTGAAAAGAGTTCTCCCGCAGCAGCACAGGCCCGGCCCCGTAACAACCGCCCATCCCCAGTAACCCTCCGGCGCAGGCACTTCGGCAATGCATCCCCCGGTCCGTTTTCGTCCGGTTTGTTTCCGTTTTCGGGTTCGGCCGGTCTCCCGTACGGTGAGCGCAGTACCCGGCGCCCATGTCTGTGCGGGTGCAGCCCGACGAGGACGGGTGGGGTACCGACTGTCCGAGGTAACGGTGGTCGCGGCGCCCGAAGCGATGGAGCCGGCCCGCGACAACGACGGGTTTCCGTGTCTGCAACGAGCGCTTCGAACCACACCAGCGAACGCAGCACACGCCGCAACACCGTCGAGCGGATCGCTCCATCACATGGAACGAGTGTTCATGCGAGAGCGCGCCGCCCATGCCTGCGAGGTCGCCGCCGCCAAAGGCGTGCGTAGGGCGGCCGGCAATCTGGCCACCGGCCAGCTCGCCGCCCCGCAGGCTGTACCGGCCGCTGAGCAGGGTCGGACCCTCACGTCATACTGGCGGTCATGTGATCCCGCCGCGCACTGCGGCCGGGGCGCTACCGCTCCCCCTTACGTCCACCGGTACCGCAGCTAGTCACTCGCCGAAAGGCGCATGTTGAGCGTCGGCGTCACAGCGCCACCGCCGTCAGGATCCGTCCTGACGGCGATGCTTTGCTGGACCGCGACGCGACTGGGCCGTCGGCAGGCAATGCCCACCGACGGCCCAGCCACACCCGCCGTCAGACGTAGGTGTAGGGCAGTGGGTTGCTGGTGCCGTCCAGCTCCGCGGCGACGGTGACGTTCACCGTGCCTGTCCCCGTCGGAGAGATGGCCGTGATCTGGGTATCGGAGTCGATGGTGAATGTCGTTGCCTTGGTACCGAACCGCACGGTCAAAGGACCGACATTGATCGATGGGCGCATCCATCAGGCTGCAGTTGATGCCGCCGAGGACTCTGTCCGCTTGTCCGCGTTCGGCCGCGAACACATCCGGCTCGAAGACCACTGTAGCCTCAATTGCCGTTCGGGCCATCTCCGCAGACCGCTGGCGGTAGGATGCGGTTGTCATATCGCTTTTCGCATTCGAATTACCCTTGGTGTCAAGAGTTTTCGGAGCAGGGAGGTGCGATCCATGATACCCGATCACCGCGATGTCCACTTCTCGGAGCTGAATCCGCCCTTCGGCCACCCCCACTGTGCCAGAATGTACGACTGGTTCCTCGGTGGAAAGGACAACTACGAGGCCGACCGACAAGCCGCCGCAGAGGTGGAGAAGGTGTACCCGAACGCGCGGATCGCGGCATTGACCAACCGGCACTTTATGCACCGCGCGATCCGCCATATCGCCCAGGCGGGGATCCGGCAGTTCCTCGACATCGGTACCGGCCTGCCGACTCCGCCGAACCTGCATCAGGTCGCCCAGGCGGTCACACCGAACGCCCGGGTGGTCTACATCGACAACGACCCGCTGGTGCTGGCTCATTCGCGGGCATTGATGCTCGGCACCGACGAGGGCCGCATCGACTACGTTCACGCCGATGTTGCCGACCCGCAATCGATCCTCGGCGCGGAGGAGCTTCGTGCCACCCTCGACTTCACCGAGCCGATCGCGTTGAGCCTGATCGCGTTGCTACACTTCGTCTCAGACGAGCACGCCTACCCGGCAGTGCACACCTTGGTCGACGCGCTACCGGCAGGCTCGTATCTGATCGGGTCTCACGCCGCGGCCGATCTGAACCCCGAGGGATCCGCACGTCTGGCCGCAGTATGCAACACCAACGGCGTGACCCTGGTGTTGCGTAACCGGGCACAGGTGTTGCGGTTCTTCGAGGGGCTCGACTTCCTCGCCCCCGGCTTGACCACACCGCACCGATGGCGACCTAACCCGGCGTGGATTACCCTGTCCGAGCAGGCTCTTGCCGAGCGCGACCGCGACGTCATGCAGTACGCCGCGGTAGCACGCAAACCCTGAACGCTTCACACTGCCGGTCGTAGCTCGGCAGGACCGCACATGTGGGCTTGAAAGCGCCCAGGGTGACGGTGAGGATGTCGCAAACCCCCTCCCAAATATTGTTCTGGCGTGGCCGCGCGAGAAGGGTGATCCCATCGAGCCGATGCCATCCCGATGCCATCCACCCCCGCCGTGCGCTGACAACGTGATCGTCTCAATCAGCTCTGGCCAGGATCAGCGCCTGCTGGTCCAAGAACCGCGAACATCTTCTCGACCAATCCACAGGCCGCCGAGATCATGCAGAAACCACTGAGCGAACAAGCGGTTCTTATGGTCCATCCAGCTTCACTCACACGCTTCGGCTGTCGAAGCTCCTCACCTGCGCGGTGCACGTGGCGGACTGCGGTCGCCAGCACCCGGCGCCACGCGCGGACACCGGACTACGTAGTCACCTTGCTCGATATCCCTGATCTACTTATCTCGTTCGACCGTGAGACCTGCCGTCACCTGAACCTCTTTCTCTGATTGGGGCTCATAGCCCTCGGGCGAGACCGGGGAGTTGGCGACGGCAGCAGACGCGGCCGGGCGCGCGGGACACACCCCGCTCGCCTGCGCCCAGCCGCTGTCGGCTTGTAGTGGGATTGCTCGTGGTTCGAGCCCGCTCGCACGACCAAACGCCTTGTCATTCGGGAGCTTCGAGCTCTGAGCTAGACCGGCGTCGCGCCGGTGAGCTGGGATCGCGAACAGCTCATCGGAGGCCAGCCCATCGAGGCTTGTAAGTAGAGCGCTGCGCGTTCTCGCCCGGGTTTTCGGACCAGCAGAGAATAGCTCACCTGATGGAGGACGATTTGAACCGATTCTGCGGCGTGGACTGGGCCGAAGGGCACCATGACATCGCGATCGTCGACCACGACGGCACGCTCGTCACGAAGAAGCGGATCGCCGACGACCCAACGGGTTTCGCCGAGCTTACTCGGTTGCTTGCCGACGCCGGTGATAACGCCGACGACCTGATACCGATTGCGATCGAGACCCCGCGCGGCCTGATGGTCGCCGCTCTGCGCGCGGCCGGGCGGCCGGTGTTTGCGATCAATCCGCTGGCCGTGGCCCGCTACCGCGAGCGTTACAGCGTTGCCCGCGCGAAGTCCGACCATGCCGATGCGATGACACTGGCGAACATCCTGCGCGTCGACGCCCATCTGCACCGCCAACTCCCGGCTGATAGCACACTCGCTCAAGCGATTTCGGTGCTGGCACGGGCCCAGCAGGACGCGATCTGGCGACGCACCAAAGCTGGCAACGAGCTGCGCAGCCTGCTGCGCGAGTACTACCCGGCGTTCCTGGCCACCTTCGCGGTCAGATCCGCGACCAATCTGGCCAAACCGGAAGCACGCGCCGTCCTCGCCATCGCGGCAACCCCCGCCCATGGGGCGAAGATGACCAAGGCCCGGGTCAGCGCGGCGCTGCGGCGGGCCGGTCGCAAACGCGGAATCGACGAGCTCGCCGCCGAGATCGTCGAGGGACTGCGGGCCTGGCAGCTGCGGCAGCCCGAACCAGTGGAGAAGGCGATGGGCCGCCAGGCGATGGCGCTATTGGCCGCGCTGGACGCCGCCTGCGCCGGCGCCGACGACCTGGAGCAGGCAGCCGCCGAGGAATTCCGTAAACACCCGGACTACACCGTCATCACCAGCTTTCCGGGCCTGGCCGACCTCACCGGGGCCCGGATACTCGCCGAGATCGGCGACGACCGCAAGCGATTCGCCGACGCCCGCGCACTCAAGTCATACGCCGGATCCGCCCCGATCACCCGGGCATCCGGCAAAACGATCACTATCACCCACCGGCGAATCAAGAACGACCGCCTGGCAGCCGTCGGCTGGATCTGGGCCACCACCATGGTTGTTCTGCCAGGCCCAGCCCGAGGGCACTACCGACATCGCCGCGACCACGGTGACCGCCACGCCCCCGCAGTCCGGCACCTGTTCAACAAGATGCTCGGACAGCTCTATCACTGCCTGCAAACCCGCCAGCCCTACGACCCGATCAAGGCCTTCGGCCAACCGCCCGAAACGTCGCAATCATCCTCTGCAGCTTGACAATTAGCGGAATCGGAGGTCTCGCCCTACAACACCTACAGACAACTTACAGACCGAGTGGTCTCATCAAAGTCTGGCAGGTAGGGGGCCATATCCGCCCTCACATCCTCCATATTGCCGTGCTCCGCGGCAGCGCCTGAACACCGGGAAACCGGCCCGCATCGCCGGATACCCCGACCCATCGATCCGTCAGGAGTCCCCGTGACCGCACACACCAACTCGCAGAACATGTCCGACGCGACCGTCACCTTTATCAACGTCTTCGAGATCGACACCGAACACGCGGACTCGTTCGCCGCCCGCTGGGCGGCACGTGCCGCGCTGATGAGTACGAAGCCCGGCTTCCTCGACTCCCGATTGCACAGAGCGCGATCATCTGAGACACGGTTTCAGATCATCAACGCCTCCCACTGGGAGAGCCGCGAAGCCCGGGAGGTCGCAACCGCCGACCCCGAGTTTCAGGAGCAGACCCGAGCCGCCCGCGACGACCGGTAGACACCGGTCACATCCAGCCCGGATCTGTACGACGTCGTGGTCGAGTTACCACGTCGCGACGGAATTCTTCGGGGTAGGGCTTCGGCACGGTGACGCATCCTCTCACAAAGGAGACCGATCAGTCTCCTCAGATCAGGAGTCAACCGAAGCCGGGGCAGTCCCTTTCGAGGTCGAAGTATGACTCGCAGTGATCGGCATCAACGCCACCTAGCGGCGCGAGAACACCGCCACCTAACGGTGCGAGTCACACCCCGCGCGACGAACCGCAGGTCGCTCAGTCTCGAAATCTGCACTCATGGGGCGATCCTGCCGACCCCCTTGGTGCCCGCGGGATCCGGTGACGTGAAAAGTCACGCTT
>NZ_JBNPVW010000036.1:0-13451 GCF_050434125.1 Nocardia sp. GP40 | reverse complement strand
CAGCGAGGGCTGTCCCGGCTGACCCCGGTCGAGTATGAGACCCTGAACCAGGCCTCACTCGCGGCCTGAAACCACCACAACCCGCGAGTCAATCAAATCCGGGGCAGTCCCGTCGGCTGCGGCTTTGATGTTGGCGATCCAGGTGTTGGCGAAGCGGTGGCAGGCGGGCAACCGGATCCCGCAGACGTCGGCGGAGATGCGCAGTGTGTGGCCCTCGAGGCTGGTGCCTCCGATGAGCACTCCTCTGCGGGCCGGGTTGTTGAGCGTGATCTGGGTGTGGGCGGCTCGTAACAGTGGCCGAGCGATCGGGGGTACCGCGTAGATGCGGCCGCGGCGGCCGGTGGTGAGATGTGTTGCGGCCGGGCTGAGGTGGTCGGGGTACAACATCGCCAGTTCGCCGGGCGCCGCGCCGGTGAACAGTGCGGTGGCCAGCGCCGCGGCGCGGGGTGCGCTGGGTACTCGTGCGCGGACGGTCGACCACCACGGTCATCAGGGGTGTCGTGGTCAAGCCCGGCCCCACCGAGAAGGCCAGGTTCGGCAGTTCGAGCCGCCACCCGTGCAGCTGGAGCGCGGCCTGCGCACCGCGGACTCTGGTGATGGTGCATCTCGGGCTGGGGCTGTCGGCGACGAATCCGGCGAGCATGGCCTGCAACGGATATCTGGAGGCATCGTCCGGCTCTATTCCACCGAACAGGGTGGTGTCGATGTCGTGCCCGCGTGCCTTGGCCAGGACGGGGTCAGCACGGCCGGACCACACCTCTGTGAAGGGATGGCTGTGATTGTCCGGGTCGGCCCATTCCCTGTCGGCCAGGTATCGGCATACCTGGTGCAGTGCGGCGGTGTAGACCCCATCGACGCGAAGGAAGGTAGCCGGGGCCAGGGTGCGGGCGGCGTCGGCGCGGAACGAATCGAAGTCCGAGTGCGGAACTGCGGGCAGGTCGCCGTCATCGGCGGAATTCGGCCCGCCGGGCAGGCGCGGCTGCGCGGCCAGTTCGTCGAGCAGCCCGGCCAGGTCGGTGGTGACCTCGTGAGGGAGGCCGACCAGGTCCAGGTCCCAGTCGGCGTGCACGGTCCTGGTGTGCCACACCAGCACCAGCCGCACCCCGGTCAGCCAGCGCAGTTGCAGTAGCTGCATACGTTGCTCGTCGCGCAGTCGGTGCGCGCGCAGCACGATCAGATGATCGATGCGTTCGGCATCCACCCAGGCCGTCGCGGCGTGCCAGATTGCGTCTTTCGCGGCCGAGGACACCGATAACGATCCGGGGCCCAGCGTGGTCTTCGCGGAGGAGGTGAGTTCTTTGGCGCTGCTCGCGGACGCCCTGGACTCGAGCGCGCCGCCGCCCGACGTTCACCTCATCGAGGTCGCGGCACGAATCGCGCCCTGGGTGCTGCGTACGCTCGCGGAGTTCACCTCACACAGCAGCCTGCGACTGGCCGCGGCGGCGCTCTTCGTTCATCATTCGACATTGCAAGACCGGCTCGTCACGATCGAGCACGAGCTGGGCTGGTCCGTGCGCACGCCGGAGGGACGGCTACGGGTACAGCTCGCTCTCGCCGTCCGGCGATTGCTCCTGCACCCCGCGGCAGCCCCTCCTGCCTCACCATGCTTCCCAGCCGGTTACGGCCCGCAGGAAGCGAATACAGTCATCGATTGATGACCGGAAGGACAACCCGGCTGGGATATTCGGCACCGCGATAGAGCCGATTGACCGCAGCAACCATATCCGACACGTGCTCCTGCGCAATCACTCCGCCCGTATTGGAATTTCGGTCATATCGCGGGAAATTGCTGCTGGAGATTTCCAACATAATGCGGTGACCAGGAAGGAACACATTGGAGGTGGCGATCAGATCGATCGTGATCTCATAGATTTCACCAGGCGTCATGAGCTCTGGCGCGGACAAGGAATTCCGATAACGCATTCGTTGAATCCCGTCACACAGAATGATGGCCCTGCCGTCGGGATACACGTCGACGAGCTTCGCCGTGAAGTCGGTATCCACCGCGGACGAGCTCACGAAGAGAGTCGCGCACACCGGACCGGTTACCTCCACCGGTGCGGTGAGAACATCGGTGGCGAAGACCAGCACATCGTCACGGTCGTGCAGCGGTCGCTGATCGGCGGGGCCTTCGTAGCCGCCGTGATTCATCAGCGTGCCACCCAGCGACGGAACCGGACGGCGGGGGTCGTACAGATATACATCGACTACATCGACGTTCTCCTCCGCAACCGACAATGATCCGGCGCCGGCCGCGGTATTCGCCGGCCCCGCACCGCCGAGATAGTACGAAATGTAGTTCGTATCCGGCAGCGGCCAGTCCTGCTCGTCGCGCCACTGATCGATGCCCATAACGAAGATCCGAACCGGAGCCACGTCGTCGAGAGCCTGCTCGTTCCCCTTCAACCAGCGGTCGAAGAACGCGATGTGGCGGTCGCCCAGCATTGCCGCGTCCACGCTCGCGGTGAACATCCCGAAGTCACGGTCCGGGTAGTACCCCAGGAACCCGCTGGCGTTGTGGCTCCATGGGCCCATGATCAGATGCTGGCCCGCACGAGCTTCCGCAGATCCGGCACTCTCCTTCATCGTGGTGTAAGCCCGGAGCGTCTCCCCACAGAACAGGTCGTACCATCCGCCCATATGCAGGGCCGGCGTGGTGATGGAGGAGACCCGATCCAAAGCCGATAGCTCGGTCCACGCCTCGTCGCAGTCCGGATGACCCATCACGAAATCCAGCATCGAGGGCAAATATTTCGCGATCAGCGGATGTTCCGAAATCGGTGTGATCGCCGCCAAAGTGGAGCGATCGGCAAGCGCGTCCATCAGACCGCGAGTATCGCGAGGATCACCGTCACCTGCCGCAAGTGACCGCCGGAGCTCAAAGGTGGACATCGTGTAACTCCACAGCAGCCAGCACTGGAAGGACAAAGCGCCACCCGGTGAATGCCACGGCGCACGGAACAGATCTGCCGAAGTCATCACCGGAACGATAGCCTTCAAACCCGCAACCCCCGTGGCGGCGGTGTGGAACTGAACGAAGCCGAGATACGATGAGCCGAAACCACCTACATTGCCGTCACACCAGTCCTGCTCGAGGAGCCAATTCACCGTATCTGCGCCATCGGAGGTATCGGCAACATGCGGCTCGAATGTACCCTCCGAGGCAAAGGTTCCACGGCAATACTGAATGGCGAGCGCGTAACCGTTCTTCATCAGCTCGGAAATACTGGGCACAAGTCCATTTAGGACAGTCATGTCTTTCCGGTAGGGCTGACGCACGAGAAGGACCGGCACAGGGCCCTCGGCATCCGGAAGGTAGATATCCGCAGTGAGCTTCACTCCATCGCTCATGGGGATGCCGACTTCAACATTGACCTTATACGACATCAGCTGATGCCTTTCACTTCATTGCATTCGGCGCGATTGCCGATTCGGACGGCTGGACGGTTTACATAATCTACCGCCCGCTGGAGCATTCCGATCACCGCCATTCGCCGGGAACAACCCGCCGAACGGCTAGAGCCGGAAGGCTGCCAGAAGCCTTCCAACGCATAACCGGCACTAGAGTCTGCATGTTCGCGGCGAACGAGCGCGCGTGGGTGGCGAGCCGGCGGACTGTGTCCTCGTTGATGTCCGGGAGGGAAATACTCAGGCAAATTGAGGAACGGCGCGATATCACGCGGGACTTCTGGCATCATCGTCGATTATCACAGCAGTCGACCCAACCAGAACCATGTCGGTCTCCGTAAGCTGACCGAGCGTCCGGCCGTGGCTGCGGCGCGCTGTCAACCACGCACATCATTAGCAGAACAATCGACGGTCGTCAGGGCGCTGTTCAAGCTGTTGTATCGGGGGCTGCTCGTCTGCCATCTGACGAAGCCGGACACCCACATTTCGAGGGCGTCGGCGTACGACCCTGCTGCTCGCCTTTCCTGGTTTGTCAGTGCCAGGCTTTCGAACATCGCGGGTAGTTCCGACCGCAAATGTACCAGCCGCTCGGCCAACGCTTTGATTCGGTCCATCGCGGCGTAGATCGATTCGGCAATGGTTATATTGTTCTCGTTCTGCAGAACTAATACAAGATTGTCGTACTGCCCCGAATCAATCTCCTTCTCTATAGAGTAGACGTCGTTGATGAAGTTTCCGAGGTCCGACACTGTCTGCCTGATCAGTGACAGATGAGGACTGGAAAACGCCACCGGTGGGACGTTCAAGACGCCCGCTGGCTCCAAAATATCTAAAAAGGGTTCCATATATCCGCTGTGGCGGCGTATCTCAAGAAATAGATCGTAAGGTGCAGGACTGGCTCGAATATCTCTGTTTACCGTTTCATGTATCACGGCGGTCAGCGACCGTATCCAGCTGCACTTTGCTCTACTCCACCAATCTTGGGAACCGATTAGTACCGATTCTCTAACGACTTCCGCGAAGCCGCGGTGCAATGGTGACACGAGGTGGTTCGCGGAGATTCCGTCGCTTCTCAGAATTCTGATGAATGGCGCTACTAGCTCCAAGCATTCGGCGGCGGACACTGCGTGATCGATGTGGTCGTCCACTTGGATCGCGACGGTCATAAACTTGCCGATGAGGTCCATTCCGGGACCCGGCCTCGACAGCGGGTAAGCATAACCCACGAAATGCCCCAGATCCCACTGCCGGAAATGTGATTCGCCGAGTGCGGCACATAACCCCCTCGAAAATTCCCATTCATCGACCGTTGCGATATTCTTCGCAATATCTGCTTCGGTATGGCATTTGAATCGGAAACCGTCGCCGAGGATGTCCTCAGCGGTGAACTGAGTTTTTGCAAGGAAACCGTCCGTCATGCTGGGGTGCCTCCTTCCTGTATCTGACGTCGCATTCGCTGGCGTCATATTCCCGGTGGCGTAGGGTGGACGACAAATGTGATTTGAGTCTCGATCCGCTCAAGAGAGCCTGGCCTGCTGCCCGCACGGCCTGCTCCACATCGGCCACGCTCGCGGTTTGCTCGAGCAGGGTCTTCCGAGTCTGTATAATTGGGGTTTGTCGGATCATCGGTCAGTTCCTTGAATCTCGACTTCCGGGTACGGGGTGCCCGTGGTCCTAATGTGATTCGGGAAACCGGGATTACGCTGGCCTCGACGAACTGGTAGCATCTTCAGTTTCTTGGGATACAGGGTGAATGCGATTCCAGGCCGTACAGTGCCGGGCATCTGGGGCTGTAGATCCCAGCTGGAGGCGATGGAGGCGAGCACAATGACTGACTCCATCATGGCGAAGCTGTCACCGATGCACTTTCGGGCACCCCCGCCGAAGGGGACCAGCGCTGTGCGTGGGATAGCTGCCGAGCGTCCGGTTTCCCAGCGATCGGGGTCGAAGGATTCGGGGTTTTCGTAGGCACTGCCCCGATGCAGGATATAGGGGCTGTACGCCACGGTCGTACCCTTGGCGATGAAGTATCCGCCGAGTGATGTGTCAGCCGTGGCCGTGCGAGTCAGCATCCATCCGGGTGGATACAGTCGCAGTGTTTCGGTCATGACCTGGCGGGTGAACCTCAACTGCGGGACGTCATCAATTGTCGCGCATCTACCGTGAAGTACTTCGTCAACTTCACGGTGGAGGCGTTCTTTGACTTGTGGGTGGCGGCCGAGCAAAAAAAATGCCCAAGACAAAATTGCAGCAGTGGTTTCAGAACCGGCGAGGAAGAAAGTCAGTGCCTGGTCGACTATCTCGGATTCCGATAGCACGTGACCGAATTCATCGCGGGCAACCAGCAGAGCAGACAGGAGATCCCCTTGGTCGACCTGCCGAGCCTGATGACTGGCTACCATCGCGCCGATGGAGGTACGGAATTTTCTGCGGGCTTGATTATAGCGCCGTCCGCTCGGCGTGGGGAACGTGTCGAGTGATGCTGGAATCAGCAACCGGAGAGGAAGATTGTCGAATATCTGCGCTAAACTGTCGAGGGCTTGTTGGCGGATATCTGGCTCCCCGGCATCGGCGAAC
Organism: Nocardia sp. GP40; assembly: GCF_050434125.1. Classification (NCBI taxonomy): domain Bacteria; kingdom Bacillati; phylum Actinomycetota; class Actinomycetes; order Mycobacteriales; family Nocardiaceae; genus Nocardia; species Nocardia sp. GP40. The sequence goes on along the minus strand of NZ_JBNPVW010000036.1, from coordinate 7,466 downwards.
AGTGTCTTCACTGCGATCTCGCACGAAAGGCTCTGCATTGTTTTGAATACGTCAACAGTCGAGCCCTGGCCCCAGCAGTTCATCGCATCTGCCACGCTGCCAGTCATGATCGCGGCGTACGCCGGCATTCGTCCCGCGGTGAAAGCCGCCTGAATAAGCCGTCTTTGGCGCCTATGGTCTCGATGCGAACAGGTGACCAGACCATTGCCGATGACCTCACGGCCTCGATCGAATATCGGGCCTCCTTTGTCGAATGCCTTGTCGTCGCGAAAAATTTGATTTGTAAGATTCGCATCACATACGACGACCACGTCGATGAGTCCGACTTTCACCTTCACTACACTTCCGTGATGCGGCAGCGTGGTCAAAAATCTGAGGGGATCTCTCAATATTTGCCCAATATGGCCGATCAGCGGCAATGAATACGGAGCCACAGGGACAGTGCGGTCGACACTCACGACGTCTATCCCATGGTCCGTGGATCTGGCGAAGACGTGCCGTGAGCAGGTAGCCACAATGGCCTAGGTGGCTCTATGCATCGACATTCAAATGGTGGCGGAGTGCTGCCGGTGTTTCGCGACGAGTGATAACCAGCGCCTTTCTCTAAACAAATAAAGGCGTGCAGCACATTCTGTACAGGCGTAGCAGGTGGGTGCCCGTACGTTCTGCGCGCTACTTCATGAACCCGAGACAACGGCATGTCACCGACTGTCGCATAGATCGGCTTCGCCCTCTGTGCGGAGTTAGCGTTTCAGCCCCGGAACAGAATTTTCGGCACCAAAACCGGAAGTGTGCTGGTGGTGTTTGGGGGATCGCGCCAACACGGGTCTCATGCGCTTACTAAGGAGTTCGTAAGTAGGTCGAGACTCGCTGGGTGAATTCCCGGGATTCTCGCGGCATCCTGGGAGAATCCCGTGGGTGCGTGACAACGACGGCCGGAAGTTGGATCACAAGACCCTCGAGGTGCTGCGGATGCGGGCGATCGAGCAGGTCGCGGCGGGCGCGCACCCCGAAGAAGTGGCCGTGACCATGGGGTTTCACAAGAACACCGTGTACGGGTGGCTGGCCAAGGCGCGTGAGGGTGGTAAGGATGCGTTGAAGGCCAAGGCGGTTCCGGGGCGCCCGCCGCGACTGAACGCCACGCAGATCTCGAAGCTGTACGGATTCATCGTCGGTGTCGATCCGCGCCAGCTGTCGTTCGAGTTCGCTTTGTGGACAAGGGAAATGGTGCGTGAGGTGATTGCCCGCGAATTCGGCGTGAAGCTGAGCGTGGTCAGCGTGGGTCGCCTGCTGCGCACGATGGGCATGTCACCGCAGCGTCCGCTGCACCGCGCCTACCAGCAGAACCCCGACGCGGTGGAGCGGTGGAAGACCGAGCAGTTCCCCGCGATCCGCACCGAAGCCAAAAAAGCCGGTGCGACAGTGCATTTCGGCGACGAGGCCGGAATCCGTTCGGACTACCACGCCGGCACCACCTGGGCACCGGCCGGACAGACCCCGGTCGTGGCCAACACCGGTGCCCGCTACTCGATCAACATGCTGTCGGCGGTCAGCGCCCAAGGCGCGCTGCGTTTCATGCTCCACGAGGGCACCGTGAACACGACGGTGTTCATCGAGTTCTGCAAACGCTACGGGCCCGGTGTTCCTGATCGTGGACGGCCATCCCAGCCACCGCGCCAACGCCACCAAACAGTTCGTCGCCTCCACCGAGGGCCGGTTGCGGCTGTTCTTCCTACCCGGCTACTCGCCCGAGCTCAACCCCGACGAATGGGTGTGGAAGAACGTCAAGGCCGACCGCATCGGCAAGATCGATGTCACCAGCAAGGACGATCTGAAGACCAAAGCCACCGGCGCCCTGCGCCGCCTGCAGAATCTACCCGCCCTCGTCCGCGGATTCTTCCGCGATCCACACCTGGCCTACATCACCGCCTGAAACGACTTACTTCTGAACTCCTTAGTAACTGAACGGCATTGGCATTAGAGGCCTATTCGTCGCCCATTTCGCCGATGAGCCGCGGTTCGTCTGGATTGAGCCAGCCGCCAACCGCGTCCCAGTCGGCTCTAGTCATCCGCGTTGCGCCCAGTCTTCGTGTCGGAGTGCAGACCGTCCGGCGAGGTTGTCTACGATCTCGACTGTCTTTCAACAACTTTCCGCAGCGAGAACAAGGCGTGTTGATCATCGGATACTCCTGAGGGAAATCATTGTCATGATGGTGACGAGCGATTCGTCGGTAGCGCCGGTCGAGCTCAGGGCACAGTGCTAGGGCGCGCGCCTGGTTGGCAGTCAAAGCGAATCCGGAAGGGTCCACAGCCGAGCACACGGCAAAGGCGGCATAGGGTCGCCGATGTCGGCGTCGATCGTGACCACGGCGGCCGGCCCGATCGCCGCAGCGAACATATCGGCGGCATCGCGACTGGCGCGGTAGTCGAGTTCGATCGCCGGATTGAAAAACCGGATCCTGATATGACATTCACCGCCCTGGCAGACCGGCATCGCGTTTCGAGGTAGGTAGTCGGCCATGTTCATGGCGCCTGTTCAGAAATCGAGAGATACGGCCTATGGGAGTACCGCGCGACGTCGTTGTCGTATCCAGCACAACGCTGTACCGGACGCGGCGCTCCTTCCCAACCGTCAGCCAAGCCGCACCTATGCTTCAGGGACGGTGGTTTCCACACTCTCGGCCGGAGACCGAAAGGACGGTCTGTCGGGCCGGATCGGTCGACGGGAAGCTCGATCTCGATACGAGGTCTGGCCCTGAGGTTTATATGAAATGCATGGCGGGACTCGTCTATCTGGAGGTCACACTCACCTAGAGCATCTGTTGGGAGGCAGTGAACCTGTTCACCCCGATCCGCGAGGCCTTCGCCGCGGACAATCACTGCCGCCGCGACAGCCGGTAGACGGTCGTAGTCGGCGGTGTCTGCGACGATTGTCACCATCGGACTGTTCACAAACGACCGACGCCCGGTTGCTGTCGCCCCCATGTCGGAAAAGTAGACACAGTCCTCGACTGTGCGGTAATGAAGGCTCCCGAAGAACCTACCGACGGTATACATTACCAGTACCAGATTCGAGAGCACCGGAAGGCATGTGGCTCAACATATTTTCTTGCATGTGGATTCCTCAGTTCCAGCTCTCCGGTTTGATGTCGCGTATCCGATATGGAGCTATCGCGAGTCTTTGATTAACGTCTGTCCCAGTCTCACTCTCGGATACGGCTCTGTAAACCGAGTCACTGCGGCTGTGCCCCGAAACGAAAGCCCGTACAACGCCAGCGAAATCGCAGCAACCACGAGGTCGCACTCGCACCGCAGCGTTCTGGAGCAGGCACCTCGATTCCGTTGCGGGGAATCACCTATCTGGGATCACTACACCAACGACCGCGCCGACGAACGTCTGATCGAGAGCACACGCGACCTGGTGTCGAGGCGGGACGTCGGCACCAGCCCAAAGACCACCCAGCAGCGGGCGACCGTCGAGCAAGGCAGCATGGATCACCACTTCCACGGCAAGGCAGACCTCGCAGACACCGCAGTAGACCAGGCCACGGGGGAGCTGAAGCCCGTGCGGCCGAATAGCTTTGCAGACTGGGGTCGGCCGGTGGGCGATTGCCGCATATCTGCGGGTGCCCCCGCGGTACGCAAGGGCTTCCCGGTTGGGGCGGCTCACGCAGGAGCGAGACGTCATGGGCCCCGGACTGGCAGGGACCGGCATTCAGGTAGTCGGAGTGCTCCCGAGATCGCCAGCCATGCCCCGACTAACAATCACGCGCATGTCGATGCCCACCACTTACTCGGATCCTCTCCTGTTCAGGCGAGTCAGATCGTGCACAATCTTGACCAAGGCCCTGGTCACACTGTTACTCAAGCGCACCGCACCACTTGTGATAGGCGCAGGCTCGGTGCACCGGCTCGGGAAAGTGGCACCGTGCTGTCCCGTCGTGAGCCGCCGCCTGCAAACGACACGCCCGAACGCCGACGCCCGATACGCGCCACCGGCACGGTCGTGTTCCGGCGTGACCATGGTCGACGCCGCCTTGTTCGGGGAGGCGGACCACTTGCGCTGCTGGAGATCCCATGAGCCAGTCGCCTTCCGGAACATCGACGCCGACCACCTGGATCGGAGGTGGTCGCGCATCTGGAGGACAAGATCGAGTAAGCGCGGTCGCTGTGACGGGGGAACCGATCCCTGGACGAGACCGCGAATAAGACCGGGATCCCGAAAACCTCGTTGCACCGCGTACCGGGCGACCGGACGCCTCGGCGACCGCCCGAGCGTGCGGAGCCCGCTCCGCAGCGAACGTGCGACACCATCTCCGCGAACAATGCCAAAGCAACACCGCTACAGAGAAACACGTCCGTCTCGCGGCCCAATTCTTACCGTCGTCCGGCCGACCGTGACACCACGAACAGCACCCTTCGGCCACTTCAGTGCTTGCGAATGAGTGCGTCAAGTTCACCAATGATGCTATTGCCCGAGCCAACCACTACGATATCTGTCCGGATCGTCGACCGCGCCACCGACGAGTGCGAACCACATTGCTCACCCCTGACCAAGGCTTGGGCTTGGGCCGGGCACGAAATCGCCTGGTCCAGCACCACTTCCACAGCGGTAGAATCCGCAAGACGCAATCAGAACGGCCTATATCAGCTGGCGAGTATAAACAGTGCGGACAGCACGCCCCACACTGTTAAGACCCAGGCAAAGAATATCGCTCGCAGTCCGATTACGGCGTGACGAATTTCCATGAAATAGTTGCCTACAACAGAAATTTTGACAAATACGAGCGTCAGTACACCGACGGATACAGCAGTATGCGGAAGTTCACCATTCCCGAGCCTGAGTTCCGACCCCTCGGCGAGCCACAAAGATGCGCCGGTGAGAAGGATCAGCGCGAGCCACACCAAGTAGAGTGTTGCGCTGAGCCCCTTGCTTCGTAGCCGCATCGTTGAAATCCTTACAATAGATAGAACATCGGAAACAAGACGATCCACAACAAATCAACCATATGCCAGTAAGTTGCTCCGGTCTCGGCACGGATAATCATTACTGCACGGGGTCGATCGCCACCGGAGGCGATAGCAAGCCATGTCAGGATGCACATTCCGATCAACACATGCACGGCATGGATTCCGGTGAATACAAAGAAATACAGGTAGAAGTCGTTGGAGGTGAGGATCACGCCGGCGTGTAGTTGTGCGCTGTATTCGAAATATTTGTTCATCAGAAAGATGGCACCACACGCGATGGCGAGAAGAAAATAGCACCGAGGCCGTATCCTGCTCATCCCCGAGCGTAAAGCTGTGACAGCGAGGGCTACCAACAATGAACTGGTAAGTAACAGTAGGGTGTTGACCAATCCAATGCTAGTATTGAGTGTGTGCCGTGATTGTTCGAATAGTCCGGGTTGACGTGCCCGAGCATATGTGATTGTGCCGAAAAATATTGCGAAGATCGTCATATCTCCGAGAACGAAGACCCAAACACCGACCTCGCCGGGGACGCGGCGTGCCCATACCTGCGAAGTGTCAACGCCATCGGTATGGTGGTCGGATCCTATTTCGGTGGCAATCACTTCTGCCCCCGGTCGACAGCAATACTGTCCTCCCGCACCCGGCGTCGCTTGCCGACCTTGATTCCAAGGTGAGCGATCTCGAATATCAGCAAGGCCACCAGCCACACGAAGAAAACAACCAACGGAATCCACAACGAGATCAGCCCGTTCCACGCGAAGACGCCCTTCTTGACGAAGACGATGAGCCCTCCAGGAAACAAAAGGAAGGCCATCCAGAACGACAAATAGCCGACCCATCGCGGAAAGACTGGTTTCGAATCAGCATCGCGAAGAATTGCGATACCGACCGCCACAGCCCACATGCTGGCCGGCGGCCACATGAACAGAAACAGGAACCAGCCGAAATCGTTCCATGCCTGCGTTATATGGGGATCGGTTTCACCGGGCCGGAAAGCTGCAATGGCCCACACGAGCGGGATCAGCGCCGCCAGTCCAGCGACAGCGCTCGCGCTACCCACCTGAATATAAGTCAGCGTCGGGAAAGTTCCCTCCCGGCTTCTCAGCTCGGACGCCACGAGCGCTGCGAAAGGGATCAGCAGCGGGAAGGAAACCGTCATCAAGACGGTTCCGATACGGATTGGAACCAAGTTACTCAGGTAGACCGAAGTGATCTGGTCGGCGGTTAGGTCGGGTGCAGGCGGTGGTAGGAACCGCGCGAAGGCGACCAAACCCAGCCCGAACAGCACCATCATACCGATGCAGCTCCACACTCCGAACAAGCGAGAGACATGGTCGGCCGGGTCCCGTTCGATCGCTCCGACATGGTTAGGGGAGTCTTCTGTCAACATTCCATACTCCTAAGACACTCAAACCCGCATAGGGCGGGCTGGGTCCATCAAGACACGCGCCGATGCGGGGCCATCAACACTGCCATTCATTCGATCTCGTCTATGCCGTTCACGACGACCCTCGCCGCTGGGGCTATAAATGGATCGAAATTGACTCGATCCCTTTCAAGGTTGCGGTCATCCGATCGGCCGTTCGCAACTGGCTCGGCCGTGCAACATACGCATCCACACATCTGCGCGACCATGCTCTGAGCCATCGGACGGGCGGTGGATGCCGCGTTGGCACCTCAGCAATACCTCGGTTGCTATCGGACCGATGCGGTCCGGCCGGACCAAAGCATTTGCCGTAGCCTCGCATCACCGACAACGCAGACGTTCATGAAAGTTCGAGATACGAGGACCGTCACGGGGTGCTTATTGGATATCCAGTGATTGCATTCTTCTTCTGACGGAATCGAACACCAACGGAACGCCGGAAGCAGCCATGGCAATACCGGCTGCCATGGCACGACCGTTCACTATCATTGCAGCTACGCAACCGGCCAAGTGCGTACTTCATAATCGGGGTCCCTTCATCGGAATTCCATTGGTATATAGCATCTAACAATCCGGTCGCACCGAACCTACGAACCGGACCATTCGTGCCCCGGATCGCAAGTTCGGGCCGCAACACCCGAAATTTCCCCTGCACAGCACGCTGCACGAGATGGACGCCCGGTAAACCAACGGAAGTTTCGAAGTTGTGCACACCGCTTACTGACGCGTCAGGAAACGATGCGGCAGCGACGCCGGGCCGAGTGGACTACGGCCTCGATTTGCAAGCAGGTGGCCGTCGAGAAACGCCTCCTGACCACCAAACAGGGAGTTCGGAGCCGACTTGCGCTGGACGCGGTTCAACCCGTCAACTGGATCAGGCGTTCCCGCGACTTCTACTGGACATGACCAGTTACCTGGGGGCTCGGGCCAGGCTTGATCGTCCCACCGATCGCAGTGGCAGATTGAATCGTCTGTAAGTGTTGGTGGTGGCTGGCCTGGGGCTGGCTGGCAGGGTGGTGCCGGTTCTTCAGACCGGGTGTGACTCGTGAATCGCCTGGCCCCGTAA
>NZ_JBNPVW010000035.1:0-20513 GCF_050434125.1 Nocardia sp. GP40 | reverse complement strand
ACGGCGGTCAGGACGGGCACCGCGATATAGGTGAACGCGACACCGTTACTGGTTCCACCAGGGGTGGTGACGGTAACCGACACCGTGCCGGCTGAATGAGCAGGCGTCACCGCCGTGATCTGTGTCGAGGAGTTGACCGTGAACGAAGTTGCCGGTGTCCCACCGAAACTCACCGCTGTCACGCCGGTCAAGTTCGTCCCGGTGAGCATGACCGTCGCCCCACCCGCCGCCGACCCCGAAGCCGGATTGATGCTGGTCAAGGTAGGAACCGCACTACCGTAGACGTAGGGCAGCGGGTTGCTCGTGCCGTCCAGCAGTACCTGCACGGTGACGTTCACCGTACCGGTTCCAGGCGGGACGATGGCCGTGATCTGGGTATTGGAGTCGATGGTGAAAGTCGTTGCCGTCGTGCCGAACCGGACAGGGCCTCGGCGTTCTCGGTTTCGGTAGTGTGACCTGCGGTTGAGTGTGAGCGACACCGCTGTAGCGGAAGTTGGCCGGGCACCGCAGCTTTCGAGAAGATGGCGGCTCCTATACACACCACAACCGAAAAGCGTGCCGTGCCCGTTCGCTCATCTTCTCTCATGCCGTCGCCGGTTGTCGAACTCGATGATCGCGGCCCCGAACCGCTCCCGATCACTGCTGCCGCGGGTTTGCTGGAGGTGCTGGACAAGGTCGCTGATCCGCGGACCCGCCGTGGCCGGCGCTTCGAGCTGGCGTCGATCCTCGCGGTCGCGTTGGCGGCGACGCTGACCGGGGCGCGGTCGTTTACCGCGATCGGCGAGTGGGCTGCCGAGACGCCCGCGCCTGTGCTGGCGCGGCTGGGCCTGCCACGGGGCGCGCCGAGTGAGAAGACGATCCGCCGGACCTTGCAACGCTTGGACGCCGACGCCCTCGATGCGGCGATCGGAGCATGGATGTGGTTGCGTGCCAAGACTATCGGCGGGGTGAAGGTCATCTCGTTCGATGGTAAGACGATGAAAGGCGCCCGGGACGCGGCCGGGAAACTGGTTCATCTGCTGTCCGGGATCTGCCAGGCCACGGGCGTGATCATCGGCCAGGTCGCCGTCGGCGAAAAAACCAGTGAAGTGCCGAAACTGCGAGCCCTGCTGGCCGGCCTCGACATCACCGGGGCCGTGATCACCGCCGACGCCCTACATACTTGCCGCGAGACCGCCGAGGACATCATCGCCGCCGGCGCTCACTACATCTTCGTGGTGAAGGCGAACCAGCCGCTGCTGCGGAAACAGTGAAAGCGTTGCCGTGGAACGATATTCCCACTCTCGACCATTCCAGCGGGAAACGACGGCACGGGCGGCTGGAGACCCGCTCACTCAAGGCAGCCGGAATCGGTTCGGGCATAAGGTTTCCCGGCGCGAGGCAGGCACTGCGGATGCGCCGCACTCGCACCGTGCTCTCCGGGCACCGCGGCAAACGCAAGCAGACCCGCGAAACCGTCTACCTCGTCACCAGTCTCGACGCCACCGACGCCTCCCACAACCAGATTGCCAACTGGTTGCGCGGGCACTGGACGATCGAGAACCGAGTCCACTGGGTCCGCGACACCGCGTTCGACGAAGATCGTCACCAAGCCCGCACCGGCACCGGCCCGCAAGTCCTCGCGACCCTGCGGAACGCCGCGATCAGCTTGCTCCGCCTGGCCGGGCACACCGGCATCGCCAAAGCGCTGCGCCATAACTCACGCAACCCTCAAAGACCCATCGAAATGCTGCTCACCTGCTGAAGCCCGAGAACGCCGAGGCCCTGCCGAACCGGACAGTCAACGGACCGACATTGGCGAATCCGGAGCCGGTGATGACGACAGAGTTGAAACCCGCCGGAGGGCCGAAAGAGGGCGTCAGCGAGGTGATAACAGGTGACATTTTTTGCCTTCTCAATCAGTGATGAGTGAAAGTGGTTCTCCCACAGCAGCGCAGGCTATTTCGCCGCCTATGCCCAGTAAGCCTCCAGTAGCGGCACTTCGGCAATGCATCCCTGGTCCGTTTTCGTCCGGTTTGTATCCGTTTCAGGTTCGGCCGGTAGCTGTTTGGGCAACTGGACACCCGGCGCACCTCTTCCCCGAGCTCGAGCCGACCGCCACATGGACTCATCCCCAAAGATACGTCGCTGAAAACTCAAGCGCCGTAACGTATCCGAATTGCAACCGCAAGCAGAGACAGGGCAAACATGCAGACCAGATGGCTTTTTCATGATTTTTGTATCAGCGCATATGCCTGGTGCTGTGTTCTTCGAAGGTCATGTTCTTGATGTTGATCTTGTCGGTACGGGTCTGGTGGATGGGTTCTGCCGAGGGCTTGGTTGTGTTTTTCTCGCGGAATCGTTCTGGCGCAAAAAACAACGCATTCGGGTCGTCCCCCCGTATACAGGGGCATTACAAACAGCTATAATAGATATATCGGCGACACATCGTATACAGCCGTTTCGAGGTTGTATCGTCGTCCGATTCGAATGAATTCGGCCGGTTCGCGGCCGGAGCAGGAGGTGACGACGGGACAGATGACGCGACAGATGACCCGAGCAAGTATCGGCCCGCACAGCCTGCCCGGTGATCACTTACCGCGTGTGTTGTTGAAGTCCGGGGTGCCGAAGACCGGTTACGTCGATGGAGCGTGGTGGCACTAGTGACGACCTCGCCACCGAGCTACCGGTTTTGCTCACAGCGCTGAACAGTGTGCTCGGCGCTGTTGAGCGGGTGGTTTACCACCTCGGTGAATGGTCCAGTGCGCCCGGTGAACTCGCATTCGCCGGGCGGGTGGTGCGACTGGACGGATACCGTCACTGCACCGTGGACACGATCGAAGTGCCCGGTCCGGGAAATCGCCGCCGGGTCTTGCTGGTGGTACCGCCCAACACCGACGCGCACCATGCGTTTGCGGCGATGACATCCGCGGCGGACCATGATGATCTCGAGCAGCGCAGCGGCATCGGCAGCGCAGCGGCATCGGTGGCGTCACCGAATCGGACGTTGCTGGTGGATCCGCAGGGGATCTCTTGCCGGTAGTTCCAGCGGTCGCGGACTTGTCCGGGGCGCTGGTTGTCGTCGGCGTTCACAGTCATGACTCCTCACATCGAGAATGGGATGTAGCAGGACGAGTGCGAATACGACGACGACAGCGACCGCGCTCTGCGCCAACTACGGCCTCGTAAAGACCTGTCGAGCACAGAGTTTCGATGCGTGCGAGGCCCGTCGCCGACGTTCGCGAGGTGGCCAGTTCCTCGGTCGGTCACAGCAGGAATCCCGGATCGCGCGGTTCGGGATCGGGGCCCTGGATCCAGATATGCCCTGCCGCCAGCATCCTGTATTCCCCGAAGTAACAGGTGTCGGGCATCAACGTTGAACTCGAACGGTCGCAGCGTGCAGCGTTTCGACGTCTCCGTATTCGCTGACGTCGCTGTGCAACTTCACCATGTACCCGACAACGCGCACCTCCCTCAACCGCCAGATCGCAGGCCAACGCCTGCGGAAGTCCACCACCGTGCACGGCACCGGCTTCCCGATTACCTGACGCGGCGCAGGCCAGTCCAACCCCTTCGCGTCCGGGCCGTACAACAAATCACCTACCTGCACCATGACGGGCGGCACGATCGGCAATTCGAACGAGGTTTCGTCACGAATCCCCTACGCTTCGAGACTCGTGTTTCACAGTTAGCCTGCGGCGTTTACCCAGGCCAGGCGGATGGTGTGGACGCTTCTATGTGTTGTCAAGGTCTTTCGGAATCGTACGGTTGTGGAGTTCGCTGGCGGTGAGGCTGCGGTAGAGCTGGCGGGTGATGTAGCGCTTGATACAGCGTCGGATTTCCTTGCTGGATTTGCCTTCTGCGGTACGACGGGCCACGTAGTCACGTGTGGCGGGATCGCTGCGCATCCTGGTGTTGGCGATGGTGTGGATCGCTCGGTTGAGCGCTCGATCTCCGCCTCTGTTGAGTCGGTGACGTGTGCTGCGTCCGCTGGATGCCTCGATGGGGCTGGTGCCGGCGAGTGCGGCGAACGCGGCGTCGTTGCGGCAGCGGCCGGTGTGGGAAAAACTGACGATGACCTGGGCGGCGGAGATGGGACCGATACCGCACTGATCAGTCAGGCCGGGGGCCAGATCATGGACGATGTCGGCGAGTTGAGCCCGGTTAGCCTGCAGTTCGCGGCGCTGGTCGCGTAGTGCGAGGGCCAGCCGCCGGATCTCGGCCTGCCGGATCGCCTGTACTCGGTCGGCATCGCGGGGGCAGCGTCGCCGAGCCAGAGCGGCCAGCGTCGCGACGGTGAGACTGCCGCGGGCGAGGTCGCGATCGCTGTCGCCACCGTCGCGCAGGAGTGCGCGCAGCCGGTTGGTGTGTGCGGTCACACCGGTGGTGAGTTCGTCGCGGGCCGACAGCAGGATCCGCAGCGCTTCGCGGTCACCATCGGCGCGAGGACTCGGGAGTTTCCCGGTGTCGAGTTGCAACGCGAACAGCACCGCTAGGTGTGCATCGATGGCGTCCGACTTGCCCCTGCCACGTCGGGCTTTCCGGCTCGGCTGTTCGCACTCGAGTACCAACAGGCCAGCGGCGGCGATCGCGCGGGCGAGCCCCAGACCGTAGCTACGGGTGCCCTCGATGGAGACCGCCACCCGCGGCCCCGCTGCGTGCTCGCTGATCCAGCCGAGCAGTTGTGCGTAGCCAGCGCCGGTGTTGTCGATCGTGCAGGTGGCGATTGGCGCCCCAGTAGGGTGCGCGATCTCGACTTGGTGGGTGTCACGGTGGGTGTCGACACCGACCACGGCATCGACGACGTCTGCCAACATAGTCACGGGGCTTGTGCTTCCTAATCAGGACACGGGCTCCATCAGTCGGCACCGGCCTGGGAAGAGGTCACCGAGCGGCATATCTGTGACGGGTCACGCAGCAGCGGACATGCTTCTGATCAGGCCAACTGGTGGCCAGGCCGGTGCCGGCGACCACGACGGACAAGTCCACACAAGGGCACGCCGAAGCAGCCAGATTTGTTCGGAGTCACGCCGAGTCACCGGCACCGATCCTGGTAGCGGACCAGACCGGAACCGCTGACCAACACACTCACAGATTTGTTCGGGGGTGGGGTCGGCGGGTAGGTCCACACGATATTGGGCGGCGATCAGTGTGCGGCGGAGCTTGGTGAGCATGTCGGGGTAACTCGGACGGGTTTTGGTGGTGTATCAGCGGGCCCGGCGTCGGCGCTCGGCGACGACGGCGGGTGAATGCCCGGCGAGGTGGTACCAGAGGATGACCAGGGTTTGGGTGAGCATGCCGAACGGGACGGTGCGCTCGACCGCCGGGCGGGTGCGGTTGCGGGCCTCTCCGGCACCGGTGACGTGTTTGGCTTCAAAGAACGCGACCTCGATCGACCAGCGGGCCGCGTAGCGTTCGACGACTTCGGCTGCGGGTGCGGTTGTATCGGTGGTGAGCAGCGCCAGGCCGGGGCGGCGGGGTTCGCGCACGACCAGGACACGCACGGGCTGGGAGCGGAATGCGCCGTACCACAGGCAGCGGCGTTCGTGCACGGTGACGGTGGTGGTACGGCCGTAGCGGGTGACCGTGACGGGCTCGCCCGCGGTGGCGGCGGCCAGGTCTGCGGGTGTGCCGATCTTGGCGCCGCGGGTGCGGGGCCGACCCCGCCTGCCTCGCATATTCGGGGGGTTGTCCACGTCGGGATGCACCTCGTAGAGGGCGGCGTTTCGGGGCAGCGGCCCAGTCAACGTCACGTTCGCGGGCAGGTGGCGCAGAGTGCTGCACACGTATGCGCCGGCGGCGACCACATGGACGCGTCGATCCGGTCGCGCGGCGGCGATGCGGTAGATGAGGTCGCGGGCGAGGAGGGTTTTGGTCGGGCCGCCGGGGCGCCACAACCGGAACAGCACCGGTAGCGCGATCGGGCGGTCCGCAAACGGCAGCTCGACCACCACCGCGGCCACGACGAAGGTCGTGCCCTTCGACAGCTTGGACTGACCTTTGGCCACCGACCGGGAGCCGTCGTAGGCCCAGACCGCGCCATAGACGTGACGGCCGCTGCGGCGAAACAGCGTGTCGTCGACCGCGATGCACTGGCCGGGGTGAGCCAGCCGACTACCAGCCCCAGCATCACCAGCCCGAGCTGATCGAGACTCCAGCGGGCGGTAGCGAAGAACCGGTGCGCGCGACTGTGGTGGCCGCCCATCCCGGCAGCGGTTAGCATGCCGCACACCGTCCGCCGGGCCGGCGCGGCGATCAACCCGACAGTCAGTGCGACGAAGGTGGTGAACGTGGGGCTGGTGAAACACGGCCGGAACGCATCCAGCAAGGGCTGCAACGACTTCGGCACAAACGGGATCGACACAAGACGCTGATCATCGCGGCACGGACACCGTGGCGATCACCCGACACGCCGACAAGGCCACCAGCGTGTCTCACACGCGCCAGTCACCTTCCCGACTACTCTACCTATCCTGACTACCGTTAACTATAGTGTCCTGTAATGCCGACAAGCGGACGGCGCAGTAGGGTGCCGAGGTGGGCGATACCGATGCAGAGTTGGCAGTCTTGGCAGCGCAGGCCGCGAGTGGTGTCATCCGGTCATATTTCCGCGCTCCCGTGACCCGTTACGCCAAGGGCGACAACGATTTCGCGACTGGAGCAGATATCGCCGCCGAGCAGATCATTCTCGCGACGCTCGGCGCGGCTCGTCCGAGCGACCGGTTCGTCGCCGAGGAGTCCGGCAGCACCGGCACCGCGGGATCGAGCCGGGTGTGGTTGATCGACCCGCTGTGCGGAACAGCGAATTTCGCTGCTGGCACACCGCATCTGGCGGTCAACATCGCCGCCCGGGTCGGTGCGACGATCACCACAGCGGCTGTAGCCGACCCATTCACCGAAGAGGTCTTCGGGACCGACGGTAACGACGCTTGGTTGCACCGCGACGGTCAGGCTCTGCGATTGGTGCCCGATGCGACCAGCCGCTTGGTCGAGGTCAATCTCGACTATTGGGTTCCGGGTGCAGGAGGTTTCGAGCCAGCGCGACTGTTGGGAGACCCAGCGTTCAAAGCCGCGTTCGGAGCTCGTGTGCTGTCGACGACCCTCGCGGTGGCGTGGGTCGCGGCCGGACGGCGTGCGGCGTATGTGTCTGACGGCGACCTGCGCGACAGCGTGCATTTCGCCAGCGGGATCGCGTTGTGCCAAGCCGCCGGTTGCATCGTCACCGGGTTGCTCGGCCAGCCGATAGACGCGTCCCCGTACGGTTTGGTGGCTGCGGCAGACGCGGAAACCCACACCTCGCTCGTCGGCATCATCGCTAACCAGGTCGGACAGGAAACCCCAACCAACTGAAACGCTGCCAAACGTAGCCTCCCGAACGCACCCTCATAGCCGAATGCGGTGTTTCAGGCGGAAAGGAATCAACTCAGGTTGAATGTCAAATGAATTGCCCCCAAAGGAAATCGAACACAACCCAGGACGTGATGTTCTCTGCAAGAATAGGTGCATGACATCATCCGATCAGACACCTACGGACGAGGAACCTCAGGCGGGCGCGGCGCAACTCCGAATGGCTCGGGCCAACGACGACGAAGAAGAGGTCAACGATGGCGACAAAGTCGTCGTCAGTCGGGACGAATAAGCGTCCACTCAGACCATGCCCGCGCTGACCGAACTGGTCGGGGTGGGCAACGGACGTTCGTCGAGTTAATACGACAGTTGTAGTTCGTTGTGTAGTACCTATTTTCGTTGGTGGCGGAGCGTCCGGACGTAGGTTTGGTGGCCTCGGCGCCAGTGGGTGGCGGCGTGGGTGAGGGTGCGGGCTGGGTGTAGGACTATCGCCAGGAGACGGCGGATGTCGGCGACTGTGATCGGGCCCAGCCCGCGTGGGCTTTTGGGTCGGTGGCGGCGGTGACGGCGAGAAAGGCGTGGGCGAGCATGGCCAGAAGTCGGGTGCGTGCAGAACGGGGTTCTGCACCAGGCGATTACGCGGTATCCGCCCGATTTTCGGCCGATACTACGGCCATCTCAGATAGCCAAGTACTGACCGGTCGCCGGGGAATCACCTGTGGCAGTGAGGCTGTCGGTGCACTGTTATATGCTCGTTGGCAACTGCGAAGGCCGCGGGTTTGACCTGTGTGTTTCCCACTTGGTGGGGGCGCAGCCGAAGCGGGTGTGGAACCATCGCGAGAAGGCGCTGAGTTCGGAGAAGCCGAGATCGCCGGCAATCTCGCTCATGGTCCGGTCCTTTCTTGCGACGTAGCGTTGCGCCAGCTCGATCCGTACGGCTTCCAGGATCGAGGAGAATGTTTCGCCGGTACGGGTGAGATGCCGGTGCAGGGTGCGTCGGTCCATACCCAGGCTGCGGGCGACCTGGGCTGCCGAGCATCGTTGCGTTGGCAGCAGGGATTCGATCACGCGTCGCACGTGATCGGCTGTCGTGTCGCCAGGAAGGGCGAGCGATCGCAGGTATTGGCGGGTATAGGGGCGCAGGAGCGGATCGGCCAGGGGGTTGGTGGCGTCGAGATCTCGGGCGTAGAAGATGATGCCATCGAATTCGCGGCTGAAATCGATGGTGTCGCCGAGCATCCGGTGGTAGGCGTCGACGTCGGCGGGGGCCGGGTGGGTGAAGCACGCCGTGACGGGCTTCCAGTCCTCGTGCAGGAGATCGCGCAGGATCCGGCAGGTCGCGGCGACCGCCAGATCGACCGCCTGCCGTCCGAAACTGGCGCCCGGCGCGGCCAGTACGCGTATCGTCGCCAGACTGTTGACCTCGGTCAACCGGGTATGGAGAGCTTCGTTGTGCAGGTTGCCGTGGCGCAGCAGGATTTCGAGCGCGCTGCGGACATCGGGTTCTTCCCGGGCGACCAGGCCGAGCGGACCCAAGGTCCTGATGCTGCGTGCGGCGGCCAGCCTGAGCCCGAAGTCTTCGCATGCGGTTTCGGCGGCCGATAGTTCCAGCAACTGATCGATGGCCTCGACCGAGACCCAGCCGTCGGTGTTGGCGACCGCGGCGGGCTCAATTCCCACGGTGCGCATGAGCGGCTGCGGATTGAGCCCGAGTGACAGCGCCA
The DNA here is from genome assembly GCF_050434125.1 of Nocardia sp. GP40. Classification (NCBI taxonomy): domain Bacteria; kingdom Bacillati; phylum Actinomycetota; class Actinomycetes; order Mycobacteriales; family Nocardiaceae; genus Nocardia; species Nocardia sp. GP40. The sequence continues at coordinate 11,463 of NZ_JBNPVW010000035.1, read as the reverse complement.
AGTCCACATAGCCGTCCAACACGGCGCTACGCACCATCAGCATTGTGGCGATACCTCCTGTCCCAGATGATCAAACATATGCCCCGTACAGTCAAGTGTCTATGCCTTTTCATGGCTAGCGTGTCCTGCATCACGCCGTAAGGAACGGCAGTACGCACCGCAGGAGTTGCTTTGACAGTCTCGTCGCCGAAGGCGTCCACCCCGGTCGTGGATCACATGCGTGCCAGCGGTACCTGGAATCCGTTGTGGGACAACCTGTATGAGTGGGACCCGGAATGGACCGAGCAGTTCATGACGATGGGGTCCACGCCGATCCGGCGAGGAGTGTTCTCTCCGCAGTTCGTCGAGCTACTCAGCATCGCTATCGATGCCGCGTGCACGCACATGTACTCCCCGGGTGTGCGTCGGCATATCCGGGCCGCACTCGAGTTCGGTGTTACTCGCGAGGAGATTCTCACCGTCCTGGAAATGGTCAGTGTGCTCGGCATCCACGCCTGCAACATCGGCGCACCGATCCTCGCCGAGGAACTCGAGGCATTCGAGCGCCGGCCGCGAGACCGGAGCGAAGACCGTTCCGAACAAACCAACTGAAAGACATCTCACGGAAATAGAAGTCAAGCCGTGACCGCGAAAGGAGGTGGGAAGGCGCGATGTTCGTCGTAGAGGCAGCTGGTTTGCAGGCAGTGGTAGAGCTGGCCGAGGAACTTGTTGAACAGGTGACGCTGGGCCTGGTGGTTCCAATCGCCGACGGCGCGGCGGGCATCGAAATGGCGGCGGGCTCCTGGCGAGATGCGCAGCGATCCCAGCGCCCACATCGGTCCCACATTTGCCAGGCGGCGGTTTTTGATATGTCGGTGCAGGACGAGGGTCTTCTTGCCGCTGGCGCGGGTGATCGGCGCGGATCCGGCGTAAGCCTTGAGTCCTCGCGCATCGGCAAAACGGGCGCGGTCGTCACCGATTTCACTGAGCACCCGAGCGCCACCGAGCTGTCCCAGGCCGGGGAAGCTGGTGAGGATCTTGGCGTCCGGGTGCCGGTCAAAATGATTCCGGGTCTCCTCGGCCAGGTCGTGCTCGGCGGTGCAAGCGGCATCGAAGGTGCGCAGCAGTGCCGCGAGCTGAATGCCCATCGCGTTCTCGACCATCGGCAGCTGATGCAGGTAGGCGGCCCTGAAGATGACGTGGAGTCGTTCGACGTCGGCGTCGATGTTGCGTTGCCGGCCCGCTTTGATGAGCAGGCGACGCAGTTGGGTGCGAGTCAATCTCGCAGCGCGCGCCGGGGTCGGGGCCGCGGCGAGCACGACGCGGGCGTCGGGGCGGGCCATGCCGCCGCCACTCAAACCAGCGAACGCTTCCAGCGCGGCCGGATAGAAGTCCTTCAGCAGCGAACGCAGCTGGTTGCCGAGCTGTTTGCGCGCCCATACCGCATCCTGCTGGGCGCGGGCCAGGACCCGGATCGCTTGCGCCAGTTCGGTATCGGTTCCCATGCGGCGATGCGCGGCGGCGTCGGTGCGCAGGATGTTGGCCAGCATCACCGCGTCGGCGGCGTCGGATTTGGACCCCGACACCTGGTGCCGACTGCGATAGCGCGACGCCGAGAGCGGGTTGATCGCATAGATCGGCCGGTTGGTCGCCCGCAATGCGGCCACCAGCAGACCGCGATCGGTTTCGATCGCGATCGGGATCGGCTGCTCAGCACTATCCCCGGACTCGGCCAGCAGGTTCAGCAGCTCGGTGAACCCGGCAGCGTCGTCGCTGATTCTCTTGCGGCCCAATACCTTTCCTTCGCCGTCGATGACGGCGACATCGTGATGGGATTCGGCCCAGTCGATCCCGCAGAACGCACCCAATCGTTTGCTCCTTCATCCGGGTTACAGCTGTTCACGAGCCTGGTTGGGGTCACGCGGCACCCTAATCGCGGGACTCGACGGTCCGTCATCTCACTAGCCGTCCGTGACTCCAGCGCACCGCAGGACCGCGTGCTATCGAAGAGCTCGAAGGCTCGGGAACATTTCGAGGCGGTCACCCCTGCGGCGGGCTCGAGCAACGGAATCCCACCACACACTCTGGCCAGCCGTCAGGCGCGCCGTTCTTTCAGAAGACGTCGAACGCCGGGAACTACTCGGGCGTCACCTGAAGGCCAGTCCACCAGGAACACGAACCGAAGGCCGCCGAGCGGCCTCGGAACCCATTCCCTACTAACCGATTAGGACTCGATCATGCATTATCTCGATGATTCGCTGCTGCCGGAGAACCAGGAGAAACTGGTCATCCAGGTGGCCCCGTACGGCCCGGAATTCCTGCCCGGCGATTCCGACGACATTCCGGTCACCATGGATGAGCAGGTCCAGAAAGCAGTGGACTGCTACAACGCAGGCGCGCAGGTACTGCACATACACGTGCGTGAGCTCGACGGGCACGGATCCAAGCGGTTGGAGATGTTCAACGAGATGCTCGGCCGGCTCCGGGAGGCGGTGCCGGAGATGATCCTGCAGGTCGGTGGGTCGATCTCGTTCGCGCCGCCGGAAGGCGCCGACAAGGCGAAGTGGCTGGATAGCGACACTCGCCACATGTTGGCCGAGCTCGATCCGAAGCCGGATCAGGTCACCATCGCCATCAACACCAGCCAGATGAACATCGTCGAGTTGCTCAGCGACGACGATATCGCCGGGACGTCGCTGCAGAACCCCGTGCTGCACAAGGCATACCGCGACATGGTGGTCGAGGCCGGTCCTGAGTTCTACATCGAGCATCTGCGCCGTTTGACCGCCGCCGGCATCCAGCCGCAGTTCATGCTGGGCAACTTGCCCCAGCTCGAGACGGTGGAACGGTTGATTCGCGCCGGTATCTACACCGGCCCGCTGGTGCTGAACTACGTCGCCATCGGCGGTGGTGCCGCAGGCGTGCATCCCGGGGATCTGTTCGAGTTCATTCGCCGGACGCCGGACGGCGCGGTGCTGACGATCGAAACCATCATGCGCAATGTCACCCCGATGTGCACCATCGCGATCGCGTTGGGCCAGCACGTGCGGGTCGGCATCGAGGACAACCTGTGGGGCCGCAAGGGCGAGCGGCGCACCTCGGTGCAGCAGGTCGAGCAGATGGTCCGCATCGCCGACGAGCTCGGCCGCGGCGTGGCCTCCTGTAAGGAGGCGCGCGAGATCTACCTGTTCGACGAGGTCTACTCCAGTACCGACGAGGCGCTGGCAAAGATCGGGTTCCCGCCCAACCGCAAGCCGGGCCAGGTCGGCTTCCTCCAGCACGCCTGATCGAACCTTGCAGCGTGCGGCTGCACAGCGCGGTGCGCCGCGCGCTGCCCTTTTTCCTTCGACGGTCGACCGGCCGCGCTCATCCCGTCACCGCACAGTTCCCCGCCAGGCTCGAGGAAGCGCCATGGACCTTCACACCACGCCCGCAGACCAAACTGCGGACGCATCGACGACGCGCGCCCGCTCGCGGATCTTTCCGTGGGTCGTGTTCGCCCTGACCTTCGGGCTGCTGCTGTCGGACTACATGTCCCGGCAGGTCCTGCCGGCGGTGTTCCCGTATCTGAAAACGCAATGGGGACTGTCGGATTCGCGGCTCGGCGCGCTCACCAGCGTGGTCGCTTTGATGGTTGCGTTGGGCACGGTGCCGCTGTCGCTGCTGGCCGACCGCTGGGGACGTGTGCGCAGCTTGTTGATCATGGCGACCTTCTGGAGTGTCGCCACCCTGCTGTGCGCATGCGCCGGCACCTTCGGCCAGATGCTGGGCGCTCGTTTCCTACTCGGGGTCGGTGAGGCCGCCTACGGCAGCGTCGGCGCTGCCGTGGTGGTCAGCGTTTTCTCCCCGCGACTGCGGGCCTCGGTCAGCGGGGCATTCCTCGCCGGCGGTTCCTTCGGCTCGGTCCTGGGAATCGCCCTGGGCGGGGTGATCGCCCGCCACATCGGATGGCGGGCAACCTTCGTCGCGATGGCGGTCTTCGGTCTGCTGCTGGTGGCAGCGTTCCGGCTGCTCGTGACCGAACACCGCCTGCAACGCCACCACATCACTGATGACACCACTCCGCAGCACGACCCAGCGACAGGCGTGCGGGCGCCGTTGTCGAGCCTGTTCTCCACCGTGTCGGTGTGGTGCGTCTATCTGGCCGGGGGCCTGCAGCTGTTCGTGTCGGCGGTGCTGATGGCCTGGCTGCCCAGCTTCTTCAACCGCTGCTACGGAATGGCCCCCGATCGCGCCGGTCTCACCGCCGCGGCATATGCGCTGTTGATCGGCATCGGCATGATCGGCTGCGGCCTGATCGCCGACCGCGTCGCCCACGCCGAACCTGCTCGCCTGTGGAGCATCGTGGCGGTGTATTGCGTGCTGTCGCTCGTCGTGCTCATGGTCGCTTTCAGTCTGCCCACCGGGCCCGCGCAGCTGACCGCACTCGGTATCGGGGCGCTGTTCTGTGCGGGTTCCACCGGTGCGATCTCCTCACTGGTCATCAATCTCACCCATCCGAGCCTGCGTGCCACCGCGTTCGGAACGGCCGTGTTGTTCAACAACATCTTCGGTTTGGCGGCCGGTCCGCTGGTCGTCGGTTTTCTCGCCGACCACTACGGGCTGCCCACCGCACTGCGACTGGTGCCGCCGGCCTACCTCGGCGTCCTCGCCATCGTGATCGTTGGTAGACGCGCCCACCCCGCCGACCTGCACGGGCCGGTTCGGTCGCAGACCGGATCGGCATCGGCTCGACCGGCCCAGCCCGCCGACTCGTAACCACCCGGCCGCCCGGTCACCGTCCACGACCACTGTCAAAGGTTTGTCATGCTCAATTTGTCTGTGCTGCTGGAAGATTCAGCACGCAACCACCCAGATCGCGACGCGGTCGTCGCCGCCGGGGACCGTCTCACCTACGCCGAGGTCGACGCCGCCGCCAACCAGGTCGCCAACCTGCTGGTCGCCCGCGGCATCGAACCCGGTGACAAAGTCGCCCTGTCGTGCCCCAACCTGGCGTGGTTTCCGATCATCTACTACGGCATCCTCAAAGCAGGCGCGGTCGTGGTCCCGCTCAACATCCTGCTCAAGGACCGCGAAATCGCCTACCACCTGCACGATTGCGACGCCAAAGCCTACTTCTGCCACGACGGCACCGCCGAGCTGCCGACCGGCGACTACGGCCGCGCCGGCTTCGAGCAAGCACCCGAATGCCGGCACCTGTTACGCATCGACACCCCCGCTCCCGGCCACGACGGCACCGCCGACGGCCTGGCCGCCCAACTGGGTTGCCAGCCCACCGAGTTCGCCACCCGAGTCCGCGAAGCGGACGACACCGCGGTGATCCTCTACACCTCGGGCACCACCGGCAAACCCAAAGGCGCCGAACTGACCCACGCCAACATGCTGCTCAACGCGTTCACCGCGACCCGGCAGTTCGACAGCCACCCCACCCGCCACGACCGGCACCTACTGGTACTGCCGCTGTTCCACACCTTCGGTCAGACGGTGAACATGAACGCCGGATTCTCTGTCGCCGCCACCCTGGTGCTACACCCCCGTTTCGACGCTACCGCCGCATTGGCGCTGATGCAGACCGAGCAAATCACCGTGTTCGCCGGCGTTCCGACCATGTACTGGAGCCTGCTCAACGCCCTCGACAACACCGACACCGACACCATCGATGTCGATGCCATCGCCGGGTGCATGCGGCTGGCCGTCTCCGGCGGCGCCTCACTACCAGTGGAGATCCTCACCCGATTCCGCCAGCGGTTCGGCATCGACATCATCGAAGGCTACGGCCTGTCGGAAACCGCCCCGATGGCCCTGTTCGGCAGCATCGAGCACGGTCCGCGCCCCGGCTCGATCGGGACACCGGTGTGGGGAGTGCAGGCCCGGCTGATCGACGAGGACTGGAACACCCTCACCGGCAGCCACGTCGTCGGCGAGATCGCCATCCGCGGCCACAACGTCATGAAGGGCTACTACAACCGGCCCGAGGCCACCGTCGAGGTCATGCGCGAGGGCTGGTTCCGCACCGGCGATCTGGCCCGCCGCGACCCCGACGGCTGCTACCACATCGTCGATCGCGCCAAAGACCTCATCGTGCGCGGGGGCCTCAACGTCTACCCCCGCGAGATCGAAGAAATCCTCATGACCCACCCCGCGGTATCCCTGGCCGCGGTCATCGGCATCCCGCATGAGAGCCACGGCGAGGAGATCAAGGCCTACATCATCCCCACCCACGGCACCCAACCCACCGAAACCGGCCTCATCACCTGGGCCAAAGACCAGATGGCCGCCTACAAATACCCCCGCCACATCGAAATCGTCCACACACTACCCATGACCGCCACCGGCAAAATCCTCAAACGCCAACTCCGCACCCACGACTGAAACCACCCCACCACACACCGCGGCATCCCGACGCCCTGCCGCAGCAACAGCACGTGAGGAGATCACCGTGACATTGACCGACAAGACCGCCGTCGTCACCGGCGCCGGCCAGGGACTCGGCAAGGCCATCGCGCTGGCGATGGCGCGCGCCGGCGCCGACATCGTCGCCTGCGACATCCAGGACGACAAGCTGACCGAGCTCGCCGCAGAGATCGACGCGCTGGGGCGGGCCTGTCTTCCGGTGCGCTGCGATGTCTCCGACCGTGCCGCGGTGGACCAGATGTTCACCGACGCCGCCCACCGCTTCGGCACGGTGGACATCCTGGTCAACAACGCCGCACTCGTGCCGTCCTCACCCGCCGACACCGAGCGCCGCAACCTGCACTACGCCTACATGACCACTCCGATGAAACGCCGCTCGCTCGGCATCACCAGCAGCCTCACCGACGAGGACTGGCTCAAATGGTGGGAGGTCAACGTCCACGGCGTGTTCTACTGCACCCGCGCCGCCCTGCGCTACATGGAACCACAGCGCCACGGCCGCATCATCAACATCAGCTCCATCGCCGGCATCTCCGCCGCCAGCACCCACAGCCCCGGCTACTCGGCCTCCAAGGCCGCCGTGGCCAGCCTCACCAAAACCGTCGCACTCGACGTCGCCGGAGCGAACATCCTCGTCAACGCCATCGCGTGCGGCGGCGTGCTGACTCCGCCGTTCCAGGCGTATCTCGACGCCACCGCCCCCGAACAGGTGGGCAGCCTCTATCAGATGATCCCCATGGGCCGGCTCGGCACCCCCGAGGAGTACGCCTCCCTCGCGGTTTATCTCGCCGGCGACAACCACTACCTCACCGGCCAGATCATCAGTCCCAATGGCGGAGCCGTCATCTGATACCCCGCCCGAAACAGGCCCCCGACTTCCCCGGAGCAGCACCGTGAACCACACCACCACACCGGTCGTCGTGATAGTCCCCGGCCTCGGCGATCACGGCGCCAGCCACTGGCAGAACCGGCTCGCCGCAACATTATCCCGCAGCCGCACCGTGCGCCGGCCACCAGGCGATGCGCGACTGAACCGCGACGCCTGGGTCACCGCGTTGGAGTCCACCCTGCGGGAAATCTCGCATCCGGTCGTGCTGGTCGCCCACAGCGCCGGCGTGCTCACCACCGTGCACTGGGCCCAGCAGCCCACCCGCGACATCCACGCGGCACTGCTGGTCACACCACCGGACTTCGAAACCCCGCTGCCCGACGGCTACCCGAGCACCGACCAGCTCACCACCCTGGGCTGGAACCCGATCCCACGCCGACAGTTGCCCTTCCCGTCCATCCTCGCTGCCAGCAGCAACGACCCACTCGCCGCCCGCCGCCGCGTCGCCGGGCTGGCCGAAACCTGGGGCAGCCGCCTGATCGACGTTGGCCCCGTCGGCCACCTCGACCCCGCCGCAGGCTACGGGCCATGGCCCCAGGCCGAGCAACTACTCCACGACCTGACCGCCACCGCCGACATCCAACCCCCTGAAGACCGTCTGCGCGAGGCCCGACCTCCGAAAAAGAGCACGTCCCGGACGGGGCTGTGCCGATCTCACCGATGAAGTTGAGGAACACCATGAAGATGAGGAAAACCGCCGCGACCGCCATCCTCGCGGCAACAGCGATCGCTGTCACCACCGCCACCGCGAATGCCGCACCCCAACCCGGCGACCAACCACCCAACGCCGTGCACTACGAAGTACACCGCGACGGCGGCTCCGCCGTCCTGTCCACCACCGACGGCAAACTGAAAATCATCGACGACCAACTGGTCCTCACCGACCACAACGGGCAACCGGTCGCCGCCCTCCCACTCACCTACCAGATCGACAACACCGCCCACCCCATCGACGCGCGCGTCGACGGCACCACGGCCACCCTGACCCCGTCCAAAGACAACCCCCGCCCCGTCCAGGCCGTCAGCCCCGACCAGATCATCCCCGTCGACAAAGCCGCGCAGATCGCCGAATCGGTCAACCCGCGCGACGCACAGGCCCTCGGCACCTTCACCCAGCGAGTCACCATCGGCGCCGCCGTGAGCGCCATCCTCGGCGCGGTACTCGGAGGCGGAATCGGCTGTCTTGTCGGCGCCGCGGCCGGTGCCGTACTGAGCAGCCCGGTCATCGTCTTGCTGGCGCCCTTCGTTGGCGCCGCGATCGCAGGCTGTGTCCTCGGCGCGGCAACCCTCGGCGCGGTCGGGTCGATGACCGGCCTCATCCTCGCAGGCGGGCCCATCACCCTGTTCGCCGCCATCCAATACTTCTCCACCATCCTCGCCCCCTGCCCGCCCAACGTCCCCGCCTGCAAAGACCCCATGCAGCCCGCCGCACCCGCGAAATAGGATCCGCTCACACTCATAGAGGATCTGCGTGCCGATCACCGGCAGCGGCCCCGTCACGGCAAGGCAGCCCGAGGCGTTGCGAACCATCACCTTCATTCGCAACGCCGACGGCCCGAAATACCTGGTGCACGACCCGGTGCTGCTGACCTGGAACGATCGGATAACGCTGGTGCTGTCCGGGGGCCGGGGACGATGGAGCTGAAAGAGCTGGACGAGTGGAATCGGAAATCCTCGCCCCACTCGACGAGAGCGAGCGGGCGCCGACTTCACACCCTTTTTCAAGAAACCGGTCTCGTCCGCGACCAGGACACCGTCCGGGCAGGCCAACGCGGCAGCCACATATGTCCGAAGCCGATCCCGCAGCTCATCGGCGTCCCACCGGGACCTGTTCAGGAAATGCTGTAACCCGTCCGGGCCCACCCCACCGGCAGCATCAGCCGACTGCCAGGAATTCTTGCGCTCCACCGGCGCCAGCAACCCCGTCAGATACGACCGCGCCCACCCCCGCGACTCGGCCCGATAGAACATCCCCGCGATCCGCGCGAACATCTCGTCGAACGCCACCCGCCACGCCGAAACATCCTCGGCGACAACATCACCCAGCACGACCGGTCAAACTACAGCAGATACGACGATCTTGCGGCACAACGAAATACAACTGTCGTGTTAAGGCACACTGGCCTGCCGCATGAACGCACTAACATGCCGCATAATCGGTTGTTCGGGAAGGCGTCTGCGATCTGTGATCGAATGAATGTTCGACAGGGATCGCGAAAGTCGAGCGGCTGGTGAGCAGATACCGCGAACGGCGGGCACCGAGCCCCAGCTGCTGCACTCCGAGGGACACGGGCACTATCACCAGTCCTTGCATGCCGGCCCGACGCCGGTGTGGGTGCGTCTGGACGCGGTGTACATCCGCGACCCCGGCATGCCCAAGCACCGCAACGGCGCCGGATTGGACATGACCGGCGAGCGGCCCGGGCTCCTGAGCCACTGGCTGCCCACCTACTCCGGCGGATGGCTCGGCAAAGTCACCTACGCAATTCCCTACGCCGACGGCCGCCCACCGCTGGAAGTCACCGGCCAGCTCATCCCGGCCTACGCCCTGCGCCCCCGCCGCACATCAGACCACAAGTAGCCATGGCCGACGGTTCTGCCTGCGGCCCGTGGCCTTCCTGGTGAACTTCCGCGCGTGGCTCGGGGGCCGGACAGTCCGGCGGCGTCTCGTGGCGGAAACCGAGATGGCTCAGCAGTTCGGGAGAAGCTCGGGATCGGGTAGGTGTCGCGCGAACCCTGTCTGTCGGTGTTGTCGCGGAGCAGTCGAACGACGCTGTTGCAATCGTTTGAGAACTGCGCGAAACACATTGCAGGACAACATGTTGCACTCATTCCACGGCGCGATTCTCTCCCGAGGCGGGCTACAAGCAGGGCTACAACGGCGAGTTCGATCGACATCAGCGATCCCGTAGGGGCATCAGTATGACGCAACCGCCGATCATGCCGGATTCGCCAACCTCTGGGCCTTAACCTAGCGGCCGCCAGCCACTCCAGGGACGTGAGCCGCGATGCCCCTGGATGCACGCCAGGCGATGACCGGCTTGGTCTCGATCGGCTGGGTTGGTTTGCGCGCTTTGCACTGCCATGCAGGTCATTCGGAACTCGCGGATGTCACGTAGCAGTTCGAAGCCCGGCCATTGCTCGGCGATCAACCCAGCGACCAGCGGCACCATCACACGGCGAAAGATCGAGGCTAACGCCCCCGTCCCTCCCTGCCACGGGAATCCAATTCCAACCGGAGCACCCTTTCCTTATGCTGCGCCTCCATCTGCCGCGCCTCCGCCTCTTGCGCTCGCGTCAACTTCGCCCCCGCCGATTTCACGTTCGCCGACAGCGCAGCGTCTAACCCTCGATCCACCGACGGGCTTGGGCCCGTCGGTGGTGTTTGAATGAAAAAGTGTCCTTCGAGCTGCGATGATTGCTGTTGTCTAGGCAACAATCGCGCAGTTCAGAAGGACACTTCGAGTGCAAGTTTCGCACAGGTTCGCCGCCGGGTCGGCGGTGTTCGACGATGAGAATCTCGTGTCGCTGGCGGGTTTGGTGCCGGTGATGCGGCTGGCCGAGCAAACAGGGCTGGTCGAGGCGCTGACGGAGAAGGTGTCGATCACCGCGCCGCGCGTCAAGTCCGGTTCGGCGAATCCGGCGCCGAAGCTGGCCACATTGATCGCGGGGATGTGCTCGGGCGCGGACAGCATCGACGATGTCGACGTGCTGCGCAGCGGTGGGATGAAGACATTGTTCGATCGCGTGTATGCGCCCTCGACGATCGGAACTTTGTTGCGGGAGTTCACTTTCGGCCATGCCCGCCAGCTCGAGGCGGTGCTGCGTGGGCATCTGGCTCGGCTGTGTCGGCGGGTGGAGCTGCTGCCGGGCGCCGAGGTGCGTGCGTTCGTCGATATCGACTCGCTGCTGCGACCGGTGTACGGGTATGACAAGCAGGGCGCTTCCTACGGACACACCAAGATCGCGGGCAAACGGATTCTACGGAAGGGACTTTCGCCGCTGGCGACCACGATCAGCACCGATCTCGCCGCGCCGGTGATCGCCGGGATGCGGTTGCGGGCCGGGAAGACCGGCTCAGGCAAGGGCGCCGGCCGTATGGTTGCCCAAGCGATCGTCACCGCCCGAGCGGCCGGAGTCACCGGTGAGATCCTGGTCCGTGGCGATTCGGCCTACGGCAC
>NZ_JBNPVW010000034.1:0-23430 GCF_050434125.1 Nocardia sp. GP40 | reverse complement strand
TCATCAGGCAACACCACCCGGCACCGGCTCAGCCGCGGCGGCGACCGACAACTCAACAGAGCGATCCACACGATCGTGCTGACCCGGCTACGAACAAGTTGTCGCGGGGGCCTGCGTCAGTGTTCGGTGGATCTGCCGCGTGACGTACTGTTTCAGGCATCGTGTGACCTCGCGTTTGGTCTTGCCTGCGGCCAGACGCCGTTGCAGGTAGGCGCGGGTGTCGGGGTCGGGAACATAGAAGCCTCCCGGAGTGCAGGGTGATTCAGTGACATTTCGATAAGCTCCCGAACTCGATCATTCTATGCCTACCGCGCCGCCTGGTCCGGGCCTGCGAGTAAGGAGCAGATCAGGGTGGTCCACGATGCCCTGGCTGCGCCGCATTCTCGTAAGATAGCCGCCCCTGAAAACCCGGAAGGTGCATGTTCCGGCCGGTGTCGTCGCCGCTAGTTCGATTGTGTCTCAGGATATCTCGAGCCGTCCCAACTATCTCCGGCGCGGTGGCAGCCCACACGCATCGATCGTTGCACCGGCTCCGTGCGCACGCACGAACCACGTATAGACCAGTGCCTGTGCCGGGCCGCGCACACGACCCGGCGCAGAGAACCAATCCCCGCACCTGCGGGGAGAATCCGAACACGGTCGTTATTAACCGCTCCAGCCTTGGTTCATCCCCGCGCGCGGGGAGCACCGAAACTCTATCGCTCCCATGCCGCCCGCCTCCGGATCCAAGACCGCACACATGTCGGACCTGTCCGTTATGTTCCATTGTCTCGATTGCGTCCAACCGCTCTCGCACATGCACACTCGGCCGCGTCGCACGGGCGACGCGGCCGAGGCGAACTGGGGCGGCATGATTTAGGGCTTGTATCTTCAACAGTCTAGAGCGATTATCTGTCCGCCACCTCGGCAGTCTCGGGAGAGCGTGGCAGCCATGAGATCTGAACAACCAAGGACGATGATGGGAACCACACCACCACCCGTGGCGGAACAACACCCCGCCGCTGCTCCACCACCGCCCCCGAGGAGGCCGACGCTTGAGCTCACGCTGAGCATCACGCTCGCAGCGATCATCGGTTTCCGCACCGACTGGGAAACAGCAGCAACAGTTTTCGTTGCACTGCTAGGGCTATTCAGCACACCGCGATAGGTCCCGCGTCGGCGCCAGCCAGCCGCGGGTACACGCCTGGCTGGCTGGCACCGAAGGTGGGTGCTATCGGACACGAAATGATGGTTCTGGCACAAAGTTGTTGGCGCCCAGGCGGTTTGGAGTTCGACGGTGTGGTAGTCGATCATGGTCCGGGTGTGCCGATCTTGATCTGAGGGTTCTGCTTCCGCATCTGGTCGATCTGAACTTCGAGCAGATCACCCCACGGGACGACCCTACGCATCGATGCCAGCATCACCGCTCACGGCGCGTCTTGCCCGGACTGTGCCTGCAGGTCGGCTCGTGGACTATCTGATCAACTCGCGCCGAGTCTGCCGGCGGCGTACGGTCCGCTGCGCCCGCTGTCGACAGCTGCCATGCCGTGGCTGAAACCGCCTCATTGATTCTCCGCAGACTGGACTGCTGGCCCCGACCCGCTGCTCGATCGTCGTCTGCACCGGTAGCGGTAGGTGATCCCACTCGATTCGGGTCGCGGTCTGGCTCTGGCGCACTCTGGAACGAACGCGGGAAATTCAAGCGAGCAGCGAGCGTCTCAGGGCTGATACAGAAAGAAAACGGGCCCGGATGCGAGCCGAAGGCAAACTGTAGCAATGGCCGATCTCGACGGCTGGGAGGCCGAGCAACGAGCCGCGGTGGCCGATGTACAGCAGAAAGTCGATACCGTACGGTCGGCCCTGCGCCGCATCAAAGTCCGCGCGACATCGCGCAACGGGGAGCTGGGCGTCACCGTTAATGCGCAGGGCCACGTACGGGACATTCAACTGACCGCGCAAGCTTTGCGCCTGGGCGAGAACCGGCTGTCACAGATGTTGCTCGAGGCGATCCAGCGTGCGGAGAAGGATGAGAAGCAGCAGGCCGCCGATGCGGCTCGCCCGCTGACCGGCGACCGCCTTATCGCCGAGACCATGCAGGAAGCCAGACGGATGACCACAGGGCAGGCATCGGGCAGCAAGTCGTCGGCGCGACAGGCGATGACCGAGGAGGAGATACAGGCTGCCGATGATGCCTATTTCGAACGATTGAACTGCGGTTGGATGACCCAGTGAATTATTTTTCTTGCGGCCTGGCGGCGCGGCCCCACCGTCGGTCGGGCCGGGAGAACGATCGCGAGCACAGCCGCCGCGGGTCGGCGGCGGGTAGTCGGGACGGGAACGCTGCTGGGGCTGGAACGGGCCCGGCAGCGTGGCCAGGACATCGAGCGCGTCGCCTGCTCCGTAGTACAGCAAAGGCCGTCGCTGTTGAAATGTCCCCGCCCCACCGAATACAGCTGCCACACAGCGGTGTTATCGCATCGGCTCGGTGGCACGAGCGATACCCTTTCGAACGGGGTCATGGCGGGCAGTGAAATGGTGGTGGGGGCTCAGATGCTCGGCAATCGAGGGATAATCAATACCGTAGGCGCGGTGGCCAATGCGGTGGAGACTCCGTACGGGTGCGAGTGGGAGAGGACCAAGTCCACCGCCGCAACATGCGCGCTGACCGGACAACGCTGGCATTCCGCCGCCCAGCCCATCGTGACGTGTAACGACGACCCCGAACGATGACGAATGACGCGACGTGCCCTCCTGGAGGACGGCCACGCCGGATGACATTGCGCGACTGGGCCGATTGCTCTCCCGACATCCACAGAACGGTTCTTGGCTGGGCCGACCACCCCGAGGTGCCCGCCCATGCGGGCCGCGGGATGGTGGTCGCCTCGATAGCCCGTGAGCTACGCCCGACATCGGAGGTTCGGCTCCACCGCACCGTACACAACTGGATCGTGTTCGACGGCGATCGCCCGGTAGCGTTCCTGGCCGCCGATATTCAGCCCGAATGGATTGCGCCCGAGGAGTTCTGGCCGTCGGAATCCTATGTGGACTCGCCGCCAGAGCCCACGATGTCGTTCTGGACCCTCATCGATCCCGCTCTCTGGGGCCGGGGCTGTTCGACCGCTGCCAAGAGCTGGTCGACACGGCCCGCAAGGCATTCGCTGAAGCAGGACCTCGGGCTCGATGTGCCTCCCGGCGCGGGATGGCTCGACGTAACTGATAGCGACCGAGACCAGGTGGTCGACGGGCTCATGCTCGACGGTGAGCCGGTTCGCCTGGTGAGGCTGAAGCCCCGATCGTGAACCCGATACCCGACAACAGAATTCGAGATCATCGCCATGACCGACGCTGAGCGTGACGCTGAATTGATCGCCCGCCCGTGGTGGTCGTTGGAAGTTAACGGGATCGAGGCGCATACGCCCTACGCCCCGCCTGGAGAAGGCACCTATTCGGAGAATTTTCGACGCGGTGGGCTGAACAGGCAGCAGACACAGACCATGACGGCGATCCACGAGGCGGGCCACACTGTCGTTGCACTCGCTGCCCGCATGAACGTGACCGCTGCTGAAGTGCATAACGAGCCGATGGCCGTGTCGCCCTCCAGCCGGAGCAGGCACGGCGAAAATGGTTATACCATAGTGCATCCCGAGGGGCATCCCGTATTCGCCTGGCTGTGTGTACTGTCAGCTGGAGTCCGCGCGGCGCACCGATGGCTGACCCTCGAAGATCTGATCGACCCGCAGACCGCGTTCTTCAACGATGTGGTCGACGGAATCGGCGACCATGCCGAGATGCGGGCCGTGCGATCATCACGTCCTCTCGAACTGACCTGGGGCACCGGACAACCCGCCCATCTCCCGGCCGGATCGGACTCCGTGGACGTCGCGGAGGTCTACCGGGAAGCCGACAGGCTGATCCGACAGCACTGGCACGCCGTCGTTGCCATAGCTGACCACCTGCTCGAGCATGGGCGCGCGGACCTCGCCACGCTCCGCTCGTTGGCCGACATCGGCCCCGATTGCTCCCTCACGGCACTCGGTCCGACAACCAACTTGGTGCTATCTGCGAAGCACCAAGTCAGGGCATATCCGGACTCGGAGTGAGATGGGGGCATTACGTCCTGAACCAGGGAGTTCGAAGACAACTGCGAGCCTGTCGGCTGCCAGAACCCTTCAAGCTGGCAGCCGACACGAGCCAGTCATCGTTATCAGATATTCGCAATAACGAGCCGAAACAGTCTGTGCCAGGCTCATCCCCGCGCGTGCGGGGAGCATACGGAATCGAAGCGATGACACAGCCCGGAGTCGGGCTCATCGCCGCGCGTGCGGGGAGCATCGTTTCGAATATTCCACCTCGCAGGCCGCGTTTCGACTCGCGTATGAACTGCCGTCCGTCACCCGGATCGCGGTCGGAACAGGTGCCCCCTCTCACCTCACGGAACTGGTCGATGCGACGGAGGTCGACATCGCGGCCGACGCCATCACCGCATACCGAGAACTCATTCGAGGCGATACCTGACGGCAGGCCCTTACACCAGCCACGATATAAACGTCCTTGGGTTCAACACATCTACCGCTGAGGAGCAGCAGTTGTGGCGCAAGCTCTGACAGGTCAAGCGCGAGTGCCCGGTATCGGGGACCTGCGCAAGCTGCCGATCGAGCAGCTGGTCACCGACATGCAAGCCCGCCTCGGAACGGGTTTCGACGAATCCACCATGATCCGGAAGCGACGCACGATCGGCGTGCGCAGCGATCGAGGCACGTGGGTGCGGATCGAGGCCCGGCCACTGGACAAGGCCGCCAGCCAAGGGCAGATCAACAACGGCATCGAAGCCTCGACTCTGCTGGATGGCATCGCCAAGCCCCGGTGGTATCAGGGGGTGTCCTGGGTCGATGAATCGGCCGGAGTGCTCTGGCGGGCCGACGAATGCGCATTGATCACCGGGCCGGCCGCGACACCGATCGGATACCCGATCACCGAACCCGACCTGTCCCCGGACTGGTGGCATACACTCAACACCTCGCTGGATAGCCTTGCCCGCCAGCATGTTACGCGGATAGCGACGCCCGACACCGAGCCGATCACCCAGGCGTTGGTGACCGAGACGATCGAGCGAGCCTTCCCCGATCACATCGACACGACGATCACCGATCAGCGGTGGGTACCCGCCCACGCAGACCTCAACTGGTCCAACCTCACCGCATCGGACTGCTGGATACTCGATTGGGAAGACCTCGGCCTTGCCCCGCCCGGCCTCGACGCCGCGACGCTCTGGGTTGCCTCCCTGATGGTTCCCGCCTTGGCCGACAAGGTACTCCGGGCACGCCGCGCCGACTTGAACACCAGGTCGGGCAAGATCATGGCGTTGTTCTGCTGCGCGAAAGACCTCAACGATCCCCAATTCGATTCCGCCCCAGCATTCGAGCCGACCACCCGACACGCCGCCGAGCTCGTGGCAGATCTACGCCGATGAGTTCGCGATGCCCTCGAATGTCGCGGTGCTATTGCGGTGCCAGCCGGTCTCCTTCGAATGTCACTGCCGCTCTTAGGTTTTGCCTGGGCGGGTCAGTGCCCGCTCCACGATCTTGCTCAGCTCGAGTTGCGCGTGAGCGCGGGCCTGCTCGGGAAGCCCCATCAGGCCGGTCGCGGCCATCGCAGCGCACACGTGGATGGTCGCGACCGGTTCACGCCGGGCGGCTTTGCGGATCGCCGGCGGCAGCGCGGCGATCCGGCCGACCATCATCGCGTTGAGCAGATCGTCAGCCACCAGGTAGGCGGCATCGAGATGTCTTGCGGGACACAGGGGTTGGAAGTAGCGGGGCGATCCTTCCATGATGTCGATGAACGAGCCGCCGCCGCGCTGGGCCATCCATTTGGCGAGTTGTTCGGAGATGAACTGGCAGACGTGCGGGGCGTCGCTGGGGTACAGGTGGGCGATCTGCTCGGCGCACAGCTCTTTCCAGTCGCCCGCGGCCGCCTGAACCTCGATGATCATCCGCGTTACGGTGCGCCGCTGTTCGTAGTCGGCCACCGATTCATCCGCGGCGCGGGGAGCGAATCCCTTGTCGGTGGGGTAGTCGAATCCGCCGTCCACGGCGTAGGCCGTATAGTGCAGCAGGAACATTCCGCCGTTCATGGTGGCCCCGATGACGCGCTTGGCCCAGGCGGGCCGGGTGCTCGGATCGGTTTCCGAGGGCATCGGGATATCGGTCTTCATTCCGGCCGCCGACCGCCCGCCGCCGCTGCGGCCGCCGTTCTTCTTGTTCTTGTTCCCCACTGCCTCACCCTATCCGAACACCATGCACCGAACCGGCGGTCCCGAACCCGGCTTCGAACCCGACGGTATCGCGGCGCATCGGATACCTGCGGGGGTATGCACGTATCGCGGGTCCAGAGTTTGGGTCAGGTTCGGTTTGTCGAACGCCGTTGAGCACGAATATGACCGAAATCGACTGCGCGGCCGATAGTCTCGACGCTCATGCAGCGGAATATCTTCCAGCTCGGGACTGAACCATGGCCCGAGGGAGTCACACTCTTGCAGGTCTACGCACCCGTGGATCTGAGCCTTCCGGAGAATCACGAACTCGCCGAACTGTTTACACGATGGCGTGCAGCGGTCGCGGATGATCCCATCGCTTTCGTGGACGACAGCGACCTTCACGTCACCCTGGAGTGCGTGACAGATCAAGTCGCCGGGAACATCCCCGCCGGCGAACGCGCCGCGCTCGGAGACGCGATCAGCCAGGCACTCGACGGGGTGCCCGCGTGTCTCGTCCAGGCCGGTAGCTGCTACTGCTACCGGTCCGGGCCGTTGATCGATGTGTCCCCGGCCGAACCGCTCACGGGCGAGATCCATCGCCGCGTCCGCAAGGCGGTGCAGGCGGTTCGCGGACCGGAATCGACCGGATTCCCGGTCAGCAAAGCACATATCTCCCTGGGGTACGGCGTCCAGGATGTCAACAGCGATCCGATCAACAAGAAGTTGCGGGCGATCGATCCCAGCCATGCACCGTTGTGGATTCCGGAGGTGCATCTGGTGGAGGTCTCGATCGATCAAGCCGCGGGTCGGCTCACGTGGGAGACTGTGCAGTCGTTTCCTCTCGATCGCTCGTGACCGCGGTGCGGCCGGGTTGGTACGTGATCGCGATGGGCAGGTGGTCGCTGACCGTTTCCGGGTCCTGGCCGCCGATCACCTCGTAGGAGTGCAGCATCGGCACCGCGTCGGGGGTGGCCTTGATGGCATCGATCCGGCGCGGCCCGTAGGGGTCGCCCTGCTCGGCGCTGCGGTGCCCGGTGGTTTGCTTCCAGGGAGCCTCGAGCTGGGCCGCGGCGTCGGCGAGGCCACCTTCCCACAGGATCTCGCCGGGCCGGCGGTTGGACCGCCACCGGTCGCGGTGGCCGTCGTGGTCGTAGGTCCATTCGCACTGGTGGACGAAATCGGGGTGCCACTTCGTGGGCCGGGCGAGGGTGTCCGGGTCGTAGTGCACCCATTTGTCGGGCACGATGTCCTCGAGTTCACCGAACCCGTTGTAGGACTCGTAACCTGGTTCGCGAATCCTGTCGCCGGACAAACCGTTCCAGTCTCCGGCGATGAATCCGGCCGGGCGCGAGGGCGGGCGGGACATGAACGCGACGATGCGTTCGGCTTCGTCCGCGCGGCGGTGCTGGCCGAACGGCGGCGCGTGATACACCGCGTGCTTGATCACCGTGCCGCCCACATCGAGGTGCAGCGCGGCGGCGCGATGCCAGATATCGGGCCCGGTCACCGCCCATGAGTCCGGTACCGGGGTGATGCCCGGCCGCCAGCACAATCCCACCGCGAACGTGTGGAAGCCCAGGCTCACCGCAGCCTTGCCCGGCGCGTATTCGCACTCCATCCCGGTCGCCTCGGCCAGCTCGCGCAGCTGTCGCTCTGCGCCGCGCTCGGGATCGTCGCCGCCGGGTCGCAGCTCGGCAATCGCGAACACGTCCGGGCGGATCTGCTCGGCGATCACCCGGTACCCCAGCTGCGCGCGCTCGCTCTCCGCGGGCGAGTCGATCCATCCCAGGTTCTCCATGTTCCAGAACCCGAACCGCCGCAAGTCTTCTGCCGGTGGCGTAGCCATAGGCACTCTTCTTTCCCCTCGATGATGTTTCTGGCCTGATGCAGTCTGCCCCGAAACCCGTTGCCCCGCCCACGAAACCCACACGCTCGAAGGATCGGCCACGGACCGGACCGATGCCGCGGCGGGCATCCCGGCCCGCCGGCCGGAGCGGTACCCTCGGCCCGCGAGGATGGCCGGGCGTTCGGATCAAGGGGAGGGGCCGATGAGGGATTTCGGGGGTAGCCGATGACCGGTGCGGGCGTTCCTGCTATCCCGGCGTCGCTGGTCCGGGCGATTGCGGTGTATCGCGGCGAGGAGGCGGGGCGGGCGTGGCTCGATACTCTGCCCGCGCGGATCGACGGGTATCTGCGACGGTGGCGGTTGACCGCGCAAACGATCGCCGAGGGCGGCGCGACGTCGTGCTGTGTGTATTGCGTGAACGACGATCGGGCACCGGTGGTGCTGAAGATCCCGGTGGACCCGGCGGCCGGGCGCGCTGAGGCGTGCCTGCTGCGGTGGTGGGCCGATACCGATGTCGCACCGGCTGTGCTGCACGATGATCCGGATACCGGGGTGTTCGTGATGTCGCGGATCGTGCCGGGCTCCATGCTCGCGGGCACCCCCGCCGCTGACGACGCCGGCGCATTCTCGCGGTTGCTGACCCAGCTGCATCGGCCCGCACCTGGACCGTTGCCGCTGCTGCCGGATCTCGCGGAAGTCATGAACACCCGGGTCGGGTGGGCGCGGGAGCGGGCCACCGATCCCCGCTACACCGCGCCGGGCGATCAGCCCGCGGCGGGCGCGGCGCTCGACGCCGCGTGTTCGGTGCTGGAGGTGCTGCTTCGCACGACGCGGGCCCGGCATGCGTTGCATGCGGATCTGCATCCCCGCAACATCCTCGACGGCGGCCAATCCTGGTGTGTCATAGACCCTTTCGGCGCGGTCGGGGATATCAACTCCGATCCGGCGTTCTGGGCGGTGTGCCAGACCGGACCGCACACCATCGCGCCTGCTGCGGTGCTGCTGGACCAGCTCGGCGCGCATCCGCTTCTCGATCCGGACCGGTTGCGGGCGTGGGCGTGGGTCGTGGCGACCCTCGAGTACCGCCCGTACCAGGATGCCGGGCTCGCGGCCCGGATGCGCGAGGTCACCGCGGCCTGGACCGCTGCCGCGCTCCTCGACACCGTGCGAGTGTGATACGAAACCCGTTCCACGAGAAGGAGATACGCATCGTAGAGCGATCGGTGCTCATGCCCGGGAGGGCGATGGGGGCGTGCGCCGTCGGGCGCAGCGACCGCCGCCGGGGGCTAGTGTTGTTCGGCAGAATGTCCGCCCGAGGTGAAGGATCGAGTGAAAATGGCGCAGCCGCAAGGACTCGGCCCGGATTTCCTGCGTGAGGTGATGCCGCCGCAGATCCGCGAACGGCTCGGCGTGATGCAAGCATGGTCGAACCGGATGGTGCTGGCCTACATGGGCCGCCAACCCGAATCGCTCGCGGACTACGCCCAGCGAATCAGCGTCTATGACGACGATCCCACCGTGGCCGGCGGGCGATTCACGGGCAAGTTCCCCGGCACCCGCTATACCTTCGCCGTCAGCCGGGCCGGGGACCTGTTCGCGACGATGCTGGACGCGGCCCGGCTGCACCACCACTTCACCAACGCCGAGGTCACCGCCGGAGTTCGGGCGCTGGTGACCGATCTGGTGCCGGACGATCATCGCGCCGAAGCACTGACCGTGCTCGATCGCCAGCCCACCACCGGCGAATTCGGGCAGTGGGAGATCAACGATGCGGTGGCCGGGCTGGGTGAGCTGTACGTGGTGACCGCCGTGGCGGCCTGGTTCGCGAGCCACCGGATGGTGAGCCCGAGCGCCGAAGCCGCGCGGCGGATCATCCTGAAGATGACCCACGACGCCGAAGCCATGGCGTGGGGCGTGCCCGAAGCCGAACGCCTCGATGTGACCGAGGAACAGGCCCTGGAACTGCTCGATTCACTCCTCGGGACCACCGATCCGGACTTCAATTTCCCCGGTGTGCCCCCGGGGCAGTCCGGGATCAGCCGCGACCGGAACGAACGCACGCTGGTGGAGATGGAAGTCGTGGAAGCGGCCAAGGCCCACATCATCGAGCACCCGATCCGCACCCGGGAAACCGACATCATCATGCTCGAGGCCATGAGCCGCGCGATGGACAACAGCGCGGCCCGCGATGACGGCCTCACCGAATCCGAACGCCGCCGCGCAGCGAACCTCGCGGCCCGCGAGGCACGCCGCAACAGCGGCGAGGCCCCCGCCAAGGGGAAGAAGCGGAAGAAGGGCCGGTAACCGGCCGGGCGGCGAAACCTGGCCCTCTACACAAACATTGACTTACGTGTGCGCCCGACCGGGCTGGTCTGGCACGCTATCGTGCATGAGTCATGACCAGACCCCGGCGGGGGATGAGCAGGGTTCGTCGTGGACGCTGTGGAGCGCGGCCTACGCCTACGCACACGCGATGCGCGCGGCAGCCGAGACCCGGTTCGTCGCCCGTGCCCGCGGACCCGAGTTCTGGGATGTTCCGGCCATGCTGCTCACGTTCGTGATCGCGGACTACGCGGACGAACAAGGCATCAGCAGCACGGTCGCCAGCCCACAGGATCTCGCGGACCTGTCGATAGGCACGCTCTACGACCGGCTGCATCCGCTGAAGCTTGCGCTGGCCCTGTCGACGCTGCCCTTGTCCCGCCGGGCGGTGATTCCCACTGCTGGTGAGCCGGCGCACGAGCAATTCAGCCTGATGAAGGCCGAGATCGATGACTTCAACGAGGGTGGAGCCAAAGCCGTGCTGGCCGACCCGAGACGGATGGAGAAGGTGAAAAACGGTGGTAGCGATTGGCACGAGCGCAGCGAGGACGCGCAACAACTGATCGCGCTCACGCTCATGGCCTCGGTGAACAACGACATCGACCTTCAGGGCGACGCCACGCTGAGCCTGATCGCCGACCGAGTACCCGGGTACCGCGACGACACCAGCTTGGCCGCGGTATTGCGCGCTGCCCGGCCGGACGCAGCCGTTGCACACGCCACCGACGCCGAGCGAGGATTCCCCGCGGCCGAACAGCGGGTGAAGCAGGTAGTGACCTCCCGCGAGGAAGGTTGGCCCGCCGCCGCGGGACGTGACCTGCTCGCGCTGGTGTTGTACTCGGCCGCGCATGAGCGTGACCAGACCGTCGCGGAAGTCCCGTGGTCCGCGGTCCGGGCACGCACACTGCTCGACAGCGCCGAGCTGCTGGACTACCTGACCGGAGTCCTGGCCGGACTCGGACACTACACCACCGACCCGCGCACCGAACCCGACATCCAGCATGCAATGGCGGCCCTGGCCGAAGATCCTGTCGCCCAGAAGCTTCATCACCTGCGGTCCCGGCACTATTTCGAGGGCTGGGACTCCTCCGACGGCACGAGCAGCGACCCCGGTTACAGCACTGAGACCCACCTGGAGTTCGGCATGCCGTACGCACCGAAGATGCTCGATCCGGTCCTGCTGGCCGAACGCGGCGGGTTCGCTATCGGATCGACGGTCAGCGTGCTGCGGCTGTTCAGCAAGACCCCAGAGGAGGGCACGGTGCGGTCGGCGGTCTGGAAGACCGGCACCCCGCCGGCCGGGCGGCCTGGGATGGTGGACCTCGAGCCCGGCGGCCCCGCCGGCTACGAGGTCCGATTCCGGTACGGCGACGACTCGCGGGTAGCAGCCGAGAAGTGCTCAGCGACAGTCCCGCCCGCGCTGCGGAGGCAGCCCTGACCATCGCCGAACCCGGCTCGCACCCGGCCCCGCGGCCGGGTGCGAGCCGGGAATTCCTTTGGCGTGCATGGCGATAAGCCCGGCATGGTGGACAGTTCGTTCTATGCTCGGGGTCATGAGCACTTCCAAGCGACGCAACGAGTCCCGCGATGACGACAACAACGGAAAGATCACGGTCGACTCGAGCGGTCACCTGAGTGTCGGTATCGGAGGCGGCGGCCTCGGGATCGATACCACCAACGGCGACCTCACGGTCGCCGGGAATTCCGGCTTCTCGATCGACACCGGAGCCTGAGTCCCTACGGCTACTTCGCCGGATCACCGGTAATGGGTGCGGCGAGTTCTGGTGCACCCAACGGGAATTGGTGCACGAGATCCCAAAGGTACTGACCGCGGTCGGCGTCCTGACGCACCTCGACCAGATCCACCGTCTTGACAGCCAGGGGTGCGTGGCTGGGCCGGGACCGCCGAAGTCGCGAGGTGACGATGCCACTGTCCACGCGATCGATCGCGTACGCGATCGACAAGTGGCCCGGCCTGGTATCGAAACCGATGGCCTCGGACCCGCCGACGCTGCTGATCGCCGATCGGGCTCATCCCCGCGCGTGCGGGGAGCATCGCATCGGCGTCGATGGCGAAGTGCTCCAACGGGGCTCATCCCCGCGCGTGCGGGGAGCATCCCGGCGCATCGGAGAATTCGCCGTTGTAACCGGGCTCATCCCCGCGCGTGCGGGGAGCATACTTCTTGACCTGCGGTGCAGCGGCGAGATGTGCTGGTTTTCATTCACTTTCGTTCGGTGTTGGCTTGTTTCGGTTTCGGTTTCGGGTTGCTTTGCGGTATCGGCTGGCTTTGCTCCAGCCGGTGCGAGGGCCGCCGGGTTTTTGTTGGCCGGTGTGGGGGCGCAGCATCAGGTGGACGCCGTCGATGTCGATGGGTTCCCATTCGTGACGGTGGACGCGGAAGGCGAGGCGTTGTTCGTTGCGGGCGGAGTGGATCATGATGGCTCGGCCGTCTTTGGAGAGTTCTACGACGCGTTGCCAGGCCAGTTCCCGGACGCGGGCGCTGACTACGCCGACGAACACTCCGGGGCTTATCTCGAGGAGCCAGCGCGTGAGGTGTCCGCGGAGGCCGGCTGGGCACGCTGTGAGTACGAGGACTACCACGGGACCTCGTCCTCGTAGGAGATGCCCGCGGCGACGTTACCGGTACGATCCCAGAGTTCGACGATGTCGGTATCCCACACGTGGGCGGCGTCCGGTTCGCCGGGCAGGAGCAGGGTGTGGATGTCCTTGCAGCAGCGGGCAAGCAGGCCGTTGGCGTGGACGGCGTCGCGGACTGCTCGGCGGGTAGTGCTGGGAATGTCGTCGGTGGGTTGTGCGGCTACGTCGAAGGCGATCGGGATGGCGAATTCTGCTTTGTAGAGGTCGGCGAGGTCGAAGACGAATGATCGTTCGTGGCCGGTGTGGACGAATCCGAGGCCGGGGGCGCAGCCGAGGGCGACGATGATGGCGTGTGTGATTCCGTACAGGCATGTGGTTGCTGCTGAGAGGGCTTGGTTGACGGGATCGCTGGCGGTGAAGTCGTTGGGGTCGTAGTCTCTGCGGTTCCATTCGACGCCGGTGCGGGCGGCATGTTCTCGGTAGATGCGCCGTACGCGTGCGCCTTCGCGGCCGCGCAGCTGTTGCATCGTCAGCCCGCTCACGTCGTCGTCCGGGAAGCGCATTTCGTACATTGTGCGGGCGGTGCGCAGCCGGATGGTCTGATTCGATACCGCGGCTGCTTGTGCTTCCAGTAGCCGGGAGCTACGGGCGAGTGAGCGTCCGTGCGCGTAGTAGCGCACGCCGCGTTCACCGACCCATACTGCGGTGGACCCGCTTTCGGCCAGCAGCATCATCGCCTGGTGGGTGACGCGGGTGCCGGGGCCCAGCAGCAGCGCGCCGAGGGTGGCAGCGGGGATGTGGACCACGCCGCGTTCGTCGGTCGCGGTGATCGCGTTCGCGTCCCGGTGGACCACTGCACGTTCGAGGTAGATGAACGAGAGCCGGTCTTGGGCTCGCACGAGCTCGCCGACGCGGACCGGCCGGATTCCCGGGATCTCGTTCATTGCACGGGTGCCAGGGTGAGCAGGCCGCAACCGTAGCCCTTGGCCCGGCCGATGCCGTTGATCAGGGCCGCACGCAGTCGCTCCGAATCGGTCACGGTCAGGATTCCTTCATAGGTCGCGACCGACAGGGTGACAGTGGCCTTGCTTCTGCGGAACTGCACAGTGCTTCGGTCGACGAGCGCGAGTTCGTCGGCGTCGTCGCGGCCGAATTGCATTGTGCTTCTGCCGATGAGCGCGACGTCGTCTTCGCGCAGGGTATCGGGTCCGCACTCGGCGAGCCGGAATCCGTTGTCGGTTGCCTTGCGCCGCAACCAGTCCAGTTGGTCGGCAGTTTTGAGGCCGATCCGCTTGCCGCGTAGATGCTCGGTGCTGCGCCCTGGTGTGCCGCCGACGGGGTTGGCGGTGAGCCGGAAGTGCCAGCGTTGACCGGCGGCGAGTTGGTCCAGGAGTTGGCTGTATTTGCGGGTGGCCCAGGCGCCGGTCGTGGGCCAGCCTGCTTGTTCGACGATGTGGGTGAAGTCGGGTTCAGCGGGGCTGACCACGTACAGGTGTAGGTGGTGAGGGTTCTGGTCCAGGCGCCACAGCACGCGGCCATCGTTGCTGGCGCGGGTGAGCGCGTCGGGTGCGAAGGACAGCATCACCGCGGCGTGGATGACTTGCGGTGAGGACAGGAATTTGCGGGTGCCGCGACGGGCGGGGTTGAGCGGGATGCGCGAGAGGTACATCATGCGCCTCCGAAGGCGGAGAACGGGTCGTGGAGGTCCGGTTTCCCGGCCGGGTTGTCGACGCGGATGTGTTCGGTTACCACTGTGCGCCAGCCGTATTCGCGGCGTACCGGGTTGAAATCGATCGGGACGTCCCGGACTCGATGCCCAAGGGCATCCTCGGTGTCGGCGTGCGACGGGTCCCGGTGTTCGGGCTCGTCTTGTATCCGGTCCAGGAAGAGCGCCAACTGCACGACGGTCGGCTGGCCTCGGCGGTACCGCTCGGTGGCTTGCCAGGTGCTGGTATCGCTGAGTGTCTCCAGTAGCGTGCCCTCCCGCACGGGGCCCAGCACGACGGGTTCGGTGACCGGGCAGGAGCGGCGGCCCAGGTAGAGCGGGAACTGAGGGCGCAGCAGCGCATCCCGTATGCCCTGCAGCAGGTTCTGCTCGCCTTGGACTGCGGCGAGGAAGACCGCGTCGGCGATGTAGTACCGCTGCGAGAGCGGGAATTGTTTACCGCCGTCGAGGCTGCGTGCGACCTGGAAGTCCCGTATCAGGGTGCCTGGCTGGTCGATCCGTACCCCGAATCCCAGTCCGGAGAGTTCTTCCTCGATCGGGTCGGTGCGTCGTCGGCCCTGGGCCGCGGCGATCAGTCCCAGCACGCCGCTTTTGGAGGGGTATTGCTGGGTCTCGCGGCGGGCGAAGCGGCTCGCCACGCCCCAGGACTGTAGTGGGGCAGCGAGTTTGAGCAGTAGCACGCTCACGACGTGGCATCCAGGGCTGCGCTGACCAGGCCGGAAACCTGCTCGACGACCTGTTTGAGCGAGGCGGGTTCGGCCAGTTCCCGCAGCGCGTCGGCTCCCTCGCCGGCGGCCACGACGAAGTTCACCGTGGATCCGTCGCCGTAGGAACCTTCTACCGCCTGGAATTTCGCCACGAGTGCTTTCGTCGCTGCGCTCGCGCGGCCTGCGCCGAGGGCGGTGACGGGTTCCTCGAATGCCTGGACCAGGTTCACCGGCTGATCGGTGCGCACGCTGACCAGGACCGCTTCGGGCAGGGTGCGGTTGGCGAAGGTGTTCTGCTTACCGGTCGGCATGCTGGTGACGAACGTGCTGAGGAAGGTTTTCACCGCTGCGACGGTGGCGTTGTCGTCGCCCAGGTTCTCGTGCAGTGCAGCGATATTCACTGTCGCGTACCGGTAGAGGGTGGAGGAGTTGAACTCCAGGGCTCCGATCATTCCGGCGCCGGCGTTGTCCTCGGGTGCCAGGTCGTCGACCGCGGTGAAGTAGTCGAATTCGTTGTTGACCTCGTGCACGCTGATCGCATGCGCGACCTGGGCGGCCGCATCGACGTTCAGGTCGGCGGCGTCGGCCACCATGCGACCGAACAAGGCCACGTCGATGCTGTCGGCACCGCGTGCGGCCGCCTTGGCCGCGGCCTTGTCGATGTCCGTGCCGGTACGTGCGGCCTCGATTGCCAGCTGTGTGAGCCGCTGGATCTGCGAGGCGCTCAGGAACAGCAGGTATTTCGACTGCTCCCGCTCGTTCGCGGGTTCGGCCTTCTTCGATGCCCGCTTGGGTTTCTCCAGCTCGATCCCGACCGCTTTCATCACTTGGGCGGCCAGATCGTCGGCGTCGATGCCGGGTGCGGATGCCGCGATCTGGGTCGAGAGCAACTGCACGACGCGTTTGGTGCGCACCCCCAGGCTGGCGGGGTCCAGTGCCGCACGGAAGGCTTGGCGGGTGGCGCGTTTCCACGCCTGGCTGGATACGCGGGCGCGTGTGACACCGCCGTAGACAGCGGTTTTCGGGCTTCCGGTGTCGTCGCGGTTGATATTGCTCGGCGGCACGGTCTGCAGGACGTGCACATCGATGAACAGTCGGGTCACTGGAGTTCGCCTTCTTCGGTTGCGGTGACGGGTTCGTTCTGAGCGGTGGTGTCTTTCGGCGGTGCGCGGTGGTAGTCGCGGCCCCATTCCAGCAGCACGCGTTCGCTGTACCGGCGGTCCTGGAGCCAGCGCAGGTCACGGGCCACGCGTGCGTAGTCCAGTGGGATCGCGTGGGTTCGCAGCTGGCTGATCAGCGCCCGCAGGTGCGCCAGTCGCACCGTGTATTGGGAGGCCGTCGCGACCATGTGGAAACGGCGGCGCACCGCCTCCTGCGAACCACCCCGCTCGCTCAACGCGCGCACGGCGCCACCGAAACTGGCGCCGTGCCGGTGCATCGGCTTGTCGCGGGATTGCTGATGCCAAGCGTGCAGGGTGATCGCATCGTGCGCGGCCTGCTCCCATGCTGTCGCAGTCCCGTCCCGCTCAGCCCGGCTCATCACGGCAGTATCGGCGAGCACCTCCGGTAGGCCCCGGAGGGTCTCTTCCCAGATGTCCGGTCGACTGCCCGCCGCAACACCGACTCCGCGCCGCAACCGCGCCCTGGCCGCGACCGCATCGGAATCGTCTTTGATGTAGCGGGCCTGCAGGGCCCCGACACGATCGCCGACGAACTGTTGCAGCGCAGCGTCTTTCGAGGTGATAGTGGTCAGCTTCTTGTCCTGTGACGAGCCGTTGGGTAGTGCGGTGTCCTGTGTCGATGCGGTGCTCACGCCGCCTGTCCTTTCCCGGTCGAGGGCTTGGGATACGCCGCGGGCAGCAGCTTGGCCAGTGCCGCACGGAACCAGATGCTCGCCAACGCCGAATCCACGTACCGGCCGCGAACTTCACGTCCCACCAGCGCGGGCATGCCTGCGGCGGAAACAAGTTGGCGGCCCAGGGGCTCGATGACGGCGCGGACCATGTTCTGCCATTCCTGGCTGTATCGGTCGTACCCGTCGGCGGTCGCGCCGGGTTCCAGCGCGGCCAGCCAGCGCCGGTAGGGGCCTTCCAACGCCGCGTAGGCCAGCTCCCTGGGGCGGGCGCGCGCGGCCGTGACCGGATCATTCGTGGCTCCGGCGGCCTCGGCGAGGTTTCCGGCCAATGACCCCACCGCGTTCACCGCGCCCTCGGCGACCTCCACGGCATTGATCGCGCACGTTCGCAACGCGGGGTCTCTGGCCAGCAGAGCGGCCCGGAATCCCAGGGTGTCATCGACGATCTCACCGATCACGGACAGGTTGTTGATGTACTCCATCCCGACCGCATGCAGCCGCAACGGATGCGTGGGGACCAGCACCTCCTCATCGATCAGATATCGCACCCATTCCATAACCCCGGGCGCGATCCCACGCCCGTCGGTCGCGGACCCGCTGGCCACCTCCCGCAGCAGCGCGGTGAACCCGCGCCACAAAGCTCGCGCCGGATCATGGGTTCGTGGATAGTGCCGCGGCGAATCGGCCTTCTTGGATTGTTCGGTGCTGTACCGCCAACCGGTCATGGGTTCGAGTAACTGCTGGTTGAACGGTGCGAGCGCATCACCGTTGCACAGCACCACCCCGGTGACCGCCCCACCGTCACGGACCAGCCGGACCCGGCGGCTCTGCCACGTGCACAGGTCCGCCGGACCGGTCGGCCCGGCATCCCGGGGATGCGCACGGTCCGGTGCGCGTTCCCATGCGGGCAGATCGTGCTCAGGGTAGGGCTGTTCGTGGATGTCGAGCAGGTTCAGGTTGAGCAGCAACGTCTCCCGCAGCGTGGCGCCTTCCACATAGACCCCACCCAAGGATCCGGCCCACGCCACACCGATCGGATAACCTTTGCCGTTCTTCATTCGCGGGTCCCCGACAGCGCCGGTCTTGATGCCAGAGGGATCGAACGCCTGTGCGTGCACCAGCCACCGCGCCGCCTCGGCGAAGTCGATCCGATCAATACTCGCGCCGGCGCGGGTGGTGAAGTACTTCTCGCCGTTGGGGACATCCGCGATCAGTCGATCCAATCCGCTCACCGCGTCTTTCTCCGACCGCAGGTCAGCAACCTGGTAGAAGGGCTGTGCGGGATCGAACAACCCGAACCGGTCGGCGTAAGTGTCCAGATAGGACCCGATCTCACGCGTCGGCAGCGTCGGCGCCTGCCACAGGTCATTCCAGATCTCCGCAGCGCCGCCGGGCCTGGCTGCAAGACTGCGCCGCAGGATCGCCAGCAGCAGCCGCAAAATCGCGAACGACTGGGTGGGCAGCTCACCGACCACGGCCACCAACTCATGGGCATGCCCGAACACATCCCGCAGGGACCACACGTTCAATTGCGCGGCGGTGTCGACCGCCTGAATCCAGGGCTGCTCGAGCAGATCGAAAGTGTCTGAGTTATAGGTCATTTCGCCTTCTCGATGCGTTCGATGAGCAACCCCAATATCGGGTCGTACGTCAGGTTGTGCCCGGCCACGATTGCGGAGTCGTGCTCATCGAGTTCGAGCACCAACTCGCCGGCCAGCCAGTGGGACTGCTGCCAGCCCGGATACCAAGTCTCCTCCAAAGCACCCAGCACGGCGTCCATACGGCCGTATCGGGTAAGCATCGCCGGGAGCCGGATCGTGCACCCCGCCAACGCTTTCGCCAGCCGTGCCTCGGGTGCGGTGTCGGTCGGGACCAGACGGCCGCCGAAGTCCGGGACCTGCTCGAGTACCCGCACACCGTCCGGTCCCCGGCGCACCACGATCGCTTCGATGGTGTCCTCCGCATCACGCACCTGCGCTTGGCCGCCGACTCCCTCGCTGTCTTCCGGCACCCCGGCCGCGAGCCATCCCTGCAGGTTCGGCCGCTGCCCGTACGGACAGGGCAGCAGATACGTTCCTGCCTTATCCTGTTGTTTCCCACAGAATTTCGACCACTCGGCGTCGGCCTCGGCGATAACGTCCCGCCACCTCGGCGCCGCGTCGAACGGTTCGGCGTAGGCCCGGCCCACCAGCAGCGGTACGTCCTGCGGTATCCGAATCAGCCCGTCCGGCAACGCTTCCAGTATTGAGGCTGCCCGCAGCAACCGAGCCGCCCCGTACACCGCCACCGACCCCTGCGCCGGGACAGGCACCGCCGCAGCCCAATCCACGCCACGAACCAGACACCGAGCCTCGATAAGTTTGCCGGGCCGTTGATCGCGAGCATGGCGGTGCAGCCGGCCGATCCGCTGCAGCAGCAGGTCCATCGGCGCCAGGTCGGTGATCAGCAGATCCACATCGATATCCAGCGACTGCTCGATCACCTGGGTGCCAACCACCACGAACCGCTCCGGCGGGCGCGGGCGCGTCGCCTTGCCCGGCGGCCCCAGCCTCGACCGCAACCGATCCTCCAACCGGCCGCGATGCGATGCGATGAATCGTGAATGCACCAGCAGCAGTTGGTCTTCGGTGAACTCACCGCAGTCACGCAGCGCTGTGAATATGGCCTGTGCTCGTGTCACCGTGTTGCACACGATGCCAACCACCCCGCCCTCGGACAGCGCATCGCGGACCGTTGCGATCACCTCGCCGTCATCATCGCCCAACTGCGCCACGCGCACCGGCACCGACCGGCCCGATGCCGGCACTACCGCTGGGGGTTCGTTCATCGGCCAGGCAATCACGCTCGGATACGACCGTGGCACCGGAACATCCTCCTGCGGAACGCTGCCACCAGTCCGGCCTCGCTGATAGGCCCGCAACAGCGAATTCCGCTGCGCCGGAGGCAATGTCGCCGACAGCAACAGCACCGGAACCTGGTAGGCGCCCAGCCATTCCAGGCATCGGCACAAATAGGTCGACATGTAGCTGTCCGCCGCGTGTACCTCGTCGATCACCACGACCTTGTTCGCCAGCGCCAGGTGGCGCAGCATCACATGTCGCACCTTCAGCCCGCCCCGCAGCACCTGATCGATCGTTCCGACCACCACATTCGCCAACGGTCCCTTCTTACCCACATACCAGGCGTGCGCCAATACCCCGCTGTCACCGCAATCGGTGCCGATCGAGGCGAACCCGCGGTGCTTCAACTCGGCGAACACCGGATTCAGCGCCGCCTTCCCGTGCGCCAGGAACATGCTGCCCGGCGCATCGGTCAACTGCTTCGCCCAGCCCACCACCCGATCGAACATCGCGTTCGAGGTCGCCATCGTCGGCAACGCAATAAACACACCCCCGAACCCGAACCGCCGCACCAGAATCTCCGCAGCCAACAATGCCGCCTCGGTCTTGCCTTCCCCCATCGGCGCTTCCACGATCATCAACCCCGGCTCGGCAATCCGCTCCGCGACCGCCACACACTCAGCCTGCAATGGACGCATCATCACATCCCCGGGCAGATCGAAACGATCCTGCAGCAACAACGCCCCATCGGTCTCCCTGCCCGGGATCCACGGCGCGGGCAAGCCCAGCTCCGTCCACGCGGCAACCGCATCCCCAGGCACGCGGGCACTGTTCAGCGGGAACAAATCCTGGTTGCTGGCAATCCAATCGGCCACGATCACCGCTGCGGTCAACAACACCTGCACCGTCACAGGCAGCGCCACCGTCCGCCACGCCTCGAGCCGAACCCCCACAACGGAGTCGGTGATATACGTCAACAACTCCTCCCGGCAGCGCGACCACTCCCCATCACCGAGCAGCGCCAGCTGCGTACCAGCCACCTGGACCTCCCCTCTGGTCGGCGGCAGCCCATGATGACTTCCCACCACCACCGCATACGACCGCGCCACCACGCGATCCCAACCCCGCGCCCGCAGAAAACGCTCCACCTCCACCTGCCCCGCCAGCCCATGCGGCAACGCCTTCCGATTCGACAGACCCGCACCGAATCTCAAACCCTTCGCATGCATCACATCCGCCAACACCGGCACCTGACACGCAAACGCCGGCGTCAACTTCCCGATGTCATGAATCCCCGCCAACCACCGCAACAACAACCGCCCATCCGCCTCCCCCTCCGGCAACGCCGCCGAAATAACCTCCCGCGTCCGCCTCGGCAACCAACAATCCCACAACACCCCCGCCACCCCCACCGAATCCGACAAATGCTGCAACAGCGACAAACTCCCCCCATCACGATCGCTTTTCGCCCACGCAGACCGCGTCGAATCCGAAACCATCAGTCCCCCTTAACGATCAAACACAGCCACACACCTACAGATCGACCGCAGCATAACCACCACCACCGACAAACACGCCGAAAAGGCCCCAACAACAGCACAAAACAGTCCATAGCATTCATCCAGATACCGGACAGCCCTTCATGCCGCGCGAAAAGCGCTGTTGCACAAGAGACTTTGGTCACTCGATCCTGGGTAGGAGCGAGCCGTCGAATAGAAACTCACCTCCTATCCCCGGACCTACCCCTACACATGTAGAGAGCATTGGCCCACTGCCACCTCCGGTACACCGACGCCGCGATCATCCCCGCGCGTGCGGGGAGCACGCGCTGTATCACCGCACATGCCGATCGAGCGTGGGCTCATCCCCGCGCGTGCGGGGAGCACGCCGTCGCGTCCTCGTGGGCCAGGGCGCGGCCGGGCTCATCCCCGCGCGTGCGGGGAGCACACTTCTTGACCAGGGCGTTCTGAGCTCAACGGTCGCATTTTCATTCACTTTCCTCGTCTCGATCGCACCCCGCTTGCTCAACAGTGGTGGCATCGCACTCGTCTGACCTTCTCAGCCTTCGCATCGACAGAAGCGCGCCAATGAGCGAACCGACGGAACGCGGCAGACCAATGAGCCCTCCGCGGCGGCTTGCCTGTGATAGCGGGCCAACGGACTACCAGCTACGAAGAGCGCTGAAAGTGGAGTTCAGGATACAGGGAATCGAAGTCAGGCATCCTGTTTCCGGTATGCGTCGACCAATTCCTTCGACAGGCGTCCACGGGCCGAGACTTTGAGACCTGCCTCTTGTGCCCAATTTCGAATCTTCAATATTTCGACCTTGCTCAGACCGGAAGGATTGACCGAGCCGGTGGAAGGCCGGTGCGTGCGCCTACCGCCAATCTTTCGAGCAACTCGGACGTACGGCTCGAACGTGGCATAGAACTTGTCTCGATTCTTCGCTCCCAGGTCGATCTCGTATTCCACGCCGTCGACTGCGAAGATGATTGTTGGATCTGGGACGATCTGAGTGTCGATTCGTTCACCCGTAAGATCGTCGAAAGTTTCCACTAGTGTCTTCTTTGCCATTGAAGGAATGTAGCATTCCTCGCCCGACATGCCAAACGCCGCGTAATCAAAGTTCTGGACAGTCAGTCATGGGTTCGGATGGGTTCGGATCATGCACATCAACTTGCTTACGATCGGAATCAACCCCGCATCGGGTCGCTGGGATGTTCGAACGCGATACGCAAGCGATGTTCGATTGGGATCACCGGCGAGCTCTCCGGTATCCGATTACTGAGCAACTCCTGGTCAGGGTGGACATGCATCGCCATCGCTGCGCCCACACGACAACGCATCGAATCACCCCTGAGTCAAGCAATCACTCCAGCATCGTCGCGAAATCTTCCATTCAGCCGAACCGTTCGCGTCCCTCAATAGTATGTCGCCGAAAGATTGCCCACGCTATACGATCCCCCAAC
The DNA here is from genome assembly GCF_050434125.1 of Nocardia sp. GP40. NCBI lineage: Bacteria > Bacillati > Actinomycetota > Actinomycetes > Mycobacteriales > Nocardiaceae > Nocardia > Nocardia sp. GP40. Next base: position 331 of record NZ_JBNPVW010000034.1, on the reverse strand, counting down.
CTCAACCGTGTACATGCCGATCGCCAGCCGCGGAGCATGGCACCCGGCTGTGCGCGGCCGAGCCCGGACTGCGACGAAATTCTGTGGACCAAGTCCGGACCTAGCATCTGTCGAGGGCACATTCCGTGGGCCAATCGCGGACCGCTTGGTACACCCCCGCAACGCCCGTTGTCAACCGCTACGACCGTTATCGATGTGCGTGCAACGTGCATAGCAGTTCCGGATTGGATATTCGAATTAGTACTGCAACGTCACTCGCGTGAATTGGTGCTGGTAGACCTGTCGGGTGATGTTGGATCGGCTGGTGGGCGAACTGGATTCGTTGATGGCG
>NZ_JBNPVW010000033.1:0-27262 GCF_050434125.1 Nocardia sp. GP40 | reverse complement strand
GCGGCCGGTCGGGGATTCGACGACGGCGTAGCTGTGTGTTGCGGCGTGGGTGTCGACGCCGACGACGAATCGGTAGTGGTCTGCGACGATGGTCAGTCACAGGAGGTTGTCGTGGCACCGCCCGACGTGGGGCGAGCCACGCCGGAGGTGGCCGCGCTGCCCCTACATACGGCCTGCCAGGCTCGCGAGCTGCTCTTCGATCCGCCGGATGTCTTGTTCAGCTTTTGTTCCTCGGTCCCGTATGCCTTGTACGACGTCGTCGGGGGCTTTGGCCAGGAAGTTCTTGTTGCCCAGCTTTCTTTGTGTGTTGTCCAGCTCTTTCTGGGCGACGGCCAGGTCCTTGGTAAGTCTGCGACGCTCGGCCTCGACGTCGATTGCTCCGGACAGGTCCAGGCTTACGGTGGCCTGTCCGATCGGTAGGACTGCTGTCGCGCGGAAGTCGGCCGCGGCTGGGGTGAGGCGTACTAGTTGCCGGATTGCTGGCTCGTGCCGTGCGAGTGCCTCGGTGAGTTGAAGTTCGGCGGGCACAGGCTGTGTCGGGCGGAGTCCTTGGTCCGAGCGGAATCGCCGGACCTCGGTGACGAATTCCTGCAGCTGGATGACCTCGGTCTCGGCTGCTTCGTCGCGGAATCCGGGATCTGTGGGCCAGGGTGCGATCACAACCGACTCCTGGCCGGTGAGCGTGGTCCACAGCTTGTCGGTGACGAACGGAATGATCGGATGCAACAGCCGCAGAAGAACATCCAGCACATGTCCGAGTACTCGCCGTGAGGTGTCCGCGTGTGGTTCGGCTGCGGTGAACGCGGTCTTGCTGAGTTCGAGGTACCAGTCGAATACTTCGTCCCACGCGAAGTGATACAGCAACTCGGACAGCTTCGCGAACTGGTAGTCCTCGAACAAGGCGTCAGCCTGTTCGATCACGCGACCAAGCCGGGACAGAATCCAGCGATCGACCGTGGACACTGCCGTGGGCTCGGGTGGCTCGCCAGCGACGGTGGCACCGTTGAGGAGTGCGAAGCGGGTGGCGTTCCAGATCTTCGTGGTGAAGCTTCTGGCGCCGGCGACGGATTCCTCGGCGATCGGGGCGTCGGTGCCTGGGTTGGCGGCCCGAGCCAAGGCGAATCGGAGCGCATCGGTGCCGTAGGCGTCCATCCAGTCGATCGGGTCGACGACATTGCCGAAGCTCTTGGACATTTTCTTGCCGTGCTTGTCGCGGACCATGCCGTGCAGGGCGATCGTGGAGAACGGTGGAGTCTGGCCGTCGGAGATGTAGAGCCCGAACATCATCATCCGGGCGATCCAGAAAAACATCAGGTCGTACCCGGTGAACAGGATGGAGTTCGGGTAGAACTTCTCCAGCGCCGGGGTCTGCTCGGGCCAGCCGAGCGTGGAGAACGGCCACAACCCGGAGGAGAACCAGGTGTCGAGCACGTCGGCATCTTGCACCCATCCCTCGGGGGCCTGCTCGTCGGGGCCGACGCAGACGCTCTGCCCGTCCGGTCCGTACCAGACGGGGATCCGATGCCCCCACCACAGTTGCCGGGAGATGCACCAGTCCCGCAGGTTGTCCACCCACGCGAAATATCGGGCTTCCAGGGTTGCGGGGTGGATTCGAACTCGGCCGTCCCGCACCGCGTCGCCGGCCATCTTCGCCAGGGGTTCGACCTTCACCCACCACTGCAAAGATTGACGCGGCTCGATGGTTGTTCCGCAGCGGGAGCAGTGCCCGACTGCATGCACGTAGGGCCGTTTCTCGGCGACGATTCGCCCCTCGGCGCGGAGCGCGGCCACGATCGAGGCGCGGGCCTCGAACCGGTCCAGGCCTTGGAATGGGCCGTGCGTGATGATCACAGCGCGCTCGTCGAGCACGGTGATCGAGGGCAGCTGGTGGCGTTGGCCGATCTCGAAGTCGTTGGGGTCATGGGCTGGGGTGACCTTGACTGCGCCCGTCCCGAATTCGGGGTCCACATGCTCATCGGCAATGATCGGGATCTTGCGGCCGGTCAGTGGCAGCTCGATCTCGGTGCCGATCAGCTGCCGGTAGCGGTCGTCATCGGGATGGACCGCGACCGCGGTGTCCCCGAGCATGGTTTCCGCGCGGGTGGTGGCGACGACGATTGCGGCATCGCCGTCGCCGTATCGGATAGACACCAGTTCACCGTCGTCGTCCTGATATTCGACCTCGATATCGGACAGGGCGGTCATGCAGCGGGGGCACCAGTTGATGATGCGTTCGGCTCGGTAGATCAGCCCGTCATCGTAGAGGCGTTTGAAGATCGTCTGCACCGCCCTGGACAGGCCCTCGTCCATGGTGAACCGTTCACGGTCCCAGTCAACGCCGTCGCCGAGGCGGCGCATCTGGCCCGAGATCTGCCCGCCAGACGAGTTCTTCCACGCCCACACCCGTTCGACGAACTGCTCGCGGCCCAGATCGTGGCGGGACAGTCCTTCCTTGGCGAGTTCGCGTTCCACGACGTTCTGGGTGGCGATTCCGGCGTGGTCCATGCCCGGCTGCCAGAGCGTTTCGAAGCCCTGCATGCGCTTGCGGCGAGTCAGCGCGTCGATCTGGGTGTGCTCGAAGGCGTGGCCCATGTGAAGTCGGCCCGTCACGTTCGGCGGCGGGATCACGATCGCGTACGGAGGTTTGCCGCTGTCGGTGGTGGCGTGGAAGTATCCGGCCTCTACCCAGCGTACGTATACAACACCTTCGAGCTCTGCCGGTACGAACGTCGTGGGCAGCATCGCAGGGTCAGTGTTGTCGCGCTGGGGGGCATCGGTCACCGCGCCAGCATATTCGCCGCCTAATACTGCAACGGCACTCGGCTGTCAGGTGAGTGGGTGGCCTCGTCGGCGGTAGTGGCTGAGTCTGGCTTGATGCTGGCGGCGTCGCCGCCAGCGTGACCAGGACCAGGTGTGGTCGGCGATGTGGTGGCGGGTGAGGACGAATGCGACGAGCAGGCGGCGGATCTCCGGTAGTGTGAGAGCGATCATGCCTTCGACGTTGTCGGTGAGTCCCCTTTTGCGGCAATGGCTTTGGATGCTGCCAGCCAGGCCAGTGCGAGCATCGACAAGGTGATGTGGGCATACCAGGCCCGCCAGTCGCGGACCTGGTAGTGATCGAGCCCGGCCTCGCCCTTGGCCTGCTGAAACGCCTCCTCGATATGCCAGCGCGACCCGGCTGTGAAGGCCAGATCCACCAGCCGGGATTGTTTCGGGCCGTAGCACAGGTAGTAGGCGATCTCGGTGGGGTCGCTGATGCTGCGGCGTGCCAGCAGCCAGTGCCCGCGACCTTTGCTCCAGGTGCCCTCGATCTGGCGGCGCGCCCAGTCGAATTCACGAGGCCCGTGCGCGCCGGCGCCGACCGACAACCGCTGCCAGGATGCAGCCGCGAACTCGCCGACCAGCACATCAGCCCGGGCGACGCGGTCCGCGCGGGTAGTGACCTGCTGGTCGCAGCGGGTGGCCATCACATAGAACACGTCGTGGTCTTCGAGCCAGTCACGCAGGTAGCCGGCCTGACCGTAGGCCTCGTCGGCGGTGAACCACGCGAACGGGATCTCGGCGGCGAGGACTCGTTCCAGCATGGCGATCACCTGCCGTGGTTTGGTGGCGAACTCGACCTCGTCCGGGATCCCGGCCGCGCGGCAGCGATCCCGGTCCGAGGTCCACGATTCGGGCAGATAGAGCTCCCGGTCGATCAATGCGTGCCCATGTCTCGACGCATACGCCAAGAACACCCCGATCTGGCAGTTCTCAGTCCGACCTGCGGTACCGGAGTACTGACGTTGCACCCCGGCCGACTTCACGCCCTTCTTCAGGAATCCGGTCTCGTCAGCGGCCACCACCGCCTCCGGGTCGCCGAGGTGCTCGACCACGAACGAGCGCACATCGTCGCGGACCCCCTCGACGTCCCAGTCAGCCTTGCGCAACAGCCGCTGCATCCCGTCCGGCCCCACCTCACCAGCGCGTTCGGATAACGTCCACCCGTTCTTACGCTCCAGACCCGCCGTCAACCCGGTCACATACTCCCGCGCCCGAGCCCGCGGCTCCGAACGCGTGAACCGGCTCCCGATCCTCGACATCAACGAATCCAACTCGGCCACAACACGATCCAACACCACACACCAGATCTACCAGCACGGACTCAGCCGAGTGCCGTTGCAGTACTAAGGCCCGCTCGTGGGTGACTGGGTAGCCGGATCATCGGAGCCGTCATCAACGACGATGATCTCGAACTGAATCGAAAGCGGCTGGGCTATCAGGGAATCCACGGCGCCCAGGAGGTAACTGCCGCTGTTGAAACAGGGAACGATGAAGCTGATCCCGTGCGGCGGCCTCGCGGTCACAGATTTCCCCCGCAGGATTTCGCACTGGTGGCTATGCAGTTATTTTATTGGCACAGAAGTATTTTCGCGGTTTCACCGCCCCGTCCGGGCAGCCTGTGTTGGTTTCCGAATGCGGTGTTTGAATCAGGTGCACTGTCCAGTCGCGGTAGATCGGCTCGAGCTCTAATTGTTGATTCCGCTATTTCGGTGCGGGTGTGGTGTGGACCTCGTCGTCGTCTGGTCCGAGGAGTATCGGGGTTCTGCGGAGGCCGGCGAGGCTGGCGCGTATTTGGGTGGTGAGGGGGTGGCCGGGGCTGAGTGCGCGTTCGCAGTCAGCGAGTACTGCTTGGTAGTGGCGGATCGCTTCGGGGTGTTGGTGGGTTGATTCGTAGGCGTTGGCCAGGCGGCCGCGGCAGATGAGGGTGTCGGGGTGGGTCGGGCCCAGGACTCGGAGGCTGTCGTTGACGATGGCCTGGTACAGCCGCAGGAGTTTGTCCTGGTGTGTATCGGGCGCCGGGATGTGTTCGATTGACGCGGTTTGGTAGAGGTGGACTGCGTCGTCGAGTCGGTCTGCGGCTCTGTAGGCGTGGGCCAGGCCGCGGCGGGTGGCGAGGGTGCCGGGGTGGTCGGGCCCGAGGAGTCGTTCCCGGTCCGCGAGCACGCCGCGGTAGATGCGGATCGCTTCGTCGACGTGTCCTGCGGCGCCGTGGGTGCGGGCGAGGTAGTGGCGGGAGCTGAGGGTGTCGGGATGGTCGGGGCCCAGGACCCGGGTGCGGTCGGCGATCACTTGCTCGTGCAGGTCGATGGCTTCATGGAGCCGTTTATTGGCTTGGAGGGTTCGGGCCAGGCCGTTGCGGGCTCGGAGGGTGCCGGGGTGGTCGGGTCCGAGGATGCGGGCGTAGTCGTCGGCGACGTCGCGGTAGAGCTCGACGGCGCGGTCGAGTTGGCCCTTGGCGCTGTAGGTGCGGGCGAGTTTGTTGCGGGTGGTCAGGGTGCCGGGGTGGTCCGGGCCCAGGACCTGTAGTCGTTCAGTCAGGACGTCGCGGTAGAGCTGGAGCGCTTTGTCCAGATGTCCGGCGGTGCGGTAGGCGCCGGCGAGGTTGTGACGGGATCGGGTCGTCCAGGGGTGGTCGGGCCCGAGAACGCGTGCGCGGTCGGCCAGTACTTGCTGATAGAGGTGGATCGCCTCGGTGAGGCGTCCGGCCCATCGGTAGGCGCCAGCGAGATTGTGACGCGTGGTGAGGGTGTCGGCGTGGTCGAGACCCAGGACTCGTTCCCGGTCGGTGAGTACGGCCCGGTATAGCTCGATTGCTTCGGCGAGGCGGCCCGCGGAGGCGTAGGCGTAGGCCAGGCCGTTGCGTGAGGTCAGGGTGCTGGGGTGATCGTTTCCCAGCACGCGGTCACGGCCCGCGAGGACGGTCTTGAACAGGGGGATCGCCTCGGTCAGATTTCCCATCAGCTGGCAGGCGTAGGCGAGACCGTTGAGGGTTGCGAGGGTGCTGGGGTGTTCGGCGCCCAGGATCTTGGTCCGGTCGGTGAGCACGTCCCGGTACAGGTCGATCGCTTTGCTGAGGCGGCCGATCGCGCGGTGGGCGTAGGCGAGGTTGTGGCGGGCCTGCAGGGTCCCGGGGTGGTCGGGGCCCAGGATCTGGGTGTAGTCGGTGAGGGTGGCTGTTGCAAGGGCGATTGACCGGGTGGTGTAGGCGGATTCGACGAGTTGTTCCACGGCCCAGTCGCGTGCCGCCAACGCGCGTTCAGCGATAGAGGCGCGCGCTCTCGCGGGTAGTCCGGTCTGCCACAACGCGTCGATCTGGGCGACGATGTGTGTTCCGAGTTCCCTGTTCGTCCAGGCCTCGGACCGGTCGAACAGCAGGGGTTGGATCACCGCGACGGCCGCGGCCACAAGATCGTCGGCTTGCGCGCGCTCGCGCAGGACTCTGGCGACCAATTTGTGCATGATGACCGCATCACCAGCGGTGGACCACGACAACAGCGACGCCGAGACGCACCGTTCCAGGGCTTCGTCCAGGGCCCAGCCGGGTTCGGGTAGCAGGATTCGCTGAACACCGGCGGAGGAGAACATCGCGATGATTTGCAGCAGGTATCGCACCTTGGCGTCGACGTCGGGGGCGTCGGTCGCGGTTTCCACGGTCTGGATCGACAGCAGGATCGCCTGCACCAGCGGCAGCGGATAGTCGTGGCCGGTCTGCCGTTTCAGCACGTGGGTGAGTAGTTGCTCGGTGAGGAGTTGCCGGTAGTGGGGGTAGTCCAGGCGGCGGCCGGTGATCGTTGCGGCCGCGACCGACAACGCCAGCGGCAGATCCCCCAGCAGTTCGGTCAGATCGGCGGCCTCGGCCGGCTCGGTCAAACCCGTGGCCTTGGTCAGATATTCGATCGATTCATCTCGGGTGTAGACGCCCAGGTCCACGAGCTCGCCAAGGGCGGCGAACTGGTGGTTGGTAGTCGTGATGATGACTCGGGTGTGGCCTGCGACCGGGAGCAGGCGCCGGATCTGGTCGGGGTCGGTGGCATTGTCGAACACCAGCAGTCCCGGCTCGGTCTTGCTCGAGAGGTAGTCGCGCAGGTGGTGAGCTGATTTCTCGGCGTCCCCGGCGGGGTCGGCGACTTCGAGCTGTGCGGCGATCTCGGCCATGCCCGCGTGCGTGGTGTCGGTGGTGCCGGCGTTGATCCATCCGACCAGTGCGTTGCCCGCTTTGATGGTGTCGCGGGCGATCGCGGCGGCCAGATGCGTTTTCCCGACCCCGCGCAGTCCGGTGACCACGACAACCACTCGTGACGAATCGGACAGTCGCCGCGCATGCTGCAACTCGGCGCGGACGACGAAATGGCGTGGCCGTCGCGGGATCTCACCGGAAATGACCTGTATGTGGTTGTGCTGTAGCGGAACAGCGACCGAGTCCATGCGTGCCCCGGACTGGACGGCGGGGGCCGGCAGGCTCGGTGGAGAGCCTCGGGTGGATCCCGCGAAAGGAGATCCGACGAAACGGCCACGACGCGGCATCGCATGTTCGGACACGCCGGTCATGGCTACGAGCAGATCGGCGATCCCGGTGAGTGTGAAGTCGTCGATGACGTAGCGGGTGGTGGAGTATGCGGCTAGGAACCTGGGGATCTCGTCGATCGACCGGCCCGGCAGGACCACCGGCAGTACCCGGCGCACCTGGTCGCGAAGATCGCGGGTGAGGTTGTCGCGGATGATCGCGGCCTCGAACTGCGCGCCGCGCCCCTCGTCCGGGCGTGCGGTTCCATCGGCGCGTCGCTTGTAGTCGGGCGAGGCGATGATCACCACGAAATCGGCGTCCGCGAGCTGCTCGATCGCCCACAGCGACCAATCCCGCCGCTGGTTGTCGAACCAGATGTCCATGCGGACGTCGACACCTGCCTCCGCCCTCAGGAAGGTGGCGAACCGCAGCACCAACTCCTTGTGCTCGGGCGTGTCGTGCGAGTAGCTGATGAATACCCGCGGTGCGGAGTCGCCGTCGGCGACGAACCCTAGACTCTGATCATCGGTGTACATTGCGCATCCCCATGTGCTTGTTCCCTCTGGGAACATGGATCGAGACCGCACCCCAACCGATGGCACGGCCTCGAAACCTCAATCGAAACGAATCAACCTGAAGATTCCGATAATCGGGATACCCGCACGAACATGCCAAAAACTATCAAAACAGTAACAGCCACTCATATAATCAAACGCTGATGTTGATCTCGAAATCTCGACAGAACAGAGATGAACGGGAAGATGAGTGCGACCGATGCAATTACACCTCCAACTCGCCTATCGAACTGACGTTCGATAGATAGTGCGCGTCGGAACCCCGCCGCGTCTTCGCCTGCCTCCAGGCAGTAGGCGGTTTCATGGTTTTCGGAACTGCAGGAAACCGGTAACCTCTATCGCTCAGGTCGACGACGGGGCGATGATATTTCCTGGCTGGCAACTCGGCCAGCAAAGATCGGTAAACATCGGTAAGGATGGTCATGAAGGCCGCATTGCAGTTCACAGCCCGAGTTTTGATCTGGTCCTCGATAATAGCTTTCCTTCTTCAGTTTACAGCCTGGGAATCTGTGGCCACCACCACGGCCAACTGTCTTTTCTCCCTCATTATTGTCAAAGCTATTTCCAGCGACCGGCTCACCGGTATGCGTACCGCGCAGCGCGCTGAATAGCTGCGCATTCCCTGCGAGTCGCCACAGGCTCCTATCCCCGCTTATTTTCCTCGGTGATGAAAAGTTGCCGTATTCGAACCTCGCCTACCATTTCTGGATTGAGTGTCGAATGCGTTTGCGAGGCCTGCACCCACAGCTCCTCCGCCAGGCTGTAATTTCCGGTTTCAGCGTGGACGTTTCCGATGCCGATCAGGGCGCGGGCGGTTTCGTAAGGGCTTCCGCAACGCTCACATTCCCGGACAGCCCGTTCGTAGAATTGTAGCGCTTCCTGGTAGCGACCGTTACGGTAGTGCGCCCATGCGATGCAGGTGAGGGACATGGCGGTATCCAGTTCCAGGCCGAGGTCCTGGGCCTCGGTCCACGCCTGCTGGGCATGGGAAAGGGCATCGCTGAAAGATCCGAGTTCCGTTTCGGTCAGAGCGATACCACGCAGCGTGATCGCGGCATTACGCTTCGCGTTGCTTCGCTGATAGAAATCGTAGGCGTCTCGCAAATTTTCGAACGCGTCCGTATGGTTTCCGCGGTACAGATCAACCCAGCCGAGATTACAGGCAGCGTTCATCAGGCCATGTTCATCGTCGGTGTCGCTCAGTACTGCATGTGCCTGCTTGTAGTAGGCCGCGGCGACCGCTAGGTCGCCGCGGTCCGCGTGCGCAATGCCGAGATTATTGAGACTGGTTCCCCAGGCCCGGCGGTCGGCCGCTGCCCGCGCGGCGGCTACCGCGATGGTGTGGGTTTCGATCCACGGATCCCACAGTTTGGAAAGGTAGAAGAAGTCCCGCATCACCATCGCCAGCTGCCAGCACCGCGTGTGCATGCCGCGATCAGCCGCTACCTTGCACAACTCGACCAGGTTGGGCCATTCACGGCCGATCCACGCCAACGCGCTACCACGATCGGCGAACCCGATCGCGACGGCGGGCAGCTGCTCCAACACCAGCGGAACCCGAACACGATGCGGGGCAATGAATTCCGTGCAGGCCTCTGCTTGGAAAATGCTGTAGTCGAGCAGTCTGCCGAGAGCAGCGTCCCGATCCTCACCCGGCAGATCACCCAGCGCCTGATCAACCGCGAAGAGCCGCACCAGGTCATGGAAGCCGTAGTGACGGCCGGCTTTCCGGACAATCATATGCGCGTCATGCAAGTCGCTGAGCATGCGCGTGGCCGACCGCAAGGTCACCCCTGCCAGCCCGGCCGCAGCTCGTGCATCGAAATCGCTCCCGGGGAGCAATGCCAGCAGTCCGAAGAAACTCTGCAGGGTGTTTGATAGATTGCCGTAGGATAATCGAAATGCGGCTATAACGCTTCGCTCGCCGTCGTCGAGCAGGTCGATCAATTCCGCCTCGTCGGCGAGGCGCTGCACGATCTCCTCGTGCTCCTCGTCGGGGGCGTCTCGCATGCGTGCAGCTGCGATCCGCATAGCCAACGGCAGATTCCCGCACCGCTCCACGACATGCATCACAGCCCCCTCGTCCAGCGACAATGTATCCCCGCAGATCGATCGGAATAATCGAACCCCATCGCTCATCGGCAGAACTCCCACCGAGATATGAACGGCATCGTCCAGAGCGACCATCCGACTGCGACTGGTCACGAGAACACCGCACGACGGACCGCCGGGCAGCAACGGCACCAATTGCTGCGCACTACCAACATTGTCGAAAATCAGTAACAGCTGCGCATTCCGAAGGCGATGGCGGTAGAGATTGGCGCGACCATCCAAATCGACCGGTATCTCAGCACCCGGCACACCAAGTGTCCGCAGCACGCTATCCAATACATCAGCGCTCGATACCGGCGCCGATACTGGAGAATAGCTCCGAAGATCGAAAAATAAACACCCATCGCGAAAATGACTCTCCACACTCCACGCAGCCCTCACCGCTACCGCGGTCTTGCCAGCGCCCGCCATACCGACCAGTGCACATACTTCGCCGCCTCTTCTTAGCAATGTCGCACGGACCTGCTCCAGCTCCGTATGCCTGTCGACGAACCGTCGAGGAACAGGAGGTAAACCGGAAAATCTTGCGGCGGAACTGCTCCTGTCACGTTCTTCAGTCGAAATTATGGCCACTAGGGCACCATCGGCCCCCAATACGTCATCGCATATTTCCGCAAGTCTTCTGTTGGGCCTGGCGCGCCCGTTCTCAACTCGACTGAGATACCCCTTGCTGTAATGGGTTCGAGCGGCGAAAACCGGCAACGACAGCTTCGCCGCCCCCCTCAGACGCCGCAGCTCCGATCCAAACACCGATTCCTCCATACAAACCATATTGGCCCACCTCAAGATCGACTACCGCGTTACTCGCGTCATGTGAATCGAGTTACGGCAACGTCACGGAAGATCACAAATAACATGTCACGTCACCGATCATGGGCGAACCGTTTCCGATCATCTCTCCCGCGACGACCCCGATCCCCCCGATTTTCCGTTGTTCGTATCCGCCCCGCCGTCGCCGCTAGCCTTTCCGTACTACCGCGCGTCCACTTTGGTCAACTCCCGCACCCCTCGGCTCTCGCCGCCGCTTCCGCGCCGATCGCATCTGTTTGGCGTTTCAGTTCGGGGATTCATATCGGCGGGTCCCACTGGATCATCGACCGGACCCGCTACCACGACCTCGTTCACGAGCGCGACAACCGGATGGTGCTGGCGCCCTGCTACTGTGACCCGATCACCGCTCCCGCCCTCGTGCGTCGCGCTCCCGCGCCAACTCGAGACGACGGTGCAGCGCGGCATTCTCGCACTGCTCCCTCTCCTGCTCCGGTGTCATCCGCGCCGCCTGTTCGTCAGCCCTGCCAGCCTCACCGGCACCTTGATCTTGCTCATCGTCGCCCGCCGCCGATTACGGCGTCTGTTCGCTCAATTCTGTTGTGATGCAGCGGAATCCGGTGTCATCGTCGCTCATCGAGTGGTCGGCGTCGTTGAAGGCCGCCGGGGCCGGCTGCCTCGAGGAGGCCGCACAACCTCCCCGCGATCGGCCTCTACCAGCACGTCGGCTTCGATGTGGAAGGAACGCTGCGCGCGCACTACCGGTGCCGCAACGGGGGAACTCTGGGACGCGATCATCATGAGCCGCCTGCTGTAAGAACCGACGCGCCAGCCTCGACATCCTCGGACTGCGTTTCCCCGGCTACCCCGAGAATCCGCCCGGTTCCCCATCGGTCTCGGACTCCTGACGCTGAAAGCGGCCTGCTGCAGGTCGGTACGCGGCACAGGCAGCGAGATGCCGGGCGTGAACGCAGACGCTTGATTCGCGTAGGCGCGTTTGCGGGTGGGGAAGGTTTCGATGTCGAGCGGCGCGGGGGTGCAGACTGTATGCCCGTGGACGGTTATCCCGGCGAACTCGACGCTCTGCGTGCGGAGAACACTCGGCTGCGGAATCTGCTGGCGCTGACCGAAACCCAGGCACGCGCCGCACTACCCGACCAGACAGCTACTGGGACGCCGATCCACCGGCATGCGAGTCCGGAGGCGAAGGTCCGGTTCTATCTGGATCTGTTCGGCGCCCGCTCCGATGTCTACGCGGTGCGCTGGGAAAACCGCCACGATGGCCGATCGGGATGGGCTCCTGCGATCCGCGGCCACTGGCGCAAGGGCATGTCGACCGCGGACGCGTCGTACCTGCCGCTGACCGAAGACGTCGTCGATCAGCATCTGCGGGGCAAGCACCATATCGGGCTGTATCCGTTGGCCGATGACGACACCTGCTGGTGGGTCGCCGCGGACTTCGACAAGGACACTGCCATGCTCGATGCCCTGGCCTATCTGAAAGCCGCTCGCGCCACCGATATTCCGGCCGCCCTCGAGGTGTCCCAGTCCGGACACGGTGCTCACGTGTGGATTTTCTTCGCCGCTGCCACGCCCGCCGTATCGGCCCGGCGGATCGCTACCGGCCTGCTCGCCGAGGCCATCGGGTTGCGCGGCCGGATGAGCCTGTCCAGCTACGATCGGCTGTTCCCGTCGCAAGACACGCACACCGGACGCGGGGTCGGCAATCTCATCGCCGCACCATTGGCCGGAGCCCGCCGCCAGCACGGCACCACCGTATTCCTGGACCCGGCCACCCTGGAGCCGTTCGACGACCAGCGGGCGTATCTGTCCAGCATCGCGCGCCTGTCCCCCAAACACGTTGGCGCCCTGGCCAACTCGCTGCCCCAACCCAAGACCGGCCACGATGTTCGCCGCCTGCGTCTGCCGACCTCGTCGAAGATCGTGCCCCAGCCCGCCGCGCTGGTACGGGCAACGTTCGCCGCCCGCATCCGGTTGACGGCCACCGATCTGGGCCCGGCGATGATCTCGGCGGTCAAGCACGCGGCCTCCATCCCGAACCCGGAATTCTTTGCCCGCCAGCGCGCCCGCCGCAGCACCTGGGACACACCACGATTCCTGCGCAGCTACGACGAAACCCTCGACGGCGACCTGCTCCTGCCCCGCGGGCTGGTGCCACTGTTGACAACGCTGATCGAATCCGCCGGCAGCAGCCTTCACATCGACGACACCCGCCACGAAGGCACCGCGCAAAACCTCACCTGCACAGCAGAGCTCCGCCCAGAACAACAGCACGCGCTGCGCGCCCTCGAGCCCGTCGACGCGTCACTGGTTGTGGCGCCCCCGGGAACCGGTAAGACCGTCATCGCTTGCGCGGCGATCGCCGCCCGATCCACCTCGACGCCGGTCATCGTCGACCGCAAAGCACTCGCCGATCAATGGCGCGCCCGGATCGCCGAGTACCTCGGCGTGAAATGCGGGCAGATCGGCGGCGGCCGATCCAAGACCACCGGCATCATCGACGTCGCTCTGCTGCCCACCCTGGCCCGCCGAGCCAATATCGAGGAACTCACCGGCGGGTACGGCTTCGTCGTGGTCGACGAATGCCATCACGTGGCGGCCAGTGCCTTCACCGACGTGTTGAACAAGATCCCGGCCAAGTATTGGCTGGGCTTGACCGCCACACCGTATCGCCGTGACCGGCTCGATGACCTCATCTACCACCAACTCGGCTCCCACACTCACACCATCGAAGCACCGAAAGCGGGCCAACTGCCCTCCCAAGGTGCCGTCCCGGCACCGCATCCGGTGCTGCACGTACACCCCACCGCTTTCGCCTACGCCCCGGACATCGACCCGGCACAGCCAGGCGCGATGGCCAAGATCTACCGCGCTCTGGTCGCTGACCAGGACCGCCTGGCCCAGATCGTCACCGATGTCACCACCGCACACACCCAAGGCGCGAACATACTCGTGCTGACCACCTGGCTCGACCACCTCACCGCCATCACCGACAAGCTCACCGCCGCCGGCGTGGATGAGGTCATGGTCCTACGTGGCGGGATGGCTGCCCGCGAACGCCAAGCGGTGACCGAGGCCATCGCCACACGCCGCGCCAGCGGGGCACCACTGACGATCGTCGGCACCGGCCCTTACATCGGCGAAGGGTTCGACTGCCCAGCCCTGGACACCCTGTTCCTCGCCGCGCCGGTGAAATTCAAAGGCCGCCTGGTCCAGTACGTCGGCCGCATCACCCGAGCACACCCCGGCAAAACCACAGCCACCGTGCACGACTACCACGACGCCCTCACACCCGTCATCGCCCGAACACTGCACGAACGAGCACCCGGATACACCGAACTCGGCTTCCCCGATCCACGAAATTGCCTCGACGGATGACCCGTCCGATGAACTCACCGGCTGCCAGGGGCCACGTGATGTACACCGGCGCGAGCAAATTCCCCCTCGCACAGGCACGCCTGGTGGCGCATCTGCTGGCATGCTGAGGTGATGTCGAATACTGAGGATCAGCCCGAGACGGGCACCGAACCTGCCTGGGACACACCGGAATACCGGCTCATCGGGTTGAAACGCATAGCCTCCACCCTTGATACCGACAGCACGGACGCCGCAGCCTTCCTATCCGCGACCGTCGCCTTCTACCGCGACGGGGATATGGTCCAGGAAGCCGAGGTCTTCCAGAGAGCCGCCAACTACTTCCGTGAACACCCCGAACTGTCGGTACGCGCAGCCAACTGGACCACCTTTCCTTCCAGCCAAGACGAGTCCGAGCGCTATGCGCTGGAGTTGTCCGTCACACCTCCAGCATGGCTCGATCCCCACTCCGCCCGTGTCATCTACCCCAACGCTTGACGCCGGCTCCACACATGACCATTGCCCGGCGGAGCAATGGACTTGGGTGAGACCGCCGCCGAATGCGCGGTCCGCGAATGCAGGGAGGGAGACCGAATCACCGCAGAGGTCACGGGATTCCTTGGGGTGTATAGCAATCCGAACCACATCGTGGCCTACACCCATGGGGAGATTCGCCAACGATATGAGAACTGGTACCTGGGCCGGCCGGTCTCGGGTGAGCCGACGATCAACGACGAGGCCGACGGCATCGCCTTCGTCATGCCGAATGATCTGGACACGCACGACATTCACGCGAGCATGCGCCAGCAGATCGGGGACTTCCTCTCCGGTAGGTATCCCTACCTCGGATGAGAAGCCACCAGATAGTCGACGTGGGCTGCGGTGGCGAGCATTTCAAGGCTCGGTCCGCTGAATGAACCGCCCACCATGGCGTCTGGACCGGATCGGCTGGTGATCTCCACCGGTTCCAGCAGAATCAACGGTCCCGCGGTCCATAGGTCGATCATCGAATCTCCCCGTCGCACGGTGTCGGGGTCTGGGCGTCGTGAAGGCGGTTCGTGATGAATCGCGCGATGGCGTCCATGCCTGGTTGGTATCCGTTGGTGGTGTCGACGGTCATTTCCGCAACGTCCATCTTCACCGGTACGAAGGAGTCGGCAGTGCGGGTGCCGGTGGCGATCTCGGCGATGAGGTCGGCGTCGTTGTGTGCGCGCCGGTGGGGGTCGTGCTCGGCACGGTGGGTGATGCGGTCGTGGAGCACCTGTTGCGGCGCGATGCAGTGGATGATGCGGATTTCGGCGAACTTGGCCAGCTGTAGCAGGTTCGGGCGCCAGAGTTTGTCCTGGAACGCGGCCTCGGCGACCGCCCTGACGCCTGCGCGGGCCAGCACGGTCAGCACGTCGAAGAAGGTGTGCAGGACAGGAATGTTGAGGTCTTCGAATCCGGCGTCGCCGGTTGGTGCGGTGCCCGCGACCATGCCCTGCTTGACCTCGTCGCGAATGATCGCGGGCACGCCGAGGTCCGTGGCAAGCGCGTGAGCCAGCGTTGACTTCCCAGAGCCTGGAGGGCCGGAAACAATGGCAATCACGGGGCGCCGATGAGTGTTGGCCATGTCGAATTCTGGCACGTCAGGCATCATCGTCCTTCCCGCGACCTGTGGTGAGCCGGTAGGCGATGAAGCCGGGTCGGCGGGTGAGGGTTTCATGTTCGACGGGGTGAGTGCGGGCCATGTCGGTGGTGGGCTGATGTTCGGTGATCGCGTCGATCGTGAAACCGGCCGCGGTGAACTCCGCGCACCATGCCTGCAGCGGTTGATGCCAGAAGCGGTGCGTGATACCGCAGGACCACTTCTGTTCGACCCATCCCGTATCGAAGTAGCTGCCCTCGGTGGTGAGCCAGTCGGAGGTGGGGTGGCTGGTGGAAATGATCAGGTGCCCGCCGGGTCGCAGGACCCGGCGCAGTTCGCGCAGCAGCGTGATCCGGTCGTCGATGTAGTGGATGACCAGGGCGAGCACGCAGATGTCGACGGAGTCCGACGCCAGCCAGTACAGGGGTTTAGTGAGGTCGTGTTGGCGCAGGGACCACGCCAACCTGCCCACCCCGTTCCGGTCTCTCCAGGTCGGTCCAGTCTGGCGCGCCGAACGCCCCCAGAAGGGCCGCTACCGCCAGTTTTACCAGTGCGATATCGACATGATCGGCGAACCCAGTGTCCTGGCCGAGGCCGAACTCATCGAGGCCACCACAGCGGCCCTGGCCGCGGTCAGCCTGCACGACATCACCGTCCGACTCTCGGACCGCCGATTCCTCTCCGCCCTGGCGACCGACGCCGGCCTGCCCGAAGAGTCGTGGGATCGGTTCTTCATCACCCTGGACAAGCTCGACAAAATCGGCTGGGACGGCGTCCGCACCGAACTCACCGACATCGGCCTGCCTACCGACGCGATCACCGCCGCTCTGGACAAGATCAGCAACCTGCGCGAGCTTCCCGCCGAGAAGCTCGCCGACGCACTCACCAACGCCGTCCCGAGCCTGGCCGACACCGTGGTCAACGACCTCGCCGCCACCACGGCCAGCCTCGACCGCCTCGCCGAACAACGGCCCCTGCGTTGGGAATTCGACCCGACACTCGTGCGCGGCATGGGCTACTACACCGGTCAGATCTTCGAGATTACCCACCCTGAGATGTCCAGCTCCGTCGCCGGCGGTGGCCGATACGACAAGCTCATCGGCCGTTCCCTCGGCAAGGACGTGCCCGCCTGCGGGTTCTCCATCGGGTTCGAGCGGATTGTCGGTCTGCTCAACGATGAGATCGCCCGGAACGCCACCGCGGTGCTCGCCGAAGCCGACGTGCCCGTCGCCGACGCCCTTGCAGTAGCTCGCGCACTCCGGAGCCAGAACAGGATCGTCGAGGTCCTCCGCCGCAGCGGGAAGATCGGCGCACAGCTGAAGCGGCTGCAGGCCGACGGGTTCACCTCGTTCATCACCGTCACCAACGAGGACGGAGTCGTCGTGGCTGGTGAGGAGCGGACAATCTGACCAGCTTCTCCGCGCAGTGAGCAACCTCGTGGCTGTTCTACCTCGAGGTGACAGGGTCGGTAGTAGTTCCCGTTACCAGGCGGTGCCCGATCAGTACGTGTTCCCTGTTATCGCGGTCAACGATGAGCGTGTGCTCTTGTCCACGGTGCGCATGTAGTTCCAGGCCCCGCACACCGACCGCGCCGCCGGTGGTGCTATTGCGCAACACGGCACCCTGGTTGATTTCTCCCGACGCCAGGGTACCGGTGACCAGCAGCGCATGACGGGACGACAGATCCCATATCCGAGTTATAGTGAAGTCGACATCGGCCACAATTATCCTTCCACTACTTTCGATCGCAGGGTGGCAGTCGGCCACCATCGTCATCTCGAGCGCCTTTTCTTCATATCCCCGACGGGAACAGTGAGACAGAGGCAGCCTCAAGGCATATGTATTGCCCAACCTTGGCGGCTGACGAAATATCCTCTTGGTCGACCATTAGCGAACCGGGATCCAGATCGAGCACGAATATCCCGTCGTCATATACGACAGAAATTTTGCCGCACGCAACGACCGCGTCATTCGACAGATGTATACCGCTGACGTTCTCATCCGTTGACGGATCGTCGCACCAGGATTCAATCTCGTCGATTTCGATCTCGACGTCGTAATCTCGTCCGCGGACGGCCGACTCGGCACCGCGCCATATTGCGGGCCATTCTCCGGTCTTGGACCGGACGGTCGTTCTCCCTCCCGGTTTGGCGGGTTCGACGACTGTAACTCTCATCACCAGGTTCCTTTCGGGAATGGGACTCGCACGACCCGATTATCGACGTGCCAGGTATTTGACGGGGAAATAAATTTCCACGTTTCCTCGTGATAGTGAAATTTCGTAGGACTACTCCCCATCTCGTGTGCGCCGAATCGGATACTTCGAAGTCCGTCTTCGGAGACGATTCGGCCGGGATCCGGGACACCCGTTCGCGGATGAAGATTGGTGTGCTCGCCCGGTCCCAGGAAGTCCGACCACCGGTCCAATACATTCCCCGGTTTTACCGGCTTTGGATCGTAGTACTCGTGCTCGGTGACCGTTTGTGGCGGCGGTCCCGACGAACTCGTACAGCCCTGGGGAAGCAGGCCTAGTGGGTCACACCAGACAATCGGATTGTGGGGATATCCGACCGGGTTCGGAGCTGCCGACAACCCGAGCGGGTCGCTGGTGTGATATCGCCCGGTAGCTGGATCGTATATTCGATGAAGATTGTAATTCACTCCGGTTTCGGGATCGTATAGCTGTCCAGGGAAACGGAACGGCGTGTCGGCAGTGCCGTGCCATTTCATCCGACCCCAGAGAGTTGTCTCGGCGATACCGACCGATTCGGCAAGAGCATGATCGATGAGCTCGATTGGCGTGCCGACGAGGTCTGCGATGATTGCAACGGACTCGCGGCCTCCATCCTGCCGATTTGTCGTCTGAGTGATCGGCGTGTGGGAGTCGGGCTGGTATTGCCAGCGCGTGATTGCCTGTGCGGTGGTCTGCTCGATGAGATGGGTGCCGTCCCAGGTGTAGTCGACGCGTTCGAGGACGGTGCCGTCGCCGGAAAGGTGTTGTTTGGTGCAGCGGCGGCCCAGAGCGTCGTAGGTGTAGTGCCACCATTGCCGGTCTGGGGTCCAGGCATCGATCAGCTGGTCGAAGGCGTTGTATCGGAAGTGCCAGACGTCGGGTTTGTGGGAGAGTCGAGCGGTTTCCTTGCGAATCAGCCGGCCGGCAGCATCGTAGTAATAGCGAGTACGGCCGTCGCGAACAAGCAGGTTGTTGCGGTATTCGCGCCGATCGCTGTGCGGAAAGTGCTGCGCAGCCAATGATTTCACGTCATGGCTGGTGGGAGGTGCGGGTTCGGCGAGGGCAGCAGTGATGTTGCTGAGCGGGTCGTAGCCGTACTCCTCAAGGAGACTGTCACCGCGGGTGATAGCGGTGACGCGCCCCATGGGGTCGAGCAGATACTCACGGTGGTCGGAATCGACCCCAGGACGGGCGGTGATGTGGCCTGTCACGTAGCCGTCGGGGCGGAAGACGAATGTATCGTGGCGCAGCTGAGTCGGACCGGGACGGGTGGAGGGGCCCAGAGGCAGATTCAGAGAACTCGTCGGGTGCGCGGTGACGGTCTGCTGAGCGACCTGACCGACGCTGGTCAACGCGCGGTCGACGACGATCTCGCCGATACTCCACCCGATCGGTCGCCCGGCCGGGTCGTAGCGGAAATGCACAGGGCCACCGTCGACGTCCAGGCCGTGGACGCGGCCAGCAACATCGTAGCGCCATCTGGTCGCAGCACCCGAGGGAGTCGTGCGGCGGATACGGCGGCCATGGAGGTCGTAGTCGAGCCGCATCACGGGCTGGTCGTCGACCTGCTGGGTGGCAATCTGCCCGGTCAGGGTGTAGTTGAATTCGAGGGTATGGGTGGGGCCTTCGTCGGTCCCGGAAACAGCGGTCAACGTCCGGCCGACGGTATCAAGGCGATTACGGATGAATTCGCCTGTATCGGTAGTGATTTCGGTCAGATGACCGAGGACATCGTAGGTGTGATGGCGGGTGATACCGGTGGCCGGAGTAACGGTGGCGGTGCGGCCTGCCCTGTCGTAGGTGTATCGGGTTGCGGCACCGGCGTAGTCGGTTTCGGTGACGACTCGACCGCTGGGGTCGTACTCGTAGGTCCATACCTGGCCGAGCGGATTGGTCACCGCTACGAGTCTGCGCTGGCTGTCCCAACGGTAACGAGTGACCGTCCCGTCCGGGTCGATACGAGAGGCCAGCAGGTCGAACGCTCCGTATTCATACCGAGTGACACCTCCAGCCCGGTCGGTATGGATCAGCAGATTGCCTTCCCCGTCGTAGCCCCATACCTCGCTGTATCCGTCCGGGTCGACGCGCCGCAGCAGGGCACCCGCAGGCGACCACTCGTAACAGGTTGTCGCACCGAGCGAATCGGTGACCGTGACCGGCCGGCCGAAACCGTCGCGCTCTATTCGAGTGACCGCCCCCTGCGGATCGATGCCCTGGATGGCCAATCCGGCCGCGTCAACCTCGGTAATCGTCCGCGCACCAGTAGATTCCGTGACCTCGGCGACGGCGCCATTCGGGTGGTAGGTGTACTCGGTGCGCGTTCCAGCAGCGTCGATAGTTGCGACGAGATCGCCATGCTTGTTCCACTCCTGCCGCCGAACACCGCCGTCTGGGTTGGTGATGGTGGTGGGGCGATCGCGGAACAGATATTCAACAGAGGTCGAGTTCCCGTCAGGGCGAACCACTTTAGCCACGTCGCCCGTGGCGGTGTACTCGTACCGGGTAACCGCGCCATCGGGGGCGGTGACCTGCAAGGGGCGGCGGTCGGCGTTGTAATCGATGTGGGTGTGCCCACCGACCGGGTCGATCAGATCGCGTTGGCGCAGGTCCCGGTCGAAGCCGTGGCGGGTGGCCGCTCCGTAGGAGTCGGTGACGGTGGTGAGGCTTCCTGTGCCGTCGGGGAATTCGAAGTAATCGAAGTCGGTGTCCAGGACCCCCTCGGTGCCACGCTGAAAGATCACCCGCCCGGCGTGGTCGTAAGTGTTGACCATCTGGTTGCCGTTGGAATCGGTCCAGGACACCATGCGGTGCTCGTCGTCGTAGGCGTAGCCCATGACCGCGCCGACACCGTTGGTGACCGAGGTCAATTCCCCTGCGTGGTAACCGAATTGCTTGACAGGCACCACTGCGCCGCGATCGATGACTGACAGGCCCGTCACCCGCCCGGCGGCGGTCTCGATCAAGACGCGGTAGCCGCCGGAGTGAGTGACCTCGACCGGTACACCGTCGTCGTTGTATCCGAATCGGATGCGGTTGCGGTAGCGGTCGGTGATCGCCGAAATCGCATAGTTACCGAGGCGGGATTCGATCCCACCGAGCACCGCTTCTGGGGCGAAGTGCCAGATCAGCTCGCGTCGCGGATCCCAGACCTGGTAGCTGCCGGTTTCGGTGCGAGTCAGGGTCCACTGTTGCCCGCCGGTGACCGGCTCGACCGCCACACCGACTTCGGCGTGCGGGTAGGCGAGCATGAGCCCGTCCTCGGCCAGGAAGGTGACACCTTCATGTTCGGCGACCAGCCGCATGTCCAGGGTCGCGGACCAGGACGGCCCGAACCAGCGCCCGCGCCGATAGTTGGAACGGTGCGTACGCCGCAGCACCAGCGCGAGTACACCAGGCAGGTCGATATCGGTTTCCGGGAGCAGGAATTCGCCCGTGGCGATGTCGACCGGGTCATCGGAACAGGTTTTCTGGTGTTCGGTGCGGTCGTGCTCGGGACCGGAATCGCTGGCCTCGTGATGGGTGCCGTGGTCGGCCTCAGCCCGGTCGGCCGGAGTCTGCGGCTCGTACTTGGCGTGCGCGTCGCCGGGGTGCGCAGCGTCGGAGCCGGTGGACGTCGGAGCCGGCTCGTGCGGTGAGGGTGCTTGCGGGGCCTCGGCCGGGTGCGGGACCTCGGCTTTCGGGATCGAATGCGGGGCGTCTTTGGCGACATCCTCGGCCACGCGGGCTGCCTTGGCAGCATCGGAGACCTCGCTGACCTCCTTGACCGCAGACAACGCCGGTTTGGCTGCCCCCGCACCGCCGGTGCCAATGGTGGTGACCAGATTTCCGGTCAATGACCCCAGAAACTCCGAGGGGTTCTTACGGGCATCGGACAGGAACGAATGCACCGTCGCACCCGGATCGGCGTCGGCGACCACCAACGCGGTGCCCAGATCCGACATGCCCTTGAAGTAGTCCGCCGGGTGCGTCATGTTGTACGTGTCCAGCGGGGACACCTGTCGCACGAACTGCACGATCCCGGTAAAGCTCGTCGTAAGGCCCTTGGTGAAATTCAGCTTCGCCTGATCCACCGCGGCACTGGCATCGGAAAAATCATCCTTCATCCGTGCGGTGAACGACGGCTCGGTCGGCGCCGACGAGGTCGCTGCCTCCAACCCGGACACCGCGGTCGCAGCCGCGTTGTCACGCTGAGATCTGGCTCCCCGCAAGATATCTCGCGCGGCTTGGCGCATCGAGGTCCAGGTATCGACCAGCGGGTTTTTGCGCTTCTGCGCGTCCGAGAGCCTGTTCCAGGAGTTCTTCTTGTTGTTCTCCTCGGTGTCGGCTTGCTTCCACTTCGCGATCGCATCCGCGGCCTTCGATTGCGCCGCAGCGACTTCGTGATACCACGCATCCAAAACACCGGCAGCAGCGTGCATCGCGTCCGAGCCCTGCCACCACAACTTCGGCTGCTTACCGAACTCACCGTGAAACGCATCCGCGGTCGCACCCACCCAATCGGCGACATCGATCTTCTTCAACGCATCGCCGGTCTTCTCGATCGAGTCCCCCATCTTCTTCAACTCGTCCTCGGCGTGGGAAATCTTCCCGGTGTCCCCGAGGATCAACTCCTTCGGATCGTCGGACTGCCCGAGTTCACGCTCGCGGACCTGACCGCCGGTGGCGTCCACGATCTGATCGCCGAGGTCCTCGATATCCTTGGCGACCCCATCCGCGCCCACCGACCGTGCCACCGACGCAGCGGCCTCCGCGCCCTTGTCGGCGAGTTCGCCGACCTTTTCGGTGACCGTGTCCACCGCATGCTCGACCGCGTCCCCGACATCATCGAGCCACCCCATCAGTTCCCCCCGTCACCGTTCATGATCTGCGCCGCCTCTTGCGAGGCCCCGGTATTCCACCGCATCGGATGCTCGACGATCGTCGGCGCCACTGCCTTGATGACCTGCACATTCTTCCCGATATGGTTCAACGCGCCCTCGAACGAGGACACACTGTAATCCGCATGCCGCACATCGTTGAACCCGTTGTCCGACAACGTATCCCCCCACGACCGAGCGTCTATCTGCTTGTTCGACAGATGCGGGTTCCCGACCATGTCCGCATACATTTCCTTGAACATGTTCGAGAACGTCTCATCCATCTCGTGATAGCGGCCCGCCGCCAAATTCAACGTATCCGCAATCTCGTTGGCCCCCTGCACCAACGCCCGCACACCCCACGACCACCGATCCAGAAACGTCGAAAACGCCTTGCACACAGACGCTTTCCCAGCTTCCATACCCGACAGCGACAACAGCGAGAGCCCCCGACCGACAGCACCGGTCTCCCCCGTACCCAGATCCGACAACTCCCCGATGATGCCGTTGATCCCGTCAGCCGCGTCCTTCAACACCGACGGATCCACATCCAACTGATCCGCCACCGGCTACAACACCCCTACCGGCATCTGCGCCTCCTCACCCACCCTTGGCGGGAACGCCATCGGCGCCGCACCCACCGCATCCACCACCACCCCCGTCGGCTCGCTCCGCCCGGCCGCGTACTCGGCCAGCCGCCGCCCCCGCACCGTGTGATACCGATACTCACGCCGAGGATCCACCCCACCCCGACGCACCCAATACGCGGCCAACTCATCCTGGCTGGTGAACGCGCAGACCCACCGCACCCCGCCAACTTCAGCAGTGAACACCCGCTCATCGTCGGTCAACGGCACGAAGAACACCGCACCCTCGAAGGCAGCCACCAGCAACTCCCGCTGCCCGAACCCCGCATAAAACGCCGCGACCTCCGCCCGAAACCGAGCCAGCCCATCACCGTCCTGGTCTCCCACCGCGGCCCCCTCCCAGCTCAATATCCAGCGTGAGATCAACTCGTCGAGCATACCCAACGCCTCTCCGACCAGAAGGCGCCTGCCAGCGATCCTCTATACCCTCGGCCGAGTTCGTCGAGCGCATGCAGCACATTGTCCGGCCGGGTGGGCTTTTCGGCGCAGAGTTCATGATGCCGGTGGCCGAACGACATCATCGAATCGAGCGCTACACCACCCCGGACCGACTCGCCGAGCACTTCGACTCCAACGCCTGGGATGTGCTACTCACACTGCACACCGACCCGTTCACAGAACACGCCTACGTGGAACAGCTACACGACCACACACACCGCATGGGCGTACTCATCGCAGCAAAACACCAACACCTGGACGACACGAAAGGCACCCGGCCCTCGATGAAGCATGAATACGAAGCGAAGTTCCTCGCCATCGACATCGACGCCATCCGCACCACACTCACCGCCCTCGGCGCGAAGCAGATATTCCCGCGAACCTTGTTGACCCGCAAAATATTCGAGAACGACACACTGGCGCGCGGGGCGTGGCTGCGGTTGCGGAACGAGGGATCCCGCTCGACCCTCACACTCAAGCAAGTCACTGACGCCACCACCATCGACGGCACCACCGAGATCGAAACCACCGTCGGCGACCTGGCCGCGATGGCCGAAATCCTCACCCACCTCGGCGCCCGAGAGGTGCGCTACCAAGAGAACTACCGCGAGGAATGGCAACTCGGCCAGATCACCTACGACATCGACACCTGGCCCGATCTGCCGACATTCCTCGAGATCGAAGGCCCCAACGAGACCGCCGTCCACGCCGCAGCGACCAGCCTGGGCCTCGACTACGCCCACGCCCGCTTCGGCAGCGTGGACGAAATCTACAAAACCGAGAACGGCCGCAACATCCTCACCGAACCGACACTCCTGTTCAACGCCGCAGCCGAAACGAACGACACGCAGCCACCTGTCTAACTGCCTTTCAGCGTCGTGGCCGTGCTCGGCGCCGCTGTTGTCGATCCGTGGCCGATCGCCGTGGGTACACGGGGAACAGGACGCCCCTGGCCAGCAGGAATCCCCTGCGGCCAGCACCGAGGACGCTGAGGTAGCAGGTCTCGGTGGCAGCCCTTCGACCCCGCAATTGCCCTGGCCGCTGGTCGATCCGGGGTCTGCGCAGCAGGTGTATCGGGAACAGAGGCAGCAGGTGATGCAGCAGCATCAGGCACAACTGCGCCAGCAGCACCAACGCCGGTTCCTATTGGATCAATGGGAATGCTCGATCGCGCGACAGTCCGGCGACTGCGGGCTGGGCGGCAGCCCGCAGTCATCGCGACTGCAGACGGCACACGCTGCTGGCTTCCCGTCTGGTCGGCAGTGTAGAAGCCAATATCGGCAATCGCCTCTCTCGTCCTACGCTCGTCATACCGACCCGCGAACACTTGTACCAGTTTATGATTCACAACCTGCCGTTCCAGACCTATGCAGCACCAACCATTCTTGTCTTCGACAGGGACGGCCGCTGTGTCGGCCGCGGCGCCGTCGCCACTCAGAGGTTTGTCTTTCAAGCTTGAGTGTCGGTCAGTCGACATACTCTGGCGATGATGAACGGTTGATGGAGGAGGCGGAGAACGTGCTGCATTTGGCGCACATGACAGCCCGACGACTAGGCTACTGCTGGGCCTATGTGCTTCGCCGGTGATCGGTCGGCCATGGCCACGGCTGGCATGGTGTACGAGGAACGTCACTTCTCTGGGGGTCGCCAAGAACTTTCGGGTGCTTCTCAAGTGTTCATGCAGCTCAGCGGCTTTCGTTAGGACCGTAGCAGATCACGACAGGTGTTGCGCGGCCGTATAGTTTGCTGGCACGGCGGCTGGTCAGGGGTTGAGTTCGAGTTCGACGAGCAGCTTACGAACGTGTTGTTCGATCTGGTGTCGAGCGTGAAGTCTCAGGACCGTCCCGGGTAGAGCGTTCTCACCAGATCCTTGATGCCCGAATGCCCGGTATTGCCGATGAGCGGTGATCGTATGCACCAGTAGCCGAGCAGCGGGGCCTGGCGGAACCTCGACGCCACCGCAGTGCCTGGCCGTTCCACCGCCGGTACCCCGCTTCTCGGGGCTGGTGACCGGTTGGCGCACCGGGTTCACTGGGATGCAGAGCGAATCTTGCTCACAGCGACCATCATTGCGGATTTCGACGGTCGGATGTGCGGGCCGCGAGCGCCGAGGGGGTGGCAATGGGGCGGATCGTCACAGTGCTGCTCGCGCTGCCCACGGTCACGGCGGGTGTGTTGATCGTGGTGGCGGCCGGCATGTGGGCAGGACTGTGGCTGGGGCTCACGCTCGCCGTGCTGTGGTGCTATCTCGGCGCTGCCCTGTTCAACATGGCATGGTTCAATCCCGACCGGCAGCGGCTGGCCCGGAGATTCGGGTTCCGCAAACCGATCGAACCTGAACCGGAGATTCTCGGCGCCGCATGGGCGAGTCTCACCAGCGCCACGGGGATCGACGGATGGCCGTACTCGCTGTGGGTCGAGCAATCGGACGATCTGAACGCCACCGCCGGCCCGGCCCGCATCGTCGCCGTCACCAGCGCCTCGATCGCGCGACTGCCGACGCGCCGACTGGAGGCCATATTGGCGCACGAACTCGGCCACCATCTGCACGTCGATGCCCGCCTGCGGCTACTCGACCACGCCTCGGCGCTCCCGGTCCTACACCTGCGCCGCCTCGCCCGCTGGCTCGGTCGACCGCTCGACCGGCTGGGCGCCAGCGCGATCGCGCTCCGCTGCGTACTGGTCGTGGCGATACTGACCGGACTGGCCATCGCGCTCGTGCCGACGACGGGTCCGCTTGTCGCGGTGTCACTTTCCGCACTGCTCGCGCTGGAGCCGTTCACCGACAAGGCCCGATCCCGCCGGGAGGAGTTCGCCGCGGACCGCACCGCCGCCGAACTCGGCTATGGCCCCGAACTCGCCCGGGAACTACGGCTGGAGGCACAGTTGCATCCGGAGCGCACCGGGCTGCGCGCCCTTCGCAACCGCTTGTACTCCACCCATCCACCGTCCGCACGACGCGTGCAGACAATCCGGGACCACGGCCTCCGGAACCAGACCTGACAGCACGCGACGTGCTACGCCATCGACACACAGCGACCGGTACGACCGCCATAGCCGACATCCAACGCCTATGCCACCGACCCTCACCGGATATGAGGTCTGTGGCAACTGATTTTGTGCTGCATTATCGGGTCCGAGGTCTAATTCGACGGTCGGTGAGACGTGGAGGCAATCCGGCTCGATGAAGCCGCGGCGACAATGAGGCAGGGGACTGCCCCGGATCTGATTGACTCGCGGGTTGTGGTGGTTTCAGGCCGCGAGTGAGGCCTGGTTCAGGGTCTCATACTCGACCGGGGTCAGC
>NZ_JBNPVW010000032.1:0-29734 GCF_050434125.1 Nocardia sp. GP40 | reverse complement strand
CGCGCCGCCGGCACGCTCGCCGACCCGAAGCTGGGCAAAGCCCGCGGTGCCACGCTGCGCCGCAAGATCATCGCCGTTCCCGCTCGTTTCACACGACCGCAGCGAAAACCTGTGCTGCACTTGCCCGCTCACTGGCCTTGGGTCGCTGCCTGGCAGCAGTTGTGGAACTGCTTCGATCCACCGACATGGGCTGTGGGTGGTTCGCGCGCCTGCGGCGCGCGTGCCACAGGGTTTCGGGCGTGAGGTAGTCGCTGGATGCTCCTATGCTTGTCAAGTCGTCGTAGTTGGAGCTTGTTTATGTGGTTTGACCAGCGGGTGTGCTGGTGAGTGCGCGGTAGACCTCACGGGCAACGAACCGTTTGAGGCAGCGCATGATGTCCTTTTTGGACAGGCCTTCCGTAGTGCGGCGTTGGACGTAAGCGCGGGTGCGTTCGTCGAAACGCATGCGGGTGAGCACGATGGTGTGCAATGCGTTGTTCGCGGCCCGGTCGCCGCCGCGGTTGAGACGGTGGCGGTGTGTGCGGCCGGAGGAGGCCGGGATCGGAGCGACGCCGGCCAGGTGCGCAAAGGCGCCTTCGGATCGCATGCGTTCGGGGTTGTCCCCGGCCGAGACCAGCAGTTGACCTGCGGTCTCGGTGCCGACTCCGAACCGAGTCACCAGCGCCGGCGCCGCTCGCTCGACGAGGGGCGCGATCTGCGCGTCCAGCTCGGCGATCTCGTCGTCGAGAGACTGGTAGCGGCGAGCGAGTCGCCGCAGCACGGATCTGGTCGCCGTCAGCGGGTCGGACAGGTCCGCGTCGGGTCGTAACCGCGTCAGAGTCCGTATCAGCACGGTCCGGTCCATGCCCGCAACCTGCTCACGCAGCGTTGCTGGCGCCGAGACCAGCAGGCCGCGAATCTGGTTCACGGCCTGCGTACGGGCCTTGATCGCGCTGCGGCGTGCGATCCGAAGAACCCGCACCGCTTCGACCACGCCGTCGCGGCTCTTCGGGATGCCGGTGGCCCGGCCGGACAGCACCGCTGTCGCCGCGGCGTAGGCATCGATCGGATCCGACTTGCCCTGCATCCGCCGTGTCTTGCGGTCGGGTCGATCCACCTCGAGCACCGTGATGCCCGCGGCGGTCAGCACCCGGGCCAGCTCGGCTCCGTAGGTGCCGGTGCCTTCCACCCCCACCGCGACGAGAGCGCCGTGTGACCGGATCCAATCCAGCAGAGCACGGTAACCGCTCATGGTGGCGGGGAACTCCCGGTCAGCGAGGTGCCGTCCGATCGAGTCGATAACCGCGGCATGGTGGGTCTGGCCGTGGGTGTCGACTCCACCGGTGATCTGCGGAGTGGTGTGCGTCATGCTGGTCGTGTCCGTCCTTGCCGTTCCGAAGTGGGCACGCGCCGGCCGGGCGGGCGGACAAGACAGTGATGGGGCTCTACCAAGCTCCTATAAGGTCACGGGCGGCCGTCCGGTCGCGTGTCGGTGGGCTCCTCCGAGTGGATCGACGAATCCAGCGCAGGACAATCCGATGACGTCCGTCTGCCCATGAGTCAGATCCCTCGGAGAAGCCCTACACATCTTCACTGTCTGCCCAGCTTTTCCACTGTTGTTCCTGGTCGTAGGGGCGGTTTGCGTGTGTTCAGCAGGTCGAGAATGTGGCGGTGGTGGCGCGCCGTATTCGCCGAGATCTGACCAGCCTCATATGCCCGCCCCAACCCCTCCCTCGATTTCTCCAGATACCGCTTATACTTCGCCAACTCGTCGCGTTCGAGCGCTTTCTCCGCGACCTTTTCCGCATGCGTGACTTCCACCTGATGCAGCTCGATAGCCTTATCGGCTACCTTGTCGATGCCCTGCATCTGGACGGTGCGATGCGGTTTCTCCTCCGCTTTCGCGATCTGCAAGTCGGCCATCGTCTGAGCCGTTCCGGGATCCAGTCCCAACCCTGCAATGTTGCGTTCCGCTGCCGCTCGCTCCAGCCCGCGCACGTTCTTTATCCCCTCAGCGGCCCTGTCGTGGATTTCCACGACCTTCGCCGCAGTCATAGGCTGCCCTTGCTCACGCGACCGCTCCACCGCCTTTTCAGTCAAACCCAGATAACGGACGAGGGCGCGGTTCTTGACATCAATTCGCCGCGCGTCTTTCTCCCGTGCCTCCCGCTCCTGCGTCTCTTTCTCCCGAGCTGCTTTCTCTCGGGTCTCCTTTTCGCGGGCTGCTTTCTCCTGAGCGTCACGCTCTTTCTGCCGTACAAGCTCCCGGATCTTTTCCAACCGCACCCGTGCCCGCTGTGCGCGTTCGAGCACATACGGCTGAACCAACTCCAATTGTTGGGACTGAACCAGATCTCTGCCGACTGCGATAGCGCGGGTGGCATCCGCCCGCGACACCACCACGTGTTCGAAACGACCCCCGAAATCCCGTCTCATCTCGGCAAGGTCTTTCTCAGCCGACCGGGAAATTTTCTCGCCCTCTACGGTTTCCCACCGACTACGGGTCATCTGGCTTTTTTCGAGTGCGGAGCGCTCTCGATCCACTTGTTGGAATATCCTGTCGACCTGACCGGACTTCCGTTCCCGGCCCTCTACCCCCTTGCCATCACCTCGAGCAGAATCCAGGACTCGCGCACCTTGGTCCGTCTTAATCGCGAACTGTCGGACCCATCCGCGCGCTTGTGTTTCGCCAAGTAGGTGCGCGCGGCCAAGCTCGAAATACAGGCCACGCTCACCCACGGACAAATCTTTGCGGATACGGTCGTATTCATCAGGCATGTTCCCGCCCCCTGGGAAGTCGCCGAACTATTGACTTCGGGCCGGGCGTGCGTCGCTCATATTGTCCATCACCCTCCGCGCGCCGTCACGGGCGAAAAGGCTTTGCGTCATTGACTCGACACTGCGGTCGTCGTTACCGGTCACCGCCGGACTGAAATCGGCATACATGCCTTTGCTCCACTCCGGGCGATTAGTCCATGTCATGCCACGCTTGATATAGCAGGCGCCAACGAACCTCATCAACTGGTCGGCCCGATCATGATTCGCAGGGTCGCGGAAGGTGTCGAGATCGCCGAACTGTTCGCGCGCTTTCTCGAGAATCCGGATTGCATGCTTACCTTTCCACCACTCGCCCTCCATGGAATCCCCAACGGTTACGGTGATGAACTCTCGTACCTTGGATTCCATCAGCTCAGGATCGGCCCACGCAAGGTACGCCTCGGTTTTCTCGTCGAATTCAATTTCGAAACCCATTTGCTCGTCGGACATGACTGCCTGGTCCTTTCCTGGAATGCATGCTTATCAAGATCGGCGGGGCCTGGCTCGAGCCCGTCCCGCAGGTATGCCGCCAGTACCGTAGTACAAAACTAGCCTGTAGTTGCTACTTGAGCTGATGATATTCAGGGGTGAGATGTTGGATGTGCGCAATGGTCAGTTCATGCGCGCTGATGAGAATCCGGCCGTGGCGACAGTGCTGCAGCCACAGCCGCCTGCGGTGTGTCTACCTGGATTCCCATGTCTACGGGTTTGCCCTCGGCGTCTGTTATGCGCCATCCGCCAAGGGAAATTACTGGGACACCGCCGCGGCGATTAGCTAAGGCAAGTTCCGACAGGGTGCCAAACGATCCACCGATAACGATCGTTGCGTCCGCGGACCATACAAGGATCGCATTCCGTGCCTCACCCATATTCGTATACAGCACTGCTGATAGCCCGTCGCAGATGCGAGTCGGGTCGGTGTCCGGACGCACACCGATGACGAGTCCGCCGGCATTCGAAGCGCCCTCGGCGACTGCGGCCATGACGCCGGTTCCGCCGCCGCAGAGCACTGTCGCCCCAGCCTCTGCGAGGAGTCTGCCCACTTCGCGGGCATTCGCCGTGTCGGCGTCGGTGCATTGCCGGGGTCCGCAGACAGCGACCTGGATAGAGGGCGACACATCACTCCTTTTGTGCGGTGTAGGTGGTGAACAGGTTGATTCGGTCGGTGAGTTCGAGGGTGGCTCGTGCGCGTGGCCCGGTTATCGCCGCCAGCTCATCGGCGGTTTTGACAACGCGCTCGACGATGGGAGTGGTGCGCCGCTCGACCGGCAGCGCAAGAACGCGATCCATATGGGCTCCAGCAGCTTCCACGT
The DNA here is from genome assembly GCF_050434125.1 of Nocardia sp. GP40. Classification (NCBI taxonomy): domain Bacteria; kingdom Bacillati; phylum Actinomycetota; class Actinomycetes; order Mycobacteriales; family Nocardiaceae; genus Nocardia; species Nocardia sp. GP40. Next base: position 25,625 of record NZ_JBNPVW010000032.1, on the reverse strand, counting down.
CGCCGAGGCCCAAATGTGCTCGCGCGCTGTCGAGTTCAGCCGCCGCGATGAACTCCGGGGGTGAGCTATCGGTGAAAACGTCGAGGGCAGCCTCGGAGTGCTCGAGAGCCGTCTCGAAATGCTCTCGGCCACTGAGCGAAAGGTGAACCTCAGCCGCGTAGTAGCGAGCTTTGCCGGGATCGAAGTACATGACCCCCGGCTCGGCAGCTTGCGGACTAACCCGCCCCAGCGCGTCCAGGGCGATGTCGAGTGCCGCCAGCGCCGCCCGCTCATCACGACGGGCCGCTTGCGCTCGCGCCAGCTGGCTTGCCAGCCGTAGCCGTGTAGAGGGGTCGGTCATGTCGGTCAGGCCGTTCTCGGCGTACCTGGCGGCTTGCTTGTACTCGCCTGCCCAGTAGGCCACATTCGCCTGGACCCAGCGGATGTAAGCGCGAAGGTGCTGGTCTTCGGCGTAGTCGGCGGCAAGCCATGCCGTTCTCGCGTGGGTATCAGCATCGTACGATCGGCCCAGGTCAGCGCAGGCGTGCGCCATCAGTGCACAGACTTGCCCAGCGACCAGGTACAGGTCAGGGATGAACCGCGGACGTTGGCGAATGTCCAACAGGTCGAATACCTCGCGGCGCAGGCCGTTCAGGCGGGGGACCAGCTCGTATGGCGCTTTGACGAGGTAGTCGGCGGCTAGCGCGCGCACATCGGCGTGCAGCTGTTCGAGGACGTTCTCATCGACGCCGCCCGCGCCGCGCTTGATCCAGCGTGCGGAGTCGTCGGTGGACATAGCTATCTCCTGGGTCATCATCTCCAGCGTGCTCAACGCTGGTTCGGGTGGATGTTCGGCTTCCGGGGGCGCTGTAAGCGCCTCGAAACTTAGTTTCCACACCAGACGGGCAACGCGCCTTGACGCCGGTCGCGCCTCAGCTTCTCCCGACATCCACCTACGCAGTTGCCGGGCGGACAAGGTGGCGGACTCATCCGAGAGCCGGGCGACCTCGTTGAAGCGGGCGCACCACTCCGGCACGGTCCACGTGCTTTGGCGAATCAGCAGCTCTAGCACGGTGCGAGCATCGCTGTTCATAGCGTCCCCTCACACGGGTTTTTCGGGTCGACTCACGGTATCCCGGATCGGGGACCGCTAGTAGCGAGTGAACCGGTTAGGTCCGGGAAAAGTCCGTCTAATGGCCGAGAAATGGCCGGGTGCCGACATTGTGACGTCAGTGGTCTTCGCGTGAAGCTAATCACAGCGGCGTCCGGTGAACGGGGGAAGTCCATTGCACCCCGGCAGCGGCCGAACCAAGCGGGCGAGGTCGTCTTGAGTTTGGTCATATCCGATCTCGGATATGTACCGAGCCCCAAGGGGTTTCGTTACCTGACGCTGCCTACAGCCGACGAGCTAGATCACGTCGCTCATGACCAGGAGCTGGTGCGATGACAAACAGGATTGCGGAGGACACATCCGAGACTCGGTGTGCGTCCTGCCGTCAGTGGCGGGCAGCGCAACTGGTGATGGCCACACGGCTTGAGTTCCGGGTGCCCCTGTCCTTGGCTTGCCAGGTTCAACACGCGCGAGCGTGGGGGCAGGGGTGGTGATCGTGATGGCGCAACCCGGCGACGTGAGCACCGCCATGCAATGGAGAAGACCCACGGATCCGTTGTTGCCCTCGTCCGATGTGGTGTTGTGCCTGTTGCGTGGGCAACTGGATGCCACTGACGCGATCGCGGAACTGATACAGCGGCTCGGGTGTCTGTATCGCGAATTGATCACTATCGGTGCTGGCGAGGGCGATCGGGTGCGGGCGGAGATCGGTGCCACGAGGGTTGAGATCGATCGATCGGTGGCGGGCCGACTTCCCCGGCCGCGGCCTGGGGCGTTCAGGGTCATGCACTCGGTGGGGCGCGCGCTGAGCCTGCTGGTGGAGGCGTGGGAGTTCGCGTGGTGGGCACTGATGCACGATCCGACCGACGACCTGCAGGTTCTGCGGTCGTGGGATTACCTGGCCGAGATGGTCAACGGCTACGGCGAGTTCACTGAGCGGGTTTTCGCTGGCGGGATCGAGCTGCCGACGGCGTGGCCGGGGATCGAGCGGGAGGTGCGGTGTGATGACCTGTACCTCTGGTGAACCCCGCTGGTTGATGTCTCAGCCCATTCCATCCAGAGATGTTGCAGCTCTGCATCTTTCCGCTGAGATGGACAACAAGATCCATCCGCCGGCGGCGATCGGCTATGTCCGGTCCGATATTTCGGGTCCGCGCCAGAGTCTGGATGAGACCGAGATCCGCCGCCTGGCCGTGGACATCGGGTATCCCCTCGCTGGGATCGTCAGGCACGACGGCGGGAGCGTGGACTATCCGATGCTGCGGCTGCGTAATGCGGCCGCGAATGCGACCCGGGTGTATGGGGTGCATATTGCGGCCGTATTGACCCCGAGCCTGGCGCATCTGGGCGGAAATACAGACCCGATGGAGTGGTGCGACGAGGTATACACCGCGGACAGCGCGACGGCCTCGCCCTTTGCCGGACGGGGTGAGACGTAATGCATTGGGGACAAGCCATTTTCGTGATCGTAGTCGTAGTGGTTGTTGGCACAGTGCTCATCTTGGCTGTAGGGGCGGTGTCCAGGGTCAGGGCGGATGGCGCCGCCGACGGCCGGGTGAATGCCGCCGATCTTGTGGCGCGCCTGCGGCACGAGTACCGCGATGAGGTCGATGGCCACGACGCGCCGGAGAGGGCCTGACATGAGTGGAGCACTGGATCGCTTGTGGGAGTGTGGATTTGACCGCGACCCATCCGGTCACGCGCCGCTCGGCGTGGTTGTTCCTGACCGATGCGGCGCATGTGCAGCCGGGCCGGGGACGGTCGCGGCGGGCTGGACTCGGCCGCGTGCGGACGCTCCTTCTAATTCACCGCATGCTTCGACGAGGCTGGCTGGAGACCCGGTGGGAGCTGCGGCCGGGCCGGGATCCACTGCACCGGTATTTCCCGCTCACTGTGTCCGGCATCCGCAATCTGGCCTGGCCGGAGATCGCCAAGAAGGGGGAGCGGTGCGGTGTACGACCCCTGACGCCGGCACCGGAACGACGAGCCTGCGGTGCCGGCGGACGGTCAATTCTCCCTGCGGCGAGACCGGAGACATCCACGAAACACATTGCTGCACAACAATTGTCGACTGAATATCAGGACTGGAGAAAGTATATGCCACAGCAGGGAGCGTGCCCGGTGGCGCATGAGGGTCCGCGAGTGCCGTTGCATTCGCCGGAATTCGCGGCCGACCCGCATGGTGTGTATGCCGCGGCGCGGCGCGAGTATCCCTCGGTAGTGCCGATCGAGCTTGCACCCGGGGCGCCAGCAATGTTGGTGATCCGGTACAGCACCGCGCGGCGGATCCTGCACGACAACCGCTTCCCGGCTGATCCCACCGAGTGGGCACGACGAAATCCGGATAGCCCACTGTTCGAGATGCTCGGCCCGAGACAAAACGCGCTGCGCACCGCGGGCCGGGCGCACGACCGATATCGGGCGCCGTTGACGTCGTGTCTGGACACGGTGAACCTGTACCAGGTCGAGCGCGTGGTCAATGATCGTGCCGAGGCACTGATCAACACGGTGTGCGGGTCGGGTGCGATGGATGTGCGCGCCGATTATGCACTGCCGTTGGCATTTTCGGTGCTGGGTGAATTGATGGGGTTCCCGCCGGAAATAGCCGATCGGGCCTATACCGGGATGGCCGCGATCCTCGAGGGATCGCCGGACGCGGTCCAGGGCGGACAGGATTTCGCGGCCGCGATCGGTGAAGTGGTCGCATGGAAACGACAGTCGCCGGGTCGCGATCTCACCTCGCAGCTGATCGCGCATCCCGAGCGCCTGGACAACATGGAAGTGATCCAATCCGCGGCGCTACTGTTCGCCGCGGGCACCGAGCCGATGGCCAACTTGGTGATCAACACCGTGCGCCTGGCGTTGACCGACGACCGGTTCGCCGGGGGCGTGCTCGGCGGGAGTCTGCACCCCCGCGATGCGATCGATGAGGTGCTGTTCGACGATCCACCGCTGGGCAACTTCTGCGTCACCTACCCCCGCCAGGACATGTGGCTCGAGGACGAAAAGGTGTGGCTGCCCGCGCATCAGCCGGTGGTGATCAGCCTGTCCGCATGCAACACCGATCCTGCGATCACCGGTGCCGATCGCATCGGGAACCGGTCGCACCTGTCCTGGGGTGCCGGCCCGCATGCCTGCCCGGCCGAAGCCTTGGCGTTGCTCATCGTGGGCGGCATGCTCGATCAGCTGTTCGACGCTGTGCCGGACATGGAGCTGGCTGTGCCGGACAGCGAATTGTCATGGCGGCCTGGTGCTTTCCATCGAGCTCTGTGGTCGCTGCCGGTGGTGTTTCCCCCGTCCCCACCGATGATCCTGGCCACGTCGCCGCTGCCGGCCTCACTGAACCTGCCCAGATAAGGAGACGATCGATGATGAACGACCATGACCCGGAGGTGCTGGATCCGACCGGCGCCGACATCCACGGTGAAATAGCACGAATCCGCGAGCGCGGCCCGGCCACGCTCGTCGAGCTGCCCGGCGGAGTACCGGCGTGGCTGGTGACCGGCCATGGCGCGATACGTCGGCTGCTGACCGATGAACGGGTGTCCAAGGACCCCGCCGACTGGGCGGCCCTGGCCGCGGGGCACGTCCCGCCGGATTGGGTGATGAATGCGTGGATCCTCACACGCAACATGCTGGTAGGCCCGCGCGTCGACCATGCCCGGCTGCGCACGGCGGTCGCCCCGGCGTTCACCGTGCATCGCACCCGGGAGCTGCGCCCCAAGATCGAGGCCATCACCACCGAACTGCTCGACACAATCGCGGGCACCGCACCCGGGAACGTCGTGGATCTGCGGACACGATTCGCTCAGCCGCTACCGATCCGCGTCATCGCCGAGCTGATGGGGGTGCCGGACGAACTGGCAGCACCGCTGTGCCGGTACGCGGATGGCGTGCTCGATACCACCGCCACCCCCGAAGACCTCGCCGAGCATTACACGGGACTGATGGAGGTGGCCGCGGACGTGATCGCGCACAAACGCATCCAGCCTGGCGACGACCTGACCACCCTGCTGCTCACCGACACCACCGCACGACTGAGTCGGACCGAACTACTGGGCACCCTCACGCTGGTCGTTACCGCCGGGCACGAGACCACGGTGAACCTGCTGTGCCACGCGGTGATCACGCTGCTGACCAACCCGCAGCTGCGTGCCGACGTGATCGCCGGACGGGTCCTGTGGGTGGATTTCATCGAAGAATGCCTGCGCATCGAATCCCCGATCGCGAACATGCCGTTGCGGTTCACACTCGACGATATCGATCTCGGCGAGGGCATCGTGATCCCACGAGGCGAAGCGATCGTGCTGTCGTTCGCCGGCGCCAACCGTGACCCCGCGGTATTCGGCGCGAGCGCCGGAAAGTTCGACCCGAACCGAAACAGGCAAGAACACATGGCCTTCGGCCACGGCGCACACCATTGCATCGGTGCACCCCTGGCGCGACTCGAGGCGCGGGTCGCGCTCCCGGCCCTGCTGGCCCGGTTCCCGGACATACAGCTGGCCACTAGCCGCGCTGGACTCGGGCATCTGCCCAGCTTCGTCATGAATGGCCCCCTGGCCGTGCCGGTGACGCTGCACCCCTCCAGCAGCGCGCACCGCTGAGCCCCAATGGGCCTGCACACCGGCCCTTGCACCAACGATCGATCGAAAGGACCCGGATGACTACTGCTCTACCCGACACCACCACGCGGGGCGTGATCGTCGAGACCGCGGTGGTGGCTCGCTACACGAGCTGGGCGATCGTGACGATGTGCGGGGGCTGCGACTCGCACAAGGGTCCGTGCCCGGCTGCCGTGCGGGGCCCGTACGACACCGCCGCGCAGGCCGCACAAGCGGTGTCGGGAATAGAACGCGCCTGCACACCACACGTCGTGCCCTTCTGGCCCCCGCTGTGCAGTGCCCACGAAGAGGCACCGGCATGAAAAGAGACGAGCATCAATATCTGGTGAGATATGTGAAGCACCAAGGGTATTGGGATGTTCTCGTACCCGCGATCAACCGGTGGACCACAGTGCGGGATGCGGATCAGATCGCGGCCACCGCGCGGGAGATGCTCACCGAGCAGGGCGCGCAGAAGTTCGGAGTAACTATCGAGCCCACCGCGGCCGCCGGGCCCCAGGCATGCGACGGCACCGATCACGACGGACTCACTCGCTGGCACCCACCCCTCCGGCAGGATCGGCTTCCCCATCGGCCACAGCCTCGCCGATGCTAGAAAAACCGGCGTCACCGCCCCGGTTCGACATGATCACGCAACCAGCCCCCCACGGAGCTCAAGGCGAATTGATGTGCAGCAGAACAAACCTCACGACCCGGCCTGCGTGGGCTATCCGACGATTACGGCGCTGGCGCTGACTCCAGCGGGCGCCGGAGTGGTGTACCTCGACCTCGATCCCGCCCGGCCTCGCGACTTAGGAACTGCAGACGAGGATTTCGCCGTCGGCTACGCCTTTACGGCACCCGGCTGCTCGCCCGAGCAGTATGTGGCGGCGATCGATCGCCGGATGCTCGAATGCGACCTTCACGCGGAGGTGATCGCCGGGCACGGCCTGGCCGAAGATCTCGAGGCGGTGTGCAGCGCGGTCGACGGGGGCACGCTGGGTTACCTGCCGGACCTGGCGGCTCTGTGGCCCAAACGCCATCGCTCCCACCGGCCGGGCGAGACTCCCCGGCTGATCGACACCGCCGACGACCTCGCCAGCTCAGCACCGGATCTGCAGGTGACCTGCAAAAGAGCGAAACTATCCAGCTGGTACCTCGACCCCGCGCGCCAGGACTGGCGCGGATCGGTCACCCGGGCACTGGCATCAGCACTACTCGCGGCCGACTCCCTGGGCTGGTGCTCATGGCAGGCCCTGGATATCGATCCACTGATACCGGGGTAGTAGATCTGCTGCTGCCCCAGCGGGACCACCAACGCCGCCGCCGTTGGCCTGTGGACCACGAAGCCTGACCGAAACAATCTGGGACACAACAGATATCCAAGTCGTCAAATATTCCAACCCGCTTTTCCACGCTTCCCGTATTGCTCGAAATATCAAGGAGTGCACATGAACTCGCCGCTGAAGCCGACTTTCCTGGCCGATACCGATTGGGGGGATGATATCGACGACGCCCTCACCACGGCGCTGCTGGCACGCACGGTCGAGCAGGGCCAGTTGGCGGTGCTGACCGCCGACGAGACCGGTGATCACCGGGCCCGGGGCGTCGCCGAGCAGATGCGGCGGATGGGCCGTGCTGACGTGCCGGTGATCCGCGGCATCGACATCGGCGGTTGCGATCGCCGGCGATCCAGCATGGGCCTGGGTACCACGCCCCGCGCAGCCGATCCCGACATGATCGAGACCCTGACCGAGCTGTGCGAGACCAGCAGCGAACTGATCTGGATCGGGCAAGGCCCGATGACCAACCTGGCCGCCTTCCTCACCGTACGCCCGGATATGTGCGAGAAGATCCGGTTGACGCAGATGGGCGGCTGGCTGACCCACTACCGGGATCCCTTGCGGGCAAGCCCACAATTTCCGGGTAGACCCCGGCGCTGCGGGGTTGGTGCTGCGCACTTGCCGCTGGCCGCGGCTGGTGCTGTCCGAGCACACCGAATCACCGGAGATTCGGATCACCTCCGAGTCCGAGCTCTACCGCAAGCTCACCGAATCGACCGATGACTGGGCCGATCTGCTGGTCGCCGGATTCGATGAATGGTTCGCCTACCGCGCCACCCAAACCCACACCGCCTCCGACCAGGCCGGCGGGGTCGGCACCTGGCTGCACGACCCGCTGGCCGCATCCGCAGCGCTGAATCTCGGGTTCGTGCAGTTCCAGAGCGAACGAATCCGTATCGAAGCCGACGCGCGGATCTACCAGGACCCTGCCGGGCGCGAGATAGAGGTGTCCGCCAGCGTCGACTATCCAGCGTTCATGGACTGGGTGGTCACCACCCTGGCCCTGTAAGCGGGCGGGAGAAGGCGAATGATCGACTTCTTCATCCGTGATTGGGAGCCCAGCGTCGTCGGGTACTACCGCAAGGCGTACATGGGCTGCGCGTACGTATGGCAGACCGGCGCATCCGAGACCTTCGAGTGGTCCGTGGGCTGCGGCGAAGACCGAGCGACACGAGCCCATGGCTACAGCACGTCACTCGATGACGCCAAAGCTGTAGCCTCGGCGGTGTTTCGGGCGCTGGCCGCGCTTCGACAAGAGGCAGGGCCGCAGGCATTACCCGTTGTGTGCAGTGTGGCGCCCGCCGAACTTGCCGCCGTCGGGAGGATCCGCGACCACCGGCAGGTCCTCACAGACGTCCCGATGAAATCGAACAGCGACTACGCCGATCTTAGCGAACTGGCGCACGCGGACATGACCACCTTGTCCGCGATGCTCGATGGACGACGGCCGGCAGCGACGACTTCGTCCGATCCGGTGACGGTCGAGCCGACCACCAGGCGCCTCCATGAATTCTTCGATGCAACCGGCGGAATTCCCATACGCCGGGTATCGGTATGTGAATGCACCCCTGCCGATGGTGCACCAGACACACCGCCGCACTGCCCTTTCTTGGCGGTTGCCGCCCCCTCCGCGCCTTCGCAGGACCGGTCGTGATGACCGGGGCCAGGAGGGATTATCTGGACCCGGTCACGCTGCCGCACGTGATGTCCAACGTGGGCATCTGCACCGCAGATCCAGGAGAACTGACTCCCGAGCAAGCGCGACGGGAGCACGAGCTGCATAAGCACTGCTCACCGGAGTGCCGGGTCCGCATGCGGAGTGAACAATACCTGCGCGCAGAGGATATACCGGGACAGCAACCGACCCGACCAATCGCAATTCCGTGTCTATGCAAAGAGATTCGCCGCGACAATGACGAGAGCGACATGCGCCTACTGGGCCAACGCCTCGGCTACGACGTCGATGAGCAGCTCGTTGTACTCGACCCGGACAAAGAATGGCCACTGACAACGATCGTCCGGGCGCTACAAGACAGGCCCGGGGCGGCCATCCTCGTGCCCGACCTAGACCACGTCGACGGACTTGACCGGGAAGTCCAGTTGATCGCCGACCTGATCACCGTCGCTGAGGAACGCGTGCTGCCGCATGCCCCCTTCCGAGATAAGGAGGGCAATGGGTAGCGTGCCGGACCGCTCGTGGCGGACGCGGATTGTATGGGCGCGACTCATCAGACCGACTCGTTCTCGGCAATGTCATCCCGGGCCATGCTCCACATGACCTCGTCAGTACGTCCCCGGCCCGTACGATCCTGCGCGCAGCGCTGCTGCTGGCCACGGTGGACACCTGGATCGTGCCGGACATAGTGGGTACCGACCACGGGGACTCTGGCTCGGAAGTGTTGTGGGACTTGGGAATCTTCGACATCGCCGACACCGTGCGGGTGATACTGATCGACCGGATCAACCACGCCGCCCAGACCCCGGCGCTGGGCCCGGCTGTGGACCTGGTGGCGCGGGCGTGGTGGGACTACCGGCGCACCACCCGCTACAGCGACTCGCCCCGGTATAGCCGCCAGCACGAACAGGCCACCGCCAGGATGATCGCCGCGCGGGCAGCCTATACCCGCCTGCGCCGCGACGTTACCGCCAGCCGGGCCGCGACCTCGTTCGCGCACGGAGGCGGAGTCGTGTGGTGACCAGTAACGGTCGCGGGTGCGGCGGGCTCGGTGGTTTGCTACGGCGCAGGCTGGAACTCGCCTTCGCCGGTTCGGTCGAGGTGAGAGCGTGAAAGTGATTGATACGCAATGTATTAGCTGTTCAGGAGTTGACGACACAATGCCAAATATTGATCGTGACCGGGGTGGATGGCCGAGCGTGCAAGCGGTCATCACTGTGGCTGCAGCTGCAGTGATCGGCGGGCCGATACATCTCGAAGCCCACCCGGTATTGGGTGTGATCGCGGAGCTGGCGGCGGTCATCCAGGGCCGTGTCGTGGACGCGATCCACGCAGACGCGCCCGGATCAGTCGCCATCCCCCAGGGTTCGGATTGCGGCAATCGGGTCGACGCCGGCGCCGGGGAGGCGAAGCTGATCGGTCGGATCCGGGATATGGCAAGCCGCGCCGACGCGGCCGCCGGGCTCGGTACGTTAACCGTTGATCTGGTGTATTGGACGGTCACCGCGCAGCCCGCCACGGCCGTGCAGCTCGGCGCTGCGGCGGCACGGTACGCCGAGGAGTGGGCGCGATGGCCGCACCGGTAGCCGAGCCTGCCTCCACGGGGCCCGAACGGTCGGCCGTCGTCGGGGCGCAGCTGGGCAAAGCGGTTGCGGCCGAACCGGGTTGCCTGTTTTGCCATCCGGGAAATCCGGAGATGAACGCGGTCGCTGGTGGCACGGTGTACGCGCGGTGGGACAACTTCCCCGCGGCCCCGGGGCATCTCGAGATCGTCCCTTTCCGGCATGTCCTGTCGTTCTTCGACCTCACCGACCAGGAGGCGCGGGACCTGCACTACTTGGCGCGCACCATGCGTAGCCGCCTCGAACAGCTGTTCCGGCCCGACGGCTACACCCTCGGCGTCAACGACGGCACCGCTGCAGGACGCAGCGTGCCGCACCTGCACATCATCCCCCGCTTTTACGGCGACGTTCCCGATCCACGCGGCGGGATCCGTCGCATCATGCCCGACTGCGAACCCGACGCCTGGCGCTGAACCGAAACCCTCTGACCGAATATTCGAAGGATTTCCATGCTCCCCTCCCCTCCGGCCAGCTCCGATGGAACTCTCCCCGCATCCACACCCCGACCCATCCGAGCGGTCGTGTTCGATTGGCGCGGCACGCTGGTCTCTGAACTCACCGCCGAAGGCTGGGCACGTGAGGCCCTACGGCGGGCCGGGCGAGACCACGACCACGACGCGGCTACAAGGCTGGTGCGGACAATCCGGCATGCAGCCGGAGAGCCCAACCGCCTGCAATCCCCGCACGGCAACATCAGCGCCGACCAGCACCGCCAGACGTACTACTCGGTGTTCGCTGACGCGAAGCTGGACACCGATGTTGCCGACGCCCTGTGGGACGTGGACTCGGATCCCGGCTACAACATGCTCGCCGTAGACGCCGCGGCCACACTCCACACCCTCGCGGAAAAGGGCTGCAAGATAGGCATTCTCAGCAACATTCACTTCGACATTCGCCCCACCTTCGACGCAGAGCTACTGGACCTGATCGACACCTTCGTGCTGTCCGGCGAGCAGGGCGTCCAGAAGCCCGACCCCACGATCTTTCGGCTGGTACTCGACCAACTGGGCACCCCGGCCGCGCAGACCCTCATGGTCGGAGACCGCCCGACTCGCGACGGAGTGGCAGTTGAGGTCGGAATGCCGACGCTGCTCGTTCCCCCGCGCTGACGAATCTCGATCCCGAGCAGCGCCGACTCCACCTGGTCACTTCCGCTGTCGGCGCGGCGAGCGAGCCGGACCGACGCGCATGCAGCACCGAACACCGCTACCTCCACTGAAACCCACCCCACATCCCCGATCTCGGCGAAGGATTCACCGTGCTCCCTTCTGCTCTCATCGACGCGGACGACGACCATTCCGTCTCGGCACCCAGGAGTGCCTACTCCCGGCAGCCATCGCCGCTGTCCGCGAAGGTCTCAAGAGAGCAGGAGTGTTGGCGCCACGGTCCGGATTTTCGCGAGCATCGACTGGGCGCGGCCCGATTGCACTGTGGTCAGGGTGGGGATCGCTGCCCTCCACAATGTCTCCGCGTCGGCGTGGCGGCCGAGCCGCCACCGGGCCATTCCCGCCTCGGCGACCGAGAGCCAGTGGATGCGCGGGTGGGTGGTGCGGTCCCAGCATTCGGCGGACAGCAACAGGTGCTGTTCGGTGTTTCTCCAATCTCCCAGGGCAGCAAAGGATTTCGCGGCCTGTCGGACACCACTGGCTTTGTTCGGGCAGTACAGGCGCACATACCGGGGCAGGTCGGTGGTGATGTGAGGGGTCATCCACGGATCAGCGGCCCGCAACGCCGCCAGCGCGGTGACCCGGTCACCGGACTCGGCGCTGGCGCGCGCCAGCGCCACGCTGAACAGGCTTCGCGCGTCCCCGTCCAGTCCTCGGGCGGCATCGGCGCCGGCCTGCGCGAGTTGGGGAGCCAGGCGGGGGTGACCGGCGGCGGCGGCGTGCAGGGCCAGGATGCGGTAGCAGAACCCGATCTGCCCGTCGATGCCACCTTCGCGGGCCAGCGCCAAGGCGGACAGAAACCAGCGCTGCGCCACGGCGTCGGCCTTGGCGTCGTGTGCCTTCCACCCAGCGAGATACGCCAACTCCGAGGCTGCCGAATATGCGGCCGAGCGAACCGCCGAGTCGGCGAACCTCGACCGCAACAGCGTGGCCACGTCGGTGGACAGGAATTCCGCGACCGCGGTGCGACCGGATCCGCCCCCGCGGACCTCGTCGAAGGACACCAGCGCGTCGGTCACGGTGTGCAGCGCGTGGACCTCGCCCATTCCGATCGTCGAGTCCTCGGTCACTGCGATCAACCGGGCGACGGGTTCTCGGGCGTTGACGAGCGCGGTCGCGGTCAGGGCGGCGGAGAACACGGCGCCACGCAAGAACGAGCGGCGATCCACGTCCGCGCGCCCTAGCCGTTCCATCACGGTCACTGGGTCGCTCATCGCCTGTCCGCAGACGCGTTCGTATGCCGCGACTACGTCGGGCGTGATGTTCCGCTGCCCGGTCTCGTAATAGGACAAGGCGCTCTTGGAGTACGGCACCCGCTGCGCCATCGCTGCCAGCGACAACCTGGCCGCTTCCCGCGCGTACCGCAGCCACGCCGCCTCTGTCTGATCGGCTGCACCGTTCATCCTTCGACCGTAGCCGGTCAACTGTGGACGGGTGTGGACACCGGAACGCGTGCACAGAGCGAACCTGAAAAGAACACCCTATCAACGCATTTGCCTAGTCAGCACCGAGCCAAGACTTCACCTCCCAAGCAGAAGAACGGATGTCGAGATGACTGTGCACGAACCCGAACCCCCGTCGTTCCGGCCGCCGCACTCACAGGCCGCCATCGATCACGTGATCGCGCGCTATCGCGCCGAACACGACAGCGACTCCACCGAACCTGAGCGACAGCCAGCCGACGACCAGGAGAACAAGTGAACGAGAAAACCACCACCACACCAGCCAGCCTCAATCACACCAGCACGGTCGGCGACAACGTCTGCTACGACGGCAAATACCAAGGCGCGCAAGGCCCTCGGGTCAGCGAGAGCTGTCGCACCCTCGACCGCGATACCGCCGGCCGCCGATTCCCAGGCTTGGACGGTCCCGCCATGGATCCGGAGCAGGTCGGGGCGAAGGCCGCGACCCTCGCCGAGCTCGCGTCCGGTGTGCGAGTGCCGGAGCTGATCGCCATTCCCACAGCGGAATTCGCTGCGGCGCTCGCGCCACGGCAGGTTGAGCAGATCGAGGCGGTGTTCTCGGACCTTCATGCGACGGTTGGTTCGAACCTCACTGACGATGTCGCACGGCTCGCCGAGATCTTGTCCGAGCTCGAGGTTCCCGCGTGTGCCCGGACCCTGCTGGCTGCGCGGCTCACCTAGATATTCGAGCCGGGTACACGGTTCGCGGTGCGCTCCTCGGCAGCCGGGGAAGACGCGACGCATCGCTCCTATGCGGGTGTATACGCCAGCGTGCTGGACGTGCCCGCGCATGAGGTGGCGGCCGCAGTGGCGGTGGTGTGGCGGTCGTACTATTCGCTGTCGGCGGTGACCGCTCGGCTGCGGGCCGGGGATCTGAGCCCGGCGCCACGAATGGCCGTCATCGTGCAACGGATGATCGACCCTGATATCGCGGGCATCGCTATGACCGGCCTGGATCCTGCCGACCCGGACCGGGTGCACATCGAAGCGGTGCAGGGCTGCGCCGAAGCGCTCGCAGGCGGCACCGCCACCGCCGAGGACGCCCTTGTCGAGGCCGAGGACGCTGCCCACATCGGCCAGCTCGTCGACGCCGCCCGTAGACAGCTCGGGCAGGCATCAGTCGACGTCGAATGGGCACGCGCAGCCGATGAGGTGTACTTGGTGCAGGCACGCCCAAACGCAGTCGCACACACCGACTATCGAGATCGACCCGCTGTCGTGCGCCTGTACGACGACCCAATCCCGGCCGACATCCCACTCGGACCGATCGGACCCGCGGTCGCGTATTTCCTTACCAAACGCGGCACCGCCACCCAGCTCGCCCTCGAACTGGGCCTGAGTCGCGGCGCCGCATTCGTGGTGTACGTCCCGGCGGATCTCGGCGCGGACTGGCACGACGAGATAGCGGCCGTGCTGGATTCAGCATTGCCTCGTGCGCGAGTGATCGTGGACGCCAACGAATTCGAGCGGCAAGCCATCATCGACTACACAGCCTTAGGCGAACATCTCGAACGGCTGCGCGCCGCGACACCACCGGGCGAGCCCCTGACGGTGCTGGTCCGCGAATATGTAGTGGGACAGCGCGGGGCGATCACGCGCCGCACCGGCACCGGCATCTATGCCGAGACCTCACCCGACGGGCTGCTGGCGATGAACCGAGGCACCGCGACGTCCACGGCGATCGAGTTCACCCCCGCAGCACCCGCACCCGCGGCGAGCGTGTTCGGCGGCACCGCCAACGCGCACGTGGTCGCGGAGTTCAGCACAAGGCTGGAGCAGCAGGTCGGACCGGTCGTGGTCGAGTGGGTCATCGACGCCTACGACAACGTTTACTACATCGACCACACCCCGCTCGGTGACGCCGAACAGGATGCCTTCGTCGCACCCGCAGCCAACGATGCGATCATGCTCGCCCGAGGCCGCTGCGTGGGCCGAGTACTGCGCGTGGGGGACACCGACGGTGCGCTGCAACGGTTGTCGGTGGCCCCGGCGGTCAGCGTTACCGGCGGTATCAACGTGAGCGATCACCGCGTCATCGCCGACATCATCGCCCGCGCCCGCGAGATTCGTGCCGGTGGAGAGCAAGCGATCGTCTGCGCTCAGCACCCGTACGCCATCCTGGCCGCTCTGGTCGGCGAGGTCGACGGATTCGTGTTCGACTCAGGCGCCCGAGTATGTCATCTCGCGATCATATTGCGGGAGAACAGTATTCCCGCCGCAATCTACCACGCGCAGGACGGTGCACTGGTCATGCTCGACGACGGCGCGATCTACACGCTAACCACGCCGAGAGGCGGACAACCATGATCACCCCACCCTATTGCGCAGGCCCGGCTGCCCGCGGCCGCCCCATTCCTCACCTCGCGCCTGGGCGTGTTGATCGCCGCGAACACCGCACACCGCATCACAACAACCCGTCACTGATCGAATTCCGCTGAACGACAACATATTTGTGGCGTAATTGTCATGCTCGAAGATTCTCGATGCTGGCTGATTCTGGGACCGTGGCTCAGCCGCTACGGCGCCCCGACCAGCCGGTCAACCACCGACAAGGCCGATCGTGGCGTGCACCGCCTGGTCGACATCACCGCTGTGGGCGGCCGCGCGACTCGAGTCGTGCGCTGGGATCAGCTGCGCGCCAGCCGATCCGTCCACCACCTCACCGGCAGCGGTCACGTCGTGGCAGCCGAGGAATCGGTGACCTACACCGATCTGACGGTTCTCGTCCACGGCAACAGGCCGGTGCCCGACGCGATGCCCTTGGTTCTGCTGGCGCCCGACGCCGGGGGATGGCTGGTATATCTGCCGATCCGGCTCGGTGCCGAGGATGCACTGTTCCAGCGAGTCGACACCATCGATGCAGTCACGCGCCGCCGGTATCCGCCGCCACCGACAGCGCTCGCACATACCCTGGCCCAACTACCGGCGTACTCGGAAATGGTTGGCAGCCACGAATGCTGGTACTTCACCGTCGACCCGGACATCGAGTACGAACACAAATTCACCCTGACCCCCGACGCTGACATCTACGCCCTGGCCCGCGATATCAAATCCGAGATCGGCCATGGTGAGCTGAGCCGCTATCGGGCCGAGTTCCACAACGACTTCGAGCTGTGGCAGTTCGACAACCACATGTTCGGCATCAGCGGCCCCGACGAAACCGACCACGGCTACGCCTCGTTCATCCCCTGCCTCAACGGCGGATACACCATCAAACGCAAACAATTCCAGCACGACACCTTCGCCCGGATCGAACGCATACTCGACTGCCCACAGGGCATGGCCACCATCGCTGAGATGAGCGACTACCTGATCGGCGAACTCGGACTCGACGCCGGCTACCTCGGTAGCTTCGACCGCATCCGCTTCGACGACGCGCTCGAAAGCAGCGAGACCGGCCATATCTACTCCCTCATGGCTGACCGCTGCACGATCACCGGAACCGACACTGTCCTCCAGCAACTCGAAATCGAATGCATCAACTCCCGAGGAAACACCCGCGACTGCAGAGCAGAAATCATCGACGAACTCGACCATCTCAAGAACTGGACACAGCAATTCCTCCTCGAGCAGAAGATCCCCGCAACCTTGGACTACACCTCGAAGTACACCTTCCTGCGCAACCTGTCCCAAGCCCGTCAGCACACGTAGAAGCCAGACAGCCGCCCGTTGCGGCGGACTCACACCCTCTCGATAGACTCACATCCACCCTCAGCCAGCGAAAGGCACACCGCATGAAAGGGATCGTTCTCGCAGGCGGAACCGGCAGCCGACTGGCGCCTCTGACGCGCATCATCAACAAGCACCTCCTGCCCATCGGCAACCAGCCGATGATCGGCTACGCCATCGACGCACTCGTGCAGGCAGGGATCACCGAGATCATGGTGGTCACCGGCGGCACCCACGCCGGGGAGTTCATCCGACTGCTCGGATCCGGCCGCGATCACGGCGTCGAGCTGTTGACATACGCGTACCAGGAAAAGCCCGGCGGGATCGCGCAAGCTCTCGGACTGGCCGAGCACTTCGCCGGGGACAGCCCGAGCGTTGTCCTGCTCGGCGACAACCTCTTCGAACACTCCCTGACACCAATCATCGACAAGTTCCGAGCCGACCCGGTCGGCGGAATGGTCGTATTGGCCGAGGTGAAAGACGAACAGCACCTGCGGCATCTGGGCGTCGCCGAATTCGATGGCGACCAGATAGCACGCATCATCGAGAAGCCCGAGACCCCTGCCAGCGCCTACGCCGCCACGGGTCTCTACCTCTACGACAGCACCGTCTTCGACATCATCAAGACGCTACAACCCAGCGGTCGCGGCGAACTGGAAATCAGCGACGTAAACAACCACTACATCCGCCAGAACTCACTGAAATACGCTGTCCTGGAAGGGTTTTGGGGCGATGCCGGCGAGTCGATCGACGCCTACTACGCGGTCAACGACTACATACGCCAACACGGCGCGAACAAGCCAGCGACCCGCTCCTGACTCTGGCTGTCTGTCGGCCCCAAAGTACAGTACTGCAGCCTCACCTCGTGCCGCTGACGATGGGTAAGCGGTCCAATCATCCATAGCGGCAGCTTCACTCGCGATAGCTGATCAATTTCGGCGCCTTCATCGCCGCCCCCGCAGCGCTCAAGCAACCGATATGTGGGCTCCTCGATGCCAGAGTCAAAACAATCGCGAACGATCAGACGCCACACCAGGGCGAGATATTTGACCCGAAACTATTCGGTTTCCTCGATTCGGGTGTAGCGGACGTGGGGTGCGCCGAAGTAGCCGCGGACGACGTGAGGCTGGCGCTGGCGGCGGTGGAGGAAGCGGCGGGTTTCGCGGGCGAGGTCGTCGGTGGTGCGGGCGCGGGCGGCGTGGACGTGGCGTTTGATGTCGGCGTTGAGGATCTCGTCCGGGTTGAGTTCGGGGCTGTAGCCGGGCATGAAGTGCAGCTCGACACGGTCGGTGTTGCCGGTGAGCCAGTCACGCACGGCTCGGCTGCGATGCACCGGATGCCGGTCGGCGATCAGGTGCACCTTCCGTCCGGCCTGGCGAGCCAGCCGGTCGAGGAAGCTGATGAACACCTGTGCGGTGAACCGGCCGGTGAACACTGTGAACCACAGTGCACCGCGAGATGCGATGGCGGACATGATGTTCACCCGGAATCGCTTCCCGTTGACCCGCACGATCGGGGTCTGCCCGACCGGCGCCCAGCTGCGGCCCGGCGGCGCGGTGTCCGACCGCAGCCCGCACTGGTCCGCCCATGCGATCACAGCGCCCTCGGCGCGGGCGCGGGTCACGATCGCCGCATACTGCCCGCTCGAGCCACGCCGTTACCTGCGCCTGGTCCTGCCGATATGACCGCCGGTCCGGTCGCTGCGGGGAAAATCCGTGCCGCCGAAGCCATTTCCCCACGCCCTGCTCGGTCATCCTCACTCCGGTGACCATCCAGATCAGCTCGCCGACGGCCGCGCGGGTCCACATCGGCCCGCCGATCAGCAGCTGCTCGGGCGTGTAATCGGCCATCGCCTGAAACAACACGCCACGCTCCTGGGCGCTGATCACCTCCTCTCGCCCGGCCCGCGACTCCACCGGCGCGGCAAGCGATTCCCGCCCGCTGTCGCGATACTTGCGCCACCACGTGCCCACCGACCGCGACGACACCCCAAACATCGCTGCCGCCTCCGGATACGACCTCACCAGGCCCGACTCCAGCGCGGCCACCACCCGCAACCGCACCACCTCCTGCGCTGCAGGCGACGCCCGCCGCAGGTCCTGCTCACTCACCCACACTCAATTACCCAGGAAAACAACAAGTTTCAAGTCAAATATCTCGTCAAACAAGCGGCCGATTGGTCTGGTAAGGACGTGTATCGCAATTCTGTCCGTCGGTCCCGATGGCCTCCGGTCGTCGCGGTGTAAGTTGTTCCGGTCTTTTTGTTCGCGCAAATGTACGTGCATCCCACCGCCGACAGACTGCTGGGTCGACGCGCACTAAAGTCAGAGCCCGGACTTGCTGACTCCGAGTAGAGTAGAACCCACTAAATCAGAGAATGTCCGGGCGTGGCATGATCGAATTGGGCTATGCTGCATTGCGGTAGGACCTCTCCATTTACCGCGGTTACGGCGAACCCGAGCTATGCAGTGTCGCCCGATGGCCGCCCTGCCTGGAATGGTTGAGCCCCTTCTTCAAACATCGTCTCATCTCACTGTGGCACCTCACCCTGTGTAGCACTTCACTCGCAGATAAGGAGCAGTCATGACCGAGATCAGTCAGTCCCAGCTACGCCAAGAGGCCGTGGAGATCGCGCTGTGGCAGATGCCTTGCCCCAAACCGGACGCCGCCACGAAGTCCGTGCTCTCGCAGTTCGACTCCGGGAGTCAGGATATGGCGGTGGGCAACAGCGCGGTGGACGACGGCAGCTCGATGCCCGACCTGGGGCCTCTGCAGAGCTTCAACACGTGGGGGGACGTCGCCGCCACTATCGTGAACAAGGCTTATAGCATCACCAACTTCAACCCAGCCATCACGGACTACGACCCGGTCGCTTGGGCCAACTTCCTCTATAAGTTCTCCACGATGCCGTTCTTCCAGGGGGGAACATTCTATGCTGACAACCGTACAGCGGGCATCTCCTCGCTCTCTCTGGAGAAGGGCGTCGATGCGGTGAGTGACCTGGTCCTGAGCATCGTGACCTCGACGGAATTCGATGAAATCGTGACGACCATCAAGAAAGTTGGCCAGCTGGCGTTCCAGAACAAAGGGACGGACGAGAAGCAAACCAAACAGCAGACCGGGCTTCTGTCGTGCAAAGGCGGCAATCTCTACCTCGGAGCCATCCGGACCGAGGTAAATATGAAGTACAAGGAGACCAAGGGGTACCAGCAGCTGACACAGGACCTCACACTCTACAGAGGCTACGGCGTGCTCGACTTCGACAAGTGCAAGCGCAGCGCCAGCTACCTGCTTGACTGGGATGGCCAGGACGTGTCTGGTTGGGTGGGCGGGACGGCCAGCGCCTCGATGCCGCCCAATAATAGCCCCGCTTGGAACCAGTAAGTCGGTTCGAGGTCCGTTCTGCAATCCACCCACCGGACTCCCCCGGGACAGGTCTCATGTTCTCCAAAGAAGCGCTGCCTGAGGGCGCGACGGCCTCGACCTTCACCCAGGTCCTTGCCGAGAACCTCGGCCACTCGGACAGTGGCTATACCTTCGTCCGGGAGGACGGGCGCGAAGACTTCGTGAGCTGGTCGGAGCTGTCGCGTGAGGCCCTGCTCCGGGGGCGCAGGCTGCTTCGCAGCGGCCTGCGCAAGGGCGAGCGCATCGCGCTCATCGTCCCCGAGGAGCAGGAGTTCGTTCTCACCTTCCTGGGCGCGGTCTCGGTGGGCGTCATCCCGGTCCCCCTGTACCCGCCTATGAGCTTCGGCAAGTTGGAGGCGTACTGCCAGGACGCCGCCGGCATCCTGCGCGCGGCGGGAGCGCGTGTGCTCTTGATGCCCCGGAGCCTGGCGGACCTGCTGGACCCGCTCGTCCGAGCGGTCGAGGGCCTGCAGTCCGTCGTCGCGGAGGAGTTCTTCGCCGAGCCTCTGGTGGGCAGTGCGCCCCAGCCCGAGGCGATCCTCCCGCAGGACGTGATGTTCTTGCAGTTCACCTCGGGGACCACGGCGGCCCCCAAGGGAGTGCGGGTCACGCACGCCAGCGTCCTGGCCAACTGCGCGGCCATCATCAGCGCCCTTGGCCTCGAGCGCGGGCGAGACCGGGGCGTGAGCTGGTTGCCCATGTACCACGACATGGGGCTGGTCGGTTTCGTGCTGGCACCACTGATCGTGCGCTGCCCGGTGAGCTTCCTGCCGACGCTGCGCTTCGCGCTCTCACCGAGGTTGTGGCTGGAAACGGTGAGCCGCCACCGCGCGACCGTGACCTTCGCGCCCAACTTCGGTCTGGCGCTGGCTGTCAAGCACACCTCGGCGCAGGAGCTCGAGCGGCTGGACCTGTCCTGCCTGAGGGTCGTGGGCTGCGGCGCCGAGCCCATCCACCCGGAGACGCTGCGCTCCTTCGCGGCGCACTTCGCGGCGGCGGGGCTACGGCCGGGGGCAGTGGTGCCGTGTTACGGCATGGCGGAGGCGACGCTCGCGATCTCGTTCAGCGAGATCGGAGTTCCGCTCGCCCTGGATGTCATCCAGAAGGAGCCCTACCACGCGAGCGGCCTCGCGCGGCCCGCCTCGCAGACCGAGGCCCCCGGGGCGCAGGTGGCGTTCGTGCCCTGCGGACGCCCCATCGCGGGTCACCGAATCCTCATCGTGGACGATGCGGGCAACCCGCTCCCGGAGCGGCACATCGGCGAGGTGGTCTTCCAGGGGCCGAGCGTGGCTGCGGGCTACCACGGTGACGCGGAGGCGACCCGGCGGAGCTTCACGGCTCACGGCCTGCGCACCGGGGATTGTGGATACCTGGCCGAAGGCGTCCTCTACGTGACGAGTCGCAAGAAGGACCTGCTGATCATCAATGGGCGCAATCACGACCCCCAGACGGTGGAGTGGGCCGCGGCCGAGGTGCCCGGCCTGCGCAAGGGCAACGTCGTGGCCTTCACCCGGCCAGGCCGGGCTACCGAGGAGGTGGTGATCGTCGCCGAGCTCCGCAGGGGAGACGCCGCCACGGTGGCGCGGCAGGTCCGCGGCCACATCCAGGCGAAGCTGTCCCTGCCCGTGGCGGAGATCATCCTGCTGCCGCCGGGGGAGCTGCCCAAGACCTCCAGCGGCAAGGTGAAGCGGAGCAAAACACGGCAGCAGTATCTCGAGGGACTGCGGAGCGCTCCCCCGGGCGAGTTGCACACCATCCATACACCCTTCACGAGGAGCATCAATGAACACCCATCTGACCCCCCACGAGCGAGAGCAGCTGTACTCCCTGATCCGCGAGAAGTTGGAACTCAGCGGCACGGAGTGTCGCGAGGAGATCATGAACACCACCATGGTGAGAGAGCTGCCAGGGGTTGACTCCATGAAACTCCTCAGCCTTCTGGGCGCGGTCGAGCTGGGCTTCCAGGTCAACCTGGGCTTCACGGCCATCCCCCAGGTGCAGACGGTGCAGGACATCGAGCGGTTGATCTGCGAGTCGCGCGAGCAGTACGCCGCGCACGCATCCTGAGTGCACCAGGAAGGAGGACCGTGAGCACTCTGATTCGAGAGCAGTTGCGGCGGGAAGCGTTGGAGATCGCCATGTGGGCGGAGGGCAGGCAGGCGCCCCCACAGGAGATGCTGGCGAAGCTCGGGCTGCTGGGCCCCGACGGCTGCGAGCTCGACGACAGCAACCAGGAGACAGGGGTCGGCAATGCCTACGGCGGGGACAACAGTGGGCTGCCCAGCCTAGGGCCGCTGGCGTCCTTCGGCTCATGGCAGTCCGTGGCCGCCACCATCCTGCGCAAGACCGAGGACTCCGCAGGCTTCGATCAGTCATCCACGGCATTCGATGTCTTTCAGTGGATCATCTTCGCACTCCAGTTCGAAACGATGCCGTTCCTGGTCAACATCACCGGCGACAGCCGCAGTGTGTCCATCTCGTCCCTGTCCCTGTCGCCGGCCATCTCGGCGGTGACCGAGCTGGTCGGAGGGCTGGTGACGGCGGACACGCTCACCGGAATCATCAACTCCGTCAAGAAGATCGGCCAGCTGGCGGTCCAGAACAAGGGGCTGCAGGAGAAGGACAGCAATGTGCAGCAGGGGGTCCTGACCGTGGTGAACGGGGATCTGCGCCTCGGGCTGCTCCGGACCACGGTGCAGATGGAGTACAAGACAGGCAAGGGGTACCAGCAGCTCAATCAGCAGATCACCGTCAGCCGCC
Organism: Nocardia sp. GP40; assembly: GCF_050434125.1. Taxonomy (NCBI): domain Bacteria; kingdom Bacillati; phylum Actinomycetota; class Actinomycetes; order Mycobacteriales; family Nocardiaceae; genus Nocardia; species Nocardia sp. GP40. Next base: position 2,831 of record NZ_JBNPVW010000032.1, on the reverse strand, counting down.
TGTTCGGGAGCCTCGACTACGACATGTGCATCCGCAACGCCGAGACACTGCTGGAATGGGACGGGCAGGACGTGAATGGCTGGGTGAATGGCGCCTCCAGCTCTAACTACCCGCCCAACACCAGCCCCGCCTGGGGCAGCTGAGTCGCTCTGGCCCCAGACCCGGGGCGGTGGCCAACCCGAGCCGGAAGCAGCGGGTGAAGGGCTGGCCGAGCCGGGTCGGGCGGGTGGTAGCAGTCTGGACGACGACGGCCTCCCGCCCACCGAGAAGCCAGGCCGACCTCATCGAACCGGTGGATCACGTCCCGCACTGTGTCCTCGTCCGCCTGCGCAAGCCGGGCGATGACCGGCACTCGATTGCCTTCGGCGGTGGCCAGGAGCATGAATCGACCCGGGTTTGGTGCTCGCCTTCTTTCCTGGGAAGGATGGGCAGACCATGCCATCGAAGTACGACGAAGCGACCAAGGCCAAGGCTGTGCGTGGTCGAATTGTCCTGGTGCATCGAGTCGTTCAACGACTTGGTGGAAGCGGTCCAGGCTGGGCGGTTGCGGCTTCCGCAGGAACAGGGGCCGGAGGGGGACGGGACGGAGTTTCCGCCGAAGCGGGTGTGGCCGGACGTCCCCGAACATGGGGTTTCGGAATGAGCCTGCGGGAGCAGGTATCGCACAACACCGGTGGAGTGCCAATTCGCCGCGCCTCGGCGCACCAACCCTGCGTCACTACATGCAGGGAGTGCCCTCATCACCTGGATAGTCTTCGGCCATGCGGCCGCCAGGCTCGCCGATCCAGCCGGGGACGGTCTACTACGGAGTCTGCGATGTGATGGCGGCTGTGATGAGGGCGCGGGCGGTGTCGCCGTAGACGGCTTGAGTGTGGAGTGCAGCCCAGATCTTCTCGTACAGAGTCAGCTCGCGGGGCTGGGTGATAGTGAGTTCGGCGGAGATGGTCTCGACTTGGACGGTGTGTCGGTCGAACATCGTGAAATTTGTTGTTACGTATACGAATTCGGAATCATCTGGGATGATTCCGAGGGTTCTCTGTGGTAGCCGCATGACTTGTAGCAGATGCTGTAGCTGGCCTTTTCGGGCGCGCTCGTCGCCGACGCGTGTACGGAGTGCGCGCTGATCGAGAAGCAGATGGAAATGGTGGCTGGGGTCGTTCAGGATGCGTTGGCGTCGCATCCTGGCTGCGACGGCGTCTGCCACGTCGTTGTCACCGGCAAGGAATTCGATACAGCGGGCCAGTATGGCGTGCGCGTAGTCGCGGGTCTGCAGCAACGCGAACGGGATCGGGGTGGCGTAGCCACGTATCAGCGTGGTGTCGGCTTCGAGTTTCTGGCCGAGTCGCTGTCGCGGGGTATGCCCCGTGGCGGTGGTTCGTTTCCACTCCTGGTAAGCGGAGTGGATGTTGCGGGCCGTGGCGATCAGATCCGGTAGCGCGTCGGGCGCGTTCGTGATCCGGCACCAGGTGGTGAGGTCGGCATCGGTGGGAAGCTGCTGTCCCGTTTCTATTTTCGATATTCTCGGCTGCCCCCACCCGGCGAGCTGAGCGAATTGGACACCGGTAAGCGGCGCCTCCGCACGTAACTCGCGGAGACGGGCCCCCAGTGCTCGCCGACTGTCGTCGGTGCCGGTCACGTTCCGAACTGGGCGTGTGGAACCGCTGTTGCCCATACCCGGTCGCGGATCGTGCTGGCGAGGTCGACGATTCGCGGGTCACTGGTGACCGCGCCGCCGACGAACCAATCGTTGGTGTCGAACAGACTGAACCCGACCACGGCGTCATCCATCAGCCAGAAGTCGTCGGTGATGGCGTCTGTTGGGTCGGCTCGGTCGCGAGGCAACCAGCGCACGTCCTCTCCGGCAGCGATGTTGTGCGGCGTCAGCGCCAACAGGTAGCGGGTGTAGTCCGTGGGGGGCACCGTAACGATCCGGCCACGCTGCATCCTCACCCCGCGCTCTGTCAACTCTGTCACGAACTTCTGCCAGGGACTGAACCAGTCGCCGTGCGGGTCTTGGCCGGAGAGGAAGGCGTGCAACCCGTCCTGTTCGGATTCGGACCGATATTCGTCACGGGTTTCCAGGTGGAACGCTCGATGGCGTGCCTGTGTGACGATATCGGCGATCAACTCCTCCAACTGCGGCCGTGCGGTGTCCCTCGGGGTCCTGGTAGTAACTGTCAGGGTTCCCCCTTACGGCCACTGATCGGTCAGACGCTCGACCATGACGCCCGGGGAACCCCGAGCCTGACGCCGGGTACCGAGGGATCGGTCGTCCAGCTGTTCGCCAGCCCCGTCACAAACCGATCTCATTTCGATCTTGTTGCGCGGCAGGGTATCTGGCGATCGGACACCCTGTTCGGTGGATGGAACACTATGCGGGGCAGCGCTGTACAGCCTCCGGGTCGGACATCGGTCATGCCGCGCGTGTAGGTGCGCGACCGGTGACCAGCGCCAACGTCTGTGTTCTAGTCATCGCCTGTCACGGCCGGGCGAGGAGGTCCCGCCGGGTGTCCAGTTGCCCAAACAGCTACCGGCCGAACCCGAACCGGAAACAAACCGGACGAAAACGGACTGCGGATGCATTGCCGAAGTGCCGTCGCTGGAGGGTTACTGGTTATGGGCGGCGTAACACATGGTCAGGGCTGTGCCGTTGGGGGAGAACTCTTTTCACTGATCACTGATTAGAAGGCAAGGAAAATGTCACCTGTCATCACCTCGCTGAACCCCCCTTTCGGGCCTCCAGCGGGTCTCAACTCTGTCATCATCGAAGGCTCCGGATTCGCCAATGTCGGTCCGTTGACTGTCCGGTTCGGCACGACGGCAACGACTTT
>NZ_JBNPVW010000031.1:0-33920 GCF_050434125.1 Nocardia sp. GP40 | reverse complement strand
ATCCCCATCCGCGAACGCACCCACACCGACACACCCGCCAACGAGAACACCGACACGGAGGGCGAACATTGCCAACTGCGTTGGGGGCGTAATCACACCGCCCTGGGGCGAGCCCTGTTCAGTCGGTGCGAATTGCCCGTCCTGCATCACACCGGCGGTCAGCCAGCCCTCGATCAGCTCCCTCGCAGGGAACGAGCCGATACTCTCGAGAAGCTGGCGGTGGCCGATGTTGTCGAACGCGGCCGTCAGATCGGCATCGAGTATCCATACCCGTTGGGCACGTGGCCCTTTCAAGGTCAGATACAGACTGCCGATCGCATCGGCACAGCTGCGGCCGGGCCGGAACCCATACGATCGGGGCTCGAACCGGGCCTCCCATTCGGGCTCCAGTGCGTTACGGACCCGCGCCTGATGGCACCTGTCCATGATCACCGGAATACCGAGCGGCCGCCGTTTGCCGCCTGCCTTCGGGATGAACACCCGCCGGACAGGCACCGGTTCCCACGACGATCGTGAACGATGCACCCGCACCGCCACGTCCGTGCGAGCTTCGGCGGAAAGCGCTGTCTCTCCGTCGATTCCGGCCGTGCGGCGTCCTGCGTTGCGCTGGGTCACCTGCCGGACACTCAGCAGAGTGTTCGACCACGAGCCCAGCATCAGTTTCTGCAAGGACCGGACCTGAGCCCAGTCCTGGTTCCGTGTCGCCTGAAAGATCCTGCGCCGCAACCTCGCTACGTTCTGCTGATGGACACGCCAGTCGATGACGTCCCACTTCGGCGCAGCGACGTCCTCGGGTCCGTTCACCGTGATGGTGTCCAACTTGCCCCTTTGGTTCGCGATGTTCCTGGCCACCAGCACTTTCAAGGCTCACCAGCCCACGTCAGCGCTCTTTCGAGCCCAGCCACAAAGAGCCGGTATCCGACCGGTTCCCCCCAGCCACCGCCGGAGCAGCGGTCATCGGCTGCGAGTCCCGCTGCCTTTCGGCCATCGGCATTCGCTTCTTGGGCATCCTGTTCCTGCCGGAGGCTTCCGCCCCTCTCACGATCGGCCTACCGGTACTCGAAAGCCCGGACCCCGACAGGGTTTCCGTGTTCCACGCGCATGAGATCCGACCGGGTTGGGTGCCCTCTTCACCCCGGGACCAGCGGTGTTCACGCGACCGGCCGTGCTTTACCGGTCGCCGCTTGCCGCCACTTCCAGCGGCACGGTCCTGCACCAGGTGTTCTTCCCGCCTACCTGGAGTTAGTTTGTCGAGGCATCAATGAGGATTCACTGGCGTTCACCCGTCCGATCTTCCCCTGGCCCGGTTGCTCCCGCGGACGGAACGCAGGCCCTTGGGCTTCTTCCTCGAGCTTCGCACCCCGACAAGCAGGACCTGCCGGCGCACGTCGAAGCGGGGATCGACCTCGAACACTGGTCGAGAGCTACCCGTCTGGCACAGCCAGCCTCCTATCGAGAAGCCCACCCACAACACGCGACATCACGTCGCACAACACGAGCACTACTACCGGCACACCTACGCCACGAAAGCCGAACTCGTTGTCTCGGTTGACAAGTGGATGAACTTCTACAACACTACCCGGCGGCATTCCTCGATCGGGAACCAAAGCCCCAACGCTTTCGAGCGGTCACTTCGAACCGCTGCCGCCTGAAATCTGTAAGCCCCTTGTCCACCATTCGGGGTGAACCTCAAGGTGGCGAGCAGATCGACAAGATTCCAAATTCTTGCTGGGTCGCTGGGAGCGCGTTGCTAGACGTAACGGCCCCTCGGTACGCAGGATTGGGTTCACAACGCTGCATCGACGATACCGAGCCATAGATAGTCGCGGGCGCGGGTAACCGCAACCAGCTGTCGGTGTGCGGCGAGGTCGTCGGCGTCATGTTGGGCACCTATCCTGCGCGTCGGGCGCTCACCTGGAAGGACCGGCCGGAAGACGGCCGGGAACTCCAGTCCTTTTGCACGCTGGACGGTGCCGATCTTGACCGCGTCGACATAGCTACCGTCGTAATCGTCGAGCAATTGTGTGGGAATGGTTGCGGCCTTGAGTATGCGCAGGAACCGGTTGGCCTCGGTGTTGGTGCGGGTGATGACCGCTACGTGCGCATTGTGTGCACCGAGCGCGCGGATCGCGGCGACGAGTGCAGCATCGACCTGATCGTTGGAGCCTTGCCATTCGTCGACGTGTCCCCCGTCGAGGACGCTACGGGCATCGCGCAGTGTGACTCCGGTTGCGCCGTCGAGGTCGTCGACGGTGTTTCGGGCGTCGATACCCTTGGCGTAGGCAAGGATCGCGGCACGATTGCGGTAGTTGATGTCCAGAACTTCGCCGCGGTTGCGGATATCGAAGCCGGCATCCGAGAGCCGCCATCCGCCCGGGTAGACCTGTTGCTGTCCATCGCCGACGAAAAGTAGTGAATTCGGTGTGCTGTCGGCAATCTGTCCGACCAGTCGCAGGCCCATTAGCGTGACGTCCTGAACTTCGTCGACAGTCACCATCGCATACGGTCGGTCGAGTGGGGCGCGACGGAGCTCGGCGAGGGCCTCGGTGATCAGATCGTTCGAGTCATAGATTTCTCGCTCGCGACGGATCTTTTCGTAGTCTTCGAACAGCTGCCACACCAAGGGACGCTGGTCTTCTCGGCGAAGCGCCAAGCCTTCGCGGCCGGTGCGAACCAAGGTTTCGTATTCGTTGTAATGGGTGATGCCGCGGCCCTTGATGACTCGATCGATTTCGTCGGCCCAGTAGTCGAGGTTGGGTTCGATTTGGGCCAGGGGCCCGTCTTCGGCGCTTTGATGAGCCCAGGCCAGGGACAGTGCAGTCCTGGCCCGTTTCGGTTCCATCCGCACTGGTTTGCCGCGACTTCGCAGGAACTGGCTGGCCCATGCGTGCAGCCCAATGAACTCCACGCGGTCGATTACTTCGGGGGCAAGGCGCGCGAAGGACGTCCGATGATAGGTCGGGAGGGTGCGTACGAAACTGGTCAACAAGAGCGGGCCAGTGCTTTCCCGCGCGATGCGAGCCAGCCGGTGTAACGCGACTACAGTCTTGCCGGTGCCGGCTGGACCGCTGATTCGTGCCGGGCCGTTGTAGTTGCGTCGCACCAGTGCTGCCTGGTCCGGGTCCAGAAACGACAGCCATGTCGGCAGCGGTTCTACCAGCGCCCGCTCACGCTGATCGGCGATTGTGTCGGCTTCTTCGAACAACCCCTCTGCTGCCGCTGCGATGTTCGTTGCTGTTCCAGCAACCTGAAGGAGTCGGTACTCGCGGGACTTCTCTGCCACGCCCTTCGCTACTTGCTCGGCGTCGCGACGTTCGAGCACGCGTCCGGTGAAGAACGCACGCCGGAGCTTGCGTTCATCGGCCACCACCACCCGGTTGTCGATGCGTCCCAGATCGGTATCCACCGGCACGATCAGCGCAACACGTACTGTGTTGGCCACGAATACGTTCGACCCTATCGCAAGGCCGTCGAGCAGTCGTTGCGCTCGGTTCCTGACCGAATCAATCGCCTGTCGAGCGGGTGCGGTCGTCGTGAACATCAGCGCAAAGGCGCCGCTGCGGGTTACCAGCAAGGCGTGTGCTCTTCCGGCTGGTACGTCGGCGATGGGCTCGCGCAGCAGCAGGTGCGCATCGCGTTCCATCAGCATTGCCGCGAACACGTTTCGATATCCAGACGGCAGTCCTCGTATGGTATCGAGGGCGGCGTAAACGCTCTGACGCCGCGCGTCCTGGGCATGGTCCGATCCGCGACTCATTGCTCCCCCTTCTCCCTCACTGGCCCCCTGATGAGGAATGCCGTACGGCAGCCTACTGGCAATCATGAGATTTCGTTCGGCAATCGCGTTACCCGACAACAGGATTCGAATGTTCTTGCATCTGTTCGCACCACTGTTCGTGCATCAAGCCGGGGTCCTGTACAAATCATGGCTGCTACCAGCGGAATTCGACCTTTGCTGTGCACAATGTGTTGTGCTGCAGGATAATTAGCTTTCTCGGGTTGCGGCCCGCGGCGTAGGGCAGATCGGATCACGCTCGGGGACTGTCGGAATGGAGGTTCGGTGATGGGGTTTGTAGGATCCTCCACTCGCGTCGGCCCATGCCGGATCGAGCGGGTCGAGTATGTCCGACCCGTCGACACGAGCCAGTCGTGGCGTCGGGTCTATCTCGCCACGGACGAGTTGCCGATCAACCACATAGATTTGTGCTTCCGTGCCGGGTACCACCGGCGTCCCGTCGCTGGCAATCGCGCTGGCAAATTTACGCATTGCCTGGAATGGCCGACGCTGCTGCCGACGCAGCTCAAGGAGCTGATCGATCTCCTTACCGAGGTTCTGGTGCTGCCAACCGCGGACAGCGGGCTCAACGGTGCAGTTGCATTGGACTGGTACAAGATTGTCGACGCCGATAAACCCTCGATGCAGTGGGAAAACACCGAAGTCGGCCAGCTGGTACATGAAGCGAAGTACTACCTCAATGATGCCACCAAGCAGCGGTTGGCACGGGCGGCTCTGCTTCGGCGTCTGTCCGATGCGGTCCAACGCCACCCGGCCCTGAACTCTGTGCCGTACATGGTTTCCGTACCCGGTCACACGAGTGACGGGATGAGCACCGCAGAGCAGATCGCTGCCGATCTCGCCCAGCGAACGGACAAGATCCTCGTCCGCATGGAAGGCCGACCGCGTCCAGAACGTAAGGGCGAGCAGCGTGCAAGACTGACTGGCACCTTCACCTCGCCGATGACGTTGAATGCGCCATGCGTCATCGTCGACGATGTATACCGAAGCGGTGAGACCCTACGAGAGGCGGCCAGGGCAGCCCGAGCTGCCGGCGCCGGTCGGGTGTACGGATTGGTCGCTGCCAAGACGCGGAGGAGCTAGGTTCGAGTGACGACCGATACCACACTGAGGGCCCTCGTGGCATTCCAGCAGTTCCGCACGCCAGCCAAGGTGACACGTGCGCTTCTCGACCCAAATCCCGCGAGCCTGCGGCAGGTCTGGCGCGAGATGGACCGGTCGACGCGTATGGAGCTTGGGCGGCAGTCCGATGCTCTAACGGAGCGTGGTGTCGTTGCTATCAGCGCCGATGATCAGCGGTTTCCCCGGTCCCTAGTGATCAACGGCCGTCCGATCGCCCCTGTGCTGTTCTGTCTCGGTCCAATCGAACTACTCACAACACCAGGCGTGGGAATCTGCGGATCACGGAAGGCAACACCGTTCGGCCTCAACACGGCCCGGGTGTGCGGGCACGAAATCAGCGCTCACGCCATGACAACCATCTCGGGATACGCCAAAGGAGTCGATACCGAGTCCCACCTCGGCGCACTCGAGCGATCCGGCTCGACGGTCCTGGTACTAGCCGAAGGCATCGATCACTTCCGCATCAAGCGCGACGTGAGTCAGCAATTCGCGCCCGATCGTGTCCTTGCCGTTTCGCAGTTCCATCCTCGGCAGCCATGGGCGGCGCACGCAGCTATGACCCGTAACCACCTAATTTTCAATCTCGGCATGGCGCTTGTAGTCATCGAAGCCGGAGAACGCGGGGGAACCCTCGCCGCCGGTCAGGAGGCACTCAAGCGAGGTCAACACGTTCTCGTGCTCGATCTAGGCGAGCACCCCTCTCCCGGCAACAAGATCCTCCTGCATGAAGGCGCCCAAGCCGTCTCATCGCGCGAGGCACTTCGAGACGCACTTAGTGCGATCAAGAACCAACGGGCGAATAGGCCCGAACAAGGCGAGCTCCTGTAGTCATTTCTTCACCCATACCCGCTGGCTGTATGGCCGAAAGCGAGCTCCCACAACAAGGTTCCCACCGTCGAGGACGCGTACACATATCGAGCACTACTGACAGCCGCCGCTGTGCGAGAGATCGACATCCGAGAGATCGATATCGTCGGTGCTGTCCCCGCCAGCACATCCCCTCGATCAGCTTCGCGGAGGTCCTCAAAAGCCAGCTCGAACTCGAAGATCACGGAGCCCGCAGTGTCGAGGACTTCGGTCACCTCGTACTGCCGCGCCCGCGATCTGGCACGTTCGCATCACCGGCACACCAGCCACTCGGTCACTGATCGCTTACGGACCATTGACCAGGTTCGGACTTACTCGTCTGGGCGACCTCTGCCCCGGCGGGCCTCCACATATAGGAAGGCACCTTAGTCGAGCGGTGCGTCAGAGGTTCTACACATGATCATCAGCACTGCATCCTCCTGCCATATGTGTTCTGGCACAAGCTATCCCATCAGAGCGCGGTGATCCTCCGGTACCTCTAGGCTCGTGGTCATGTTGAACGAGGTGGCACATGTTCTGAGCGGGATCGGCGTCCTGCTGTTCGGCGGAGGAGCTGGAATCTCTGGAGTGTATTGGAATTACCGCAAGTGGCTCGAGGACCAGTACAAGCGAATCGCGGAGCTGCAGGCCGAGGCCCACGGCGAAAGGCTGTCGGGCATCAGGCAAACGATTGGACGGCTGATCGAAGGCGGCGACCTGAGCAGGCAGGGCAACTGTCTGGACGACGACCAGAATCACGGGTTCTTCGAGGTATTGCGGTACTTTCAGCGGGCATACGCCCTCTATATGAGTTTCCCCTGGTGGGCGGGTCCGCGCCGGTTTCTCTTGCGGGCGATCGAACCCGAAATCCGCATCTATCACGGATATCTGGATGGGTCCGCGGACTGGAAGGACAAACGGGAAGAGCCATTCAACTGTCAGCAGTCACGCAGTGGTCTCGATGCCTTGTACAAGGCCTTGTCGCGCGCACCCGAGCCTCGTCGTGGGTAAGGGTCATCCCGATCACGACCTGCGGGAGATCCTCGTGGGAGTTCACGACTTGCCGGTGTCAGCGGCATCCCCTCTCCGACATAGCATTCTGCAAGATTGATGCTGAAGGGGCGATGCCAGTCTCTTCCTGGGGCAGCAGTCGTCCGAGTTCCCAATCGGACGGCCAGGGTCGGCTAAGCTCCAGTTGCTCAACGGATTTCCGATGGTAGTCCTGGTGTGGGCGGTCCGGGCTCCACCCGTCAAGGTAGGGGCATATATCGTCGGGGCCGGGCTCGATGTCGAAAGCGACGTGGCCAAGGGATGCTGGACCGGCTGTGGGATCGAGTCGATCCGCAAGTGCACGCCCGCCGGCGCACCATTCACGAAGGTTCGCTGCCAGATCCTGATCCCCCTTCTGGTGCGCGCTGCTGGCAGGGTCGTCGAGGATGCGGCAAATGTCGCGTAGGTCCTGTGCGTCGCGCCACGCCCGCACCGCGGCAATCAGTGTGCGGCGCCGCACCATGGCCTGAGCTTGTGGCCGGGCAGTCGCTACCGCTAATTCCCACTGCCGTCGTTCCTCGGCCTGCTTGCGATCCATTTCCGCAATTTGCGCCAGTTGCTGGCGATGAGCTTCCTCGGCTCGACGTTCGGCTTCGTTGGAGCTGGCCTTGACTTCTGTGACGATCCGGCGAATACGTCGTTCCAACGGAACACGTTTCTCGTCCTCCCAGGTGTTGGGGCTTCCCATGTTCAGGTGCGCGCCGATCTTCAGTCGCAGTTTCCCGGTGGGTTTGGCTGGGGCGTATGAGGAGCTGATCCCCCACCGGTCGGCGGGCCGGCCGAGCGGGTTGAGGTGCTCCTCGCTGAGGTCCAATTCCCATTGGACGCCGCCGATGCGGTAACCCATCTTGGCCTGCTTCTGGTTCAGCCGTGCGGGGTTCTTACCCATCTACCCATCATGTATGGCCCTGTCCTCCTCAGCTGGCGATTCCGGACAACGCGCATGGGAACAGAAACTCTTCGACACGGCGATCGTCAAGACTATCGTTGAGATGGACAGCCGAAACGGCATACCGAGTAGCCTCGTCCGACACGAATCTCAAACAACCCAGGGCCGCCGAAATACGTTGGTGCGCAAACGATGTCAAACCAACACTCACGCAGCAGCACACTCGGCACAGATGCTGCCGCATTCTCGTACGACGCTCTCGAAGCCGCGGCAGAAGCCGTTGAAAGAGGGCGGCAGCACAGATCGTCCGCTCGACACTATCCAGCTCCGGTTGTGCAAGTATCTCGACGAGTTCAAAGCTGCCCGCGCCGCTGAAGGAAAGTGCAGGGGCAAACCCGCTGCGCCGCAAGCCCTCGCGAAGTGAGCAGGCCCCGCCCGGTATCCCAGACAGCGGGGCCAACTCGGCACTGGCGAACCCGGTGTCACCGGTCATCGGGAGTAGGGGCGTCCAATTCGATCTGGCTACTGTCCTGAGTGACGTTGTGAAAAGCCGGGTATCCGGTGGTGCGCCGAGGCAGGTTGGGGTAGAGGAGGTCTTGGATCTGGGGGTCGAAGTGGTCGAACGCTGCCTCGTTGTAAGGCTGCTCGGCGCTGGTGTGGTGGGTGATCCGCGGGCCGCGTTCGGGGAGATCGGCCAGCCGAAGCCGCTCGGTGACAGCGTCGTCGCCGTCGTTTGTCCACAATGCCCACACCGGTCCTGCCGGGCCGTCGGGGTGGGTCAGGTCGCGACAGGTGGTCGCGATCACCAGGCCGGGGCTATAGCTGCCGAACACGCGGCTCAGCGCGGCCCGCAACCCGATCTCGCGGCGAGCCGAATGCACCGAGAACAACAGGACACCGAACTTGTCGGTCGGGAAGCGTTGATAGTCGACGAGTTTGGACGTCACAGTCTTCAACGACTCTGTGCCGGTGTCGTACTCGAGGAAGAAGCGGACAGAACGGCCGTCGTGTTCCCAGCGGCTGTAGCCGTCCGGATGGAGTTGGTCCGCGCCGGAGGCGATGGTCCAGAACATCTCGACGCACTGCCGCTCCGACCACCACTGCGTCAACCCCTGCACCGAATCCGGGGCGGCGGGATCGTGGTGGCGAGTGGGGTTGCGGTGGGCCGCCAGGGCGCAGAAGAAACCGTTCACACCCAGGCGGTGTGTGAGCATCGGCGAGCACGCCAGCCGCTCCAAACCCAGGGCGCACTTGGCCGGGGCGGGTGGAGTCTGCGCGCGCTGGGCCGCGATCAGGCGTGCGCCGGGATATCCGAGTGCGTGCCGTGTTTGGGTGGTGCCGCCGCCGTAGGTGGTGCCGCCGCCGTAGAGGGATTCGCGGAAGGCGAACAGCATGCCCATCTCGCGCAGTTTGCGCAGCCGATCCTGCGCGCGCCGGACCGAGGCGAACTCCAGCGACGCGATCTGCTCGGTAGTGAACGCCTTGTGCTCGGCAAGCAGTGCTAGAAGGCGACGGTCACGATCGAGCAGACGAAACCACGCACCCGCGTCCGGATGACCGCCACGCCGCACGCTACGCCCGCCGCGCCGCCCCACGGGGGAATATGTATGACTATTGATATTCATTCTGGATTCCGTCCCCTTGCCTCGAATACGTGCCTCAACTGCCCGAATGTGCCTGTCGCGCTCGGCGTTTGGGGTGGCGGCTATAGGACGCCGAGCACCCGCCGACCCATCCGCGCCACCACCCGCCGACCCATCCGCCGCCGTGGTGTCGTCACAGCCGGTCATCGGGCATCACCACCGACCGGCTGCCGGGCATCTCCCGCGCGGAGCCAAAGGTCGGGCCCGTCGAGGTCCACCGCGCAGTGCGTCTGCTGGCCTGCCACGTCCGCCACCGGTCGGCCCGCCGTCTTCCATCGCCTCAGCACCCGGCGTCCGTAGTTGTTCGTGCCAGCAATCCGATCCAGCTCCGCGCCAGTCGGTATCCGCCCCCTCGACCGCTCGCTCAGGTAGTACGCCCACATCCGCTGCTCCGCCGTCAGCTCGGCGGGTGAGCCAGCCCCTGCCGGGACCGGCGCGAGACGCAAGACCGGTACCGCCGATTCCGCGGTCTCGTCCGCCCCGCCAGTCTCGGTGGTGGTCTCGTCCACGGTCTCGGCGTGGTGCCGCTTCAGCGCACGGTTCAACAGTTCGACCGCCAGCAGCAACGCCAGCGGCGGGCACGCCGCCACCGCGACGCTGAACACGCTCAACACCGGTGCCGCCGCGATATTGGCACACAGCGACAGGCAGATCCCGAACACGAACGCCAACCACGCCGACCACCGACCGCCCGCACTCTCGTCGCGGCCGGTCTTCCACAACTCGACCGTCGCCAGGGTCAACAGCCCGTCCACGATCAACGGCCAGATGCCGGCCGTCGTGGCGTCCGCGCCGAACCGCAGCGCGAACTCCCGACCGTGCCGGTACGAGGCGTACGCCGCGCCGATCGCGACCACTGCGGTACACGCGCACTGGATCCACAGCGTCCGGTCACGGCGATCCGAAGTGGAGGTGCTCATCCCAGCGCACCTCCTGCCCGGTGCGCGTCCCTCACATGGCAGGAGGCACAAGCGAATACCTGCGAACCAGTGACCGATCGGCCGACCGGCACATGCGGAACGCGAATGCGGAGGTAGTCAGCTCCGCACACCACGCAGGCCAGCCCATCGGCCTGCAACGGGTTCAACCCGGTGATGATCTGCTCGGCGTTCACTGCACACCACCACCAGTGGAACGCCGACGCCGACGCCGAACAATGTCCACCGTGGCAGAAACCCGCAGTTCACGACGGATACGGTTACGTGCAGATCCTGTACGCGCCGCGCCGGGGGCACAAACCTGCAACACGTTTGCGCAGGTCAGCGGGGTACACCGGATGCGCACCCTCCTCCGTATCCCGAAACGCGCAGGTCAAGCGGTTGCCCTGGCACGAGTCCCCCAAAGAAACACAAAACATGGGCAACCAAGCCAGCAACCCGCCGAAATTCAGGACCGGCCGACCTCGGAGCAACCCGCCTGCCACCTCAACAGGGCGGCAATCGCTTTCGCCTGCGCCGCAGCGAGACGCTCACCTTCCACACCACCGACGTACCGAACCTCGTAAGACACGGTCAGCCCGTCGACCACCATTCCTCGCTGGACAGAGACCCCGAGCTGACCGCCGTCCGATACGGCCGACGCGTCCTCACCACCGCCGCCTCCGTCACCCGTCGAGGCCCGGCACACCGGCACGTCCGACTCGGGTACCGCCGTGCCGACAGGATCGGCCTCATTGCTCGCAGCCACCCGCGAAATTCTCGACCAGACCCCACGCCAACCCAGGCAGACACACGGACAACAGCCACCCTGACAGCGGTTCGGCCCTGCCGCAGCTGCGCAGCCACGCCAGCGAGTCCCTCGCCCCCGCTGCCGTGCTGCTCACCGCCCTTTCCGACCGCAGCATCCCGGTCGTCAACGGCGGCTACTACGAGTGCGAGCGGCCGGCCGTGCCCGCCTCCCAGGTCCGCAATTCCCGCGCCTGGTCACGGCTGTCGACGTGGACCAACGGGCTCACTCCTGCCGCCTGACCGACAGGATCCCCAGGTGCTCGATCGTCGAGCGCTACCCACCTGGGTCCTGTTCTCGGCCTGACATCCGTCGTGGCGTTCGCTCTGGTGGCACGTTTCGGGCCCGCCAGGTTCCGTGAGCGTTGGGCTCCATCGCCCTGACCGGTGGTCTTCGTCGGTCAGGGCCGTCGGCGCGTCCCGGGGCGGCGTCGCGTCCGGAGTGGTTGCGCTGGGTAGCGCCGTCAGGAACCCTGTCGAGTCGATATCGAGATACCCTGCGCGGCAACGGCATTCCAGCGCGATGATGCAGAACGCCGCTGTAGACAATGCCTCAGGTAGCCCGTCGCGGGCATGGCGGAATCCCCACGCGCGCAGGTAATTTCTACCGCATACCCCAGTCGGAGCGCAGTCGCGGGAACCAGTCGGTCTGGGCGACAGCTCCGTTGATGCTTGCTGCGCTCGGGTCGGCAGGCGAGCCGTGAACAGGTCGGCACGGTGCTGCTGCTCCGGTCACACCTCGATCTGGGCGCCCATGATGACAGTGCGGTCGCGAGGGAGGGCGAAGTAGTCGGCCGCGTCAGCGGTGATGTAGGAGGTGGCGATGAACAATCGCTTGCGCCACAGCGCCATCGACGGCTGGTCTCCGACTCGAAGCTCGATCTTGGACAGAAAATATGACGCCCGCTCCAGGTTCAACCGTCCCTCCGTGTCCTTCGGGTCGACAGTGGCCAGGGCGGCGGGGACGTCGGGGGTTTCCATGTAGCCGTAGCGGGCGGTGACGTGGGTGATGCCGTCATCCCCGTGACCGAGGTTGTCCACGGTGATCCGCTCGCCGGGCGGCACCCGCGGTACGGGGTCGGTCTGGATCGACACGACCACCACGTGCTCGTGGCGGACGTGGTTGTGCTCGACGTTGGCGCGCATGGCCAGTGGCGCGGTCTGGATGCCACGGTTGAGGAATACCGCCGTGCCGGGTACCTGGGTCGTCGGCGGCCGACCGGCGCTCATATCGTCGACGAACGCGCGCAGCGACCCCTCGCGGCGTTCGCGAGCGTCAGTGACGATCTGCCTCCCGCGCTGCCAGGTGGTCATGATGGTGAACGCGGTGAGGCCGATGAGCAGCGGCAGCCACGCGCCGTGCACGAGTTTGGTCATATTGGCCGCGACGAACAGCACATCGACGGTCAGCAAAGGGATCGCACCGAGGCCGATCAGCCACCACGGGGCGCGCCACCGGACGTGGGCGACGTAGCAGAACAACAAGGTGGTGATGGTGATCGTGCCGGTGACGGCCATGCCGAACGCGAACGCGAGGGCCGCGGAACTGCGGAACGCGAAGACCAACGTCAGCACCGACACCATGAGCAGCCAGTTGATCCACGGCACGTAGATCTGCCCGATCGAGGACTCGGAGGTGTGCGCGATCCGCAACCGCGGCAGGTAGCCGAGCTGGGCTGCCTGGGAGGCGACCGAATAGGCACCGGTGATCACCGCTTGCGAGGCGATCACCGTCGCGGCCGTGGCCAGCAGCACCATCGCCAGTCGTGCCCACCCGGGGGCGAGGAGGAAGAACGGGCTCGAGATATTCGCGGGATCATCGAGGATCAGCGCGCCTTGGCCGAGGTAGCTGAGCGTGCAGGCGGGGAACACCAGGGCCAGCCAGCCGAGCGTGATGGAGCGGCGGCCGAAGTGGCCCATGTCCGCGTACAGGGCCTCGGCGCCGGTGACCGCGAGCACGATCGCGGCCAGGGCGAAGAACGCGATACCGAAGTGGCCGACCAGGAATCCGAGCGCATACGTCGGCAACAACGCTTTCAGAATCTGTGGGTGAGCGATGATGCCGGTGATCCCGCAGACTCCGATCACGGTGAACCAGCCGATCATCACCGGCCCGAACATCCGGCCCACCACGGCTGTTCCGCGCCGCTGCACCATGAACAAGACCACGATGATGACCGCGGTGATCGGGACGATCAGTTCCTTCAGCGACGGTTGCACGACCTTGAGCCCCTCCACCGCTGACAGCACCGATATCGCGGGAGTGATCATGCTGTCGCCGAAGAACAGTGACGCCCCGAAGATTCCGAGTGCCGCGAGGACGACTGCGACCCGCCGTCCTTGCGGAGCGCTCCAGCGGCGCAGCAGGGTGATCAGTGCCATGATGCCGCCCTCGCCGTCGTTGTCGGCGCGCATCGCCAGCAGCACGTAGGTGACGGTCACGATGGTCATCACCGACCAGAACACGAGCGACACCACCCCGTACACGTTGTCCGTGCTCACTGGTACCGGGTGCGGGTCGCTGGGGTCGAAGACCGTTTGCAGGGTGTAGATAGGGCTGGTCCCGATATCACCGAACACCACACCGAGCGCGCCGACCACCACTGCCGGGCGCAGCGAGTCACGCACCCCGGCACCGGGGTCCGCTATCGCCGGCGGTGTGGATGCGGTCGGGTTCGGGGGCACGGCGATCCTCCTCCGCGCGAGCTGCTTCCGGGGAACTCGCGCCTTGTGTGCCGGGACGATACCGCGCTCGCCGGCGAATTCTCGCGCAGTCAGGAATCAGCGGTCGCTCTACCTGCGCTGCGCACCATAACGATAACGACTGCGCCGACGCCGGCGTGGTCGGCATGGCGCTCGCCTCCCGCGCTGCCCCGACCGCACAGGCCGCTGCGGGGGCCGCGCCGGAACCCGCAGTGCGGCAGAACATCGAGTCGGCACCCAGCCTGGCGGCCCGACCCCACCGGCCGCGGGGGCTCAGCGCGCGACAGTAGGTGTTCGTACCGCGCCGCTGGGTCTCGGCCGGGCCAGCTTTGTGTAGCTTCCCCAGATGGTGACCGACGGTGGACTCCGCCCAGCCGCGATGTACTGAAACGGCCCGTGACAGGATTATTTCCGGCGGAATCGCCGACGTGGTGCCCGCCGTGGGCGTGAGTTTTCCCGGCGTCCGCTGTTCAGCACCCAGACGGTCAGCGCGAGCAGAACCAGCAGAAAGATCGCCGAGCCGATCCACGCTTCGGTGGTGGTGTAGGTGGGCCTGTGGCCGGTAGCCGGCACGGACGCAATGACTCCGGCCAGTATCGAACTCGATCCCGCGATGAGCGACATCGTCCCTCTCCCAGCGTGTCCGGTGCTGCGGCCGATGACTCGTACTGTGGCGGCACTGCCAATCATGCCACGGGGTGCGATGGCAAGGCCGGTGGTGACTCCACGACCGCGTCGCCACCACCGGTGGCCCCGCAAGAGTCAGCCGCGCCCGAGCTGAATCGCCTTGACCACCAGCAGGACCGCACCGACGACCAGGTAACCGCGCAGCGCGATCATGCCCGGTTTCGTCCCGGCCGACCAGGTCACAGGTTCGAGCAGGGCTGCGTGTCTGGTGTGGCAGCAGGACCGTCTACACCGCCTCCTTGGGCGGTCACGACCACCTCTGATCCACCTGACCCGCGCTCGGTCGCGCGCGGCCCCGGCGACCGAGCGCACCCAGCTCACAGCTGTAGTAGTGCTGCAGTGCAGCAATGATTTTCAGGAAGCGAGGGAACGGCGATGGCCTTCTTCTCGAACGGTCCGACACCCGGCAACGACACGACCACGGCCACAGCGGCCCGAACGGACGGCGCACCCGCCGCACTGGACACCGCCCACGTCGGCGACATCGTCGGTGCGCTGGGCACCATCGGCCGCCACGACAGCACCGAGGGACGCAGCCGCGGGCAGCGCCTGCGCATGCTGCTCGCGATCATGGGCCCCGGCCTGATCGTAATGGTCGGTGACAACGACGCCGGCGGTGCGGCGACCTACTCTCAAGCCGGCCAGAACTACGGCATGGCCCTGGTATGGACGCTGGCCCTGCTGATCCCGGTGCTTTACGTCAACCAGGAGATGGTGGTCCGCCTCGGTGCGGTCGCCGGAGTCGGGCACGCCCGGCTCATCCTCGCGCGCTTCGGCAAGTTCTGGGGCGCCTTCAGCGTCGGTGATCTCTTCATCGTCAACGCGCTCACAATCGTCACCGAATTCATCGGTGTCTCCATGGCTTTGAGCTACTTCGGGCTGCCCAAGGCAGTCTCGGTGCCGCTGGCCGCGGTGCTGTTGTTCGGTGTGGTCTCCAGCGGCTCGTTCTGCCGCTGGGAGCGGTTCCTGTTCGCGCTCATCGCGATCAACATCGTGATCTTCCCGCTCGTGTTCATGGTCCACCCCAGCGCCGGTGACACCGCGAAGGGCCTGATCCCCACCTTCCCGGGCGGGCTGAACGCCACCCTGCTGCTGCTCATCGTCTCGATCGTCGGCACCACCGTCGCGCCCTGGCAGCTGTTCTTCCAGCAGTCCAACATCGTCGACAAGCGCATCACCCCGCGCTGGATCCGCTACGAGCGTGCCGACCTGTGGATCGGCATCGCCGTGGTTATGGCCGGTGCTGTCGCGATCATGGCGGCCGCCACCTTCGGTCTCGCGGGAACCGACGCCATCGGCAACTCCACCTCCGCCGGCGATGTCGCGCAGGGACTCTCAGACCACATGGGCAAGACCGTCGGCGCGCTCTTCGCGATCCTGCTGCTCGATGCCTCCCTGATCGGGGCGAACGCGGTCGGCCTGGCCACCACCTACACACTCGGCGACACCCTGGGCAAGCGGCACTCGCTGCACTGGAAGATCACCGAGGCGCCACTGTTCTACGCCGGGTACGCCCTGCTGCTCGCGCTCGCGGCCGCCGTCTCGTTCAGCCCCGACCACGTGCTGGGCCTGCTGCCCCAGGGCGTGCAGGCGCTGGCCGGCATCCTGCTGCCGTCGGCCACGGTGTTCCTGGTCCTGCTCTGCAACGACAAGGCGGTGCTCGGACCGTGGGTCAACACCGTGCGGCAGAACATCGTCGCCGGGGTGATCGTATGGTCGCTGGTGCTGCTCTCGCTGGCCCTCACCGCTGCGGTGTTCTTCCCGGACCTGACCGCCGGCGCCATCGAGATCGGGTTCGGCGTCGGAGCCGGCGTAGGACTCCTCGGTGGGGCGGGTATCTTCCTGGGCCACCGCCGCGGCCTGTGCAAGCAGACCGAACAGACCGCCCAGGACCTGGGCGGATTGATCCCCGACCAGGTCGAGGAACTCGAGTACACCCTCACTCGGGCCGAGCGCAAGGCGATGCTCGAATACGACC
Source organism: Nocardia sp. GP40 (assembly GCF_050434125.1). Taxonomy (NCBI): domain Bacteria; kingdom Bacillati; phylum Actinomycetota; class Actinomycetes; order Mycobacteriales; family Nocardiaceae; genus Nocardia; species Nocardia sp. GP40. The sequence continues at coordinate 17,482 of NZ_JBNPVW010000031.1, read as the reverse complement.
GGGACACCTGGCGCACCCCGGCGCTGGACACGCTCGAACGCCCGGTGTTCTCGTCGCTGCGGATGGCCGGAATGATCGCGCTCCGCGGCTACCTGCTGGTCGCGGTGCTGCTGGTAGGTGTCAAGATCGCCCAGTCGATCATCGGCTGGTTCGGTCCGAACACGGCTGTGGTGGTAAGGGTTCCGGCCCTCACCACCACGCCGGACGAAATCGCTGACCACGCCGTGAAGGGTCGGTCGACAGAATCCGTGGTAGATGGATCCGTCTCCGACACAGCGGGATTCAGTCAGGCACTCATTCAGAGCGGGCCGCTGTGACGGCTAGATCTGATACCCACCCACGATGGCCAGGCGTTTTCCGGTTGCCCATGTCTTACGTGTCCTGCCGAGCACCGGTACCTGCAACTCTCGATGAAACTTGTACCGCGACAATCGAATTCAATGACAGGACCTGCGGGGCGTAGGCCGAGCCAGGACCCGGTGTTCACTTCGACACAGACCCCGAAGTCCTTCGCGCCGAGTGACTGCTACCGATCACCTCACCGTCGTGGAGCGCAACGAAGTTGAGAGTCCACGCCGTGACCCGCCACTGCCATTGCAGCACCGATCGCGCTCGTTCTTCCGGTCCCACATCCGCCCACGCGGCTGTGAACGTTTGCACCGCCGGGTCATACACCCTCAGCGCCACTCCATCGCCTCGGCCTTGTCCCTGACCTGGATGACGGTGTAGCCGCCCACGACCTCCTTGGTGAACAGGCCGTTGGTGTAGCGCACCTCGCCGTCGGCCAGTGAGGCCCGGGCGGTGGGGGTCAGCTCGGCCGTGTCCAGCACCCCCCTGGCCTCCCTGTCCGGAACTTCTTCTCGTCTGTGTGGGGCACGATAGTGTCAGATCGACGATGGTGTGTGATGCACAGTATAGTGTTGTGTATGGAGCCGGACGAACTGGTACTGAGCCAGGCACAAGAACTGCGCCGCGGCACGGTGGTACTCGCCTGCCTGACCCTGCTCAAGCAACCGCAGTACGGCTACGCGCTGCTGGAAACCCTCAACGACGCCGGGGTCTCGGTGGACGGCAACACGCTGTACCCACTGCTGCGGCGCCTGGAGAAGCAGGGCCTGTTGGCCAGTGAGTGGAACACCGACGAATCCCGCCCCCGCAAGTTCTACAAGACCAGCCCCGAGGGACTGACGGTGTGCGCCGGACTGGTGCGCGAATGGCAGGCCCTCGTCACCTCGATGTCCGAACTGACCAAGGAAACGCCATGAGTACCCCGTCTTTGACCGAACGCTACGTCTACGAGGTGGTCCGCCGCATCCCGGCCGACCAGCGCACCGACGTCGCCGACGAACTGCGCGCCACCATCGCCGACACCGTCGAGGCCCGCGAGGGCGCCGACCCCGACGCCGTCGAACGCGAGGTGATCAACGAGATGGGCGATCCGATCCGGCTCGCGGCCCGATACGCCGACCGGCCGCTGTCCCTGATCGGCCCCGATCTCTACCCCGTCTATATCCGGCTGATCACGATGCTGCTGACCATCGTGCTGCCGATCGTGGTCGCGGTCGTGATGGTCACCAAGGCGATCGAGACCGAAGACATCGGCAAGGCCATCGGGGCCGGAATCGGCTCGATACTGACCGTCGGCGGCCAGATGATCGCCTGGCCGACGGTGATCTTCGCACTGATCGACCGCTCCCGCGATCGGGACCGGATGCTGGCCGACGCCAAGACCTGGACCGTCGACAACCTGCCCGACCGCAACCTCGAGAAGCGCAACGGCTTCGGCGACGCCATTCCCACGATCGTCTACAACGCCTTCCTGATCGTGGCGCTGCTGTGGAACTTCAGCTGGGTGCCCGACTTCGGCAACCGCGTCCACGTCCTGGACCAATCGCTGTGGACCTTCTGGCTGTGGCCCATCGTGGCGGGTCTGGCCGCGATCATCCTGACCGAGATCGCCCGTATCGCCAAGGGGCGCTGGACGATGCCGCTGGCCTGCTGGCACGCCGCCGCGCAGCTGCTGTTCGCGGTGCCGACGCTGTGGATCCTGTCGCAGCACCGGTTCTTCAGCGGCGAGTTCCTGACCGCGATCAAGAGCGGCTCCAATGTCGACCTGCTGTACAACGCGGTCGCGATCGGCGTGGTCCTGGTGACCGCGTACGAGGTCATCAAACGGTTCCTCGACGCGAGCGCGGCACGCATCTCGGCCTGACCCAACCCACCCCGACACCCAAGAGCGTTCGCACGCTCTTGGGTGTCAGCCGTCGTATTCGATGCATCTCAACCGAACCGGCGCAGCACCGCCTGGCCGGTCGCTTCTCGGTGCGGCGAGCACGGGTGGGACTGAAGTTTCCGTGCGGAACCGGCCGAACCTGCCGGTGACACCGCGAGCGCTGTTCGCGGTGTCACCACCAGGGATCGGGTCAGCCGAAGATCTCGGTGAGGGCAGGTGCCAGGGCTGAGCCCTTGATCATATGGTCCTGGCCCGGGAGGACTCGGTGGAAGGCACCCGGAATCGCAGCGGCCAGTGCCGAATTGCCGTTACGCATCCAGGCTGGGCTCTTACCGCCGACCAGCACGGTGACCGGCACCGTCACATCGGCATAGCGGCCCACCGGGATCGGCTGCCCGTCGAGCGCGTCGCCCATCGTCAGAGCATCGTTGACCAGGGTGTGGCCGGCGCGCTTCAGCTTCGACCAGACCGGCAGGAGCGGGAAGAGCAGCACCAGCGGGGCAGGCATACCGACCAGGCGCATGAAACGCCGCACGGCCGCACCGGGATTGCCGGCCGCTACCGAGGCACGCTGCTGGTCGAGGTAGTCGGCCGGCGCTGGATCGCGGCTGTCGTCGACGATGAGCGGGAATTCGTAGAGGGCGGCATCGACGATGTCGGACCCACGCTGGATTGCCGAAAGGGCCAGCGGGCAGCCCGAGGACAAGGCCACCACATGCACCGGCTCCCCGGCCGCTGCGATCACGGCCTGCAGGTCCTCGACCTCGCGGCCGGTGTCGACGACCGCGGAGTCCCCGCTCTCACCCCGGCCCCGCCGGTCGTAGGCGAACACGGTGTACCGGTCGGCCAGGGCGGCCGCGATGGACCGGGCGGGGCCCATCTCGCGGTGGCAGAGGGCGCCGTCCACCACGACAACCGCGGGCCCGGAGCCGCTGCGCTCGTAAGCGATCCGGGTGCCGTCGGAGGAAGTGACGAACGCGATGGTGTCGGTGATCGTGGTAGTCATGGTTGGTGTTTCCTTGCGGTAGAGGTTCTGCCACTGGAGACGGGAATCTCCGGCGGAATTCATCGGTCTGCGGAGTAAGCCGGCAGATTCACGCATTGACGCGGTAGTGGAGGCGCACTACGCCGGTGTCGAAGGTCGTGGAGTGCTGGAGGGTCATGTCCACCCGCTTGCCCTGTTCGGGGAACAGGCGGGTGCCGGTGCCCAGCACGACGGGGAACACCATCAGGTCCAGATCGTCGATCAGGCCGGCTGCCAGGAGGGTCCGGACGATCGAGATGCTGCCGGAGACATTGATGTTGCGGCCCGGGAGCGACTTGAGCTCGGTCAGGCGTTCCGCCAGATCGTCGTCGATCACTTCGCTGTTGGCCCACTCCGCGGCCGCGAGGGTGGTGGAGGCGACGAGTTTGCGGATGCCGTTGAAGGTCTCGGCCATCGGCCCGGACTGGGTCTGCCAGTGACCGGCGAATTCCTCGTAGGTCCTGCGGCCCAGCAGTAGGGTGTCGGCCTCGGCGAGCATGCCGCCGACGGCCTCGATGGTCTCGTCGTTCATGTTCGGGAAGGTCCACTGCTCGGGGGCGCCGACAACGCCATCCGCGGAGATGAAGAGTCCGGCCACGATCCTGCGCTGCGTCACGTCGAAAGTCCTTTGCTCGAATTGGCGGTGACGACACCCACTTTCGGTGAGCTCGGATCACCGAACAAGCACACTTCCGGCTATCGTCGTTGCGCCGGAGACAACGATCGAGGTGGAGTGTGCTGGAACGATCAGAGGCCGAGGTGCTGCTCACCCTGGCCGAACAGTTGCACTTCGGCCGCACCGCCGATCGCCTGCGGCTCACCACCGGTCAGGTCAGCCGCATTGTGAAACGGCTGGAACGGCGCATCGGGGCGGACCTGTTCGTCCGCAGCAGCCGCGCGGTCGCGCTGACGCCGATCGGCGCGCAACTTGTCGGGCAACTGGCTCCGCATGTCGCGGGCATCGAGGCCGCGGTGCAGCGGGCCATCGAGGCCGGGCGTGGTGTCGCCGGAACACTTCGGGTGGGTTTCCTCGGCGCCGGTGCCGGCCATACCTTGCTGAAGGCGATCGCGCTGTTGGGCGCGCGATACCCCGACTGCGAGGTACACATTCAGGAGGCACAGGTACACGACGCCATGGATCGGGTGCGCAGCGGCGCGGTCGATGTCCTGATCTCCGTGCTGCCGGTATCAGGCGTGCGGGTGGGCCCTGTGCTGCTGTCGGAGCCGCAACTCCTGGCCGTGTCGCAGGACCATCCCCTCGCCGGGCTCGCGGAGGTGAGCCGGGAGGTGCTGGGTGACCACCCGGTCGTTCAGCCTCCCGACGGCATGCCCGAGGAGACGCGCTTGGGCCGGGTCCCGGCCCTGACGCCTGCCGGACGGCCGGTGTTGCAGGGCCCGAAGGTCGACACGTTCACCGAGATCCTGGCCCAGGTCGCGATCGGCAACGGCGTGTTCCCCGTCGGTGAACATTCGGCGCGTTTCTACCCCGAGCTCGGGGTCACTTATATCCCGATGCCGGACGCACCACCGGTCCAGTGGGCACCGATCTGGCTGCCGGCCAACGAAACCGCCCTGATCCGCGCTTTCGTCGATTGTGCGGCTGAAGCGGCGCGCCCTCGCGTATCCGCCGGTGTCGAACCGAAGGCCGGTTTCCCGACCCGGTCAGCAGCAGCCGTGACGCGTGGCCCAAACCCGTAGTCGGTGGGTCCCGGCCAGTTTCACGGCAGTAGCGGTTCGACCATCCTCGACTCCCTAGGCGCGACCTTCACGAGAGTAGTCGGCTCGCCAGGTCATTACCGATGTTCTCGGCCCGTCGCGTCTCGCTGAAGTTCAAGAACCCTGAGCCGTTCGCCCTCCCCAGGATTCGACCATTCGTCGAGGCCCGGTATCAATCGACCGGGACCGGACAACCCGGTAGTGGTGATCATCGATGACCATTGCGGGTATGTGGTGGGCGGAATCATCACGCGGACTGGATGGTTGGTTTCGAGGATCGTGGTTGACGAGGAGTTGATGGGTGGCGGCGGAATTGGGCGGCGTAACCAATGATGTTCAGGGGCTGGTGGAGACGACCGACAGTGTGTTGCTGCCGCAGTCGGTGATGCGTCGGGCTGTCGAGGCAGGAGCGGAGGCACAGCGGCTCGCCCGCGACTGTGATTTTCCTGACTGGGCAATGACCGGTGATGACGTCCGGGTCCCCAGCGGGCACTACCTTCGCATGTGGGAAGTGGTGGAGCACAGCCTCGGTGATGCGGATGCCGCGGTCCGCGTTGCAGAGCGCTACGTCGTGGGAGAAGTCGGACTGTACGACTACCTGTTTACCACCGCGCCCACCCTGGGCGCCGGGCTTGCCATATGCGGCCCGTACGTCGGCGCGATCAGCACGAACTTCCGGTTCGAGCCAGGGCCTGAAACAGAGCAGGAGATCAGTTTCGACGTCACGATGATCAACGGCGGCGGCCGCGGCAAAGATCTCGCCATGCAGTGGGCGCTCGCAGCGATCTTTACCCGAACTCGGCTGGTCACCAAGGCCCAGGTGAACCCGATCCGCGTTGCTTTCCGCCAGCCCGCGCCGAGAAGCCATGCGGGAATGGTCGAGGTATTCGGCACCAGCACCATCGATTTCGGCGCACCCGCCGATGCCGTCACCTTCCACACTGCGGACTTGGACTTGCCACTGGACACGGCAGACCCGAGACTTGCCGCGATTTTGCAGCAGTACGCGGCCACGCTGCCTGCTCCGCCGCCCCGCGCGACTACGTGGTCCGACCGTCTCGCGCTGGCGCTGGCAAGTGCTCTCGACGCGGATTCGGCCACTCTCGATCACGTGGCGCGCCGCCTCGCCATGAGCTCGCGTACGTTGCAGCGGCGTCTGGCCGAGGACGGCACAACGTGGCGCGCCGAGCTCGACCGCGCCCGGCACAAGCGCTACGAACTGGCCACGGCGGCCGGGCGCCTCACTCGGGCCGAGCAGGCCGAGTTGCTGTGCTACGACGATCTGCGCTCCGCCCGACGCGCGGTGAAGCGCTGGGCCGGTTGACGAGCACGACCGTTCGTGTCGTGTTTTTGCCTCGGTGTTGGCGCGTCAAGTCCTCACTGAATCGTCCTACATCCGGTGAAGCTGAAACGCGTTCGCGACAGCCGATCCGAAAGGTTCCCGCCGCCATGGCAATTCTGCACAGCTACACCCCCGTTCGCGTTGGCGACGACGAATTCGAATCAACCGTCGGCTACTACGAGAGTGTGTTCGGTGCCCCGTGCCCGCTGCGATTCCGTTACGACGCGGGCGGCCTGGAAATCGCCACGGTGGGCACCCTGGTGGTGATCGGCGGCTCGCAGGAACACCTGGCCGCCGCTGTCCGCCAGGATCTGGTCGCCATGGTGGACTCGATCGACGAATGGCGCGCCGCACTGCCCGCCGCGGCGGAGGTGCAGCAAGAGCCCGCCGATATCCCGACCGGCCGCAATATGTATGTCCGCAATCCGGACGGCAGCCTGTTCGAGTTCGTCGAACTGAACCCGGCCAAGGTCGCAGCCGTTAACCTCGCGGCAGGCCATGTCTGAGCCCCGATTGGTGGTCGGCATCAGCGGGGCCACCGGAATCGCGTACGGCGTCCGCGCACTGGAACTCGCACGCAAGGCGGGCGTGCAGACCCATCTGGTAGTGACGCCTGCAGGCCAGCAGACGCGCGCATACGAAACCGACCTCGATGCACGCGATCTCGCGGCCATGGCGGATGTGGTATACCGGCCCACCGACATCGGCGCGGCGATCGCATCGGGCTCGTTCCGCACCGCGGGCATGCTGGTCGCGCCGTGCTCTATTCGCACGCTGTCCTCGATCGCCTACGGCAACGGTGACAACCTGCTGACCAGGGCGGCGGACGTGACTCTGAAAGAGCGGCGGAGGCTGGTGCTGATGGTGCGCGAAACCCCATTGACGCTCGGGCATCTGCGTGCCATGGCCGCGGTCACCGAAATGGGCGGGATCGTCATGCCCCCGGTGCCAGCCTTCTACCTGAATCCGGAATCGGTTGCCGACATCGTCGACCACACGGCCGGGCGGGCCTTGGATCTCCTCGGCATCGACGTGCCCGACCTGCCCCGCTGGGGCGAGTAACCCGACACGAAGGAAAGTGGTTGTGGCCCATCTGAAGAGCCTGCGCGAGTTCATCGACGCGCTGAACGAGATCGGTGAAGTTCGGCGCATCGACGCCGAGGTCAACTGGGAGCTGGAGATCGGCGCGATCATTCGCCGCTCCTATGACTTGAAGGCCCCCGCGCCGCTGTTCACCAACATCACCGGCTACCAGGACAGCGGATTCCAGGTGCTCGGTGCACCCGGCGGGCTGTCCGCCCCGAGCCATCCACTGGCGCGCATCGCCCTGGCACTCGGCCTGGCCGCGGACGCGGCCGGGCAGGAGATCGTCGAGGCGATCGTCGCGGCTCGCGGCAAGCCCGGCATCCCGCCGCAGCAGGTGCCCGCCGACACCGCGCCGTGCAAGCAGAACATCATGCGCGGCGACGATATCGACCTGTTGGCCTTCCCGACGCCGCTGATCCACGGCAATGACGGCGGCCGCTACATCCAGACCTACGGCATGAACATCGCCAAGACGCCGGACGGCTCGTGGACCAACTGGTCGGTCAACCGCATGATGATCGCGAGCCGCAACACCCTGGCCTGCCTCATCCCCGACCCGCAGCACCTGGGCATCATTCGCGCGCAGTGGACCGCGCAGGGCAAGCCGATGCCCATCGTGCTCGCGCTCGGTGTCGAACCCGGCCTGCCCTTCGTCGGAGCCATGCCGCTGCCCGAGGGCGCGGACGAATCTCATTTCCTGGGAGCCCTGTTCGGTGAGGGCATCGAGGTCGTGCCCGCCGAGACCGTGGACCTGATGGTGCCTGCCACCGCTGAGATCATCATCGAGGGCCACATCGCCTTCGACGAGACGGTGCTGGAAGGCCCGATGAACGAGTACCCCGGCTACAACGCCCGGGAGTCCTCCCTTAAGCCGGTCTTCCACGTCTCCGCCATCACCCACCGCGACGGCGCGATCCTGCCCGTCGTGGCCGCCGGCCCGCCGGTGGAGGAGGACCACACCGCCACCGGCACCATGCACGCCGCGGAAATCCTCTACCAGCTCCGCGAAGCCGGCCTCCCGATCTCCTCGGCCTGGTTCACCTTCCAGTCGGCCATGCACTGGCTGATCATCGCTGCCGAATCCGACTGGCACACGAAGCTGCAGATTGCGTCCGCCGATCTCGCCAAGCAGGTCGGCGATATCGTCTTCGCCGGCAAGGCCGGCTTCGGCGTCCCGAAGGTTCTCCTAGTCGAAGACGACGTGGACATCACCAATGTCGACGAGATCGTCTGGGCGTTCGCGACCCGGGCCCATCCCGAACACGGCGAAGTCCACTTCCCCGCAGAACTGACCGCCATCCTCTCCATCTACCTCTCCGAGGTAGAGCAGCACTCCTACCGAGCTGGCAAGGTCATCTACAACTGCCTCCTGGCCGACCTCTTCGACGAATCCGAACGCCCCATCAAGGGCAGCTTCGAAAACGGCTGGCCGAAAGAAGTCCAGCAAACCGTGCTGGACAACTGGCGGAAGAAGTACGGCTACCAGTAACCCAATTCGCCGAGTGGCACGCCAATGAGGGGATTTGCCCGGTGGATTCGCCTCCGTCATGTGCCACTCGGCGATCGACGAGCGCCGTTTGCGTTCCGATTGGGTCGGTCAGGCAAATTGTGCCAGATCCGCGATCCACAAGTAGCGCGGACACGGCCGGACTCCGACGTACCGGAGTCAGGGTAACCGGACATGTACAACGGGCAAAGTACCCCGCCGAACAGCCCCGGGCCCGCCTCCGACGCAGACCAGCCCGACGCTGGTGGTACTTGCGCGGCTGCAAACAACGAGAAAGACCCCTCGAATCCGCCCATCTCGCGGGAGGGTCGTCGCAGACTGTCGGTCTCCCCGCACCGGTCCTCGCCGACCTCGTCGGTTGCAACCCGAAATTCGCCGCCGAACGCGCATCGCTCCTCGCGACCGACTGGGCCAACTACGCCGCCATCCGGACCCGCCGGACACCCGCATATCCCTGAACATCGGGGGCATACGAGCACGTCAAATATGGGATGGCACCAACAGTAACTCGTTAGCGTGACTTTTCTCGCCGATGTTCCCCGACTGCCTACATGAAGCGTCGCCGCTCCGTCTGATCATGCATCTCGGGTGCTGGACGTTGGTGTGTCAGACCTCGGCTGGAGTGGGCGGAAACGATCGTTTCTGACCCAAACATGGTCCGGCACATCGCATTCGCGAATCCGCAGCTCGCCAGGATCGCCGATTGGGTCACAACCCGTGTGCGGAATCTGCGGGACGAAACCAGGCATGTCGGCCCTTTATGGGACAGTTCCCGACGTGACACGGTTCGGATACGCGCGGGTCTCCACGCGCGGCCAGAAAGACGACTCTCAGATCGACGGGCTCACCGCCGCCGGGTGCGAACGGATCTGGGTGGACAAGGCATCGGGCAAGTTGGCACGCCGCCCGGAATGGGACAAATGCTTCGAGCACCTACGTCGCGGTGACGAGCTCGTCATCACCCGCCTGTCTCGGCCGTTCCGGTCGGTGCGGCACATGACCGAACTCGCTGCAGCCTTCGACGAACGCGGTATCGACCTGGTCGTGCTCGAGCAAGGCATCGACACCACTACCCCCGCCGGGCGGTTCCTGTTCCACGTCATCGCCGCCATGGACGAAATGACCGCCGACCTGATCAGCGAAGGCACCCTCGAAGGCTTGGAATCCGCCCGTACCCGCGGCCGTACCGGTGGCCGGCCTCCCGCCTTGACCGGACTCCCGGTGAGCGAGGCTCGCGAGATGTACGAAGAACGTGACGGGCGAGGCCAGCGGAAGTACACGCTCACCCAGATCGCCGAGACCTTCAACGTCTCCCGCAAGACGATCTACCGCCACCTTGATCCTGGCAACCCCACCGGCTGACCAGCGATCAGCGTATCCGTTGTTCGGCGAGCCTGCCCAGTCGGCGGCCCCCATGACGCGATCCTTCCGCACCTACAGTCGCCTTATCACCGACTTGCGGCTGGTGACACGATCCTTGCCGGCACCCCAAATTGTTCATTGTGCCTCCCTAGTCGGGTTCTGGCGCCCGTGCATCAGGATGTCCCGCCGCCGATCGCCTGCGGTCAGAGCCAAGGCAACTCGGCTTCAGCTTGGGGAGGAGGACCGCACCCGGTCCGGCAGCGACTGGTGCCATTGTGGGGAGGTGCCCGCAACCACACCGTGGCCGTGTACACGGGTGTGCGGGCCGACATTCGAGGGGTCCAGCGAACTCAGTTGGGCAACCCGGAAAGTGGCCCAACCACGAGATTCGGACTCGCCTTCCAGCTCGGCCGGATGTGGCGGCCCAATGACCTCATCGTCTTCGACCTCGTCGTCTTCAGCCCACTCTTCCGAGAAACGAAGGTGAACCAGCTCACCATCTTCGGCCAGCGCCCATCCGGCCGCTGTGTCATCGAAGAAATGCCAGTGAGCGGAGCCGAACCGGCGGCTCAGGCCGACGACCCATTCACGTACAGATTCCACCGAGATGCCGCCCGGCAGGTCGTAGCCGAACACGAGTGTCCAACCATCCAGCTGCGGGGTGGCAAAGACGCAGCCGGTCTCTAGCGAGTACCGCATGCCGACCTGCATCGTCGTCGGCATGGCCTCGACCAGACCCAACTCGTCGAGCAGTGCGACCTGATCGTCGGTCGGCACCGCCAGCCAATGTCCGGTCCAATCTCCGAGCAGGTCCCCGGCACGACGTCGGCGCCAGATCGACATCGGTCCGCCCGCCCACATCGACTCTGGTGCCTCATGGGCAACCTGGTCCTCGACTCCTTGCGTCAGCAGCGCCCGTTGCGCGGAATCCAGCAGCGGCCACCCACCCAGTGCCGCGACTGCGCTGAGTGCTGATCTTTGCGCTGGGCCGGGCCTCTGCCCAAGTGCCCGCAACCTCGCAAACGCTTCCGATCCCATCGCATCCAGCGTCGCCAAGGCTCGATCCGACACCACTGCCTCCGGATCGTTGACCAGCGTCAACACCTCATCCAGAAAAAGACTCGCGGCAGGGCCTGATCTGGCCAGGGCCCACAACCCCCACCAGCGAACCAACGGTTCTCGATGCCCGAGCAGCGACAGGTATTTCACGTCATCAGCCCGCAACTCCCAAAAGACCCGGTGCAGCGCATAGACCTCGCTCTTCAGGGCCCAGGGAGGTACTACTCGCCACGTATTCTCGCCGTTGCCCCGATCGGCCGCCCACGCTGCCGGGACCGCCGCCGACAGCGGTGCCAACACCGCATCGCCGCCGGTGACCAGTACGTCGATCAGGGCCTCGATCGTCGCTGCTGCGCGTGGATCAGACCGTTCGTGTGCGCTCAATTCTCGAAGCGCCGAGATCAACTGCGGCGCAATGCTTTCCATGTTGTCGAGTAAGCGGGCGCGAGCTTCGGCGGATACCACCGGATCCTTGTCGGCGAGCCGAACTACTAACGCATCAAGGCTGTTGCTGTCGGTCATCGCCGGTCACCTTCGACCGGGACACATACAAGATGAAGAACGATCCTCATGCGATCCACTTCTCGTGAAATAGGCGGTCCCTGCGTCGGGCAGACTAACCGCAAGGCCGCTCAGTTAAGGGGTGGGGTGGCTTGTCAAGCCGCGCTTAGCGAGGGTGGCGGCGTCGAGGATCGCGCCGCGGGTGTCGCTGTGGGTCTGGATCTCGGTACGCAGCTCGGCCAGCCGCGCCCGCACGATCGCGAGTGCGCTCATGGTGGCACTCCTTTCCGTGGTGGGTGGTGATGGCGTTGCGCTTGCTTTCGGGTGGTGCCTCGGGTGGCCGACGGCTCCGGTCGGTCGGCGCGAGGTCCGGCGCTGTGCGCGCACAACTGGGACCGGACGGCCGGGTGGCCGTCCGGTGGCTTGTGGGGTGGGTCAGCGGGAAGTGGTGGGCGCGCTCGGCCTCGGCCTGGCGCAGCACCTCGACGTAGGCCGCCGCGCGGGCGCCCTCGTCTTCGTCGCCGTCGTTGTTGTCAGGGTTAGGGACGCCGAGCAGGTCGGCGAGTAGCGGCTGAGCCCGGTCGACCGCGACATCGGCGGCGGCGACCAGGTCGAGCACGTGCGCGATGGTGGTGGCGTCGACATCGGTCAGCGATCCGGCGCGGACCTGCGCGGCCAGGCGCGCGATCCGCGCTGGCCAGGCCAACCGGAACACCAGGGAGTGTCGACCGAGGTGAACGGGTTGGCCCGTAGTTCACCGCAGACACGTCGTCGCGGTCGAGGGACAACTCGACCAGCGGTCGCTCGTCGTAGTCCGGCGACCACCGCTGACGGAGCACCCCGGAACGCGAACGACATTTCGGTAATCGCGCTGTCCTCGATCGCGGGCGCAGAAAATCCGGACTATTCTCACCCGATCCTTCCCGGTGCCGCCGCCCAGCCGCGGCACCGGGGAAACGGGGCCTTATTACTATTCAGTAGAGCCGAAGATATCGAGTCGGCAAACGCCGGACGCCGCTCCATCGCCATCCATGGTCATAACGAAAGTGACGGCAGTAACTACTTCACTTGGCCTGAGATCCCAGCTACGCGCAGCTCCCGCGGCATTGCCTCCCCACGTAGGCACAGGGACAACTTCGCCGCTACTAAATTCCATGTTAAGGACCCCGGCCCTCACCGGGCCACTGGAGTTATGCAGCGCAAACTGTGCAAGAACGTTAGGTGTTTGCATACCTAGCGCAACTCTGAGTTCCTGGGTATCGCCACTTCCTCCGGCGTTCAATTGGTCAATCTGGATGTTTTGGACTTCGGGCAGCGGTGTCGTCACTTTGAGATTCCTTTCTCTCAAGGGATGCATTGCGCCTGTCCATCGAAGAAAAGAACGCGCTCGGTGCGGAGCAGATTGCCAAGCTGAGGTCTATTTTAAACCTCGGGCGGGATCGCGTAGGCGAATACGAGATTCACCCGGCGGTGAGAACAACCGTCTCCCGGAACTGGCGGCAACGCTGCCCACCCGCGTCACAGGACCCGCACGGGACCCGTTCACGGCTAGAGGGGACTAACCGTCTTCCACGAGCTAGACACCCCGCTGGATAGCGGATTACTGACAGTTTTCATGCCACAGCCGACCACTCCCCGCCTGCCAGGGTCCAACAGCACCGCACCATCGCAGTCCGTCCCGCTGGATGGCACCTACCCACGGCTGGCTGGGTGCTGTCCGGATTCACGGACACTCGATCTTGAAACCGGCCCCTACTGCCGTCGGAATCGATGGACATGTGCCGCCCATAACCAATGACGCAGCCAACCATCTACCGCCACCTCGGCGACGACGAACACCGTACGTGTTGATCTGAACTCGCACCTTATCGGGAAGCCGCCGGGATACGCACGAAAGGGGTAATGGGCCCCTGAACGTGCTGGTCCGGAGAGGTCAGCTGTCGCGGTGATGCCGGAGGAGGTCGGCCGCGTCGGCGGGGCGGGGTGCTCCGCCCACCTTGGTGTCGTTGGTGTCGTGCGCGACCCTGACGTCGCTGGGGCAGGCCCGCTTGCTTGGCGCGTGGCCGCAGGGACACGGTGCCCAGGAGTGTCCCGTCTTCGTCGCGGATCTCGCGGCGGGTGGTGTCGGCCGTCGCGGTCGGATGTCCTGCCATTTCGTGTTCTCCCATGCCGGGTAAGGAAAACGGTGTCAGTTCATGTGGGGGGCGTGCATGGCGGCGAAGTCGGCGTGAGCCTGCTCGATGGCATCGGGGTACGCCTGCGCCTTCTCGTGCTCGGCGAGCGCCCGGTAGATGCTGGCCGGGCTGGGGTTCTTCCCCTTGCGCTTGCCGGTGGGGATGAGCAGGTCCGGGCGGATGTCCTCGACGGACTCGCCGTTCGCCCGTCGGCGCAGCACGGTGTGCAGCATGTCGTCGGTGATCACCGGCGGGCGTCCGCCGTGGTTTCCCTTGCGGGAGGCGGCATTGAGCCCTTCCAGGGTGGCTTCGCGGATGTTTTCGCGTTCGGTCTCGGCCATCGCGGCGAAGAACGCGAACAGCACCCGGCCGGTGCCGGACGGGTCGTAGATCCCGGTCAAGGGTCCGGCGAGCATTTCCAGGGCGATGCCGTGCGCGGTGAGATGGTCGGCCAGCGCGGTCAGCTCGGCGGAGTCGCGGCCCAGCCGCTTCATCTCATACACGGTGAGGATGACCCGGCAGTGCGGGGCGTGTGCCTTGATCTGGCGGCACTGCTCGAGGGCGGCCTCGAACTTGGGGCGGACCCGCACGCGGGTGGAGACCTTCTCGGCGTAAATCTTGTCGCGCGGGATGCCGTGTGCGGCTAGCGCGTCGAGTTGGGACTGGAGTTCCTGGGTGAGGTGGGAGCAGCGGGCGTAGCCGATGCGGATGTCCGCACTCGGGGTGTCGGCGGGGATCGGCGCCGGCGGCGGGGTGCCCTGCCGCCACGGTTGTCCCGGTCCGCGGTCGGCTGGGGTCGGCACGCGCAGTTCCTTCGCCAGCCGGGGCACCTTGGTGAACCGGCCGGCGTGGTAGGTCGTGGCGACCGCGCCGGAGCGCGACCGGCACGGCGAGCCGGGCTGGACCGCGCAGCGCGGGCACGGGTGCCGCTCGACGTCGTCGGCGTCGGACAGGGCGGTGCCTTCGGGCTCACTCACCCCGGAATCTTCTCACAAACATTTCCGGGAACCTGTTGGTCACCCTGTTTGAGTGAGGACGGGTTTTGAGAATAAATCCGGGCTCCGCCGGTCTTCCTGCTCCACTCGTTGATCTTGCTCTCAGAATGGACCGTTTCTGAGAACGCCGCTGTGGTCAGCCTGTCGGGGAAGGTAACTGCAACCAGCTGCCGCGTCCGGGCAGTTGGTTGGCGTTGCGGTCAGGCGGGGAGCTGTCCTTCGTTTCGCGTCCTTGCTTGGCGGTATCGGCCTGGCGCGGTTCCGAACTCCCGCTTGAAGGCGTTGGCGAAGGCGAACTCGGAGGTGTAGCCGGTCTGGGCGGCTATCTGGCCGAGCGGGGTATCGGATGCGTGCAGCAATCGTGCGGCGGTCGTCATACGCCACCAGGTCAGGTAGGTCAGGGGTGGTTGGCCGATCATGGTGGTGAAGCGTTTGGAGAAGGCCGCGCGTGACAGTCCTGCTTCTGCGGCCACGTTCGCGACTGTCCAGGGGCGGGCAGGGTCGCGATGGATGCTGTGGAGGGCTGCGCTGATCGCCGGGTCGGCCAGTGCCGCGGCCCATCCGGTGTTGGTGCTGCCCTTGGGATGCTCGTCGAACCAGGCTCGCATGATGTACAGGAGCAGAGTGTCGAGCAGAGCGGCCACGATGGTGTCGGTGCCGAGGCGGTCCACGAGTAGTCGCGCCGCGGTGTCCAGTCGCTCGCCGTCGTTGGTGACCAGCAGATCCTGGCACAGCCCACGTAGCCCGGGCGCCCGGCCGAACTGATCAACAGGGTTCGATCCGAGCTGATCGCGCTGCGCCGGCAGTGGCTGGCACTGCCTGCCGGTGAGTCCATCACCCTGAGTTTCCCGGGCGCCTCCCACAGTCGTCCGGATGACATCGCCGAGGCGTCCGGGGAGGCTGTGTGATGGACGCTGTGCTCGAGGTTGCTGACGCCCAGATCTACTACAAGACCCGCGGCCGCGGGCCGCTGCTTCTACTGCTGCCCGGCGGTGACGGGGACGCCGACACCTATGACGAACTAGTGTCGTGTAATTGAAAGTTGTTTGCGGACAGTGTGTTTCGGCATGATACTTCGGTGACGCTTTCTGATGAGACGCGAGATGAGTTGCGGGCCGGGCGCGGATGGTGTTGTGGCATACCTCGACCGATCTCGATCTCGAACCAGCGGGTAAGGCGTAGCCGTGCCAGCATCGGTTGCATGTCGATCTCTGTGAACTCCGTTGCGCATATCCGACTCACCGTGCAGGACATCGAACGGTCGAGGGCGTTCTACGAGCAGGTCTTCGGATGGCCCGTCCTGCTGGAGGTTCCGGCCGACGCCGACGACGAAACGCGCCGGCGGCTCACCTTCCTCTACGGCGGGGTGATCTACCAGATGAAACAGGGACGGATCGGGCTACGCCCCGTAGGAACCGATCGTTTCGACGAAAACCGTGTCGGTCTCGACCACCTCGCGTTCTCAGTCGGTTCGCTCGCTGAACTGGAATCTGCTGCAGCGCACCTCGATGCGTGCGGAGCCGTACGCGAGGACATCAAAGACATCGGCCACAGCTACATCCTCGAGTTCCGAGATCCGGACAACATCGCGCTGGAGCTGGTCGCTCCGAAGTGATTGCCTGTGCCACCGGCCACATGCACTCTTCTGCCGCTTACCGCTCGGTCAAGTGGGCGCCTGCGATCCATGATCGAATAAATGTTCGAGCAAGATTGCGAAAGCGGAGCGTATGCCTCTCGTGTTTCGCGATCAGGCGACAGTGTTTGCCCAGGCCAGGCGGATAGTGTGGATTTGTTCCGGGGTGGGGTCGCCGGGCAGGTCGGCACAATATTGGGCCGCGATCAACGTGCGCCGCAGCTTGGCGAGCATGTCGTAGTAGCTGGGGTACCAGAGGATCACCAGCGTCTGGGTGAGCATGCCGAACGGGACGGTGCGCTCGACCGCGTCGCAATGCGGCCACCGCTCGCTCGTGGGCCACAGCAGTGGTCCACCGATCGAGCTGTCGTGCGGGGTCACCTGTGTCGGGTCGTAATCGCTGAGAATCGCGCCCGCCCCGCCAGCGCCGCGCGTACGACGAGCAAGATCGCGGCCGATGATCCGGACTTTGCGGCGAGGGTGTGGCCGGTGATGCCCTCAGGGCGCTGCGTCGCCGAATTATTCGGGACTACAGCGGCATTGGCAGCCCTGCGGGCCAAGTCCGCAGGGCTCGATCCCGACCGCACCGAGCAGGGCGGTGCGGTCGGCGTCGGGAAAGGATCGGTCCGGCTCCACCGTGTCCATCCGCCAACTTTGCAGCCTGGCGGCATGGCGATGGCTACAGTTGGATTCCCGTCGAGGACCGAGAAGAACACGGTGGTCGTCGGTACGCGAGCTCGGCAACCGGGTTGGAGCTCCGACCCGCGCGGAAGGGCTGCAAGTAGCGGTAGACGGTGCGCTCGCTGCCCCGGTAACCGAGCCCGCGAAGTTCCTGGGTGAGGACCGCGAC
>NZ_JBNPVW010000030.1:0-39029 GCF_050434125.1 Nocardia sp. GP40 | reverse complement strand
CCGGGGGCTGATCGCCCGAATTCTCTGAACCTGTTCCCGCTCAAGGCATCACGCCGAGCATGGATCACCGACCAAACCCTTTGTCACCAGGCTCTCAGACACGCTACCGCTCGGGCTCCTGGTCGAAGCAGTCGGCAAGAAGCTGCCTCTGGTCGCTGTGCCGTACTCGAACAAGGCCCAGCTCGCGTTCCCGCCCATTCAGGACGCCATCGGCAAGCTGTCCGGGTGGGGCGTCACCATATTGGATGTGGCCGATGCCTATCCGCCACACGAGCCGGGCACCAGCACGAACCACCGACACCTGTTCCCATGGCAGTTAGCGTGGCGAGCCGTCCTGGAGCACCCCTGGCGATCGACTGGGGAGTAGCAGCTCGACCGCCTGCACCTGTGGACCGAGAATGGAACTGCCGGGCCCTCGACTGCGTCTTATAGATCAGATCGGTCCATCCGGGTCTCACCGAACATGGGGTTCACATGGCCAGTTCAGTGCGTGATCACCTGCGTCGCCTCGGCGAGGACGACCTCATCCTGCATCCCATTCCACCCGAGGTAGCCGATCGGCTCGATCACCTTCTACACCTGCTCGAACACGGGCAAATCCGCCTCCCACGCACGGACCGCCAGGAGCCAAATCGCGATAGGCCCCGTGAACGCGACGCCCTGTCACACCGGATCCGCGTTAGGTCACGCAGTCTCCTCGATCTAGTTGACGGATTGTTCGGCAGCGCCCTCGGGTCTCATACTGTCCATGCAGAGCAGGGGGTGTGGCGTGATCAGCGTTCTCATTGCCGCCGGAATTGTCGGGACAGTTCTAGGGTCCGTGCTGACTCCCGGGCAGCCTAGGAGCACTCACGCGCGCATCGGACGATGGCACGCCCGCACGGTCACCGAGTATGCGCCGAGCAGCCCGACGCGCTCGACGAAATACGCGGTCACGCGACCGTCCGGGTCGCGGTGAACGACCGTGACGACACCGTCTCGGCGCTGCGCGGCCGGATCGTCCGGCGCAATGTCTCAGCCCGCGGCATCGGCATACCACACGATGCAGTCACCGACGACAAATTCCTCGCACATACGTTCGATGATGACACGTCGGCTCAAGACTGCCTACGCGCGGTCGGCTTTCTGGACCGCCAGTGCTGCCAGCCGCTGGCGCAGGATCGGCAGGTCCACGACGACCTTCAGCGGCAGGTGGTCCGAGCCCTGTCGGGTGATCGGCGTGGAAACTGGCTCACAGCTCAGGATGGCGGGCAGCATCGGCGTGGTCACCCACGCCAGGTCTATACGCCGAAGACTGTGCGGTCCATCCGGATACCAGTGCCCGATCGTGGGCCGCCACTCGCCACCGAGAGACGCTGCCGCATCGTGCAGCAACCCGCCGTAGGACAGAATCTCCGCTGGCCGACGGTTGACGTGGACGTCGGTAATCTCCCCATCGGCCGATTCGGTCCAGGCCACCTGGAAAACGTGCTCAGGCGATGGGGGCTTTCCCTCGTAGGGGTCGTTGTCATAGTAGGTGCCCTCCGGTGTGCGGGCGTTGGACAGGCTGTTGAAATCACCGCAGATCATCAACGCATCCCGAGTGAATCCACTGGTGGCCACGAGCATGACCCGCTCGGCCTCCTCCGCACGCTTGCCCTTTCCGAGCGAGGGCGCCTGGTAGGCGGCGACCGAGATCTCGATCCCACCGATGCTCACCGTGCCCACGACCATGGCGTGCCACAGTTCCCCCGCGAAACGCCAGGTCCCGGCGACCGGACTCACCTGTTCGGAATCCCAGAGAATCGCCGCGTGCATCTCGTGGCCGCCGAAGGCCACCGCGACCTGACCATCGGGCAACTCGCATGCGAGCCCTGTCGCCTGCGCCAGCGACCGCACCCGCGACCGTGCCTCCTCCACGGTCGGGGCATAAATCTCCTGCAATAACGTCACCACAGGCCGCTCATCCCGGATGGCCTGCTCGACCAGCAACTGCCGTTCCTGTGCCTTTCCTGGTCTCACATATTCAGCGACATTCCAGCTGATCACCGTCACCGTCGTTGGTGTCTGCGACATTCCCGCTCTCTCCCACGCCAGTGCTGCTCTGGCCGCCTCACCGTAACGCGGAATCCCCCGTCCGAGAACCGATTACCGTCGGCAACCTGACGGGCCATGATCACACACTCACAGCGGCTGATCGGGTGGTGACCAGCTGGTTACGCACGACCCGCGAACGCACCAGGTGCAAGTACCTTGACGTGGGGCATGAGCCGAGGGCAATCACGACCGGTGCCCAGGTGCTGGAGGTTGGCGCAGGTATCCGAGCGGGAGCCCGTCGAAGATCAATGATTCATCGTGTAATCGCCGCACCTGATGTTGCGCGCCGGGGATGAGGTTCACGTCCGCAGCGGCGCGAACCAGTTGCTGCCATTTCAGATACGACTCGTTCCCAGCGACGTGTTCGAGCGGCGGCTGGCTCAGTATCTGTCCCTGTGCGGCACCGTACAGGGCGGTCAGCCCAGCTTCCGCGCGGTGGTACTCGGGCGAGTGCTTCACGACCGGTGAGCGTGGCTCGAGGCGCGCGCTGTGGTGCAGATAGGACAGCACCCCGTGTAAGCGGGTGTCCGGAACGTCGGGGTCGACGTCGGGCAAGGTCGCGGCCCAGACCGCGATGACCGCCTGCAGCCACAAGTGATGCTGGACCTGGCTGATAGTGGCCGCGCACACCCAACTGCGGCTCGCCCGTGGTCTCACCGCTGATCTGCGCCGCCCCTGGGAGAAGCCCGTCACCGACCCCACCAGGCTCACCCCCGCCCGGGTCCGGCGCGGGTTTCGCCACCTCCGCCGGAAAACCCCGTGTCCAGCCAGCGCGCCGAAACCCTCCCGGCCCGGCCCCGGCCGCCCACCCGGAGGCAAAAACCGGTGCGTCGCACCACACCCCGACGTCGGCAAAACCCCTGTGGCCCCGGCTACGCCGGGGCCACACCTTAAATCTCAAGCTCAGTCTGAAGGCCATTGGCGCGCCGGTGCCCGGGCCCGCGCCCGCCTACCAGCCGCCGTTGCCGGTCAACGATCCGATCCCGGCGGCGAAATTCGCCGCCACCGTCGAATCCGACACCGCCATCGCCTGGCGTTCGCTGATCGAACGCGCCGATTCGCCGCAGGTGCGCCGCATGGGCATCGAGGCGCTCACCGACTGCGCCGTGCGCCTTGCCACCTGGCAGCAGATCCTGGGTGTGAACCCGGCAACCACGGCGTTCCCCGGAAGGGCCTAACAGCCAACGGCGTTCGGCGGGAGCCGCCAGGAAATATGCGTGTATCGAAATGGTAACGAAATGAAAGATCAGTGAAACGCTTCGGTAATCTCGCCGCGAGACGATTTTGGGATCCCAAATCGTTTGGTTGAAGCTAGGTAAGCACATGATCAGTCTCCCGCGTTTCCTACGGATCCAGCACCGGTCCAGCGAGCACCCCGTCGACGAGATGCTCCCGGTCACCCAATTGCTGGCATTGGGCACGCAGCACATGCTCGCGGCCTACGCCGGTATCATCGCGCCGCCGTTCATCATCGGCACCGCGCTGCACCTGCCGACCGCCGACCTGATATTCCTGATCAGCGCCAGCCTGCTGGCATCGGGACTGACGACCCTGCTGCAGACCCTCGGCATCTGGAGGGTCGGCGTCAGACTCCCTATCGTGCAAGGTGTTTCGTTCTCCGGTATCGCCTCGATGATCGCGATAGGCAAATCGCACGCCTCCGGCACCGACGCGATGCAAGTCATCGTCGGCGCGGTCATCGTGGCGTCAGCGGTGATGTTCTTCGTGGCACCGCTGTACAGCAAACTGCTGCGGTTCTTCCCGCCCCTGGTCATGGGCGCGGTGGTGATGGTGATCGGGATCAGCCTGATCCCGATCTCGATCGGCTGGTTGCAGGGAACCCAGGGCAGTCCGCAATTCGGTTCCGCGACAAACGTCTTCGTGGGCATCGTGACGCTCCTGCTGACCCTGTTGATCACCAAATACGTACCGGGCTTCACCAAGCGGATCGGGATGCTGGTCGCGATGGTCCTGGGAACCCTGGTGTCGATTCCGTTGGGCCTCGTCGACTTCGGGAAACTGCATGGCGCCCGGATATTCGCCGTGCCCACGCCGCTCCACTTCGGCGCGCCGCGCTTCGACGTGGCCGCCATCATCTCGATGACGATTGTGATGCTGGTGATCCTGACCGAGGCGACCGCCGACATGCTCGCGATCGGGCAGATCGTCGAGCGTCCGCTGACGCCCGCCGACATCGCCGACGGCCTGCGCGCGGACTGTCTCGGATCGGTGGTCAGCGGCGGGTTGAACGGATTCCAGGCTAGCGCCTACGGCCAGAACATCGGCCTGCTGGTGATGAGCCGGATCAAGAGCCGCTTCGCGGTCGCCGCCTGCGGCCTGATCCTGATCGTGCTGGCGCTGTTCCCGATCATCGCAGCCCTGGTGGCCATCGTGCCGCTGCCGGTGCTCGGCGGCGCGGGGATCGCCATCTTCGGCCTGGTCGCGGTCAACGGTCTGCAGACATTGAGCCGGTTGGACTTCCACGACGAGCAGAACGGCGCGGTCAACGCGCTGATCGTGGCGG
This sequence comes from Nocardia sp. GP40, assembly GCF_050434125.1. Classification (NCBI taxonomy): domain Bacteria; kingdom Bacillati; phylum Actinomycetota; class Actinomycetes; order Mycobacteriales; family Nocardiaceae; genus Nocardia; species Nocardia sp. GP40. The sequence goes on along the minus strand of NZ_JBNPVW010000030.1, from coordinate 34,429 downwards.
CCACGCTGACGATGGGGATCCTGCCGATCGCTGCGCCGAACTTCTACGCGCACTTCCCCTCCGGGGTCCAGACCGTCTTCAGCTCCGGCATCGCCTCGGGCGCAATCACCGCCATCGTCCTGAACCTGCTGCTCAATGAGCTGAAACTCGGCCGGCAGCGCAGTGTGGACAGTCCCGGCGCAGACTCCACGCAACCGGTCTAGCCACCACGAGAGAAAGAGAGAACCCGAGCCATGAGGTTCGTGACATTCGCCCACCAGGGCACCGCACGTCTCGGCGCGCACGTCACCGAGCACGAGATCCTGGATCTGACCGGTGTCTCCGGCGGCGACCCGGCCTTCGAGTCGATGCTCGCGCTGATCGACAACGGCCCCACGGCATTGAAACAGGCACGCGCATGGGTCGATCCGGACACTCGCGCCGAATCCGCCCTGGCCGCGCACATCCACCGCCTCGAGGCCGTCGAACTGCTGTCGCCGATACCCCGACCGCGCAAGAACGTCTTCTGCGTCGGCCTGAACTACGTCTCCCACGTCGAGATGAACGCGCGCGCACTGGGATTGCCGATCGAAATACCCGAGATACCACTGTTCTTCGACAAACCTGTCACCGCCGTCGTCGGACCCGGCGCGCCGATCGTGCTGGATGCGCGGCTCACAGCACAACTCGACTATGAGGTCGAACTGACGATCGTCATCGGACGCGGCGGCACCTGGATCAGCGAAACCGACGCGCCCGACCATATTTTCGGCTACACCCTCGCCAACGATGTGTCCGCCCGCGATTTGCAGTTCCGGACCAGCCAGTTCCTCTACGGCAAGGGCCAGGACTCATACTGCCCAATCGGCCCGGCGATCACGACCCCCGACGAGGTCGGCGACCTCGCCAACATGATGGTCGAGCTACTGGTCAATGGCGAAGTGCGGCAACAGGAGTCGGCGGGGAACATGCTGTTCTCCCCCGCGTCGGCGATCAGCTGGCTGTCCCAGGGGATCACCCTCGAGCCCGGCGACATCATCACCCTGGGCACGCCGGGTGGATGCGGCTATCAGCTCACCCCGACGGCGTTCCTGCAACACGGCGATATCGTGGAATGCCGCGCCACCGGCATCGGCAGCCTCACCAACCCGGTCACCGCGATCTGATCGCCGACGACGAGAACGAAAGGAAGACACCATCATGCACGTCGGTGTGCACAGACTGTCCATGGCCCACCCCGGTGATGTCAGCGCGTTACGGGCGCTGGTCGAATCCGGCGGGATCGATCCTGCCGCGATCGTGGCGACGATCGGGAAGACCGAGGGCAACGGCGGCGCCAACGACTTCACGCGAGCGTTCGCCACGAGCAGTTTCGCGCAGTATCTGTCGACGGTCCGCGGGCAGACCCCGCAGGAAGTCGAGGAACAGGTGGCGTTCGTATGGTCGGGTGGCTGCGAGGGTGTGTTGTCACCCCACGTGACGGTCTTCACTCGTGAGGATTCCGCGCCCGAAACTCCGGACGGCACAAAGCGACTCGCGATCTCGGTGCAGCGCACCCGCGATCTCGCGCCCGAGGAGATCGGCCGGGTCGCCACGGTGCACGAGGTGGCTGAGGCGGTGGGCCGCGCGCTGGCCGAATTGCGCTGTGAACCCGAGGACGTGCACTACGTCCAGGTCAAGGGCCCGCTGCTGACCCCGGCGAGTATCGCGGCGGCACACGCACGCGACGTGCGGGTGGTCACGACCGATCCGAACCGCTCGAAGGCCTATGCCCGGGGAGCCACCGCGCTCGGGGTCGCCCTAGCGCTGAAAGAGGTTCCGGCCGAAGCTGTCACCGATGAGGTGATCGCGAACGACATGACCCTGTACTCCGCGGTGGCCTCGACGTCGGCGGGCGGCGAGCTGGTGGCGGCGGAGGTCGTCGTGCTGGCCAATTCGGTGCGCTCGTCGAGCGAATTCCGCATCGGGCACGGTGTACTGTGTGACGCGATCGACGTCGCCGGGGTGCGCTCGGCCCTGCGCGAGGCCGGGCTCGAATTCGACTGCGAGCCCGATGATTCGGCTAGGGGACGGATTGCCGCGGTCTTCGCGAAGGCGGAGGCGCCGGTGGGCGGGGCATTGCGCGGCCAGCGGACCACGATGCTCTCGGACGCGGATATCAACTACGAACGCCATTCCCGTGCCGCGGTCGGCGCGATCATCGCGAGCCAGACGGGCGATCCCCGGATCTTCGTCTCGGGCGGAACCGAACACCAGACACCGCCGGGACAGGCGCCGATTGCCGCCATCGTGGCGGTCCGACCGGATTCGGCGGAATGGGAACGACAGTCGTGACACAGTCGCCCGATCACGCGCAGCGGGCTGTTCCGCTGCGCGTGGCTATCCGGAATACGCTGCGCACCCGGATCTTCGAGGGCCACTACCCCGTCGGCACTCGCCTGATCGAGCGCGACCTCGCCGCCGAATTCGGCGTCTCGCGGCTACCGGTCCGCGAGGCGGTGCGCATGCTCGTGCAGGAGGGGCTGCTCGCCGAACGCTCCACGCGCGGCGCGATCGTCACGGATCTGACCGAGCAGGAGGCCCGGGACCTGTTCGATGTTCGTTCCGCGCTGGAGGTGCTGGCCTGCCGGCTAGCCGCGCAGCGAGCCACGCCCGCGGATATCGCGACACTGCGCGGTCTGGTCGATGCCGCCGAGGCGGCGCTGGCCCGCGGCGACGTCGACGCCGTCCACCGGGCGAACAGCGCCCTGCACGACGAGGTCACCGCGATCGCCGGAAATCCGTTCCTGCGCACCGCACTCGAACCGCTGCAGGGCCGGATGCACTGGCTGTTCCGGCATGTCACGAACATGACCGAACTCGTCGATGAGCACCGCACCCTGGTCGAGGCGATAGCCAGCGGCGACGCCGACAGCGCGGGCATGCAATCCGCCCATCATGTCGGCAAATATCGCGAGCAGTACTCTCGTGATTCCGGGAAGGGAGGACAGTGATGGCGGACCTGGTCGTCGCGCATGGGCTCGCGGTGGACGCGACCGCCGCCACCCCAGCGCATATCGTCGTGGACGACGGGCGGATCACCGCACTGATCGACGCGCACGAGCCGGTCCCCGCCGCCGAACGGGTCATCGATGCCGCGGGGCGCGTGGTCATCCCGGGCGGCGTCGACGGGCACTGCCATGTCGCCCAGATCACCGGCCCGTACCGAACTCTCGACGACTATGCGATCAGCTCGGTCGCGGCGCTGTGGGGCGGCACCACCACGATCATGGACTTCGGCATCCCGCGCGATGCCATGCAGACCCCGCTCGAGGCCGCCGCGGACAAGATCTCCCTCGCCCGCGCCGCGCGCTGCGATGTCGCGCTGCACGGATCGGTCATCACCTGGGACCCGACAGTTCCCGACCAGCTGACCCGGCTGGCGGAGCTTGGCGTGCGATCGGTCAAGCTATACATGACCAATCGCGGCACGACCATGGCCGACAACGACACCGTATTGAAGGTGATGCGGGAGATGGTCCGGCTCGACGGATTGACGTACATCCACGCCGAACACGACGCGATGATCGCCGATTGCACCGAACGCCACGCGAGCGCCGGAGACATCGGCATTCGGCATCTGCACCACACCCGCCCGGAACTGGCCGAGGAGACCTCGGTACGGGAGGTACTGGGTATGGCCGAATACACCGGAGCACCGGTCTATTTCGTGCATCAATCGACACCCGGGGCGGTCGATCTGGTCCGTGCGGCAAGGTCCCGGGGCCTGCCCGCGCATTCGGAGACCTGCCCGCACTACCTCGTGCTGGACGACGGGGTGTACGCCAGTGCCTTCCCGGAGTGGTTCGCCTGCTGTCCTCCGATGCGTTCGGCGGCCACCGTCGCCGCGGTGCGTGAGCGCTTCGCACAGGGGCATATCGATACCGTAGCGAGCGATCACTCCTGCTACGATCTGACCCAGAAATACCTGCACCACAACGATATCCGTCAGATGCCGCACGGACTTCCCGGGGTGGAGACGCGAATGCCGGTGGCGTTCACCGCATTAGCCGATGCACTCGGGGACCCGTGCGATCCGCGGGTGCTGCGGCGATTCGCCGAGGTCTTCGCCGCGGCCCCGGCCCGGATCAATGCGATCCCGGGCAAGGGCGCGCTCGCCCCCGGGTACGATGCCGACCTCGTCGTCTTCGACCCGGCCGAGTTGCGCCGGGTCGCCGCGGCAAACCTGCACCAGGGCACGGATTTCTCCCCGTTCGACGGGCGCATGCTCCGCGGCTGGCCGCAGGTCGTCGTGAGCGGTGGCCGAATCGTTCTGCGGGACGGTCAATTCCACGATCCGGGTCCGGTCGGGCGATTCCTGCGCCGCTGCGGCTACCGGGAGGCGAATGCCGCACCCGCACCGGCGGCGATCAGCGCGGGAGAACGGTGATGGGCGGCGAACGTCCGGGCCGCATCGGGATGATCGTCCCGTCGTCAAACACCTGCCTGGAACCGATGACCTCCCGGATGCTCGGCGACCGTGCGGACGTCACGGTCCACGCCACCCGCATCCCCGTCACGCGGATCGCCCTGGACTCACGATCGGACGGGCAGTTCGACATCGAGGCCATGCGCCGGGCCGCCGAACTGCTCGCCGCGGCCCAGGTCGACGTCATCGCGTGGAACGGCACCTCCGGATCCTGGCTGGGCCCCGACCACGATCGCGCCATCGTCGCGGACATCACCGCGGCCACCGGAATCCCCGCTACCACATCGACTTTGGCCTATCTGGAGGCCGCTCGCGCGTTCGGCCTGACCACGCTGGGCCTGCTCACCCCGTACACTGACGATGTGAACGCCCGGATCATCGCCCGCTACGCCGCGGAGGGCATCGATATCATCGGCCATCGCGCCCTCGGGCTGAGCGACAACGAATCGTTCGCGCGCGTCGAGCCCGCACGACTTGTCCCCCTGTCGCTCGAGTTGGCCGAGCCGCGTCCCGATGCCCTGGCCTATCTGTGCACGAATATGTACGGCGCACCGATCGCCGCCGAGGTCGAGGCGGCCACCGGTGTCCCGGTGCTGGATTCGGTCGCCGTCACATTGTGGAGCTGCCTGCGGGAACTGGACGTGCCCGCACTGGAACCACGCTGGGGCCGGCTACTCGCCGCCACATCGGACACCACGCCGGGAGTGCCTCACTGAGCTTCGGTCGCGATGCCGTTCCGTGTATCCCGGCGCCCGCACCTTCCCATCATCCCGGCATGCTCTTGGCCAGGTCAGTCTCACCCATCAACGGAATGCTGACAGTGTGATCACACGTCGTCTGTCCGTGGCCATGAGAAAGTGGCTCTGGCGCACTTTCGGTGACGGCGTGCTACTTGACCAAGAGGACGCGGCGGCGCAGAAGGTCGAAGTTAGCTCTGCCAAACATTTGCCGCTTCAACATTTTAAAAGTTACGTGGAATCTGGCCCAGGGTGATCTTGTCTCCCTGGAGTGACCACGGACTTTGGAGGCGGGTTGAACGGCGCGGTGGCGCTGACGGAGAAGTGGCCGGTGCTGGCTCGGCATGAGCAGGCGGCGGTCTGGTTGGGTATCTGGATCGATCTCGGGCGGGCGCCGCGCACGATCGATGCCTATGCCCGGGGGCTGGCGGAGTATCTGCTGGTGTGCGAGCGGGAGCGGGTCGATCCGGTAACCGCGAGTCGCGCTCACGTTGCGGTGTTCGTGCGGGAGTTGACCTCTCGTCCGCACCGTCGCGGCGCGAACGTGGTGTCGATCGATTCCGATGTCGGGCTGGCGAATGCGACGATCCAGCAGCGGTTGGTGCCGGTCCGCTTGTTCTACGACCATCTGATGGAAGAAGGGCTGCGGGAGTCGAATCCTGTTGGGCGGGGCCGCTATACGCCCGGGCGCCGCCGTGCCGGCGGCTCTGAGCGTGGTCTCGTGCCGCGGGTGACGAAGCTACCGTGGATCCCGACCGAGCAGCAGTGGCGTGACATTCTCGTAGTGGCTGCGTGTGAGTCGATCCGTAATCGGGTGATGCTGGCGTTGGCCTACGATGCTGCGTTGCGCCGAGAGGAGTTGTGCTCGCTGCGCACCGACGACCTGGATCCGGCACATCGGACGGTGCGGGTGCGGGCGGAGACGACGAAGAACCGGCTCGAACGGGTGGTGCCGTACTCGGCACCGACGGGTGTGTTGTTGTCGCTGTATCTGCAGCATCGCGCGACGATCAGTCGGGCTCGCGGCCCGCTGTTCCTGTCCGAGTCGCGCCGGAACCGGGCCGAGCCGTTGACCTTGTGGACCTGGTCCAAGGTGGTGCGGCGGATCGCCCTGGCCGCGGATGTTCCCCGGTTCTCGACGCACACGACCCGGCATTTGTGCTTGACCGACCTAGCGAGGATGGGCTGGGAAATCCATGCCATCGCCATATTCGCTGGACACCGGCACACCGACTCCACGCTTCGATACATCCACCTGTCCGGCCGGGACTTGGCCGACAAGCTCAACCGCGGCATGGAACACATCCACGCCTGGCGCGTCGCCATGCTCACGAGCTGCGACACTTCGGCGGCGGGAGCCGCCCAGTGACCTTTCAGACGATGAAACCGACAGACGCCCAAGATGATCGATGGACCTCACCGTTGGTTGGTCATCATTTCGATACCGCGATCGAGGTCCGTCCGCAGGAGGCGCAGGCGGTCATCGAGCTCGGCGTCCGGAACTTGCGGCGGCTGCAATATCACGATCCGGTCGCGCCCGGCTGGCAGACGATCCGGCGGCTGCTGCGGCCGATCGAGACGGTCAACGCCGGCCTGGACTCGCCACCGACTCCCCATCGCCGCCGCGCCATGCTGGACACCGCCGCGGTCTTGATGGTCCGCTGCGCCGAGACGCGACGGGCGTTCTGGGGCTGGACCACCGATGAGTGGATTCGCGTGCTGGGCCACACCCAGACCGAATTCCGCCGCAACGCGCCCGAGTGGGCCGGTGCCGAGGTGCGTCCGTATCTGGCGGCGCACGCGTATCTGCTGGGTTCGTTCACCGAGTTCCATCGCCTGGGCAGTTTTCAGCGGTTGACTTTGTCGTGGAGGATCTTCGGCAAGGACCGTGTGAACAGCGAGGTCGCGCGACTGCGAACGGTGTTGTCGCAGTGGGGATACCAGCTCGGCCGTGAGGACGACTCGCTGCTGCCGATGGTGACCTGCCAGCTGTTCCTGCTCAACCGCAGCCCGCACCTGGAAGACCTGAACACCGAGTTGTTCGACCTGTTCCGCAACAACCGGCTGATCGAAGGCGCCCGACTGAACACCCTGTATGCCCTGCAACGCGCGGTGGCAGCCCTGGGTTTCTGCGATCCGCCACGGCATCGCATCGGCGGGCAGTCACCGAAAGCGACCGGCGGAGCGCCTATTTGGGAGCAATGGGTCGATCGCTGGCACGCCACCTCGACATTGACCCCACCTACTCGCCGTCAGGTCCGGTCCAACCTGCTGAAAGTCGGCCGCTGGCTCGCGGCCGAACACCCCGCCGCCGCCGATCCGGCAGATTGGACTCGCCAGACCTGCGCGGCATGGGTCGCCGCGCTGGACCGGATGAAGGTCGGTGACTACGTGCAGCGCACTGCCGGGCTCGGCGACCGGATCGGCAAACCACTCGAAGCGCCCAGCAAAGAGGCGCAGCTCGCGGCGATCCGGCGGTTCTTCAGCGACTGCCAGGAATGGGAGTGGCTGCCACGCCGTTTCGACCCGTTGCGGGCGCTGGCCACCCCGCGCAGCATCGCCGCCCTGCTGGGCCCGAACCCGCGGGTCATCGCCGATGACATCTGGGCGAAACTGTTGTGGGCCGGACTGAACCTGCAGGACAACGACTTACCAGTGAACTCGTCCGGACAGTTCTACCCCCTGGAGCTTGTCCGCGCTGTCACAATCACCTGGCTGTTCGCCGGACTACGCAGCAACGAAATTGTCCGGCTCCGCACCGGTTGCATCCGATGGCAACACGACAACGCCGTGATCACTAGCGACTCCGACGAGGTCCTGGCGCGAGATGCGGTCTGCCTGCTCGACATTCCCACCAACAAGACCGGCACCGCGTTCACCAAGCCGGTCGATCCCATCCTCGGCCAGGCCATCGAGACTTGGCAGCACATCCGGCCGAAACAGCCGCGCCTGCTGGACCGGCGCACCGGCGAGCAGGTCGACATGCTGTTCGCATACCGGGCGCATCGAGTCGCCACGGTCTACATCAACAACACCGTCATCCCGATGCTCTGCCGCAAAGCCGGAGTTCCGGACGCCGATATCCGCGGCGCGATCACCAGCCATCGGGCCCGATCGACCATCGCGAGCCAGCTCTACAACGCCAAAGAGCCGATGACCCTGTTCGAGCTGCAGGCCTGGCTCGGGCACCGGTCCCCGCAATCGACCCAGTTCTACGCCAAGATCTCTCCGAACACCCTGTCCAAGGCCTACGACGACGCCGGCTACTTCGCCCGCAATGTCCGCACGATCGAGGTCCTCGTCGACCGCGACGCCGTCACCACCGGCGCCGCAGCGGCCGGTGAACCCTGGCAGCACTACGACCTCGGCCACGGATTCTGCACCTATACGTTCTTCGAACAGTGCGCTCATCGGATGGCCTGCGCCCGCTGCGATTTCTACACACCCAAGGAATCAACCAAAAGCCAACTGCTACAAGCGAAAACGAATCTTCAACGCATGATGGTCAGCATCCCGCTCACCGACGACGAACAAGCCGCGGTCGAAGACGGTCAAGCCGCCCTCGACCGGCTGCTGCAGCGGCTCGCCGACATCCCGACGCCCGCTCGCCCCGCATCACGCCAGGGCGACTCATCGCTGACAGCCACCCAGCTACCGATCGTCGCGGTCAACCACGGCTGACCAGCGCTCACTTGACATTTCAGATTCCACAGAATCACGCGGTTCACGTTGCCTTCGACAGCGCCACTGCTCCACTCGAGCATGAGGCCATTGCGAACAGCATCATAGTCTTTGAGCAGGCCATCGGCGAAACCGGCGAGCTGTTTGATGCCGCTGGACTTGGCGGCGGCGATCCATGTGTCCAGGTGTTTGCCGCCGCGCTCGCGGACCATGCCCGCGAAGTCGGCGACGAGCTGGTTCACCTGCCGCAGCGTGTCGCAATCGGCCAGAATCTGTTGCAGCTGCCGTTTTTCGTCGTCGGACAGCGCGGTCGCAGGCCGCATCATCCAGCCTGCGACGTCACGAGGCGTCGGCGCCGCCGGGGTGCTCGCTGCTGACAATGGCGTGGCGGTGCGCCAGCTCTGTACCAGCCGCCGCACCGACCGGTGGCTGCCGGTATAGCCACGTTCCCGCAGCTCTTCGAGCAGGCGCAGCGCGTTGGTGCATCCCTCGGCCCACCGTTGCCGCAGGTAAGCGGTGTGCTCGTCGAGCGCGCTGCCGCGTTTGGCGACAGAGGCCAGCAGATGTTCGACGGCGTCGGCCTGGACATAGCGACGGACGGTTTTGCGGTCCAGCTGCAACCGCTGACTGATCACGGTGATGTTCACACCGCGAGCGAACAACTCGTGAATGTCCGTATACCGCTGCCGGATTGCCTGGTCTCGGGAACCCGGCACCAGAGCTGCGGCCGGTTCGCGTGCCACCGACTCCGGATCGCTTTCGGGCGTATCATCTTGCTGGACAAGGCATTTACGATGCGCACGTACGACTCGGTCGACCGCCGTGGTGAGGTTGTGCAGCAAATGCCAGCGGTCCGCGACTTGGATCGCGTCGGGAGCGCCGCGGCGAGCGCCGTCCAATGGTGAGATCAGCTATTCGAACTGTTGGAATGCGGTGTCGGGCTCAGCGTTTCGTTGGCCGACTTCGGCGGCGTAGGCGGCCCAGTCTCCGGAGGACAGTTGCTGCCATTGGATCGCGCACTTGATGTGGATTCCGAGCGTGAGTTGGCAACAGTGCGTGAACTGCGGCGACCTCCGTCGCGTCGCCGCGCTCACCACCGCCGGCCCGGTCTGCACACGCTGCCGCCCTCGCCCCGATATCGTCTGCGGCATCTGCGGGCGCACTGGACGAGGCAGCCTCTCGCGCGCAACCGGTCAGCCGATATGCGACCGCTGCCGCGAACCCTGGATTGTCTGTTCGGGCTGCGGCACCAGCGCTCCAATCCGGCGCTGGCCCGCGGGATGTGCCGGCCCTGCAGGCGATTTGCGGTGTCGACCCGGATCTCGCCGCTGCCGCGGGCGATCAGGGCCTGCCGGATCGCGGCGACTTGATCGCGGTGGGCGGCGCCGATCGCGATCCGGTCGGCGCCGAGTTCCACCTCGTCGGGGTCACGTTCGGATCGTGCGACCGGACCGCGGGCCAGCGCGCGGACTGCCAGGTCGGCGACCGCGTCCACGGCCTGGGTGTCGGTGCGCACGGTGTGCCGGGCGGGTAGTTCGTGCAGTGCCCAGCCGGTTCGTGCTGCGGTGTCGAGGGTCCGGTCCGTGGCGGAGCCGAATCCGGTGGTGCGGTAGGAGAAGTGGCGTTGGGTGGGGTCGGTCGCGGCGCGGAAACCGGTGAACGGGTAGAACGCCGCGGACACCGGCCCGGCTGCCGAGGGCGGCAGTCGCCACGACACCGGCAGCTGATGGACCGGGAGGTCGGGGTTGTTGCGCAGCATCGCGGCCACGGCGCTTTGCATCGGATCCCAGGTCAGGCCGGTCCAGCGGTCGATGTCGATGGTGGAGAACGGATCCAGCTGGCCGGGGTCGCCGACGAACAGTGCCCGCTCGAACCGGGGTGCCACCCGCAGCAGCATGTCCGAGCGCATCTGGTACGCCTCGTCGATGATCGCCCACGGCCACGGGCCCTCGGGCACGAACACCCATTTCGCAGCGGTTGCGATCGTGATCTGAACGTCCACGAGGTTCGAAAACTGTTGCTCGACAGCGACATTCGGGTGGGATACCCGGGCGGTTGGCACGTAGTTGTCCGAGCACAGCCGCCCGATCCGGACGGCGGGTGCGTGGGTTGCCATGCGGTCGACGAGGTCGTCGACCTGTTCGTTGGTCTGGGCGATGATCATCACCGGCTCGCCGGATTGGGCGATCTCGGTCGCAGCGCGCACCACCAGAGTGGACTTGCCCGCGCCCGGTGGTGAGTCCACGACGACTCCGCGGTGGGGGCCGCTGGTGAATTCGGACAGTACCCCAGCGATGACGTGGTCGACCTGGCTGGCGACGTCGCTGTTCATGACCATTCCTCGTTCGCGTCGTCGCTGGTCGGTATGGGTTGATCCGGCGGGCCACCATGAGTCCACGGTGTGTCGCTGCGGTCCGGGAACTTTCCGGCCGGGGTGTAGCGATCCGACAGTCGGCTGTAGCAGACCGGCTGGCCTGCGGCGGGAACGGTGCCGGGTTGCGGGACCTTGCCTCTCCCCATTCCCTGCGACAGTTCGAGCGTGATCTCCGCATGGTCGGGGTGCAGGCGGACCCCGGTGATCAGTGCCTTCTGCCGGGGGCGTTGCGGGTCGATCAGTTCGGCGCCATCGGCGACCAGCCGGACCGGATCGGTGGTGTGGACCGTGATCACCGGCCGTGGCGTGCGGCGCCCGGCGCCGGCGTCGCCCTGCAGATCCACGGCGGTGACCGTTCCGGCGAAAGCCTCTCCGGTTAGCCGGAATTCGGCCATCACCAGTTGGTCGTCGAAGGCGCGTTGGGCGTCGTACTCCGCTTGGGCTCGCTCGAGCATATTCAGCCTCTGCGCGGCCGCGACGGCGCTGTCGCGTTTGGGTTGTGGGCGTTCACGTTTGGCAATTCGGTCGCCGAACTTGTTGAATGCCTTCACATCCTGTGCCCAGCGTGCCTGCACATGTGCGCCCGGCGGCACCGCCCGCAGAAGGTCGATCCCGCGCCATACCAGCTGCCAGGTCGGCATCAGCTGTCCACGCAGCGCTGTCTCGAGGCGGGACCGGGCGCGCACGCGTTCGGTTCGTGTCACGGCGCGGTCGTAGTCGGTAATGCTCGGGACCAGGACTTCCCGGTCGAAGCTCGGGTCGGTCGCCGGTCCGGCCGGGGGCCAGATCAGCGGGTCCTCGGCCTCGCGGGCGGCCTGGATTCCATCCGGGCCCTCGGCCGGGTCGATCCAGCCGAGCAGAGCGGCGAGGTTCGCGTCCTCGAACTCGCTTTGTCCGGTCGCCCAGTGCTGCCCGAGGGCGCCGGTGGCGGCCAGCAGGAGCGACGATCCGGGGTGGTCGGCCCGCTCGGTGAGAAAGGTCAGCCATTGCCCCAGGTCCGGCACTGTGTTCGGGACGGCGTAGGGGCCGGTCGTGGACCGGAATCGTGTCGAGCGTCCCAGCAACCGCAGAAACTCCACACCCCCGCGATTGGGTACCCAGAACTGGCCCGCGGTTCCGGTCCCTGGCCCGGTGACCGCATGTCGGCGGATCGCGATGTAGTGCAGGATCCGCATGGCCAGCTCGTGCGCGAACTCGAGCCGCAGTACGCGGTCGCGGGGTTGGGGCACCACTATCAGATCCGGACGTTCGCGCTCGGTACCGACCATGGCAGCCAGGGGAGCCACCGCTTCACCGGCCAAGGTCAGGGGAACGCACACCATCGGACGGTCATCGATGTGGACGTGCCGGACTGTTGTGATCGGCTGTGCCCGAAGGTTTTTCACAGCATAGGCACGAGCCAGTGCGGTGAGAGCACTCATGCGACACCGCCCAGGCATCCGCTCCGCAGGCGTGCGGCCATGCGCAGCACCTGCGCGGCTTCGTGCTCGTGCTCGCCGGGGTCGCGGGTTCCCTGTGCCAGGGCGAGCGCGGCGGTGATGGAGTCGATGCCTCCCAGGTCTTCCTGGACCGATCGGCCCAGCCGGGATGTGCAATCGCTCGCCTGGTCCCGGCAGTAGAGCGCCATCTCGCAAGTGGTCAGGCATTCGGGTGCATATCGTGCTTCGATCGTGTCCAGCGCGCTGCACAGGTCCGCGACCGGGCGGGTTGCCCGCCCGTCGGCATCCGGGCACAGATCCAGCGTTAGCGTCGGTGGCAGTGCGGCGAGCAGGGTGCCGATGTCGGTGATCCGGGCGAGTTGCCGGCGCAGGATGGTCAATTGCTTGCGGACATCCACGCGGGCGGCGGCCGGGCGGTTGGAGAAGTTCGCCGGGCACACCAGGAACACCTCGTCCGACACCAGCAACGGATCCAGCCCCAGCTCCTGCAGCAGCTGCCGCAACGCCAGCACATACACCGCCGACTGGGTGGCCGCCAGCGACACTTTGCCGGGATCTGCGCGGCCGTCGATGATCGGGAAGGCTTTGATCTCGACGACGTGGAACTTTTCGGACAGCTTGAACGCGATCAGGTCCGGTTCGAGGTAGGCGTCGTGCCCCGCGATCTGCATCCGCAGCAGCGGGTGATCGAACAGCGTGCCCGCATCGGGCCCGGAACACCCGGCCCGGGTCAGCAGCTGCCGTGAATGCCGGTATCGGGTTTCCAGAGTCTCATGGCCCGCAACGCTGTTGAGGTCGTCATAAGCGACCTGCGGCAGTGGCAGTCCGAGGTCCTCGCGCAAGAGCTTGAGCAACTCGGCACAGCCGTTGGCCTTCACGAACGCTTCGAACGCGTTGCCGCGCGTCAGGTCGTAAGGTGATTGGCCGAACAAGGGCCGGTAGCCCAGATGCTCGGCCAGTGCCTGTTTGTCGACTGCGGCAGCATCCAGCACGCCGCGTCGTGCACACCCAGGGGTGCTGGTCAGCGCTGCGATGGTTCGGGCATTGTGCTTTTTCGGCACGACGGATCCGCGGATGCGATCCAGACGAAAGTCCTTGTCGTTCAAATGATCTTCCTCCACCAGGGAAGCAAGCGTAGGTACGAAGAATAGTGCGGTAATACGCGATCAGTGTTCAGTTGTGGAACGCGAAACAACCTTGAGCGCCGCGCCGAACAGCTGCTGGGCCTCATCGAGCTGAGCCCCGGCACGGGTAGCCGCCGCGTCGCGGTCGGCGTGGTCGGCGTCCGAATGTATTGCCAACTCCGTGCGTGCGGCCTCGGCGACGATCGACCACTCCAGCGCATCGAAGTTCTCGCCGGCACCCGGGATGGTCGTGGCGAACCGCCACAGCAGACGCATCGCCGGCAGTGACGGCTCGCTCACCCGCCCCACCTGCTCGGCCACATGGATTGCCGCCGTGAGGAAATCCGCGCGCGGGCTCAGCGGGCCGACCATCCGGCGGCTCAGCGGCCACGTCGACACAGCCAGCAGGCCACGCGCGGGAGTCAGCCGGTCAGCGCTCAGCGCACTGCACAAGTAGTACGGACGAGCGTGCGGCGAGGACCGGAACGAACGTTCCTCGTCCCGGCGCAGATGCGTGAGCTTGGAGCTGACAATTTCACCACCGAAGAACGCATCCTGCACCGCAGCGATCATCTTCGGCGCGGACGCCACACCCAGCAACGTCAAAGCCTGGTGAACCTGATCCCGTGTCGACAGCAGCGACCCGGACCGGCCGACCGGCCCAGGTGCCTCGGTAGGCGCCGCCGCGGCAGCCAGAGCGTCTTCCCACGCCTTGTCCGTCCGGCGTAGCTCCGCCCGGAGCTCGCGGGCCCGTGCGGCATCGCCTGCCATCGTTGCGCGTCGCACGTCGATCCGCAGGTTCTCGATCTGCCGTTCGAGCTCCTCGAGAGGGTTGGTCACGAACGAGAGCGTATCACATGTTTTCCACCCTTTTCCAGTAATTTCCAGTAAATCAGCCTCGGTTTGGTGTGAGCACCGCCGCCGGCCTGTTGATGCCGTCGCACGATCCGGTCGAGCAGCCGTGGGCGATGCGATTGACCAGCGCCGCAACCGAACAGGCCCTCGGTTCACCACGAGCGGGCATTCATGCAGCATCATGTCCCCGGGAATGGCTATTCGGTTACCGCGCAGATGGTCTCGCGCTCGCCTGTGCTGATCGCTGATGCTGCCGCGCGGACCGCGCCGAGCCGTTGCCGCAGATCGAGGTCGGCAATCAGGCGCAGCGCCTGCCGGTGGTTTCCGGTGACGGCGTTCAGATTCTCGTGCTGCTGGGAGGTGTAGGCAGACAGGATCTGGCCGGTGGATTCGGGTGCTGTTGCGAGGGTGCGGGCAGCGAACAGCACAGTCAGTGGGAATGCCCAGCAGGCATGCAGGAAGCCGAATGCTGGGCGAGGAGTCTTCTTCCACGGGGAATAGAAATTGACGTCGTCGCTGATCATGGATCGTGTTGCGGTGAGGGCGTCGTTGAGCCAGTTGTGGCCGGCTTCGTGGATGAGGTCGCGGGCCAGGATGTACGGGTCGGGGGTGTAGTCGAGGAAGACCGTGCCCGGTAGCCGGGTGATGGTCCAGCTGTTCAGGGTGTCCTCGGCGGCCTTGGCATCGAGCAGGCACACCACGGGGGCGTGATTGGCCAGGAGCACGCCGAATCCGCAGTCGGCGGCGATCGCCCGCGCTTGGATGGTGAGTTCCACCAGATCCCTTGCTGCTAATCGGGTTTGGGGCCCGAGCAGGTAGTACGGGGCATCGGAGATCGATGAGGAGTGCATAGACGCGCGGTCGGGGTTCTGGACGATCACCTCACCGTGGGCGGTGTCCTCGGCCCAGCCCGGAGGCGGCTGGGTGATCGCGGAGCGGTACCAGGAGAACCGTTCCCCGTCGCCGGTGCGGGCGGCGTGCTCGGCGCCTTCGAGGATGTGGTGGGCCAGCGCGTAGGTCATGGCTGGCCGATCGAGCCGGGCCCCGGCGGCGGGGCTGCCGAGAGTGCTGTGAATGGTGTGTGTTCGGGTCCGGTGCAGGGTGTGGATCGGCGGGAAGTCGAAGACCGTGTCCAGTTCGTTCGGGTTCACGCGAGGTGCCTTGTCGCTGGGGAGTTGTGCCGGTGGCTACAGCCCGCCGTCGGGCCGCAGCCACCGTTCCGCTCCGGTGTGCCGGTTACTTTTCGGTGGTCCAGCCTTCGGAGATGATGCTGGAGGTGTGGGCGGTGGTGCGGATTCGGGAATCGTCCGCGCGTAGTTCGTCGACCGTCTGCAGGAAGTCGGTCATTTCGTCGGTCATGTTGGCCATTGCTGTGAATTCCGTTCTGTTGCGGGTTGATACGTGGTCTGACTGGTCGTAGTGCTCGGTGTCGGGTGTCTCCTTTTCTGGTTCGGTCACGGCCCTGTCGCCGGATGAGGGCCGCTGGTGTTGTGCTGCAGCGTGTTTCGGAACGTCGTCATGCTCGGGCGGTCGGCTGGTCTGTGCTCGAGGGCGGCTGACAGCAGGGTGCTCACGGGTTTCGGGATGCCAGCGAAGGCTGGTGGGACGCGGCGGCGGGGGATGTCGCCGAGCAGTACCCGATAGGTCAGGACCGCCAGGCTGAACACGTCGGCGGCCGGGCCGGCCGTGTGGTAGGAGGTGAGGTATTCCGGTGGCCAATGCACTTCGGGCCCACGATGTTCGGGGCCGCGCGGGGTGTGCAGGCGGCGAGCGGCGCCGAGGTCGGTGATCAGGCCGCGTCCGTGGTCGAGCAGGATGTTTTCCTGGTAGAGGTCGCGGTGCACGACTCCGCGATCGTGCAGTGCGGCAAGGCCGGCCGCGACATCGGCCAGGATCGCCAGCAGCTCGGCGCGAGGCGGTGATGTGGCCATGCGGGTGCGGAAGTTTCCGTCGGGATAGTGCGGCATGGTGTACCAGTCGAAGTCCTCGCAGTGGCCTTCATCCAGCAGCGGGACCACGTTCGCGGTTCCGGTGACCTCGCGGGCGAGGTCGCGTTCATGAAGGAAATCGGCGCGGGCCAGCCCCCGTTCGGCGGGGCTCATCTGCTGGTACCAGTAGAAGCCGTACGCGGCGGGCCGGTCGCGTACGGGCATGGCGGCCAGGACGTGGTTGCTGCCGAATCCGGCCTTCACCACGACCGGTTCGTGTCCGGCGCGTTGCGCGAGAACCAGCGTGCTGGACCGGGTGAACGCCAGCAGGTCCAGGGTGCGCCAGCCCTGATGTTCGAGCTGGTCAAGCACCGATCGCGCGGGATGCAAGGGATGCAGGTCCATCAGCTGGTTCTCGCGGACGTGGCCAGGTGGCAGCAGGCGAAGATCTCCTCGCAGACGCGTTCGGTGTCGCGGGGTGTGAGCAGCGCGCGGTGCCAGAGCTGTCGATTGGTCGTGTGTTGCCAGGCTTGTCCGGCGTGCTGGTAGAGCCGGTGCAGTTCGAGGGCGGCGTCAGGGCTATCGCCGACGCGGTGTGCGGCTGGCCGGGCGGCGAGCCGTTGCTGGCATATTTCGGGTGGGGTCGTCAGCAGGACAGTGAGGTCTGGGCGGACCCTGGATGCTCGCGTCAGTGTGGTGACATACTGCTCGACCGGGCGGGCATAGTTCAGGGCCAGCAGGCATGCCGAGGACAGGATAAGTCGATCTGTCACGACCGGCCGCACCCCGGCCGCCGGGTCGAGATTGTGCCGGGCATGCAGGACGAGGTCGTCGAGAACTGCTGTGGTGGCAGTGTTTTCATCGATGCCTGCCCGGCCGGCGCGCAGCGCGACCAGTGTCCGTGTAGCGGGTAGGGACAGCCAGGAGAATTGGCCGAGGTGGGTGACCGAGAGGCCGTGGTCGGCGGCGCGGGTCAGGAGACGATCCCGGAGTGTGGATTTTCCTGTGCCAGCGGCGCCTTCGAGGGCGATCAGCATCACAGTATCTCCGGGCTGGTGTCGGCGAACAGCCAGCTGATGAACTTGCGGGCCCGCCCCGCGGTCACCGGATGCGTGCCGTGCGTGAGCTGCGACCCGTACACCAGTGCGGTGCCGGGGTCGGGATCAACGGTCCAGCGGGTGCGAGCCATGCTGCGGAACCACGGGGCGGAGTTGTCCGCGCCGTCGTGCGCGAACAGCATGCCTGGCGCGTACCCGGGGACGTCTACGGGCAGGCGGGTGTCCCACAGCCGGGGATCGGCGGTGGTCTGCACGTAGAACTTGCCGCCCTCACTGCGGGCGCCGATGCCGACGCCGATGCCCGCGATCTGGCGCGGCCGGTCCCGTGGGTCGGGGGCGATGCCGTCCACGTGTGGTGTGATGTGTTGTCCGGGACGGTATTCCACGTAGGTCCACGGTCGGCACGAGGTCACCGACGGCAGAATTGATGCCAGGTGGGGGCGGGCCCGGTCGAACGCGTCCTGCAGAATCTTCTCGGCCGCGGCGGGGATGTCCCGGATTTCGAGTCGTCCGGCGGGCTCGTAGATGGCGATCGTTTCGCGGGCGTTGTGGCCGGGGATCTCGTGGATCGACGAGCTGCGGTTGTGGTCGAAGTCTGCGCGGCCGACCTCGGCCAGATGTTCGTCCATGATCGCGACGAGGTGCTGGTCGTCGGTGGTGGTCAGGAATCCTTCGATGCTGCTGACGGCGAGTGTTTCACCGAGTCCGATCAGCGATGGCGTGCTCATGTCCCCTCCGTGTGCGTAGTACTCGGGTGATGTCGCCGAGGTCGGCGCAGTGGTTGAGCCAGCTGGTCACCGGCGCATGTCCGATCGGCCGCTTCCACAGCGTGAGCAGTTCGCCGACCAGAGGAAACCGATCTGCCGGCGGAGCGTCGCCGGGGCGGGTATCCGCGTGCACAGCGGTGCAGGTGCCGCCGGATCCCTCGCCGAATACCTCGGCGAGTTGGGTGCCGATCCGTGCGCACCAGCCGGCGCGTTGGGTCGGGCTCGGTACCAGACCGGCGTAGGTGGCGGTTTCCACACCGAGCCACGTGTCGGCGATGACCGTGGCGCTGTGCCGAATCAGGCACCGCGCACAGCAGGTGCCCGGTTCGTTGCGGCACAGGCGAACTCCGAGCGCGGCAGCGATGTCTATCGGAACCGTCCATGCCGTATCGACCAGGCCCGCGGGTTCGCATGCCGGCTGTTCCACGTGGCCCAGGCGGTCGCGGCAGCAGGTCGGTGCTGGTGGCCGGTCCTCGGGTGCCGGTAGGTCGGCGAGAGCGGGTTCGATGAATGCGACGTGGAAGTATGCGATCCGGCCCAGGAGTTGGTGGACGGTGATCATCTCGTCGGTGTTCATACTGCCCCGATGTCCGCGTGGGCCGGTGAAGGGCAACAGCATTCGGTGCCGCTGTCCAGCACGGTGTCGGTGAGCGCCTCGACCGTGGACGCGGTCGCGGCATCGAGCTCAGCGAAGTAGGCGGACCAGCCGGAGCCCGCGGTGCGTTCGAACCGTATATCCAGCACCGGGAACCGATCGCCAGTAGTGGTGCAGGACAGGTCGGTTCGGCCGATGACGATCTGAATAGATCCGGGCACACCGGATTCGATCATTGTGACGGCGCGGCACAGAGCGGCGGCGATGCCGGTGTATTCCTCGGCGGTGCGGGGCAGGATGCCGACGCGACGTTCTGCCGGTTCCAGTGTCAGGCCGGTGTAGGGGTGGCCTTGGCAGCTGTCGTAGGTCACCACCCCCCACATGGTGGTTATCGCGTCGACCAGCGGCCACACCCCGGGTTCGATCGACCTGCGCCACAACGGATGCAGCGGATTCAGATCATCGGCCTCGTGAACACCGGCTCCGCCGACGGTGTTGATGTTGCCGTGTTCGCCGACCTCGAGCCGCACAGGCTGAGGGGTGGCCTGCGGGTCGTTCCAGCGGCGCAGGAACCCGGCCACATCCGCCATCGCGTTGAGCTGCCGTGGGCGTGCATGCACGCGATGGCAGAACACGGCGGCCGGAACCGCCGGGCTGGCGATCAAGGCGGCGACGCCGTCGAGTAGCCGCATCCGGGACCGGCAGTAGTCCTCATCGCTGCCGGTGGCGGTAACCGCGCGCAGCCGCGTCGCCACGCAACCACCACCGCAGGTCTCCCGATATCGGCAGGTGGCGCATTTGGTGCTCAGCGATCGGCCTTGCACCAGCAGCGGCAGTTCGCGTTGCGCCGCGGAGATCTCCGCTGCCGAGGACAGGCCCGAGAAGTGGCCTAATTGGGCTTGGGGCCAAGGCAATTCGTCGCAGCCGCCGAATCGGTCGTCGGGGTACAGGGTGAATACGTGATCGCATTTGAGGTTGGAGAAGTGGCAGAACCCGGTATCCAGGCCGCGCAGCCGCCGGATCGCCGACACGACCGGCTCCAGCTTCACCCGCCCATACGCGCCGCCGTGCACCCACCGCACCGCGACGGCCAGCACGAACTCGATATACTCCTCCGGCGTGATCGCCCAGGCCGGGCCCGCACCGGAGATGTTGGCGCGCTGCGCAATACGACTCGGCGGCATCCGGCGGCCGGTGCTGGCGGTCTCCTTCGTGACCGTCGAGTCAAAGCAGGGCACGAAACTGATCGCATCGACCGCAGGAAAACCGGTCAAGTGATCCAGCACCGCCTCCGCGCGCCCCAACACGGCAGGGGTGACCGCGGCGATGACACCGACCCGCCGGCCCCGCGCGGCACACCGGTCCAGCGCAGCTACGATGCGAGGGTAAATCTCGTCGCCGTCATATCCGACTCGCCAGCTGTTGCCGCGGCGATCCCCATCCAGGGAGATCCCGATCCGCAAGTCCGGATACACCTCGTCGAACAGGTCCAGCCACGCATCATCGAGCCGAATCCCGTTGGTTTGCAACGTTACCCGCTGTACCAGCGGCAGGTCGGCCAGCGCCGAGAGTACTTGCCGCAGGTAAGGCTGCCCGGCGGTCAAGGGCTCACCGCCGTGCAGCTCCACCGCCAGCGGGCGGCCCCCGAACAGGTGGGGCAACCGCTCGATGTCCTCCACGGCGATCCGGGCGCCACCGGGAGCTTCCTTGCGTTTCTCGTAGCAGTAGAGGCAGTCCGCATCGCAGGTTTCTCCGCGCAGCTTGAGGATCACCGACACCGCCGTGTCGGTGCCGGTCTGCGTCATCGTCAAATAGGAACTGTCGGTTTGCCTGGTCACGGGCTCACTCCTTACCGAAATGCGGTCACCGGGCCTGACTCAGTCGCTGAGGCGGCCCAGCAGCGCGCCCTGCCCGGATTGCAGGATGTGGGCGGCCTCAAGCGGGATCCAGAAGCATTCGAACTTCGTCGGCTCGCCGTGGCCGTCGTGGTCTTCCTGGCTCCCCCACCGGTCCGGAGCGTCCTGGCCGAGTTCCAGTTCGAAGAAGTGCCGATGCTGGATCTCGAACCGGTAAGGGCTGATGTCATACTCGGCCTCCCCCAACTTGCGCACGATCGTGAACTCCGAGAGGCCGGTTTCCTCGCGCGCCTCACGCAACGCCGCATTCTCGGGCGTCTCGCCGGGGCGGATGCTGCCGGCGGGGACTTGGATTCCCACTTCTTCCCAGCTGTACTCGGTGTGCCGGAACACCAGCAGCTTCCCGTCACGCACGACATAGACTAGTACCTTCTCCTTGCGGACCTTCTCGGACATCAAGCGCATTCCCTTCCAGCGGAATCATCGAATCGAGGTGGCACAGAACGGACGAGCTGCCAGACCGCGCGCAGCTCGCCGACGGCGAGCAGAGCCGTCGTGCGGGAGCGAGTCTAATCCCCGCCCCGCGCCCGCCGCGCAGGCGCGACACCACCCACAGCGACATCAAAACCACTGTGTTCCAGATACTTTCGCGACACTCGCGCCGCCGGCGCAACCGTGTCGGCGGTACAGGCGCCCCCGGCTCGCGCGACGAGCGCGCCCAGCAACTCGGCCAGCGTAGCCGGTACCATCCCGGCTGCGCGGGAGTGGAAACGACGACACTCGTCGATCAGCGCCGGCAGTTCCGGATGCTCAGCCCAGTACTCCGCCTCCCTGCCGACTGCGGCGGCCTGGTCCAGCACCGAGGTCAACGTCACCGCCTTCTCGGCGGCTGCGATCAGGGGCGTCATCGGTGCAGTCGCGTTGAGCATCGTCATCAGGTACTCGGACTCCCCTGGCGAGCATCCGGTCAGCAGGTCGTCGAGATCGGTGACATCGGTCGAGGGAGCGACCTCGCTGACGCAGTGCAGCAGGGCTGCCACGATCCATTCCGGTGCCACCCCGGGCGCGTGATCACCGATGGTGTTGGCCACCGCAACCGCGTGTGCCAGTACCGTGGTCCCCGTCAGCGGGTTGCCGTGGCCGATGTACCAGCGGCGCGCGATCCGCAGCGCTGCGGCCACGAGCGGGGTGTGATGCATCGGCAGCATAGGCATTGCACACCAAGACCTTCCGGACATGTCAGTGGTACAAGCAAGGCGGTATGGGCTAACACTGACCACTCGGGTCCAGCGCCGAACCGGAGCATCATTCGTGCCGCGCCAGGACGCGGCCCGGCCCGGCATTGTTCTGTTCGGACTGGCCTCCGCATGCATCACGAGCTGAACTCCTTCGATACGGGTTGTGCCCCAGGGGTGTTCACGTCCTCACCTGCGGCTGTGCCCACCCCAGCCCTGGACGGACCGTCCGTTCGGGGCGCGCAGATCCACGCTGCCATGGCCACACACCTGCAACCATGCGGCGGTGTCCTACTTCTGCCCTAGTTTCGTGGTCGAATGGCTACCGTAGAGTGCGCGGCAATCGTGGACACGGAACGGGGGAAGCGCCAGCTCATGGGTTCGGTAGTCGCTCGATGGACGGGGTGGGAGGCTCGCGCACTGCGCGAGGCCAAACGGATGAGCGTGCGAGACTTCGCAGCCCACCTCGGCGTCAATGACGCGGCCGTGTCGAACTGGGAACGCCGCGGCGCCGACGCCCGGCTCCGATACGACACGCAACGACTCCTCGACACCGACCTCACCCAATCCGGCACCGAGATTGCCGACCGGTTCGAACGCATCCTGCACCACGAAAAGGCGGGTGGGGCAGGCTCACTCGCCGCCCCAGCGGCGGCGCGAACACAGCTCGCCGCACGCTCGTCCCAGCGGACCGCGGCTCTTCTCGACACTTTCGCACCCGGACTCACCGAGACGACCTATCTACCCGATACCGTCGCATTCGAATGCTTGGGCCAGTTCCTGGCCTCTCCAGCGAGGGCTTTCGTCCTTGCCGGGCGGGCCGGGAGCGGGAAAACCCGCCTCATCCAGCATCTGGTGCAGCAATGGTCCGATCGCGCGGATTTCCAATCGCACACCTGCACGACGTGGCCGCCCAGCACTGACGTGGCCGCCGAGATACTGCGGTATGCCTCGTTGACCAGCGGTGAGGACGCCCTGCTGAGCCTGGAACACGCAGTCGGCTCGCTGACGCGCCCCTGTGTCGTGCTCATCGACGGCATTGATTCCGACGAGCGTCTCCTGATCGTCGGGCGGCAGGTCGATAGCATTCTACGACAAGCGAATTCGCAGAATCTGCGATTCGTTCTCGCTGTCCGAACCCCACCGGAACTTGATCTTTCGGCCTTTCCTGTCCTCGCAGCCGCGACGTTCAGTCGGCCCGGGACCGCCTTGGAGGCCTCTTACTCGACGACCGCCTGGACACGAGCTCAAGCGCGCCAGGTGTGGGAGCAGCAGAACCGCCACGACCTCGTACCGTTCACGGCGCTTCCCGAGTCGTTGCAAGCACTCGCTACCACTCCCCTCTATATGCAATTGCTGTGCAGTGCAGGAAATTCCACCGACATCGACACCGACATGCACTCGATGTTCCATGTCATCGGACACTGTGTCCGCACGCTCCTGGCCCGCGGTAGCCACCACACCGAGACGGCCATCAACTCCCTGGCACAACTCGCCTGGCAACTGATGCCCGAGGCAATGCCCGAATCGCTGGCCGACACCGCACTGGGCACGGGCATCCCAGTGCTGCCCGATGTGGGACGTGCGGGCGTGTTCCTGATCGAGCAGACCCACGACGGGGGAATTCGGTTCAGCCATGATGTCTTTCGCGAGTACTTCCTGGCGATCCGGATCGTCGATGCCTTGACCACACGCGGCCGGTCCACCGCAACAGTGACCGGATTCAACGAACTCGCCGACCATGCCACCCGATCCGCCGCAGTACGGGGTGTGTTCGATTTCGTCGTCTGTGCGCTGGCAACCTCGGCGCCGAACCTGATCGAGATGATCGCGCTGGCTCCCTCGACCACCGTGGACATCGCGCTGCCCATGCTGATCGAAACCTCCGCAGCACAGGGACTGCCCGTATCCACGGATGTCCTGCGCGCCTGCACATACCGGTGCACGCAGCCCACCGCCCGTCGGCTCGCGCGCGCCCTGCTGGCCACGCCGGATCTCGCCGCAAACCTCGGCGACCAGCACGCCCAGTGGGTAGTCCAGCAACTACAAGTCCACGGTTCGCCGGTTTGGGACGACATCGCCCGCCACATCGAACAGATGCTCGACATCCGGATCAGCAGCCGGATCCTGGGCCACCTCGATCTGGACCACCCGGCCCACGCCGCGTTCCTCGCCCGCCACATCGACCTGTTCGCCACCTCCAACCCCAGCGACGACGGCCTGCTCGAGCGGCTCCTGACGCACATCGACTGGCGAGTACGCGCCGGCCTGGCCGGCGCTCTGCACGGACACCGCCCACTCGCGCACCAGCACACCAACCGCATCGTGGAACGCCTCGTCCGCGACGAGGACTACAAGGTCCGCGCCGCACTCGCCCATATGGTCGGATCCCTGCCGCCCAAACACCGGCTCGAGCACCTCGAGGTGCTCCTGATCGACCGCAACTGGCACGTCCGCGAACGCGCCCTGCAAAGCGTCCTGGCCGCACCGCACACCCCCCTGCCCGATCCCGCACTCGTCGCAACGATCATCGCAACAGCCGCGAGCGATAAGAGCTGGGACGGACCGCCGATCTCGACCGCCAAACTCCTGAACAGGATCCGGCTACTCAGCGGTGACCACGCCCTCCCCGCGTCACCGGCCATCGATGATGCGCTCTTCGGCCTGCTCCGCGAAGTGCAGACCGGCTGGATTCAGCTCCCGCCAGAACTCGAACAATCCCTTGTCGCCCAGGGGGAATCATCCACGCACTGGCTCACCATCCAGGAGGCACGAGCGACCCGGCAACGACACATGCTGCAGCCCGCGGTGGTCAGCGTCCGCGAACACTTCCGGCGCCGCCGTGGCCAACGCTCTCTCCAAGTGGCCCTGGACGTGCACTCGCTCGATCGCGCCATCGCGATCACCCAAGCCGCGGTCGACGCGGGAGCCGACTTCGTCGAGGTCGGCGACCCACTGATCAAACGATCCGGCGTCGCCGCGATCGCCGCCATCCGCCACGCGGTACCCGAAGCCGCGGTCGTTGCGGAAATGATGTCCGCTGACTGGGGCCGCGACCAGGTCGAACTCGCCGCCGAAGCCGGCGCCGACATCGTGCTCCTGATCGGACCCGCATCCGTCGCCAACGTGTCCGCTGCGGTCACCGCCGCACGCCGCCTGGGCGTCACGCTCGTCCTGGACACCCCGGCTGCCCAGCTCAACCCCACCTGGCTGCGCGACATGGAACGCACCGGAATCGACGGGTTCGTCGTCACCACCAACATCGACATCGGCACCGGCAGCAACAACCCCCTCGCTTCGGCCCGCACAATCCGCAGCTGCAGCCAACTGCCCGTCGCGGTGTCCGGCGGCTTCAGCGCCGCCGACGAACTCACCAACAGCCCCGACTGGGACATCGCCATCATCGGCCGCAGCATCGCCGATGCTGTCGCCCCGACCGATCTCACCGACCAGCTGACCAGTATCGTCCGGAAAATCCACCCCAAGGAGCGCCCATGACCGTTATCCCCCTGCAGATCCAGCACATCACCGCAGTCCAGCAACTCATGGAGCTCGGCGAGCCCTACATCCGCGCCCGCGGCCTATCCGAATACTGGCTCTACGCCGAACTGTTCTCCTCAACCTGCCCCCTCACCATCGACGACAACGGAACGGTCACCGGCTCGGTGATCGCATTCAGAAGCCAGGACAACCCATCCGACCTCTACATCCAAGACGTCATGATCCACCCCGAACACCGGCGCCGCGGCATCGCCACCGCTCTCCTGAACAGTGTGCGCACTCAAGCTGAAAAATGGGACTGCACAAGGATTTATCTCACATCCGAGCCGGAAAACCATGCCGCTCACGCCACCTGGACCATCCTCGGCTTCGCCAACGTCCCCGGTGACCACGAAATCGACGGCGTCTCGATCATCACCGACTATAAGGGCCCCGGCCGCAGCCGTGCCGTCTACGAACTCCTCCTCACGTAAGCCGACAAAACCTCGAAAGCCAGGGCGACGGCCAATGAACAGACCTCGGCAAGTTCGCCGACGACGGCTCAATCCCTCCACATGACAACCCTTGAATGACGCTGGGCAGTCCGATGCCGCCGCTCCAGATTTTCCACCTTCGCCTCGGGCGACGTGCAGACCGGTCCACGGTGGTATCTGTTGTGGGTGAAGCGATTCGAGAAGGTGGATATCGGTTACGAGCTGATCGCCGGCATCTGCCCGGGCGACGGCCCGGCGCGTGTGGTCCACATCAATGCTTTGGGCACGGTGCAAGACCAATGGGATCAGGTCCTGCCGCGACTATTTCCGCACCCGTCCACCCAGCTCGCACGGTCGCTTCAACGGACACGTTGGTTTGCAGTCCGGCTACCAGGAGACGTTGCGCGCCCAGGCTCCGCAGGACCGGATCGAGTTCGGTGTAGGCGAAGAAACTGTGCTGGGTCTTATCCAGCACCAGATCGCCGGACTGAGGGGCGATCGCGTCCATCAACTGACCACGCCCGCCGCAGCTCCTCGGGTGACACAGTCGGTAGCAAAATGCCGCGCCGCACGAGGATTGGCGGCCAGCATCCCAGCCGAGCTGGTCACCTGCCGCGAGTACACGATCGGCACATCGGCCGCCCGGGCTACGTCCAACGTGCGATAACGACCACCCGGATCTACCCCGCCCAGCGATAGAACGTACCGACGTCCGCGGATCTGGTTGGGCGCGATGACGTTTCCCTTTGAACGATCGCGATGTACTGTCATGCAAGTTATTTCAGGGTGATGGTCTGCTGTCGACCTCGGGTGAGACTGGTGGGCAGGAACAGGAATGGGTGTCGCCATGGGAGATCGTGCGGCCTGGATCAGTCTGGCGGTTACGGCCGCGGTCATCGTCGTACTGACAGTGGGGACTTCGTTTCTCTTGAAACGACTGGTCAAGACGCTGGCTGCCCGGCAAAGTGCCGAACCCGAGGTCTGGACCCGCATCGACGCGTGCCGCAATCCCGCGATCACTGTGTTGTCTCTGATCCTGGTTCGCACCTATGGTGCTGTGCTGGAATTTCTTACGCACGGTAACCACTGGATCGGTGTGCTGCTCGGCCTGCTGGTGCTGCTGTCGTTCGGGTGGCTGGCCAGCCGCGGCGCGGCGGTGCTGATCGCCGTCATGGCGGTGCGGTTCACCCACTCCACCGGGGATGATCACCAGCGGCTGAGCAGGATTCGCACCCAGCTGAGTGTTTTCCAGCGTGCCGCCTCGGTGCTGATCTGGTTGGCAACCGGCATCTTCGCGCTGCTGGACTTCCCGTCCACGCGGGCGCTGGCCACGAGCCTGTTCGCGTCGGCGGGGTTGCTGGGCTTGGTGTTCGGCCTGGCCGCGCAGGGGACGCTCGCGAACATGATCGCCGGCCTGCAGATTGCCTTCGGCGACTCGGTGCGCATCGACGACACCGTCATGGTGAACGGCAAACACGGTGTGGTCGAGGAGATTACGCTCACCTACATCAGCATCCGGATGCACGACAACCGCCGGATGATCGTGCCCGTCACCGATTTCGTGAGCCAGCCGTTCGAGAACTGGACCCGCAAGAGCGCCAGTGCCCATGCCGACAGCTACCTGTATGTCGACCACGCCGCACCGCTCGAGACGCTGCGCACCCGCCTGCACGACATCCTCACCGCCAGTGAGCACTGGGACGGATTGGAGGGTTCGCTGGTGATTGCCGAATCGAGCAGCTCCAGTTTGAAACTCAAGACCACGGTGAGCGCCTCGTCGCCGCAGCTGGCGACACAGCTCGGCGAACATGTGACTGAGCAACTCACCGTGTTCCTGGTCCGGGAGCTGCCCGCCGCGCTGCCCGGTGGGCGGTAGCGGCGGGACCGATGCGGGAAGGGCGGCGGCATGACGGCCGGGGAACTGGCGGCGAGTCGAGAGACGGCGGCCGCCGAATTCAGCGACATCGCGCGATCACAGATCCTGGCACGGTTGTGGGGCGCCGCTGCGCGTGAGTCTTTGCCCGGCGTCGTCGGTCGTCGACTCGAGCGGGAGGATCTCGTCGTCACGCTCACCAGCGGGTCCGATCTTCGTGGGTCCGTCGATGCCGCTGCGCTCTACGCGCAACCGTCACCAAACTTCGGGATCTCACTGGGGGATTCGGTAGTCGACGACCCGACAGCATTGGCGCGCTTGCTGGGCGGCACGAGCGCTGCCACGGATCGATTTGCGGGCGAGGTGGCCAACAGCGTCACCAACCTCGCGTTGGCCTGGGAATCCGCCGCCCGTGACGATAGGCCGATCCGGGATGACGCCGATTGGGAGCAGCTGGTAGTCCAGGGCCACCCCTATCACCCGTGCTGCCGAACCCGCACGGGGATGAGCGAAACGGAAGTGCTGGCTTACGCCCCGGAACATCGCCCGATCATCGATGTGGATCTGGTCGCGGTGCCACGAGCGCAGTGGTACGGCTCCGGGCGCTGGCCGTCCCGGTTGACCACACCGGACGAGTTTCTGCTGCCGATGCATCCCTGGCAGCGCGACCACGTGTTGCCGCGCTTTCCCGGCCTGGTACCGACCGGGCAGACGATCGAAGCCAAACCCCTGCTGTCGTTACGGACGGTCGCGCCACTGGGAAACTGGGCCGGCTACCACATCAAGACGTCCCTGGACATCCAGATGACCAGTGCCCTGCGCACGGTGACCCCGCGGGCGGTCGACAACGGCCCCCGCCTGTCGGCGCTGGTCACCACGATGCTGGACGCGCTGGGGCACAGTCTCGGCTTCCGAGTGCTACGCGATCTCGCGGGAGGCGCGGCCCGGATCGACGGGACGCCGCGTCCCAGTCTCGGTGTCCTGCTTCGGGAATCGCCACAGGCATATCTTCGCCCCGGGGAACAAGCGGTACCGATCGCCGCGCTGTGCGCCCGGCCCGAGCTGGCCGGCGCGGACCCGGCGGCATGGTTGTCCAGGATCGCCGAGCTCCTGTTGCCGCCCACGCTGGCCCTACTCGCGGCCGGAGTCGCATTGGAGGCACACGGCCAGAACACACTGGTCGTGCTCGCCGGCGGGGACCCGGTGCGGATTCTCTACCGAGACTTCGGCGGCATGTGGATCAGCCCCCGAACAGTGGAGCGGGCGGGTTTCACGCCACCACCGGTGGGAGACGATGTCGTCAGCGACGATTCGACCACGCTGCGCAACACCCTGCTCTCGGCCCCGGTGTGGGGCTCCCTGGGAGAGTTGGTGGCGGCTCTGTCCGGCCGTTACGGGATCGAGCCCGAAAAACTTTGGCGCCCAATTGCTGTCGTCGCCGGGCACATCGGTCCGCATGGAGATTGTCTGCTCGCCGAGTCCGTTCCGATCAAGGCGACGACGGCGATGCGGCTGGCCGAACGTTCGCTGGACAATCTCTGGGTGAATCTTCCCAACCCGCTGGTGAAATTCGCATGATAAGGATTCCGCCCCGGGTGGTCGACGCTCTGGCCGCCGTACCCACGCCCGTGTGTGCGTACGTCTACGACCGCAGCGTGGTGGTGGACCAGATCGCCCGGGTGCGAGCGCAATTGCCGCCCGGAGCGGAACTGTACTTCGCGATCAAGGCCAATAGTCACCCGTCGCTGCTCGAGGCGGCCCTGCCGCATGTCGACGGCGTGGAGGTCGCCTCCGGCGGCGAGCTACGCCTCGCGGCAGCAGCGCAGACCCCGCGAATCGTGTTGAGCGGACCGGCCAAAACCGATGCGGAATTGACCCACGCATTGCGCCAGTACGGAGCGCGCGATGCGCACGAATGCCGTGTCCTGATCAATGCCGAGAGCCTGCACGAGCTACGCCGCATCGACCATCTCGCCCGCCGGAACCAGGTGACCGTCGACGTCACCCTGCGGATCAACCGGAAATCGCGGGCACCCCATGGCGCGTTGCGGATGACCGGCGACACCGTATTCGGTATCGACGAGTCACAGTTGGGCCCGATCGTCGGCGAGGTGGCCGAGCTCGACTCCCTACGGCTGCGGGGATTTCACCTGCACGCGGTCTCCAACTGCCTGGACGCCGGAGCCTATGCCGAGTTCGTCCGCGACTCGGTGTCGTGGTCGCAGCGTACCGCCGACGAGTTGGGTATTTCCCTGGAGGTCATCAACGTCGGAGGCGGGATCGGAGTCGACTATTCGGGATCGCAAGCGTTCGACCTCACCGAACTCGGTGCGCAACTGCCGATACCGCCTCGCGGAATCCGATTGATGTTCGAACTAGGTCGTTTTCTGACTGCCGACGCCGGCTGGTATGCCGCGGAGGTGGTGGACCTGAAATCCAACCACGGCAGATGGTTCGCCAGCCTCCGAGGAGGAACCCATCACTTTCGGCTCCCGGCGGCGTGGCGCTACAGCCATCCCTTCGCTGTCCTGCCCGTCGAGCGATGGCCCTACCCATTCCCCCGCCCGACCGTTGTCGATTCCGAAATAGACATAGCCGGGGAACTATGCACCCCACGAGATGTGTTGTGCCGCAACCAATGGGTCCAACGACTGCGCGTCGGGGATGTACTCGTATTCGCGCGTACCGGCGCCTACGGATGGGAAGTTGCCCACCACGACTTCCTGAGCCACGACCCTCCGCGATTCCTCATACTTTGACCGCGTGTGTATAGCGGAACCGATGGCACAGCGTGTGCTTCGGGGAGGCGGGGTTCGGGTGCTTGACTCGTTCGGCTGGAGCGAGACGATCAGGCAATGAGGAAGGAGGGGACTCCCGAGCAACGTGCTTTGTAGGTCAGCTCCAAGGGCCAAGGGAGCCAGTCTTACTGTCAGTGTGTTCACGGTGCTGACCCAATGCTGTCGACCAGACCACTCGGATTTCGAAGCCGGTCGAGCAGCCGAGATGTCGGCGTTCACGGAAATCCCCAGGTTGAGCCGACAGCCGCGACCCGCCCCAGCCCGGTTGGTCGTGTTGGCGTGGTCGGAGGGCTGGAATCCCCCACCCACCCGCCAACCCTGTCGCGTCCACCTGAAGTAGCCGAATTCAGCGCATCGGATCGGTCTGCGTGCGCACCGCACCAGGGGGCGTTGGGCGATCCGTGCTCCGGCTGTTTGAATCGGTCATGGGTGTTATTGCGGCTGGCCGGGATCCGGTCGTGCTGGAAGTCCCGATCACCCTGCTTGCGTGGTCGATAGCGATATCAGATCCTCGGCCAATGCCCTGAGCCGGATCGCCGGTCCACCCGTCAGGTAGATCCCGCCGACCGCGAAGGCGCCGACGATAGCGATATGGAGCTGATCGGCAAGTCGGTCGTTGTCGCCGACGCCGAGCCGTGCGGTCAGCGCGCGTAGCCGGCGCGCGAGTTCGTGTTCGTGTGCGGCGCAACGCTGCCGGATTCGCTCTGAATCCGCACTGCTGAATTCCGCTGCTGTGTTGACGAACGCGCAACCACGGTAGCCCTCGCGTGTTGCCAGTTCCTGGATCCAGGCGAGCTGTGCGTCGAGTTCGGCCCGCGCGCCGGGGTATTGCGCCGCGGTCTGGTCCCACCGGGCCCAGAAGTTGTCGTCGCGCTGCTGCAGCACAGCCAGAACGAGGTCGTCCTTGGCGGGGAACCATCGATACAGGCTCGCTTTCGCCATCCCCGCTCGTTGCACGACCTCATCGACACCGATGGCACGCACACCGTTGTCGTAGAACAGTTCGCTCGCGATACCGATGAGCTTGTCGCGCACCGCGATACCGCGTAGCTGCTTGGGCTTTCCGCTCGCGGGCTCGCTCATGTGCGCTCCGGCGTGTTCACCACGATTGCGGTCTTTCCGAAGCCGCGTCGGTCCTTGACCCAGCGCTGGGCCTCGGCGGCGTGGGACAGGTCGAACTCGGCGCCGACAACGACGCGAACCGCGCCCGAATCGACCAACTCCGAGATCGCCGCGAGCGCTACGGGATCGGGTTCCACCAAGCATGAGGCCACGCGGATACTCCGCTGCGCTGCCGCGGCCCGGTATCCCTCGATCGACCATGCGGTCGCCAAGGCGATCGCGCCGCCGGGTGTCACGTGATCGAAAAGCGATGCGCCGAAATCGAATCCGACCAGATCGAGCGCCGCGTCGAAGTTCCCGATCGCCGTGACAGCGTCGGAATCGGAGTAGTCCACGCAGGTGTGGGCGCCCAATTCGTGCAGTGTGGCGTGGTGATCGGGACGCGCCAGGGCGGTGACCGTGGCGCCGCGCGCGACCGCCAATTGCACCGCAATGTGCCCCACGCCGCCGGAAGCTCCGCTGATCAGGACGTGCTGACCGGCGCACGCCTCGACAGCGTCGAGCATCTGCCATGCCGTCAGAGCTGCCATCGGAAAGCATGCCGCCTCCACGAAGGATGCCGACCTCGGCATCGGTGCCAGATGGTAGGCGGGAACGGTCATGTATTCGGCGTATGTGCCTGCGGGATAGGGAAACCAGGCCAGACCATAGAGGCGGTCACCCACCGCATGGCGGGTGACTCCGTACCCCACCGCATCCACCACACCGGCGACGTCCCAGCCGGGGATGCAGGGCAGCCGCATGGACTGCTCGTAGCCGGAATTGGCGCCGGTGTACGTGTCGATCGGGTTCACGCTGGTCGCCCGCACCGCGATACGGACCTCCCCGGCGGCGGGCTCCGGCCGCGGGACGTCGACGATCTGCAGTGCCGATCCCCAGTGTTCGTGCCGGGCCGCGCGCATCGTTGTACTGCTCGGCCGGCGAGCGCCGACGATCACGATGGCCGAACCAGGGCAGTCGCGTCGACGCCGCACTGCCGGGCGACCCCGGCGACGTCGAAATGGAAGCTCTCCCAGCTCACCCGGCCGTCGCGGAACCGGAAAAGAATGAAGACCGGTACCGAGACCCGATTACCGTTCGGCACTGCGCCACCGGCAGTGAACGCCGGGGTGAAGGCGATTTCGCCCCAGCAGCACAGGGTCTCACCATCTAGACCGTGACCGTCGAGCCGGACCTCGTAGTCCGGTGCGAACGCGAACCACCCCGTGATCGCGCCTTCGATCTCGGTCCCGGCGTAGCGGGATCCCAGCGAAGGCGATTCGAGCACGCCGTCCGGGTGGTACACCGCCATCGTGGCCGCCACGTCCTGCCGGCTCTTCGCCTGTGCCAGCCGTTCGACGATCTCGACGGCCTCCCTCGCGTCCAGGGCTTGCGCAACCATGTACTCGCCTCCATCGCGGCAAAATCGAGACTGATCTGTCTCGATTTCATCGTAGTGACGGGGTCGCAAGGGCGTCAAGACCGGCTTGGTCGCAGTCCGTTCATGTGGGCGGCGAGGCGGGTCAGTAACGGTACGCAGTCCCGCAGCTGCTGCTGCTCGTCCGGGGTGAGCGCGGCGTGAATGGCGCTGCCGAGTGAGGTGGCGCGCTGGATACGTTCGCGCCGCAGGCGGGCACGGCCGGCATCGGTGATGTACAGCAGGTGCTTGCGGCCGTCGTCGGGGTAGGGACCGGTACGCACCAAGCCGCTGCCGAGCAGCTCCTTGACGGACTTGGCGGCCGACTGATGCGTCACGTTACGCCGGTGCGCCAGTTCGGCGGTGGTGTGCGGGCCATCGCGGTCGAGGTAGCCGAGAATGGCGGCTTCTCCGGGAGGCGCGGTGTCGATGAGCCGCACGGCGCGGACCAGAGCACCGATCGCGTGCCGCAGATCGTCGGTCGAATTCGTAAAGGAGAGTTCGACCTTCACCGGCGAGGACTCACCGATGGCGAACCTTCTGCTGTTGGTGATGGGGGCTTTCGCCAAGTCCGAGCGCGCAATGATCCTCGAGCGCCAGCGCGAAGGTATCGCCGCCGCCAAGACCCGCGGTGCCTACACAGGCCGCAAACCTGCCCTCAGCGATGAGCAGGCAACAGCAACCGCGCGACCGGGTGGCCGCAGGCGAACGGAAGTCGGTGCTGGCCAAGGAATTCGACATCAGCCGCGAAACCGTCTCCAACTACCTGCGCACCGACGCCGCAGGATCTCGGCCACAGAACGCCGAAAACCCCAGCCCGGCCTTACGACCGTCAACCACAGTGGAAAAGAGGGGCAGACAGCGACTGCCCACATCCGAAACACTCTGTCCGCGCGCCGGAGGCGCGCGGACAGAGTGTGAAATCCTTTCGGTGTATCGGTACTCAGGGGGCCGTGATGGTATCGGTGTCCAGGGTGATCGCGCCGTTGAGGGCCAGGACATTGCCGTTTACGGTGTTGCCGCCGGTCACCGTCGCCGAGGTGAAGATCAGGATCCTTCCGGCGAAGTTGGTGTTGGCGCCCAGTGTTGCCGAGCTACCGACCTGCCAGAACACGTTGTTCGCGGTGGCCCCGTTGATAAGGTTCACCGCACTGCTGGCCCCGGTGATCA
>NZ_JBNPVW010000029.1:0-39625 GCF_050434125.1 Nocardia sp. GP40 | reverse complement strand
TTGCAAGGCTCCATGGGCCGGGTCGCCGCATGCGCGGACAACTCGGCCATGGAGTCGTGGTTCGCGCTGCTACAACGCAACGTGCTCGACCGGAAGCGGTGGGACACAAAGGAAGACCTGCGTCTGGCCATGGTGTGCTGGATCGAGCGGACTTACCACCGCCGACGGCGCCAGCGAGGGCTGTCCCGGCTGACCCCGGTCGAGTATGAGACCCTGAACCAGGCCTCACTCGCGGCCTGAAACCACCACAACCCGCGAGTCAATCAGATCCGGGGCAGTCCCCCCCGGCCCTCGATGAAGCATGAATACGAAGCGAAATTCCTCGCCATCGACATCGACGCCATCCGCGCCACACTCATCGCCCTCGGCGCGAAGCAGATACTCCCGCGAACCTTGTTGACCCGCACAATATTCGAGAACGACACGCTAGCGCGCGGGGCGTGGCTGCGGTTGCGGAACGAAGGATCCCGCTCGACCCTCACACTCAAACAGGTCACCGACGCCACCAGCATCGACGGCACCACCGAGATCGAAACCACCGTCGGCGACTTGGCCGCGATGGCCGAAATCCTCACCCGCCTCGGCGCCACGGAGGTTCGCTATCAAGAGAACTACCGCGAGGAATGGCAACTCGGCGAGGTCATTTACGACATCGACACCTGGCCGGATCTGCCGGCCTTCCTCGAGATCGAAGGCCCGAACGAGACCGCCGTCCGCGCCGCAGCCACCGGCCTGGGCCTCGACTACGCCCACGCCCGCTTCGGCAGCGTGGACGAAATCTACAAAACCGAGAACGGCCGAGACATCCTGACCGAACCGACACTCCTGTTCAACGCCGCAGCCGAAACGAACGCTACGCAGCATCCACCCGTCTGACTGTCTTCAGCATCGTGGCCGTGCTCGGCGCAGCTATCGTCGATCCATGGCCGATCGCCGTGCGGTACGCGGGGAACAGGACGACCCTGGCCAGCAGGAATCCCCTGAGGCCAGCACCGAGGACGCTGAGGTAGCAGGTCTCGGTAGCAGCCCTTCGACCCCGCAATTGCCCTGGCCGCTGGTCGATCCGGGGTCTGCGCAGCAGGTGTATCGAGAACAGAGGCAGCAGGCGGTGCACCAGCATGAGGCACAACTGCGCCAGCGTCACCAGCAGCACCAACGCCGGCTCCTATGGAATTGGACGGCGCCGAAGACGTCGTCCTGCCCAGCTGGCCGAGCTGACTTGAATCGCCCCGGGTTCGATGCACACCGTGCGCATCAAACCCGGGGCGATTCACTCTTAGCGACAACTGAAAGGTGTGGTAATCCCAGTCGTACCGGGAGTCCCTCTACATATCAGGCATCACACGCCGACCAGCTACCGAGTTCTCAGATACCCGCTAAAACGGTTCTGCGTCTTTCAGGGCTCGAGGGTGTCAATCGTGACTTGGCCGACGATCTCCAGCGGTCCCGGCTGCCGACGAAGGCAGTGCGATCACCAGCGAGTTGGCGACCGCGAAATGCAGACCCAGTCGGGGACGGATTGTCAACGGCGCGACGATGATTGGTGTTCCTTCGACAATCCGCCCCAGCTACCGTACCGGCGCATGAACACTCGCAACCGGCCGTGCGGATATCTATTCGACGAGCTCGAAAATCGTCGCGTTCGCCTGACCGCCACCCTCACACATGGTCTGGAGTCCGTAGCGGATTCCGTGGTCCGTCATATGGTTGATCAGGGTGGTGGCGATGCGTGCGCCGGATCCGCCGAGCGGATGTCCCAGGGCGATCGCACCACCGAGTGGGTTGAGCGTTTCCTCGGGCACCTTGTACTCGGCCTGCCATGCGAGTGGCACCGAGGCGAACGCTTCGTTCACCTCGAACGCGCCGATATCGCCGATGGCAAGGTTCGCCTTCGCGAGTACCTTCGCAGTCGCCGGGATCGGCCCGGTGAGCATGATGGTTGGCGCGCTGCCGACCACCACGGCCGTGTGAATCCGCACGAGTGGCTTCCAACCGTGCGATTTCGCGATGTCCGAGGTGGTGATCAGTAGGGCAGCGGCGCCGTCGCTGATCTGAGAGCTGTTGCCGGCGCTGATGACACCGCCCTCGAGAAATGGCGTGCGCAGCCCGGACAACGTCTCGACCGAGCAGTCCGGCCGCACTCCCTCGTCGGCGCGCACCACCCCGTCCGGTGTCTCGATCTCGGCGATCTGCGAGTCGAAGGCCCCGGCGGCCACCGCCGCCGCGGCCCGGTGGTGCGACCGCTCCGAGTAGGAATCGAGTTGAGCACGGCTGAGCGACCATTCGCGGGCGATCTGCTCGGCCCCGAGACCCTGGTTCGGCATGCCGTCCCCGTATCGCTTCGCGTACAACTCCCCGAGCGGGGACTGGGTACCGACCGCCGCGCCCATCGGGACTCGCGACATCGACTCGACTCCGCCTGCGACGACCACGTCGTAATGCCCGGCGACGACGCCCGCGGCGGCGAAGTGGATGGCCTGCTGGGACGAGCCACACTGGCGGTCGACCGTGGTGCCGGGAACCGACTCCGGCCATCCCGCCGACAACAACGACGTACGCGCGATATCGAACGTCTGCTCACCGACCTGGCCGACGCAGCCCCAGATCACGTCGTCGACTATCGCGGGATCCAACGACGCGCGTTCGGCGAGCGCCGAGAGTACCCGCGCGGACAGGTCCGCGGGGTGGACTCCCGACAGCGCTCCGGCCCGCTTACCGATCGGCGATCGGGTGGCCGCGACAATGACAGCATCTCGCATGACATCTCCTTGAATGTGCTTAGCTTGTAGACTTTTACGTTCGACTCCGGGTGTTCGTGACCCGCGCCGCGGCCGGGCTCACCCTTTCCGGTACGGAAATGCCCACGGGCGCAGCGGCGACCCGGTCGCTCCCCGCAGTCGCAGACACGCCGCGAAGAACGCGAACTCGTAGACCTTCGCCCCCGCCAGTTCTTCCAGATTGAGCACCTCGATCAGGGGCGCACCCGCCTCGGCCAGCAAGTAGGTGTGTACCGGGGTGTAGTTGTCCGGGTCGGTCGACGGTCCCTGCTCGACGCACATGGTGTCGGAACCGACGATCATCGCGCCCTTCTCGACGAGGTGCACCGCCGCGGCACGGGTCAGCCCGGGCGGGTTGTCGCCCCACTTCACCGTGTCCGGCCACTCCCGCATCCGGCCCGTCCTGACCAGTACGACGTCGCCGAGCTGGACATCGACGCCTTGGCTGTCGAGGCATTCGTCGATCTCCTCGGGGGTGATCCCGTACTGATCCGGCAGCATGTCGACGCCGCGCAGACCGGCGAAGTCGAGCAGGACGCCGCGAGCCACGATCGGCGGCATCTTGTCGGCGCCCGAAACCTGCCAGTTCCGGCTGCCCAGATGCTCCCGCTCGGTGAAGTTGTTGTAGATGCGGCCGTGGTAGCCGTAGTGGTTGAGGGTGTCGATGTGGGTGCCGGTATGGGTGTACATCGACATCGCGTCGCCGGAGTAGCTGATGTACTCCGTCATCTCCCCCGAGACGCCCGGCAACTCCTCGATCACATTGCCGTGCGGTGTGTGGGTCATCCAGATCTGGTATGGCGGGTCACCGATCGTCTGCCACGACGGCATGCCGATGAAGTAGTCCACGGACAGATCGAACATCTGCGTGGCATCGATTTTGCTGATGACGGCGGCCCGGGATTCCGGGGTCATCAAATTGAGCCGGCCGATCTGGTCATCAGGCCCGTACGGGCTCGTGGCTACTCGGCGGCCGGCGCCGGAGGCGGGATTGTCAGCCATGTGTTGAACTCCTTTGTGCGACACTGCTGCAGGGATTGCCGTAGTGATAGGGTTCGCCCGATCAGGGGCGGTCGTCGGTGTGTCGGGTAGTCGGCCGGTCGTCCGGAACCATCAGATGGAAGTTCGTCGATCGCTGGTGGGCGTCGGCGACCCGCAAGACGGTGGCCTCGTCGAACGGCCGTCCGATGATCTGCATCGAGACGGGCATGCCGGCGCTGTCGAAGCCGACTGGAACGGCGCATGCCGGCAGGCCCGCGAGGTTCCACTGTGAGGTGAACGATGCACTCGACCAGCGATCCATCATCGTGGGGTCGGTCTCGTCGAGTAACCGTGCGCCGGTCGGCATGGTCGGCAGGACGAGCACGTCGCAGTCGCGCATCGCCTCGGCCACCTCGTGCCGGAACAGCGCGGCGATCTTCTTCGCCTGGACGTAGTCCGCAGCGGTGAACAGGGCGCCGCGCGCGAGCAGTCCCCGCAGGTAGATCCCGTAGTCGGCCCACCGCGCCACCGCATCGTCGCGGTGATAGGCCAACGCCTCGCCCAGCAGCACGACCGTATTCGCGATCCTGGCCATATCGGCGGTGGGCAGGTTCACCTCCGACACGGTCGCGCCGCCCTCTCGTAACCCGGCGATCGCCGCGGTGACCCCGAGTTCGACCGGGCCGGAGATGTTCCCCGCGCTGAAGAAGTAGTGCTTCGGCCAGCCGATCCGCAGGCCCCGCAGCACACCATCCATCGCCTCGAGGTACCGCGGAACCGGCTGCCGGCTCGATTCCGGGTCGCTCGGGTCGTGGCCCGCCATGACCTGCAGCAGCAGCGCGCAGTCCCGCGCGGACCGCGCGATCGGTCCGACCGTGTCGAGAGTCGGGGCGAGTGGCACCACCCCGCTGGTCGGGACGCGCCCGAAGCTCACCTTGAGCCCGGTCACACCGTTCAGGGCGGCAGGGTGTCTGATCGAGCCCGACGTGTCGGTCCCGACTCCGCCCAGGGCCATGCCGGACGCGATCGCGATGGCCGAGCCGGAACTCGACCCACCGGCATAGCGATCCGAGGACCACGCATTGCGCGGGATCGGAAAGCCCTTGGCGGGGTCGTTCGGGCCGAGCGCGAACTCGTTCGTCGTCGTCTTGCCCACGACGATCGCTCCGGCCTTCCGCAGCCGTGCCACGACCGCCGCGTCGCGATCGCCCCGCCAATGCGGCGGCGGCACAAGACTGTTCGCCCGGGTAGGTCCCTCGACCGTCGCGATGACGTCCTTGACGTTGAGCGGGATCCCGTGCAGCGGACCACGATCGTGGCCGGCAGCAAGCTCGCGGTCCGCCCGGTCCGCCGCCTCGAGCGCCGCCTCCCGGAACGTGCCGACGTAGGCCCCGAGCGTTTCGTCGCGGCGATC
The DNA here is from genome assembly GCF_050434125.1 of Nocardia sp. GP40. NCBI lineage: Bacteria > Bacillati > Actinomycetota > Actinomycetes > Mycobacteriales > Nocardiaceae > Nocardia > Nocardia sp. GP40. Next base: position 34,453 of record NZ_JBNPVW010000029.1, on the reverse strand, counting down.
GATGCGCGCGAACACGCCGGTCACTAGTTCGGCCACGGAACTCGTTCCGTCGCGCAACGAGGCGGCGGTCGCCTCGATCGTCGTCGCGCTGACCTGCGGGCACGAGAGGTCGGCCGTGCCCGCGGGAAATGCCTTCGGAATCGAGGTATCGCGGGCGATACCATCGGTGGCCGTGCGGTGTAGCTGGTCGAGCTGGTCCCGCAGTACGGGATAGTCTCTCGCAACGGATGCCAGCTCGTCGGCATCGACAGTCAGGCCAACGAGATCCAACAGCGCCTGTACGCGCTGTTCGTCCGATGTCATCGCGCACCCGGCATCATCGGTCGAGCAGGCCCCGGTAGCGGCTGCGAAGCATATCGCGGCTGACGATCATCTTCTGGGTCTCGGTGGTGCCCTCTCCGATCCGCCGGATCCGCAGTTCGCGGTACCAGCGCTCGAGCGGAAGGTCCTTCGTCACTCCGTACCCACCGTGAATCTGGATGGCACGGTCGACCACCCGGCCGGCCGCCTCGGTCGCGACGATCTTGGCGATGGCCACCTCGGTACGGAAGGGCTGCCCGCTGTCAGCACGTTCCGCGGCGTCCAGGACGATGAAGGCCGCCGACCGCAGATCGATCTCGTTGTCGACGAGCATCCACTGAATACCCTCGTGATCGGCGAGTTTCGCGCCGAAGACCGCGCGGGTGCCCGCGTACTCCACCGCCATGCGGTGTGCCGCCATCGCCACACCCACACAGCCCGCGGCATAAGGGATGCGGTTCTTGGTGAGACGCCCGTTCGCCATCGCGAAGCCCCCACCGACTTCGCCGAGCACATTCGCGGCAGGCACCCGGACGTCCTCGAACGACAACTCGGTCGGATAGTGGCCGGACCGCAGCGTGTGGATGACCCGGCGGACGTAGAACCCGGGGGTATCGGCATCGACGATGAAGCACGTGATGCCGTCGCGCCCGGATCCCGGGTCGCCGGTGCGGGCGAAAACCAGCCCGAAATCGGCGGTGTCGGCCCCGCTGATGAACACCTTGCTGCCGTTGATGATCCAGTCCGAGCCGTCCTGCTTCGCCCGGGTCTGAATCGACCGGGCGGGGTCGCTCCCGCCGGACGGTTCGGTGAGCGCGAAGAACGAACTCTTCTCGCCGCGCAGGATCGGGTACAGATACCGTTCCTTCTGCGCGTCGGTCGCCTCGTACAGCTGTGCCATGTCCTGCTGACCGAATGCGGCGTAGCACGGGGAGTACAAGCCGGCGCGATGCTGCGCCATCTCCATGGCCAGCAATGTACGGGTCACGGTATCCGCACCGACCCCACCGAATTCTTCCGGCACGTCGAGATTGTGCAGCCCCATCTGCTTGGTCTTGGCGACAAGCCGTTCCAGTACCGGCTTACTCACCTCGCTCTCGTCGGGGTCGAGTTCCAATTCCAACGGGATGATCTCGGTGCGGACGAACCGCCGCACGTTATCGATCAGAGTTCGTTGCACGTCTGTGATGGCAAAGCCCATGATTGCTCCTTCAGTGTGAATTCAGTCGGATGCGCCCGGTCGGGGCGTCTGCGCCTGCCAGATTCCCGGGAGGCCCACCGAATTCGTTCGTGAAAACCTGTACGAGCTCGCGATAGCGAGAAAGATAGGCATTGGTCCGCTCGTATCGAAACGACAATTCCGGTCGCTTCTCGAGCCATTCCTTCAGCGCACCGCGTAGACCGAACAGGCTCTTGCCGCCCGCGAAGTCGATCGCGATGATGTCGCTTCCGTCGGACACTTCGAAGACACCGACCGATGCGGGTACCCCGGCGATATTCTCCGCCGTGAGCGGCGTCCACGCCTTGGTCATGGCAATACTCATTTGGCTGCTGCCTCCTCTGGTGCGTCACCGGCGACCACGTAGCCGTCGGGCAGGAGCGCCCGCGGAATCTCCACGAAGCGCGAACGCACGTATTCGGCCAGTCCCTTGGCCTGCGGATCCGGGCGTGTTGTCGCGGCGACCCCGTCACCGAGCAGACCGTGCACGACGAAGTTGATCGCCCGCAGGTTGGGCAGCTCGTACCGGTCGATGTCCAGCCCTGCGGCCTCGGTGAGCAGTCCGCGCAGCCGCCCTTCGTCGAGGTAGCCGCGCAACCACTCGTACGCCTCGTCCGAGCGCGCCCAGAATCCGATGTTGGCGTCGCCGCCCTTGTCCCCGGATCGCGCTCCGACGAGTCGGCCCAGCGGGACAGACACCGTGTCGCCGTCGCTCGCCCGCCTTGCGGCCAGCACATCACTGGTGCGTGCCTCGTACTTCTCGGTGGGCGGGCGCGGCACGGCCAGCCGCCGGCCGTCCTGGAACACCACCGCGGGATCGAGGACGTCGACGGGTACCAGCGCCGGCCAGTAGACGCCATAGGCGCTGGCCGAGCGTTCGGCCCGCTCGACGTACATGCCCGGGTAGGTCCCGAGGCCGAATTCCGCGACGGCGTTGAAGAAGCGGCGGCCCGCTGTGCGTTCGTCGGGGTCCTTCACTGTCACCCGGAGGCGAGCCTCGGCCCCGACGTTGTCCGGCGCGTCCGGAGTGTCGGTGCGCATCAGTCGAATGTCGGTCTCCGCGAACGTATCCAGCCCTCCGAAGGCGTCGTCGAGACACCGGACAGCGAAGTCGGCCTTGGACTCGATGTCGAGCCCGGTGACGATGAACGTGGCGCTGTTGCGGTACCCTCCGTGGTAATTCAGGCACACCTTGGCGGTATCGGGCGCGGGACGGCCACGCACTCCGCTGACCTTCACCCGGTCGGGGCCGTCGCTGGACAGGTCGATGGTGTCGAACCGGGCGACGACGTCGGGGTTGAGGTAGTCCGGCGCGGCGATCTCGTAGAGAATCTGTGCCGTGACCGTCTCGACCGTCACCGCGCCCCCCGTGCCGGGGTGCTTGGTGATCACGCACGAGCCGTCCGCCGCGATCTCCGCCAGCGGGTAGCCCAGGCGTCGGGCGTTCGGCAGCTCGGTGAAGAACGAGTAGTTACCGCCGGTCGCCTGGGGTCCGCATTCGAGGATGTGCCCGGCGACCACGGCGCCGGCGAGCCGGTCCCAATCATCGGGGTGCCAGTCGAATGCCCAGGCCGCGGGCCCGACCACCAGCGAGGCATCGGTCACCCTCGGGCAGACCACGATGTCGGCGCCCGCCCGAAGCGCTTCGGTGATCCCCGACGCTCCGAGGTAGGCATTCGCTGTCACCGGCTCGACTCCCGCGTCGGCGAGGGTCTTCCCCGTGCCGAGATGGGCGAGGGGATGCCCCTGCTGCTGCAGATCCGGAATGCGGTCGAGCAGGTCGTCGCCTTCGATGTGCGCGATGCTGGGATGCAGTCCGAGTTTCTCGGCCAGCCGCCCGAGTTCCGCCGCGAGCCCGCCGGGATTGAGCCCGCCGGCGTTGGTGACAACCCGGATATTGCGATCGATGCAGATTCCGAGTATCTGCTCCATCTGTTTCAGAAAGGTCGTCGCATAGCCACCGGCCGTATCGCGCTGCCGGCTCTTCCAGAGAATCAACATGGTGAGTTCGGCGAGGTAGTCACCGGTCAGGACATCCAATGGTCCGTCCTCGACCATCTCACGGGCGGCGGAAAAACGATCACCGTAATATCCTGAACAGTTCCCGATTCGGAGGATATCGCGTGTTGCCGGCATTTTCACCTTCTTTGTAGCATCGTTCATGATCACAGTGGCAGTGCGACGGTGGCGGTCGCGACTGCGCACACCGTCCGGTCGGACTCCCGGGTTTCGTTCAGGTCGAGATGGACGACTCCCTGGTCTTCGCCGGCGCGCTCGACACCGGTGACCACGCCACCGCAGATGAGAACATCGCCGGGAACCGCATAACGTCGAACGGTCACCTCGAGCCTCGTCAGGCATCCACCCCCACCCATCCAATCCGTACACAACCGCGCCAGAAATGCGCCGTGCAGATGCGATTGGACGAGAACATCGGGATAACCCTCGACCGCCGCATAGTCGCTGTCGAAATGAATGCGATGGGTATTCCATGTCACCGCGCTGTATCTGAATACCTGTAGCCGGGTCGGAGTATGACGCATTTCCGGCAATCGGTCACCGACGCGGACCGCGGCGAACCGGAGATCACGGCTGGTGGCAGCGATCGAGCTATTCATCGGAGAAGAACCTTCCGTGTCGATGTCAGCAATGGTTTCCCGACTTCGTCGACAAACTCGTGCCGGTAACTGACGACAATGAATTGCCCCTTACGTCCCTGACGCAGCTCGGCATCGATCATCGTCGATCGCTCCACAACCGTCGTACCGGCGGTAATGGGTGCGTGGAACTCCATGTCTTCTCCCCCACCCATCACGCGAACGCCACTGGTGGGCAGACCATCCAGTTGCACGTCCTTCGGCACGCCGTCTGTGCGCAGGTCCTCCTCCGCCGGGCCTTCGTCCCAGCAGCTGACCGCGGTCACCAGATTGGGTGGCGCCACGATATCCGCATGCCCGCGGCTGCGCGCGAATTCGGTGTCGTAGTACATCGGGTTCGTCTCGCCGATCGCCCGCGCGTACCGCCGGATCATCAGGCCGGTGATCGGTCCGATCGAATGGGTGATCTCGGTGCCGATACTGGTGCGGATCGACTCCAGCAGTTCCTCATCAACGGGCATGGTCTCTCCTAAACAACGTTGTCGTCACGCAGCTGCAGAACTTCGGTGGCGTCCATGCCCAGTTGCTCACGCAGGACATCCTCGGTGTGGGCGCCGAGTGCGGGCGCGGCGGTGGCCGGCATCGGCGCCGACGCAGCCAGATGCAACGGGCTTCCGAAGACGTAGGATTCGCGCCCAGCCGCATCGCGGACCGGCCTGATCATGCCGTCGGCGCCAACGAGTGGCCCGTTCATGACGTCGGACAGACCGAGTACCGGCGCGCAAGGCACCCCCACGGCTTGCAACCGCTGGACGACATCCTCCCGACTGGCTTGCGAGGTCCACGTGGCGACGATCTCGTCGAGCTTGTCCATCTGTGCCACGCGAGCGGGCGGAGAGGCGAACGCCGGATCATCAGCGAGATCCCCGCGCTCCATGAGCCGGCAGAGCGAATTCCAGTGCGCGTCGGTCATACACAGGATCGCCACCCAGCCGTCCGCGGCCGGATAGACGTTGTACGGGCACACGGCCAATCCGCTGTGTTTGTTGCCCGTCCGCTCCGGCAGGCTGCCCCCGCTGTCGAGATAGCCAGCGATGCTCGAGGTCAGCGACGGGACGACGGTGTCCTGCATCGCGACCTCGACGTGCTGGCCCCGCCCGGTCACGGTGCGCTGATACAGTGCCGTGGTGATCGCCGCCATCAGGTGCGTGCCGCCGGAGAAGTCCGCGATCGCGGGACCGGCTTTGGTCGGCGGCTGATCGGGCTGCCCCGTGGTCGCCATGACTCCCGTCATCGCCTGGATCGTCAGGTCCATCGCACGCTGCGTGGCCTGGGGCGTGCCGGCACCGTACCCGCGCCCGGATGCGAGGATGATCCGCTCGTTGGCCTGGGCCAGGACGTCGTAGCCCAGGGACAGGCGCGCCAGGGTGCCGGGGCTGAAGTTCTCGACGACCACGTCCGCACGCTCGACCAAACGCAGGAACAGCTGCCGCCCGCGCGGATTCTTGAGATTCAGCCGCAGGCTTTTCTTCCCGCCGTTGAGCAGGTCGAACGCTGCGGTCTGCTGCTCGCCCACGACCCGCCACCGCACAGGCTCGCCGCCGAACGGTTCGATCTTGATGATCTCCGCACCGAGCTGAGCCAGCAGCATGGTGCAGTAGGGACCGTTGTAGACCTGGCTGAGGTCCAGCACGACGATACCGTCGAGAGCCCGCTGTATTGCCACCGAAAATCCTCCCTCGAGGACAGTGCGATGAACGAAGATGTCATCGCGATTGTGCGTTCTTCGTCCGAAGAACCCTGGTCGTCCGACAGCTCGTAAGCGGCGAGGCTCAAACCAGCTGCCGGGAATTAACTGCCGGGAGGCGTCAGCAAAACATACTACTCCGTAGGACATTTCGTCAAGACCGCCCAGTCGCCTTTCCTCGAGGTCACAGCGACCGCGCGATCAGCTCTTTCTGAATCTCATTGGTGCCGCCGTAGATGCGCTGAGCCCGGGCGTCGGCGTAGAGCCGAGCGATCGTGTACTCGGTCATATAGCCGTAGCCACCGTGCAACTGCAAGCATCTGTCGATCACCTGACATTGGACGTCGGTGAGCCACCATTTGCACATCGACGAGGTCGGAAGGTCCAACCCTGCCGACAGGTGTGTGCGTATGCACTCGTCGAGGAATACCCGCGCGACCTTCGCGAGCGTCGCACATTCGGCCAATTCGAAGCGGACGTGCTGCTTGTCCAGCAGGGCGCCGCCGAATGCCTTTCGTTGTTTCACATAGTCCGTGGTGACCGCGACGGCCAGCTCCGTGGCATTCACCGCGGTAATACCGATCATCAGGCGCTCCTGCGGGAGCTTGCCCATCATGATCGCGAATCCGCCGCCCTCCTGGCCGAGCAGATTGTCCTGCGGAACGACGACATCGTCGAAGAAGAGTTCGGTCGTGTCCGCGCCGTGCTGACCGATCTTGTCCAGGACACGGCCGCGAGTGAATCCGGCGGCATCTCTCGTCTCGACGACAATGAGAGAAATACCCTTGGCGCCTTTCGACGGGTCGGTGGAACACGCGACGAGCACCAGATCGGCGCTCCCCCCGTTGGTGATGAAGATCTTGGTCCCACTGATGCGCCACCCCTGATCCGTGCGTACGGCTCTGGTGCGAATCGCCTTGAGGTCCGAACCGGCGGACGGCTCGGTCATGGCCAGTGCGCCGATCATGTCACCGGTGGCCATTTTCGGCAGCCACCGTCGCCGCTGCTCGTCGGTTCCGTATTCGGCGATGTAGTCGGCGACGATGCCACTGTGGATCGTGTTTCCCCACGATCGGTCGCCGAGGCGGGCGTACGCCTCCTGAATCGTCGCCTGGTGCAGAAAGGTCCCGCCACCACCGCCGTACCGGGCCGGGACGCTCGCGCACAGCAGTCCGAGTTCGCCGCACTTGCGCCAGAAGGAGCGGTCGACGTGCCGCTGGGCCTCCCACTTCTCCCGATTGGCGGGAACCTCGCGCCCAAAGAAATCCGTGGCCATCGCGAACAGATCGGCCGCTTCGCCGGTCATCCACGGCCGTACCTGAGTGTCGGTCATATGTCTCTACCTCGCTGCGCAGTCCGAGTGAAAGCCACGCCCTGCGGCGAGAGGCGTTCGATGATCGTGCCCGTTCCGAGCCCGCCCCCACAGCACATCGTGATCAGTCCATAGCGACCGCCGGTTCGCTCGAGTTCGTAGAGCGCCTTCGTGACCAGGATCGTGCCGGTGGCACCGACCGGGTGCCCCAGGGCGATCGCACCGCCGTTGACGTTCACCCGATCCATATCGGCGTCGTACTCCGCGGCCCAAGCGCAGACGACCGACGCGAACGCCTCGTTGATCTCGACGACGTCGATGTCCGGCAGCGCGAGGCCGGTTCGGGTCAGGATCTTCGCGGTCGCCGGTATCGGCCCGGTCAGCATCAGGACCGGGTCCGAACCGACGAGGACCGAATCGATGATGCGTGCCCGCGCCGGCAGGCCCAGCCGATCCGCCTTCGCACGGCTCATGAGTAGCACCGCGCTCGCGCCGTCCGAGACCTGCGACGAATTCCCCGCGGTGTGGCGGCTCGCCGGGTCCCGAGCAGGCTGGACGGTCCGCAGCCCTGCGAGGCCCTCGGCCGTCGTCGGCCGGATGCCCTCGTCGCGGGCGATCGTCTTCGTTCCGACAACGACGCCCTGGTCGTCGAGCATCGGGGCCTGCACAGGAATGATCTGGGCGCCGAACCGATCCTGCTCCCACGCGAACGCGGCCCGATCCTGTGATGTCTTCGCGAACCGATCGAGCACGTCGCGGCTCAGGTTCCAGCGTTCGGCGATCCGGTCGGCCCCCTCGAACTGGATCGTGGGCTCGTGCACGCCGGCGTATCGGCCACCACGCGGGTTGCCGTACGGCCCGTCCGCGGGCATGTTGCTGCCCAGCGGAATCCGGCTCATCACCTCGACACCGCAGGCGATCGCGACGTCGGCAAACCCGCCGGCGATCTGAGCGTGGGCCATCAGCAGAGCCTCCTGAGAGGAGCCGCACTGCGCGTTCACCGTCGCTGCCGGCACCTCCAGCGGGAGGCCGGCGCTGAGCCACGCGTTGCGCGTGACGTTCGCAGCCTGCATACCCAATTGCAGAACGCACCCACCCACCACGTGATCGACCTCGGCACCGGTGAGGTTGTTCCGCTCGAGCAGGCCGGCGAGTACATCGCCGAGCAACTCGTTCGAGTGCGTGCCAGCCAGCCCGCCGTTCCGCTTGCCGATAGGCGATCGGACAGCATCGACGATGACGACGTCTTGCATGTAGACCCATTTCTCCGTGTCGTGCTTCAGCGCACACAGTGTGACATACTACCGCGTAGGTTGTCACGAGATTGTTGGCGGCGATTCGGCAGTGCGGCGCCGCGCTTACAGCCCGGCATGCCACGACAAAGCATCCGTCCGAGTAGTATGTAGAGCGTGACGCAGGGGTTTGGCAATGGCCGGGTCAGTGAACTGGACCCGAAGAAGCGGGCGAGCGCCGGCGAGATTCTCGACGCGGCGGCGAAGGCGTTTTCGGAACGAGGGTTCGCGGCCACCTCGATCGATGACGTGGCCGATGTGCTGGGGTGTACAAAAGGACGGATCTACCACTACTTTCGGACCAAGGGTGATTTGTTCATCGGAATCCACCATCAGGCGCTCGAATGGGCACTGGAAGCAGTGGGACCGACGGCCGAGCGGGACGATATCGGCCCGGCGGAGAAGTTGCGCGAGATGGTGCATCGGCACGCGATGCACCTGATGAATCGAGCCACGTATATGGGTCCTGCACAGCATCACATCGAGATGGGACTTGCCGCCGAGGGCCGTCACAAGGACGACGCGATCGCACGGATCTTCGAGATGCGGCGGCAGTTCGAGGCGTATTACGTGCAGGTGATGGAGGACGGCATCGCGGCCGGCGCGTTCCGGGACGCCGATGTGAACCTTCTCGTCAAGGCCCTCCTGGGCACGGTGAACTGGATGCACGTGTGGTTCCAGCCGGACGGGCCGCGAGACTCGGCGGACGAACGGCAGCGAATTGCCGCGGAAATCGCCGAATACGCCGTTCGCGGCGTCATTGTGTGAATCTTCGTAGGGGTACGGCGGTCCGAAACCCGGTCGCCGTACCCCTACCGTTCCTGCTACGACGCGGGTGCCGGGGCGGGTTTGTTGATGGTGTTGTAGTACTGGACGGCCGCGGCGATCGCGACCGGTACGCCGACTGTCGCCATGCCGATCATGCCGCCGATAGGTCCGGTCACCGCCGCAGTGGCGATACACCCGCCGAGGAATCCCGGAATGGCAAGTACGCCAACGGTCGGTACCCCGGCTGCGGCACCGACGGCCGCTCCTCCGGCAACACAGCCGATACCGGCACCGATCGCGGTCCCGATCAACGTGCCGAGCGCGGTTCCCAGTGAGACTTCGATGAAGGCATTGGAGACCGCTTGGTTGAACAATGTGTCGGAGGCCGCATCGACATCCCTCAGCATCGGTGCCCTGCTCGCCGGCCGGGCATCGGCAGGATCGGTACTCGGCATCAACCTGGCCGTACGGCCGTCGATCTTTGCCGCGATCGGCCAGTCCTTCCCGTCTCGCTGATAGGTCAGCGGGATACCGCCGATCAGATCACCCGCGGCATCGAGGACCTGGAACTGGTTCCCCCGCACGGTCAACGATCCGGAGTCGGTACTGACGACGACCGATCGGTCGACCACGCTCGCTGTGTAGCTAACACCCGGCGCGATCGGGGTGGTCAGGACCGAATTGTCGTTCTGGTTGCCCGGATCCGCGGCCGCGGTCGCTCCGGCCAGTGTCAGGGTCGCCGTTGCCGCGATCGCCACTATCGCGGTCATGCCTGTCTTCTTCATCGAAGTTCCTCAAATTACACAAATATATGGCTGACGCAGACGGTCCACATCACCTACACGAAGAATTGCGTGCATGATAGCCAGGAGACCGGCCTGCAGAAATACGCAAACGACCATCGGGAATATCGGATCGTGTCGAATGCGTCAGTAGAGAAAGATATCGCATCAGCGAGTCGGACACGATCATCTTCGGGGGTCCGCGCGGCATCCGAAACCGACGATGTCCCCAGTCACCGCTGCCGCGGTCACTGCCGCCGTGGTCAGGCAGAGAATTACTCATCATCGTGGACGGTGGCTATTCGCCGGTCCAGACCGGGCTTCGCTTCTGCGCGAACGCCCGGGCACCTTCCAGCGCATCGGCAGAACCAAGCACCGGCTCGACCAATACCTGCTGCGCAGCAAAGACATCGGCACTGCTGTAGCCGACCGACATCGATACGATCTGCTTACTCGTACGCACAGCGAGCGGCCCATTGGCAGCCACTTTCACCGCAAGCTCTCGCGCTACGGCCAGAGCGTCCCCGGGCTCGGCAAGAAGGTTGACCATTCCATGCGCATGCGCCGCTTCGGCCAGCAACGGCTCACCGGTCAGGGCGAGTTGCATGGCCAACTGGTATGAGAGCACCTTCGGCAACCGCAGCAAACCTCCCGCGCCGGCAACCAAGCCGCGTTTCACCTCGGGCAGGCCGAATTTCGCGTCTCGTGCCGCGACGATCAGGTCGGCGGTCAACGCGAGTTCGAACCCACCGGCGAGCGCCCATCCTTCGACGGCGGCGATCAATGGCTTGGTCGGCGGCTTCTCGGTCAGGCCGCCGAAACCTCGGCCCGCGATGACCGGTATCTCACCATGCGTGAAAGCTTTGAGATCCAGACCGGCGCAGAATGTTCCACCGGCTCCTGTGAGGATCGCCACGCGAAGATCCTTGCGCATGTCGAATTCATCGATTGCGACAGCGATGCCGTTGGCCACCTCGAGGTTGACGGCGTTGCGCTCCTTCGGCCGGTTGATCGTGATGACGGCAATCCCGTCCGCACAGTCGATCGATACACTGGCCATGAGGCCGCTCCATTCTGTGATTCGGGTGGAGTCGTGAATACTTCCGCGAGTTCGTAGAAGCAAGAACATAGGAATTGGCAGAGGCAGCGCAAGCATCGGGTACCCTACGACGATTTACTCGCTTTCCCCTCAGCCTTCTGTCGAGTGCCGGTGGGCCGGGTAGTGCGTGCTCCCACCCCGAGGGTGATCGGGAACACACAGCAAACTACTGCGTATGTTGCAATGCCGTCAAGACCGCTCGGTCGCTAACTGCTCGACAGCGCCGATATCGGGCCATCCGGCCATCGAGCGATGCCGATCCAGTGCACCCTCGCGTGGCCCCACGGCACCCCGAACGGCGGCGACCGAGGTGAAATACGCTCTTGACCATGCAACCTACGCAGTAGTATGTTGCTACGCGGGAGGTCTGTTTTATGCACTTCGCGCTATCGGAGGATCAACTCCTCCTCCAGCGGACAGCCGATGAGCTCGGTGCTCAGCTGTTCTCGGGTTCCTCGATTCGGGATGCGCTTGCAGGCGGTGGAACATTGCGAGCGCAGGCATGGAAGACGCTGGTGGAGCTCGATCTCGTGGGTCTGCTCGTCCCCGAGGATCACGGCGGCACCGGCGGCTCGGTCGTCGACGCATGCATTGTGGCCGAGGTTCTCGGCCGCTATATCGCGCCGGTGCCCTATGTCGGAACCGCCATCGCGGCAGCGGCCCTGCTGCGTTTCGCCGGCGGGCAAGAGCGGGCGCTCGAGCACCTGTGTGCCGGTGATGCCTACTCGGTAGTGCTGGGCGCCCGGCTCGAGGAGCCGGATACCGAGGCGTCCGTGGCGTTCGACTGGATCATCGGCGCCCGCGGTATCGCTCTCTCCCCTGACGGTATGGCGCGCGTGCACGAACTCTCCGGGATGGTCCCCTTCGCGGACGTGGATCCGCTGCACCCGCTGTGCCGTGTCCGGCCGGTCCCCGCGGCCGCGGCCGCGAGCGAGGGCTCGCGCAGAGCACGGGCGGCAGCGTGGGTCGGCGCCGCGGCATTCTCGACCGGACTCGCCGACGGCGCGTTGCGGCAGGCCGTCGACTACGCCCGCCAGCGCGAGCAGTACGGACGTCCGATCGGTTCGTTCCAGGCGATACAGCACCTGTGTGCCGACATGCTCGTGCGGGTCGAATCGTCTCGTTCCATCACCTACGGGGCCTCCTGGGCAGTCGAGTATGCCCCGATCGAGGAGGTTGAACGATTGGCCTCTGCCGCAAAGTTCTACGCCGGGACGGCGGCGATCGAGGTGTGCGAGGCCGGAGTCCAGGTCCTCGGCGGGATCGGCGTGACCCGGGAGCACGACGCGCATCTCAGGCTGCGCAGCGCCCATCTGTTCCAAGCGGCATTCGGCAACGCGGACGCGCCACTGCTCGCGCTCGCCGGCCGCGCTCTCGACACGGTGTGAGGACACGACGTCATGGACCTACGCGACTCCCCGGAGGAAGCTCGATTCCGTGCCCGGCTGCGCGCCTGGCTCGAGCAGAATGTCCCCGACGAACCCGAACCGGCGACACTGGCCGAACGCTGGCCGTATATGTGTGAATTCCAGCAGCGCCTGTACCGGGGCGGCTGGGTAGCCCTGTCGTATCCGAAGGAGGTCGGCGGGCAGGGTCTCGGGCCGATGGAAGAGGCAATCCTCAGCGAGGAGCTCGGTAGGGCCAACGCGCCCACACTGCTTCCACTCGGACACCTCGGCCACCCGCTGTTCAGCTACGGCAGCGAGGAGCAGCGCCGCCGCTACCTACTACCGCTGCTCGCGGCCGAAGAGATTTGGTGCCAAGGCTTTTCGGAACCACAGGCAGGCTCGGACCTCGCCGCTCTGCGTACGAGCGCCATCCGCGAGGACGAGCACTGGGTGCTCTGCGGCCAGAAGATCTGGACGAGCTATGGCGCCTTCGCCGACTACTGCCTGCTACTCGCCCGCACCGATCCGAACACGGTTCGCCACCACGGGATCTCGGCGTTCATCGTGCCGATGACATCCCCCGGCGTGACGGTGCGGCCGATCGTCCTGGCGAACGGGGACGAGGAGTTCGCCGAGATCCGATTCGACGATGTGCGCATCCCGGCCGCCAACATCCTGGGCAAGCCGAACGACGGCTGGCGCATCGCCATGGATGTCGTCAATTACGAGCGTGGTGCGGTCGACACCGGATATCTGTCGAAGTTCGCGCGCTATCTCACCGAGCTCACCGAAGCGGTCAAGGCGCAGTCATCGGCGCCCGACCGCGCCACCCTGCGCGAGCTCGGCGCGGCGGCGGCCGGGGTGGAGGTGCTGCGGATGCACTGCCTGCGCCGCCTGAGCGACCGCGCCGCGGGCGCCGGGCCCGGCCCCGAGTCCTCCATCGACAAACTGCTGATGACCGCGGTCGAGCAGCGCCTCATGACAGCCGGGGTGAATCTGCTGGCCGACACCGGCACCCCCGGTCGAGCTCGCTGGTTCGACCGCTACCTGTACGGCCGCGCGGGCAGCATCTACGGAGGGTCTGCCCAGATTCAGCGCAACATTCTCGCCGAACGCCTACTGGGACTGCCGCAGGCACCCAGGGCATGACCGAAAGGAATCCCATGACATCCACCCAACGCACGGCCATCGTGACCGGCGCGGCGCGCGGCATCGGCGCCGCCATCGCCCTGCGCCTGGCCAGGGACGGCTTCGCAGTCGGTGTCGTCGATCTGCACGCCGATCAGTGCGCCACGACCGTGGCGGCCATCGAGGAGATAGGTGGGCGGGCGGTCGCCGCCGGTGCGGATGTCAGCCGGCCCGATCAGGCCGCCAACGCCGTCGAGCAGATCAGCGACCGGCTCGGTGGCCCCCTCGTGCTGGTCAACAACGCCGGTGTCACCCGAGACAACCTGCTGTTCAAGATGACCGACGACGACTGGAACAGCGTCATGGAGGTCCACCTGCGCGGATCATTCGTCATGGCCCGCGCCGCGCAGCGCGCCATGGTCGACGCCGGCTGGGGCCGGATCGTCAACATCTCCAGCACCTCGGCCCTCGGCGCCCGGGGGCAGGTGAACTACTCCGCCGCCAAGGCGGGCCTGCAGGGATTCACCAAGGCACTCGCGGTCGAACTGGGCAAGTTCGGTGTCACCGCCAACGCTGTCGCTCCGGGGTTCGTCGTCACCGACATGACCCGCGCCTCGGCCGAACGGGTCGGACTTTCGTTCGACGAGCAGGTCGCGAAGGCGCTGACTCGAATCCCGATCGGCCGGCCGGGGCAGCCCGAAGACGTCGCAAACGCGGTGTCGTTCTTCGCCAGCGACGACGCCGCGTTCGTCTCCGGGCAGGTGCTGTACGTTGCCGGAGGTCCCCGCGGATGATGCGCGTCTTCGCAAGCGCCGACGACCTTCTCGCGGCCCGGGGAGAGCCGATCGGGTGCAGTGCCTGGCTCACCGTCACGCAGGAGCAGATCGATCGATTCGCCGCTGCCACTCTCGACTATCAATGGATCCACGTGGATCCGGTGCGTGCAGCCGAAGGGCCCTTCGGGACACCGATCGCGCACGGGTATCTGACCCTGAGCCTGCTACCTCATCTCATGGCACAGATCTCCCGTGTCGACAATGCCAGGATGCGAATCAACTACGGCTTGAACAAGGTTCGCTTCCCGCAACCTGTGGCCGTAGGGTCCCGTATCCGCGCATGCTCGACGATCCTGCACGTCGACGTGCAGGAGCAGCACCTCCAGGTGATCACACAGGTCACTATCGAGATAGAAGGGCACGACAGGCCGGCATGTGTGGCTGAAACCGTGGCCCGCATCGTGCTGTAGCGCCCCGAAAACCGGTGCCGCGGTTCTCTTCGCAGTCGACGAGTTCCGCGGCACCGACGATATCGGGTACAGCTATGTGCGAATCCCCATCCCGGGGCACAACGGCACCAGGCAGTGGACCGCCGCGGCGAGGGCGAGTTCGGCGTCGACGGCCGCTGCGATGTCAGCGTCGAAAGGGGTTGCTCGCCGGCTGGTGAAATCGACATTGACGGCGACCATTTCGAGCGTGCAGGCAAGTCGCTCGGTCGTGTTGTTCACCATCAGGGTCATGCCGTACACGGTCTTGTCGGAACGTTCGAGAATTCGGGAGTGCACCGAAACCTGATCGTTCACAGAGGTTTCCGTGTAATAACGCACATGATGCTCGGCAATGAAGAAGCCCTGCCTGCGAGTGGCGCGGTAATCGTCGTTGATACCGATCCGCTCGAACACCACCGAAATGCCTGCACCGCAGAGATCGAAGTAGTGCTGGACGTTCATATGGCCGTTCTCGTCTTCGAAGGACTCCGGGACCACGACAGGGCCCCGCTCGAGCGGCAACCGGACGATGTGGTGATAGCTGGGAACTGCCGTGGTGCGGGTCATTCTCAAAATGTAACGAGTATTGACAACAGAAACAACCTACGAAGTAGTATGTCATTGTCTTCGAAGCGATCGGAAAGCATTCAGATGACGCACATGAACCCCATCCTGCCCGGGTTATCGGTGGACACGGCCGGACTGTCGGCCTTCCTATCGACTTGCGTTCCCGACGCGGGGCCGCTCACCCGTATCGAACCTCTCGCCGGTGGCATTTCGAACCTCACCCTGCTCGCGGAATGCGGGCCACACCAATGGGTCCTGCGCCGGCGCCCCGTCGGCAACATCCCGGAGCAGACACACGACATGCGCCGGGAATACGAGACGCTTCGCATGCTCGCCGCCACTGCGATACCAGTGCCCGCGGTGTACGGATACAGTGACGACAGCTCCTTGATCGGCGCCCCTTTCTACGTCATGGATTTCGTGCCGGGCGTCATCGTGCAGACCACCGAGGATGCCCGGCCGCTGCACGCGTCGGTCCGCGCCCGGGCCTGTGACGAGGTCGTCCGTATTCTGGCCGAATTGCACGCCATCCCCCTCTCGGAGTTCCCCACCTATCAGCCCGGCAGGAGCCGCGATGTGATGGCACGCCATCTCCAGCGCTGGCACGATCGGTGGAATGACCGGCCGCACAGGGAGATTCCGCTGATCGATCGAATCGCCGCGGAACTCCGCCGCCGGCTGCCGACCGGTGAAGATCTCGCGTTCGTGCACGGCGACTATCGGATCGGCAACATGATCATCGATCCGCACGGTGGTCAGCACCCCGTCCGCGCCGTGCTGGACTGGGAACTGTCGACCTTCGGCCATCCCCTGACCGACCTTGCGCACCTACTCGCCTATTGGGAGGGCACGGGTGCCATCTACTCGCACCGTGCCCAGCGCATCGCGGCAGAGGTCGGTTTTCCCAGTGCGCAGCAGATGACCGCCCGGTACTGCTCGCTTTCCGGCCGCAGCGTCGAGCACCTCCCCGTGTTCATCGCGTTCGAGCACTGGCGTGCCGCCATCATCAAGGAGGCGATCTACCAACGTCGCGTCCGGCTGGGTGCGCCGCAGGCCGAGACCGCGGACACCAGGAGCGGCGTCGACAGCCACGTCGCCGAGGCCGCCGCACGGCTGGACTTGGCCTAACCCTCACCCCCCTCATCAGCGACACCGTCGCCCACCCCATCAAGAGAGCGAGAACACTCATGGCCTGGGACTTCTCTACTGAACCCGAGTTCGGTCAGAAGCTGGACTGGATGCGCGACTTCGTCCGGGCGGAGATAATCCCACTGGAGGCCGTCGACCTCGACCGTGCCACGTTCGATCGGATTACCCGCCCGCTCGAGGAGCAGGTGAAAGCGCAGGGGCTCTGGGCAGCGCACCTCCCGCAGGAACTCGGCGGCGGCGGGTTCGGGCAGGTCCGTCTGGCACTGATGCACGAGATCCTCGGGCAGTGCCGGTACGCCCCGAGCATCTTCGGCAATCAGGCTCCCGATGCCGGCAATGCCGAGCTGCTGGCCGTCGGTGGATCACCCGAACAGCAGGAGCAGTGGATGCATCCGCTGCTGCGAGGTGAGCTGCGTTCCAGTTTCTCCATGACCGAACCCGGCGCCGGCGCCGATCCAACCCTGCTCACCACCCGCGCGGTGCTGGACGGCGACGACTATGTGATCAATGGGCACAAATGGTTTTCGTCGAACGGTTCGAATGCGGACTTCCTCATCGTCATGGTGGTCACCGATCCCGACGCGGCCCCCGCACGCCGCGCGTCGATGATGATCGTTCCGGCCGACGCACCCGGTGTCCATGTGGTCCGTGATATTCCGACGATGGATCGAGCGCTGATGAGCGAGCCGCTCGAAAACGGGCACGCGGAGATCATCTATCGCGATGTGCGGGTGCCACGGGAGAACCTCATCGGCGAACCCGGCGACGGCTTCCGGCTCGCGCAGAAGCGACTGGGACCGGGGCGCATCCAGCACGCGATGCGCTGGATCGGCCAGTCCCAGCGGGCATTCGACATGATGTGCGAACGCGCGGTCTCGCGACGCACCCACGGCACGGTGCTCGCCGACAAACAGATGGTTCAGGATTGGATCGCATTGTCGGCTGCGGAGATGCACGCGGCCCGACTGCTCACTCTGCACGCCGCGTGGCGGATCGACCAGGTCGGCGCGCCCGCCGCGCGGCTGGAGATCGGGATGATCAAGTACTGGGGCGCCAAGGTCCTGCACGATGTGATCGATCGCTCGATCCAGATCCACGGTTCACTGGGGTTCTCCGCTGACCTGCCACTGGAGCACATGTACCGCGCCGCCCGAGGCGCCCGCATCCTCGACGGGCCTGACGAGGTGCACAAAGTCGCTGTGGCGAAACAGATCCTGCGCACCTACGAACCCCGCGAGATTCCGACCGAGCATGTCCCGACCCGCGCGGCGGCGGCCCGCGAGAAGTTCGCGGCCTACCTGGATCTGGCGACTGCCGACGCCTGATCCAGACCCCTGCCCGGGCCGCTGCTCACCGGGTTCCGGTGAGCAGCGGCCAGAGGCCGTCGGTACCTGCGGACAGTGCGCGGCGACCCAACTTGGCCGACCACTGCTCCTCGTTGCCCGCCTCGTCCCGCCACGCCCACAACCGCGTGGTGCTGTGCCGCAACACATGCTCCTCGGTGAAGCCGATCGCACCATGGATCTGATGTGCCAGCGAACCCACCAGGCCGGCCGTCTGACCGGCGATCGTCTTCGCACCGGCCACAGCCAGATCCGCATCACCGCCGGTGTCGAGAGCGAGCGCTGCCGCCTCGACGGCCACCTTCGACAACACCACCTCGGCGGCCATCGTGGCCAGATACTGTTGCACAGCTTGGAATTTCGCGATCGGTCTGCCGAACTGCTCACGCTCGCCCGCGTAGCGGACGGAGAGCTCGAGCGCGCGGCGGGCAGCGCCCGACACGAGTGCCGCGCGGGCCAGCGCGGCACGGTTGCCGAACGCCCGCGTGGAGATGCCCGACTCCGCCGTGAGGTCGTGCACCCGGTCAGGGGGAACAGTCGCGGTGACGGTGATGTCGTCGCGGGGCTCACCGGCGAGATCGGATCCCTCATGCACGGCGAAATCGTTGCGGCGCAACAGGATCACCTGGCAGTCGGCGAGCACGGCGACGTAATCGACGCACCGGGCCCAGGGCACCCGGGCTATCGTTCCGCTGACCGACAGGCCGTCGTCCACGGGTCGGAACCGCACGTCGGGACGGGCGAGGCAGGCGGTCATCGGGCCGGGCGGCAGCGTAGCACCGCAGCCCGCGAGCAGCCACCCGGCGAGCAGCGCGGTCTCGGCCAGAGGGACACTCGCCGAGTACCGGCCCAGCACCTCGAGCACCGCCACGGCGGTGGTGATGTCCCCGCCGGCGCCGCCGTGTTCCTCGGCGACCGACACCGTGGTGATACCGATTTGCTCCAGCGCCGCCCACAATCGGGGGTTCCACCCACCGGCGGAACAGGCCGACACCGCGTCGGCGGCGCTGTATTTCGCGCACGCGTCGGCGACGGCGGCCACGAGTTCGCTGACAATGTCGTTCATCGCACCCCTAATTGCCTGGCGACGACGCCCCGCAGGATTTCGTTCGTGCCACCCCGCAGCGTGAAGCCGGGACTATGCAGTATTGATTCGGCCAGCATTCTGGGGATCTCCTGATTCGAGCCCGGGTCGGGCTCCAGTTGGGTAAGGAGCCGGACCGTGTCGATGACGACGGTCTCGAAACGGGTTCCGAGGTCTTTGACCATCGCTGCTTCCACGGCAGGCGCCGCGCCGGCCTCGAGCCGCCCGGCCACTGCCAAGGACATCTGGCGCAACGCCCAGATCCGTGCGACCACGGCACCGAACCGGGACACGTCGGTCCGCTCGCTGTTCTCGGTCAGGTAGTCCGTCGCGGCAGCCAGCAGGGGAAAGGTCGACAGGATCCGTTCGGGGCCACTGCGTTCCATGGCCAGCTCGCTGGTGACCTGCCGCCACCCGGAGCCGGGTTCGCCGAGCACGCGGGCATCGGGCACGAAGACGTCGTCCAGGACGACCTCGTTGAAGTGATGTTCACCGGTGAGCAGGCGGATCGGGCGGATATGCACATCCGGGTTCGGTAGTTCGACGATGAACTGGGTCAGTCCAGCGTGCCGGTCATTCGTCGGGGGTTCGGTGCGGGCGAGAGCGATCAATACCTGCGCCAGATGCGCACCGCTGGTCCAGACCTTCGTCCCGTTGAGCCGCCAACCGCCGTCGACCCGTTGCGCACGAGTACGCACCGACGCCAGATCCGAGCCGGTGTCGGGCTCGCTCATTCCAACGGCGAAGAAGCACTGCCCCTGGGCAATTCGGGAGAGGAAAGTGTCCTTCTGTTCGGCGGTACCGAATCTCAGCAGTCCGGGACCGGACTGCCGGTCGGCTATCCAGTGCGCAGCCACCGGTGCTCCCGCGGCGAGCAGCTCCTCGGTAACCACGAACCGCGCCAAGGCGCCGGCCTCCGACCCGCCGTACCGCGCCGGGAAGGCCATGCCGATCCAGCCGTGTTCACCCAGCCTGCGGCTGAATTCCGCATCCCAGCCGCCGAGCCATTGATCGCACCGGGGCGTGATCCGGCCCGCCGAGATCTCTTGGGTCAGGAACATGCGCACGTCGCGCCGTAGCGTGTCGTATTCCCGTGGCAATGTCACGGGGTCGAGATTCCACAGATCCATCGGTCGCGTCTCCCGTCCGGCCTCAGCGGACCGCCCACCGGCCGGTGTAGACCGGTGGTGCGGACTTGTCCAGAAATGCGCGGTACGCGGCGGGGACATCCTCGGTGGCCAAGTTCACCGCCTGCGCACGCGCCTCGTTGTCGAGCGCCTCGGGCAACGTCTGGTTGGCACCCCGATGCAGCAACGACTTGGATTGCGCGACCGCGATCGGCGGCAACGCCGCGACTCGCTGAGCCAATTCCACGGTGAATTCCGCCAATTCGTCATCCGGCCGGACCCAGGTCACCAGTCCCAATTCCCTGGCTTGCTCGGCGCTGATCATCTCGGCGAGCATGGCCAATCGCTTGGCCTGCTGTAGCCCGACGAGCCGGGGCAGCAGCCAGGATCCCCCGAAGTCCATCGATAGGCCACGCCGCACGAAGATCGCGCAGAACCGCGCCGATTCCGCCGCGACGACAAAGTCGCAAGCCAGCGCGAGGTTCATCCCGGCACCGACCGCCACGCCCTGTACTTGGGCAATGACCGGTTTCGGGAATTCGGCCAGAGCAAGTGCGACGTTGCCGACCCGGCGCATCCGCACGGTGGGATGTTCCTCGCGAGAACGGTTTCCGAGATCGGCACCGGCGCAGAAGTTCTCTTGGGCACCCGTCACTGTGACGACCCGGACGGTATCGTCAGCGGCCAGGGCATCCAGCGCGTGGTGCAGCGCCGTCCAGCCCCGGGGGTCCATGGCGTTCTTACGATCGGGCCGGTTGAGGGTGAGCGTTGCTGCCGGGCCGTCGCGGGTGACGAGCACCGGACTGTTCACGTCGGCAGCCGCTATCGGTTCTGCTGTCATTTCCGTGTCTTTCTGGCTCAGCGTCCCTGGAATACCGGTGGACGGCGATCGCGGAAGGCCGCCATCGCTTCGGCGGAATCGTGGGTGCTGTGGACGACGCCCATATGTGAGGAGATCAGGTCGAGCGCTGTACGGACGTCGGCGCGTGCCGACTGGTAAGCCGCTCGTTTGATCATCTGCACGTTGATGGGCGGCTGGGCGGCAATGCGCCGCGCGAAACCCTGCCACGCCGCGCGGAAGACCTCGTCGGCGTAGACGTGGTCAGCGATGCCGATGCGGGCGGCTTCCTCGGCATCGATGAAGTCTCCGGTCCACAGCAACTCGAGCGCCTTGGCCATCCCGACCAGTCGCGGAAGGTAATAGCAGCCACCGTCTCCGGGCACGAGACCGACCCGAATGTAGCCCTCGGACAATCGTGCCGAAGCGGCGACCAATCGGATGTCGCACATCAATGCCATGTCCATGCCCGCGCCGACGGCGGTGCCATTGACGGCCGCGATCACCGGTTTGTCCAGATCCTCGAGGGCATAGGCCACCCGGTGGATGCGATCGTGAAGCAGCGACTTGAGGTCGTACGGCTCGGTGATCTTCGCCTCGAACTCGTCCAGATCGACGCCGGAGCAGAAGGCATCACCGGTGCCGGTGATGACGACTACCCGTACGCGGGAGTCGGTCCGTGCCGACCGCAGCACCTCGGCCCACTGATCGATCATCTCGAACGTGAACGCGTTCTTCATGTGCGGACGGTTCAGCACGAGGGTGCCGATCCCGTCTTCGACAGAATATTCCAGGTCCGCCATCTGATCTTCCCTACCGTGATGTCGTGGCGAGGACACCGTCGAGGCGGATAGCCGTCTCGACGGATGCCCTTCGGACTACATGGTTGCCGTCCTTCTCTGGACACCTTCCAACCTACTGAGTAGAATGTAGTGCACCGCTCGACCGCTCCGCAACCCGCGAGAGGTTGGCGAGCGCTCGGCCTGAATGCCGCTCAGCTCGTGGGTTTGCCATCGCGAACACCTCGACGTGGATCGGCTGTGAACACGCCGCTCCTTTCCGAGCATGTATCGCTCACTGATCACAAGAAAGTCTGCTATGCCCAGTAAGTTCAGCGTGCCTATTGCCCTGAGCGCCTGTACCGCGCTCTGCCTGACCCTGGCCGCCTGCGGTAGCGGTGCCGGGAGCGACTCGGCGAGTCCCGCAGTCTCCCCGCAAGCAGCGAAAGCCGCAGTCGATCAGGCCGAAACCACGTACACGAAGTACACCCGACCGCAGCCCGCGACCGGGGTGCCGGCGCTGCCATCGGCTCCGCCGCAGAACAAGCGGTTCACGATCATCACCTGCCCGATCCCGGTCTGCGCCGTCTTCGCCGACGGCGCCGCTACGGCGGCACGCAAGCTGAATTGGAAGGTGACGACGCTGCAGACCGACAACACCCCGGAAAGCTACGTCAAGCTGATCAATCAGGTGGCGGAGAACCCTCCGGACGCGCTGACCTACATCCCTCTCATGCCGGACTCCGCGATCGGGCCGCAGCTGGCCAAGCTACAGGCCGCCGGTACGAAGATCAGCGAAGCCTCCCCGCTCGGGAACGTGTTGCCGGACAACGGTTCGATCCAGGCCATCGTCAACGGGCCCAAGGCCACCAGTCTGAGTGGAACGCTGATGGGCAGCGCGATCGTGGCCGATGCCAAGGGCGCGGCCAGGTCGGTATTCGTGTGGGACCCGTCGTTCAGCGCCGGCTGGGGGCCGATCAAGGATTCCTTCGAGAAGGCGGTCGAAGGGGCGGGCGGTTCGGTCGACGTCCTGCAGGTCTCGAACGCCAACGTCGGTAAGACGATCGCTTCTCAGATCGTGAGTTACCTTCAGTCGCACCCGAACACCAGGTACGTGGGGCTCCCGGTCGTCGATTACATCCCCGGTCTGACCGCGGCGCTGCAAGCCGCCGGGATCGGCGACAAAGTCAAGGTCATCAGTCGCGCCGCCAACTCGGCGGCCCTCGCGGAGATCAAGGCCGGAACCGAGTGGGCCTCGGTAGCATTGGAGCTCGCCGCCAGCGGTTACCGCGTTGTCGACCAGTTGGTCCGGTTGACCATGGGTGTTGCGCTCGACGGGCTGGCCGACGATGCCGGCTGGCAGGAGATCGTCGTCGCGAGCAATGTCGGGCAGACCACCGGCACCGAGCCGCCGAACTACGCGCAGACCTACTACACCGCATGGCGGGTGGGATGAGCGCGGCCACCGTATTGAGCATCAGCTCGCTGTCGAAGACGTTTCCGGCCCAAAAGGCGCTCGCCGACGTCGATCTGGAGATCCGGACCGGGGAGGTGCACTGCCTGCTCGGGCAGAACGGCTCCGGGAAGTCGACGCTGATCAAGATCCTCGCTGGCTATCACGCTCCCGATCCCGGCTCGTCGGCCACCGTGAACGGTACTCCGATCACGTTGGGCAGCACACGGACCAGCGCGCGGTCGATTGCCTTCATCCACCAGGATCTCGGACTGGTGGCCGACCTCGACGCCGTGGACAACTTGGCGCTGGGCGGCAGGTACCAGGGCCGCTGGTGGTTGTCCGGACGGCGCGAGCGCCGCGCGGCGGCACGGTTGCTGTCCGAATTCGAGATCGACATCGACCCTTGCCTCCCCCTGGCCGACGCTACGCCGGGGCAGCAGACGATGGTCGCGATCGTCCGGGCGATGTCGGCGTCCGGCGGAGCTCCGGCACTGCTGGTGCTGGACGAACCCACCGCCTCGTTGCCACAACACCAGGTCGAGCAGCTGTTCGATCTCGTGCGGGGGCTGCGGGAACGCGGAACGGCTGTTCTCTACGTGACACATCGTCTCCGGGAGGTCTTCCAGATCGGTGATCGAGTGACCGTGCTGCGCGACGGTCGGCGGATCACTACCCGGCCGGTGGCGAGCATCGACACCGAGGAGCTGGTCGGGCTGATCATCGGTCGGCAGCCGACCGAGTTCGCACCGGCCACACCGTCACCGACGACGCAGGTGCTCCTCACTGCATCCGGGATATCAGGTGAGGACGTCGTCGACTTCTCACTCGACGTGCGAGCCGGCGAGATCGTCGGCGTCACCGGCCTGATCGGCTCCGGATACGACCAGGCGCTCGGGTTGACCTTCGGTGGGCGGCGGCGCAGCCGGGGCGAGGTTCGGCTCGCGGGTCGGATCGTGCCGACCGGCAAACCCGAACTCTCGATCAGCGCCGGTATGGCTTATGCCCCCGCTGATCGAAGACGGCTCGCCACGATCCCCGAGTGGACGGCGCGGGAGAACGTCACCCTTCCCCGGCTGCCGTCCGCCGGCCCCGCTCGCTGGCTCGGCCCACGACTGGAACGGCGCGAGGTCCGGCCCTGGATCGAACGTCTCAACGTGACCCCTGCCGATCCCGATCGACCGCTGACGCTGCTCAGCGGCGGTAACCAGCAGAAGCTGGTGCTGGCGCGCTGGTTGCGCATCGATGCGCAGGTACTGCTGCTGGACGAGCCCACCAGCGGAGTCGACGCCGGCGCCAAGGCATCGATCTACGACGCACTGTCCGGCATTGCGGCCCAGGGCCGGGCAGTGGTGCTCTCGTCCTCGGACGCGGAGGAACTGTGCGCCGTGTGTGACCGGGTCTTGATCATGCGTGGCGGCGTCGTTCGGAGCGTGCTCACCAAGGAGCAGCTCTCGGTCGCGCACATCGTGGGCGAGACCATCCGAGACTCTGCCGATGACGCTCAAAGGAGTGCGCACCCATGACCATCGATTCCGAATCCGAGATCACCAGAACCCCGCACCGACCGACCAGGCGTCCCGGTGACGGCGACACACGATCGCGCCCGCTCCGGACATTGCATCAGGTCCTCGGCGCGCCGATTGCCCGATACGGTGGATTGCTGCTGCTGGTGACCTTCATCGCCTTCTTCTCCCTCCGGCTGCCGTCGGTGTTCCTGACCTTGGCGACGTTCAACAGCATCGTCGGCGACCAGTCGGTCACGATGATTCTCGCCCTGGGCGTGCTGGTGACGTTGGCCGTCGGTCAGTTCGATCTGTCGGCCGCGCAGAACCTGGGCATGTGTGCCGTGCTCTGCAGCTCACTGATGGTTCATCAGCACATGAGTCCGGCCCTGGCAGTGCTACTGACGCTGCTCGCCGGAGTTCTGGTCGGTCTGGTCAACGCGGTTTTCGTGGCGATGATCGGCATCAACAGTCTCATCGCGACGCTGGGCATGAGCTCGGTGCTGCTGGCGATCACCGAATTGGTGTCGAATTTCCAGTTCATCGGACCGGTGCCGAACGGCTTTCAAAATGTCGCCAATCATCAGGTTCTCGGCGTCCCCGTCATCGCCGTGTATGCCCTGATCCTCGCCCTGCTGGTGTGGTACGTCCTCGAGCACACGCCCGCCGGGCGTCGCGCCTACGCGGTCGGGGCGAATCCGGACGCGTCCCGGCTGGCCGGTGTTCGCACCAGCCGATACGTGTTCGGGTCGTTCGTGGTGACAGGTGCATTTGCCGCGGTCGCCGGGGTGCTCGTCACCGCGAAGATCGGCAATGTGGCCCCGACCCTCGGTCCCGCCTACATGCTGCCGTGCTTCGCCGCCTGTTTCCTCGGCACCACCCAGATCAAGGTCGGCCGATTCAACGTCGGGGGCGCGGTCATCGCGCTACTGCTGCTGGCGACCGGCGTCAAGGGCCTACAACTGATGGGCAATCAGCTGTGGGTCACGGACCTGTTCAACGGCCTCGCGCTGCTCGTCGCGGTGAGTGCCGCGGTGCTGAGCAGCAAGCGCAGTCCGCGCGCGAAGCGGTAGCGGACGACTCTGCCCGGAATCTGCTCTCGGCGAGCCGTCCTCGCCGGGAGCAGATCCACACGTCGAATCCGTATCTCGCTCAACAGCTCTCGGGGTCCAGGACGCGCGACCGTAGATTCTCGGAACGTGAGTGCTCGATCGATCGAACAAGCATTCAGTCGTGCTCGGTCCAGCGGTTCCACCGTGTAATCGTCTCGATGGGAGGCCGTCGGGCAGGCTTGAACTCTTCGCCGATCGTGTACGCGACCGGCACCAGCGCGATCGGCGTCATAATGTCGGGCAGATGCAAAATGTCCGCGTATTGCCGCTCGAGTTCACCCTCGAACGGAGTAGTCAGAACCGAGCCCATGCCGCGCGACCGCAATGCCAGTTGCAGGCTCCATATCGCCGGAAAGATCGAGCCGTAGAACGCGGCCGGATGTGCCGCGTTGAATCCCTCGAACCGCCCCTCGACACAGGGCACGACCAGAACGGGAACTCGCGGTAACACCTCGGCCAGATAGCGGGCACTGTCGTACACACGCCTGGTCTGCGGATCCTGCAGCCGCGAATACCGCCGCTCGATGACGGGCAGGGTATGGCGCGCATACAGATCAGCGACCTGTGCACGCACCTCGGGGTCATCGAGGACGAGCCAGCGCCATGCCTGATTGTTGCCGCCGGTGGGCGCTTGCACCGCGAGGCGAAGACACCCGAGGATGACCTCGCGTTCGACCGGCCGCTCGAGATCGAGTCGCCGCCGGACCGCGCGGGTCGTGGAGAGAAGGTGATCTGTTACCGCGATATCCATCGGGCCTCCCTGGCTACGTTGTTATACGGGCTTATCGGCGGTGTCGGTACCGGTTTTACGGTCGGATTTGGCGAGGAACTCGGCGACGCGGGTCTTGATGTCGTCGGTGCCGAAGGATTCGTATTCCGCGGCGAGGGCGAAGTTGAGGACAGTGTTGGCGGAGTCGAGCAGATGCATGTTGAGCGCGCGTTTGGTGTCCCGGACAGACTGAGCCGGTAGCTCGGCGAAGCGATGGGCGAATGACTTGGCGGTGTCGAGGACCTCGTCGGCGGGCACGACGCGGTTGCACAGTCCCAGCCGTGCGGCATCGGCGGCGGGGATCCGGTCGCCGAGCAGAATAAACTCCTTGGCGGTGAGCATGCTGGTGAGCCAGGGCCAGGTGACGGCACCACCGTCGCCGGCCGCCAGGCCGATGGCCACGTGCGGGTCGCTCATGAACGTGTCCTCGGCCATCACCACGAAGTCCGACATGGTCGCCAGGCTGCAGCCCAGCCCCACCGCGGGACCGTTGACCGCCGCGACGACCGGCAATTCACACGACAGCATCGCCCGGGCCAGCCGCTCACCTTCGCGAATATCCCGACGCCGGGCCGAGAGATCGTTGTGGTTGCGAATGAAGTTCGGCACGTGACCACCTGCACTGAAGGCCCGGCCCGCCCCGGTCAGCACCACCGCCCGTGCGTCTTCGTCGTCCACCAGCAGATCCCACACCCGCCGCATCCCCGTATGCAACCCGTCATCGAAGGAATTGAGCTCTTCCGGCCGGTTCATCGTCACAATCCGCAGCGGCCCATCCGCCTCCACCAGCACACCAGGCGCCACAGTCGAGTAATCCATACCAAATCTCCTTCGGACTCCAACGCCGACCGGCAGACACCGACCGGCAGCAACGCCGAATCGCTGCCCACACCATCTTGACAACCTACTCGGTAGTATGTCAATCGCGATGCGCACACCACACACGAGGGGACCTCCCGGGGTCGGTGAAGGGTAGCTGCGAAACATCTGAACAGTTGACTCGAGGATCAACCACAAGACCTCTGCCATCGGCGACCGCATCGCCGTGCCTTCGCAGCGCAGTGCGGCGAACCTTCTGAATCCCAAAATGTTTCGCGCACATTCAGGTGGCCTTCGTGGTCTCGACCGGCGAACGGGCAGAGATGGTCGAGGTCCACACCAACCTGCGGCGCATCTGAATCCCCCATGCTATGCACCCAAGCGGGCCGACGTATGCTTGCTCCCTCTTTCAGCTACGTTGGTTGACGCGGTCCTGTTCGACAACCCAAGCCGCCACCTGCGATCGGGAAGTAAACCCGAGTTTGACCAGAATATGGTTCACGTGTCCGCCGACGGTCCGTTCCGAGAGGACCAGCTGGGCAGCGATCGCCTTGTTGGTCATTCCTTTGGCGACCAGCTCGGCCACTTGGCGTTCACGTTTGGTCAGTGCCGGAAGTGTTTGAGCTGCTGCGGAGGCCTTTTCGTCTGACTGCTCACCGAGAGCAAAGGCAACTGCGGTTTCAGGGTTCATCGATCGGCCCTGCCGGTATGCGGCCTCGAACGATCGGTCACCGAGTACCTTCCGGGCGCTACGCTCGAACTGCTCAGCGTAGGCCACAAGATTGGGGAATACGGGCGGACGGCTCAAGGTGTCGCTGACACTGTCGGACGCACCCGCCATGATCACCGCTCGCCGGTGCTCGTCGTGCTCAATGGTCACCCATGCCAGCGCTTGCAGGCAGGCCGCTGTCATGATCGGAGGACCCGCCAGCCGAGTGAG
The DNA here is from genome assembly GCF_050434125.1 of Nocardia sp. GP40. NCBI lineage: Bacteria > Bacillati > Actinomycetota > Actinomycetes > Mycobacteriales > Nocardiaceae > Nocardia > Nocardia sp. GP40. The sequence continues at coordinate 6,072 of NZ_JBNPVW010000029.1, read as the reverse complement.
CCGCAGCGCCTCCTGCAGAAGCCGTACCGCTCGATCACGATTACCGTGGCGCCAAACGGTAACCCCCATGGACCACAGCGCGTACGACCGATAGATCGACTCGCTATGAGATTCCGTTATCGTCAGCACCTGCTCGTGGTAGGTAAGGGCGATGTCGTTACGCCCGTTTGATTGATAGGTCCATCCGAGGAGCCCCAGCACATCGATCTGCAGCGTGAGGCCGACGCCCTCGTCGAACAACTCGACCGCCTGCTCCAGGCGCGTTCGCGCGACGTCGAGATCACCGCTGACGAATGCAGCAAATCCTTCGGCGGCCGCAACGTGTGTGTAGGCAATCGGGTCGGATCGCTGCGGATCGAGCGCCCGCGCTTCTTCAACTCGCGGAGTAGCTGCCGCTATGTCGCCTTGGAGCAAGGCCAATTGAATGGCAGCGTGAAGTGCTTTGGCTTGATCCGTAATCGACTGGGACCGCGACTGTGTCAATGCACGGTCGAGCCATCGCCGCCCCTCACAGAACAGTCCACGAGAAATCCAGAACTGGAGCAGGGCAGCGGCGATCACCAGGCCGATGCCGTCCCTCCGCGATAAGCTGAACTCCAGTGACTCCCGGAGATTCGGCAATTCCTGTTCGAGCCGAGCCACCCATAGAGGCTGCCGAGGACTGATCCAATCACGCGCGCTGTCCAGAGTCAACTGAAGGTACCAGTCACGGTGCTGTTGCCGAAGTTTCGTGTACAGAGTGGTGGATTGCAGATTTGATCGTCCGTACTCTCGGACTGTATCGAGCATCCGAAACCGCACTGCCCCATGCGATTCCTCTCGAAAAAGGATGGACTTGTCGACGAGCGATGAAATAGTGTCGAGGATCCCCTCCTGCACACCGCCGAAGTCCTCACCGCATACGCCCTCAGCCGCATCCAGTTCGAAACTACCAGCGAAGACTGAAAGGCGATCCCACAGTTGCTGTTCGGCGGGCGTACACAGGTCGTAGCTCCAGTCGATGCTCCAGCGCAGGGTCCGCTGACGGTTCGGTGCACTTCTACTACCGCGGCTCAGCAGAGCATACCGGTCTGTGAGGCGCTGGAGGATCTGCTCAGGTGAGAGGGTACGCAGCCGCGCCGCCGCTAGCTCGATAGCCAACGGTAGCCCGTCCAAACGAGCACAAATCTCGCTGACGACGCGGCTGCTGTCTGCCGTTAGTTCGAACCCAGGTAGCGCCACAGCAGCTCGCTGTGTGAATAGCGTTACCGCGTCGAACCTGGAAACAGCCCTTAGAGACGGAGTTCGATCCGGTTCGGGAGTAGCCAAAGGGACAACGCGAAACAGCAATTCGCCATCGATACCGATCGGTTCCCGACTAGTAGCAAGGACGCGGAGGTTCGGACATCTGGGCAACAGCACTCTCGTCAGCTCGGCCACTCCCGCAATCACCTGTTCGCAGTTGTCAATTACCAGCAGGATTGTGCGCGGGCCCAGAAACTCATTCAGCGCCATATGCAATGGTCTGGCTGACTGGTCACGTACCTCAAGGGTGGCAGCTACGAGATCCGCAACCAATGCCGGATCGCGAAGTTCGCCAAATTCGACCAGCCATACCCCGTCAGTAAAGGACCGTTTCATGGTCGCAGCTGCCCGCAGCGCCAACCGGGTCTTGCCGACACCGCCGACGCCGGTCAACGTAACGAGGCGAGCCGCCGACAGAGCATTGCGGACCTCGGACAGGTCCGCGCGCCGTCCAACGAAACTTGTCATCTCCAGCGGGAGGTTCCCGCGACTTGGCGGAGAACCTATTACCTTGTCCTCGGCCGAGCCTTCTGCAAGAGCGGCCACCGCATGCCGCTTGCTCTTGCGGCCGACAGCTGGTGCTGACTCCTCGACCTGTCGGTTCCGGCTGTGCTGGAGGCGTCGGAGCTGAATCCCGAACGCTGCCGCGGTTGGGCGCTCTCGTGGGTCGCGGGACATCGCAGCCTCGATTATCGCACAAATGTCGTCAGAGAATCCGCTCTCACGTAAATCCGGGATATGCTGTGTGGTAATTCGCAAGAACTGCGCCACCACTTGTTCACCACTCACTCGCTCGAATGCCGCGTGGCCAGTGAGTGCGCAGAACAAAGTGGAGCCCAGCCCGTATACGTCGGCGGCGGATGTGGGCGGGTCACCACCGAGAACTTCCGGTGCGGTGAAGGCGGGCGACCCGGTGACCATTCCGGCGGCAGTCTGGAAACCTCCAGCAAAGTGAGCGATGCCGAAGTCGGTCAGTACTGGTTCGTCGTAGTCGGTGAACAGAATATTTGCCGGCTTCACGTCACGGTGCACAATGCCGACCCTGTGCGCCGCGCCGAGGGCTCCTGCGAGCTTCCTCCCCACACGCACTGCTTCCTCGACCGTCAGGGGGCCGTCCTCACGAATCCGAGCGTCGAGGGATCCGCGTTCGTGATATTGCATAACCAGATACGGACGCCCGCTCTCGGTCTGCCCGACCTGCAGGACACCCACGATGTTGGGATGACCGGTAAGTCGGCCCATGGCGCGTTGCTCTCGCAAGAACCTCGCCCGATTGTCGTCGTCCAACGCCTCGGTGAGCACCTTTACCGCAACCGTGCGATCCAAGCTGGCCTGGAAGCAGCGGTAGACCTCGGCGAACCCGCCACGCCCGACCAGCTCGGCGGCATCGAACCCCGCGAGACTCAGCTCAGCGAGCAGGTCGGACCCTATATCCCGCTGTGTCTCGAAGGGGTCGTTGTCGACCATTCTCTCACCTGCGATCGGACCACCGAAGATCGCATTCGGTCGCTCGCTCGCTGCTGGATGCGTACATGCCCGGCTTCAACTACCTAATTCAGCATACCCCTCGCAATACTCCAGCCAGTCGATTCTGAACGCACAATGAGCCTTTCCCGGTAGCGATCCCGCTGGTGGCCTGCGCTACTGACACACCGGAAGGTATTGGGCTGCAACGAGAAAGCGCAGAGTCCTGGTAAAAGTTTGGTCCGACTAAAAATCAAATTCACAGAAACTCTACGCGTGATGAGCGTGACATACACGGCGGTGCTACCGATCTCCGAGGCCACCGCCGAGCACCTGGCCGGGCTGCTCCGAGATCGAGCGTCGCCACCGCGGCACCCGCACCGGCCGGCGGCCGCTGACCTGCCTGGAACAGGCAGTACTGATCCTGCGCTGGTTCCTCGACGCCACGCGCGTGGCGCAGCTGGCGTCGACAACAACATCGGCAAGACCACTGCTTACACCTACTTGCACGAAGGTATCGACGTCCTCGCTGCGAAGGCCCCGGGCCTGAGTGAAACCCTGCAGGCGGCGTATCTGGCCGGTCACCAGCATGTGGTCGTGGATGGCACCTTGGTGCGCACAGCGGCAACGTGCGGGTCGGCACCGTCCCGAACAGATGGCCGATCTGGACATCGAACGTGCGGCCCGGCCGCGAGCATGACACCAAAGCACTGCGTACCCACAGTGAGGTGATCTCAACGAGTTTCTATGCGACTCGGCCGTATTCGTAATGTGTGAGGGTGAGTGCGGCTTGGACGATGTCGCCGATTTTCTCGGGGCTGGCGGTGATATGGCGCAGGATGCGCCACCGGCCGACGAGCAGGGCGAATCCGCGTTCGCCGAGGGCGCGTAGGCCGCGCAGCAGGGCGTTGTAGGTGCGATTGTCAGGATCCAGTGGCCGGTCGCCGGGTTGTTTGATCGGTGTGTGCACGCCGATGCCCGCGCCCTCGTAGCCACCGTCGGCCAGAGTGGGCAGATTCCGTTGGGAGGCAGCGTGATACAGGGCGCCCAGGACATGTTCACGGGCAGCGGTGAGGTCGTGGGTCGAGCCCGGCTCGACGTCGGACACTCAGATCGGGAACCCGTCCGGTGCGCTCAACGCCTGGATCAGGCCGCCGTGCTCGCCCGCCTTGCCGGAGTACCACAGGTCGATCGTTTGCCCCTTCACACCGGTCGTGGTCTCGGCGGACCGGTCGGCGGAGAACAGTTTGCCGTCCAGGACCAGATGGGTCAGCCCGGCCTCGACGGCGCGGTCGAGCGCTTCGTGCAGATCCGGGGCCGCGGTGGCCAGGACCGTGACGACCTCGGCGATGTATCGGTAGGCGGTGGCGCGGGAAATGCCATGGTCACGCCCCAGGGCTGTGGGATCGGCACGGTCGCGGAACCAGCGCAGGCCCAGCAGCGCCTGCCGGAAGCACGTCAACGCCCGGGTGTCCTTGCGGGTGCCGCGGCGACAGCGTTCAGCGTGCAACAGCCGGCTCACCTCCTGCACCAGTTCCCGTGGGACGTCGAGCATGGCACGATAGGTGATCACGTGGAGTCCTCATGGTGCAGCAGGTCTTGTGGTGAGAACGGCTTACCGGGGACTCCACGTATCCACCCGCACCCCAGTCGGCGTGTCGCCCAACAACTTTCCCTACCACTACACCCGGGACCAGCCCTGAACAGGGCACACGACTGTCCCACCGAAAAGAATCACCAAATCCTGCTGAGATCACCTCAGTGAAGCGCTCGAAGCCCTCCCCAGATGGGCCCGCCACGACCTGTCGGTTCTCGGCGATCTCGGCTACGAAGGCGAGCCCGGCGTGGTCACCACCGATGGCCCTATAGATCGTCAAGTTCTGATGCGCCCTGATTTGCAGCCGAAGTCGGTCATGATCGCGGGTTCCTCGTCGGCTACCAGCCGGTGCGCCACATGCCGTCCGACACCGTTGCAGCCCTCGATCGCCCACAACCGTTGCGGAAATCGCTGTGCCGCACACAGCATTTCACCGTATCCGGCAGTGTCGGTGCCGTAACGCCCGGTCGCGAGGATCTTCGCGTCGGGATCGATGATTTCGATGGTGGCCGAGCGTTTGTGCGGGTCCATTCCGATGATGACCGGCATCGGTATCCTTCCAGATCGACGGAGGAGGTATCCGTGCAGGAAGGCACCGCTACTTCGAGCCAGGGCAGACCCCTTTCCGGCCACGCCCGCACGGTAACCCGATGGGACGCAAGCCATTAGCGAGCCCCACACCGATGATGCTAGTGGGCAGCCGATCAGGGAGCCTCCCACCGGGCACCTGGACCTGATCCTGGCCGGGATCGAGCCCTACCACCAAGTAGCCGAGTTCAGAGTGTTCGACCGAGCCAATGGAGTGTTTCAGAGCTTTTCCCGATGCTCGACCCGTATTACGCGTCGCGAACGAATCGAGACCGCACCAGAGCCACGTCCCCGGTCAGTCGTCGGGCGACACGACGGTGATCCCGTCCCGCCGGAGCAGCGCCGCCGTGATGCCATCACCGCGGCGCAACGCGCCGGTGAAGGAACCGTCGTAGATCTGTCCACACCCACACGAGGGACTGCGCGCAGTGAGAACGGCTGCCCTTGCCCCGTGCTCGCGGGCGGCATCCAAGGCCAGGCGAGCGCCCGCGACAAACGCGTCCGTCACGTCCTCCCCCGCATCGTCGACCACCTTGGCGTCGCCGTCCAGAACGGCGTGCCCGTCCCCGCCCACGATCTCCACCGGACGGCGCGGTGTGTTCAGACCCGCCGCAGTCTCCGCGCAGAACGGCACCGCCGCACCGGCTTGCACGAGCGCGACAATCGGTGCCGACGTCTTCGCTTTCCCGTTGTAGCGACAGGGAATCCCTGCCAGGCACGCACTGACCAACACCTTCGACACCACACTCACCATAGTCACCCATCGGCGCCCAGACCAACCCGCACAACACATCACACAAGCGAACCAACATGCGTTTCGTCGACCGTGCTCGAACCCGGCGATGCGTTCTACGAACCCGAGGGCATACGCATCGCACGCCTGGCGAAACAGGCGGCCCGTCATGCCCGACCACAAAGCCGGGCTGCTCTTGAACCCGACCACACCCAAACGCTGGGCCGACCGGCTCAGGACATACGAAACCCCCAGCTCCCAGGCCAGACACTCGAGCAGAGGCCAGAGGAAACTCAGGGGTTATCTCTTAATACTGCAACGTCACTCAGGTGAGTGGGTGGCCTCGGCGCCGGTAGTGCGATAGCCGGGCTTGGTGTTGTCGGCGGCGGCGCCAGTGGGACCATGC
>NZ_JBNPVW010000028.1:0-57009 GCF_050434125.1 Nocardia sp. GP40 | reverse complement strand
CACCGATCCTTCGGACAAGCCACAACCCGGACCTACCACCACTCAGTCTAACGACGGACTCCCAACTGCCTCTTGACATAAAGGGGAGCCATTACCCTGTTCGGCCTGGTCTCGCTCACCGCATGGGCGGTCGCTGACCGCCGGTCTGCCGCCGCGGGTGAGTTCGAGGTCGAGCAGTGAGTTTCCGATGAGCACCACGGCCTCCATGCTGGCTCAGCTGTCCGACGATGAGGCAGACCACCAGCAGCGCGCGTTGGAGCGGTTGCGTGCCTGGGCGAACCCCGAGCAGAGCGCATTCCGCCGGGCCGGGACATTGCGGGGACTGTCGGTCCTCGGAACCGTCGCCTGGGCGGCCGGGCTCGGGTGGGCGGCCCAGACCGCGCTGCAGGGGCAGCGCCACACCCTCGCACCGGTCTCGGTCGCTGCTCCGATCGCTCTGGTCATAGCGGGTTTCGCGCTACGCGTCGGATTCCTCGCCGCCGGCGATCGCGCCGCGGACGAGGCAGCGACCGCCGTGCGACTCACGCTGCGCGACCGCCTGCTGGCCGCCGCACTGCCCTCGAGCCCGCTGGTGCCGACTGCGACCGGCGCACCGGTCGGCGCGTTCGTGCAAGCGCTCGATGAGGAAGTCGACCGTCTCACCGACTGGCTGACCGGCTACGTCCCGGCGCGCCGGACGATGGTGGTCGCGAGCGGCCTGGCCTTTGCGGCGATCGCGGCCGAAAACTGGGTTGTCGCGGTGATTCTCGGGCTCGCCACGCCGTTACTCCCGGCCAACCTGAAGGTGATCGGGATGGGAACGCGCACAGCGGTCCAGTCCCAGCTGAGCGCCGCGCGCACCCTCGGCGCGCGGCTTCTCGACCAGATGCGTGGGCTGCCCACCCTGGTGGGTCTGGGCGCCGACGAGCGTGCCGCCCTCGCCGTCGAGCGCGACGACCGCGAGCTGGCCCGTCGCACCCAAGCCGTGTTGCGGGTGGCCTTCCTGTCGACGGCATGGGTGGAATTGCTGGTCACCGGCACCGTGGCGGTGGTCGCCACCTTCTGCGGGCTGGTGCTGCTCGACTACCTGCGGCTGTCGTGGCTCCCCTCGTCCATGAGCCTCGGGTCGGCGTTGTTCGTCCTGGTGCTCACGCCGGCGTACTTCGCTCCGGTGCGGGAGCTGGCGCGCGGCTACCACGCCCGGGCCGAGGCGGCCGCGGCAGCGGAGCTCATCGATGCCTTGCTGCCGACGCAACAGCCGCGAGAGCCGGACGCTCGAATACCGGGACCGCCGCAGCGTGCACCTCTCACCGTGGAGTTGCGCAACGTTTCGGTTGTTTACCCGGGCCGTACAGAACCTGCGCTGGCGAACGTCACCGTGACCGCCGGGCCGGGCAGCGTCGTGGCGCTCGCCGGGCCGAGCGGAGCAGGCAAGTCGACGCTGCTGGCAGTGGCAGCCGGGCTGCTGATGCCGGACACGGGTTCGAGCATCCACGTCTCGGCCTCCGGGGAACATCCGGCCGATCCGCGAAATGTCTCCTGGATCGGTCAACCGTCCCGTCTGTTCGCCGGCACCGTGCGCGAAAATCTGCTGCTGGCGCGCCCCGACGCGGACGACGCGACGTTCGAAACGGCGTTCGCCGCACTGGGTTTCGCCGATCTGCTCACGGCGCTGCCACACGGATTGGACACGGTCGTGGCAGAGCGCGGCAGCGGACTGTCCTCAGGCCAGATCCAACAGGTCACCCTGGTCCAAGCCCTGATTCGGGACGTGCCCGTCCTCTGCCTGGACGAGCCGACGGCCCACCTCGACGCCGAAGCCGAGGCGCGGGTCGTCGCCGCGGTCCGGACGCTGGCCCGAGACCGGACGGTACTGCTGGCCACCCACAGCCCCGACCTGCTCGGCACCGCTGATGTCGTCGTCGCCATCGAGCGCGGGCGCCCGGTCGCGGTGACCTCATGAAACCCATTGCCCTGCTCTGGACTGCCGCCGGTGCTCGCAGCCGCCGGGCGATGGTGTGGGGCGCACTGCTGGCCGCGAGCGCAGAGGTCGCCGCCGCGGCGCTGCTCGGAGTATCGGGCTGGTTCCTCACCTCGTGCGCGCTGGTCACCGCACAGGCGAACACCACGTGGTCGTGGATGTACCCGTCGGGAACCGTCCGGTCGCTGGCGCTGGGCCGGACCGGCCTGCGCTACACCGAACGACTCACCAGCCACCGGGCCTTGCTCGACGCCACGGTCGCCCTGCGCGTACGGATGTTCCGCGCCGCAGCCGCGCTGCCTGCCCGGCAACTCCGCAACTGGCGCGACGGAGCTCTGCTGACGACGCTCACCGACGACGTCGCCACCGTGGGCGCGGCGCCGGCAAGGATCCTCGCCCCGCTGGCCGGCATTCTTGCCACCGCGGCGGTGGTAGTGGCGCTGATCTCGATCGCGAGCCCGGTGGCCGGTGCCGGCCAGGCGGTCCTGTTCGTTGTCGCCGGCGGTATTGCGGTCCGGACGAACAGCCGGGCCGCGGCGCTGCATGCACGCGCCCGTAGCGCCCGGTCGCTGGCCCGGTCCGCCCTGATCAGCGATCATGCATCGCTTCCCGAGCTGATGTGCCTCGATATGGTGGGCCGGGCCCGCGATCAGATCCTCCAGACCGTGTCCCGCGCTGAGGGTTTCGACACCGATTGCCTCGCCGCCGTGCGCCGGGGCCGGCTCCTGCTGCGCCTGCTGGGCTCGATCGGACAGGCGAGCATCCTGGTCCTCGCACTGTCGACCCACTCGGCGATCCAGCCGGTGGCCTCCGCAATCGGCGAGACGCTCCTGGTCGCCGCCGCCTACGAGCTTGTCGAAAGCCTCCCGCACATCCTGCGCGACAGTGACTCCGCCGGGGCCTGCGCAGCGAGGCTGACCACCTTTCTCACGCCCACGCGCCCGGTCACAGCTCCGACTCCCGGTCCCGCGGTTTCCGCTTCGGCGCCGCTGGTCGTGCAGGGACTTCCGGTGGGATCGGGGGTCGAACAGGCTCGATGGTCTGCCGTGCTCGCATCCGGCACCGTCACGCTGATCTGCGGCCCGAATGGGAGCGGCAAGACCACCCTGCTCAACATTCTCGCCGGACGAATTGCCCCGCCGCACCCGGGCACGGTTCTGCTCGACGGCTCAGCGCCGCGTGATCTGCCGGCGGGTGCCGTGGCCCAGCGGCTCACACTTGTGGAGGCCGAGGACTGGTTGGCGGACACCACGATCGCCGACAACCTCCGCCAAGCCGACCCGGATGCGGACGACGTAACGCTACTCGCCGCGCTCGACGCGGCCGCGCTCGATAAGCTACCGCTCGACACCGCCACCGGGGTCATGGGCAGCGCCCTGTCGCAGGGACAGCGACGCCGACTGGGGGTCGCCCGAGCAATCCTGCGCAACCCCTCGATACTCCTGCTGGACGAGCCGGTTCTCGGCCTCGATCCGGCCACCGCGGTCCGCCTCATGAACGGGGTTCGACGGGCGCTGCCGGGTTGTGTCCTCGTCATCGCTCTACACGACCAGCATCGGGAACTCGTGCCGTTTCCTGCGGAAGGGCTCCTGCGCCTGAGGTGATCAGCCAAGCCACGTAACGACATTCGGCTGATCTGCTTCGACAGCCGGCTCTTGTCCCGCTACAGCCGGGCGCCCGGTTCGCCGGCCAGGGGGGCGTTGAGACACGGCCGTAGGAAAACCGGCTCGGCCCGGCCGGATTTCACGCGCGTTCCCGTTCCACGACCGCTAGCGCCTGCGGGGTCACCGGATCGACGATGTCGTCGAATTCCTGATGTTTGGCCAGAAAGCCCGCCACCACCGGACATACCGGAACGATCCGCGTGCCGAGCGGACGCGTATCGGCGAGCGCGGCCGCTACCAGGCGCCCGGCCAGCCCTCGTCCGGAAAACTGTGTATCGATTTCGGTGTGGTAGAAGATCCGCTGGTCTTCGTGGTCGATGTAGGCGGTGAAGCCGGCCAGGACATCGTCGACACGGATCTCGTAGCGCCGACGCTCGGGTGAGTCGGCGATCGTGACGGTCGTGTGGTCGGCGTCTGCAATCGGGTTGTTCATCGCTCGCCCTTCCAGTGGTTCTATCCGGCCCTCGGAGTCGCTGCCGCTGGAGCGAGTTTGACAGAATTTGGTGGACATGGCAACCAATTGTGCCTGTGACGCGGGCTATTCCAGCGGCTCGAGCCCCTCGAGCATGGTGGGCACCAGTTCGGCGACGGTCGGATGGATGTGCACGGTGTGGGTCATGGTGGTGTATGGCGCCTTGGCGGACATCAGATCGAGGATGCAGTGCACCACCTCGTCGCCGCCGACGCCCAGGATCGCGGCGCCGAGAATCTGGCGGGTCTCGGCGTCGACCACCACCTTCATGAAGCCCTGGGTCTCCCCCTTTTCGACCGCGCGGCCGACTCGGGTCATCGGGCGCTTGCCCACCAGGGCTTTTCGCCCCGTTGCCCGCACCTGGGCTTCGGTCATGCCGGCGCGGCCGAGTGGCGGGTCGATGTACAGCGCGTAGGTGGGGATGCGGTCGCTGACCCGCCGGGGTTCACCGTCGAGCAGGTTGGCCGCGACGATCTCGAAGTCGTTGTAGGACGTGTGGGTGAACGCTCCCCTGCCGTTGCAGTCGCCCATCGCCCAGATGTGCTCGACGCTGGTCCGGAGTTGATCGTCAACGGTGATGAAACCCCGTGCGTCGGTGGCCACTCCGGCCAGATCCAGACCCAGTTCGTCGGTATTGGGCACCCGGCCGACCGCAAGGAGAAGATGTGATCCGGTCACCACCGGGCCGTCGGCACGGGTGGTCACGGCCACACCGTCGCCGTCCCGTGAGACGCGAATATCGTTGGCGCCCAGGTGGATAGTGATGCCTTCACGCTCCAGGATGCCCTTGATAGCGGCGCAGACGTCGTCGTCCTCCCGGGGTGCCAGGCGCGCTCCGCGTTCGATCACGGTGACCTCGGCGCCGAACCGGCGGTACATCTGGGCGAACTCCAGCCCGATGTAGCTGCCCCCGATGATGACCAGATGCGTTGGCACCACATCGAGTTCGAGGATGCCGACATTGGTCAGATAGTCGACGTCGGCCAGCCCCGGGATATCGGGACTCGAGGCCCGGCCGCCGACGTTGAGGAATATCCGTTCAGCGGTGATCCTTTGATCGCCGACCTGCAGCGTGTGGGGGTCGATGAATCGGGCGTGCCCACGCAACAGGGTGCAGCGGTCCATGCCTTCGAGCCAGTTCTCGACACCGTCCCGGTCGACGGTGACGATGCCGTCCTTGCGCCCCTTGACCTTTGCCATGTCGACCACGACCGCACCGGTGCTGATGCCGTAGTCGGCGCTACGACGGGCCAGGTGCGCGGCGTGCGCACTGGCCACCAGCGTCTTGGTGGGAATGCAGCCGGAGTTCACGCAGGTACCGCCGACCAGCTTCCGCTCCACCACGGCGACGGTCTGCCCGGCATCCACGAGCCGGCCGGCCAGGGGCGGTCCGGCCTGGCCCGCTCCGACGATGATGGCGTCGAACGGCGTTGCCTCGGTTGACATTCGGCTCCCTACAGATTCATGGCCAGAGCGACGATGACGAATCCGCCACCCACCGCGAGGACGTCTTCGGCCAGCGCCACCGGAAGGTCGCGGCCGCCGGTCCGCTCGACCAGCCCTCGCCGCGCACGATACCCGCCCAGTGTCCCGATGACCGCGCCGACCACTCCGCATATCAGCGCCGCGAAGGTGTGGTGCCACCCGGCACCGACAACGGCACCGGCGAACGCGCCGGTGAGGATCCGTGCCCCGAACTGCGACGGTACCGTCCGCGGCGGGGTCGAAGGTAGTTGATCGGTGATCAACTCGACCACCAGCAGAATGGTCAGCACGATCGCGGCGACCAGGTGCGCGACCCAGCCGGCCCAGATGTGTGCCACCGGCAACCAGCCGAGCCAGGCGCCCCAGGCCACCACCCCGGGTGCGGTGAACGCCCGCAGGCCCGCAACCACACCGATGAGCAGGGCCAACAGCAAAACCAGTTCCCCGTGGACGCGGACTCTCGCTCGCCCGCGCCACGTCGGCGCGACCTCGACGATCGTGACCCGGCCGGACCGGGTGTCTCCGGGGTGGACCGGTTTCGGCAGCGTCATGCCCCTGATGTCGCGTCCGGCGACGACGGCCCATCGCGAGTAGACGCCGGCCACGGCCAGTCGTTGGAACACGCACAGAGTGTGCAGGCCGCTGGCGATCACCCCGCCGAAATGTTCGCCGTCGCCGACATGGATCGCCAGCGATGGGATAGCTCCTTGGCGTGGCTCAGGTGAGGAGACGCGCCGGCCTACGCGGCCGGCGTCGTCGTCACCGGGCGTACAGGTCGCGGGCGATGATCATCTTCTGGATTTGCGGTGTGCCGTCACCGATCTGGTAGCCCGACACGTCGCGCAGCATGGCCTGCAGCGGCATTTCCTCGGACCAGCCGATGTGGCCGTGCAGGACGACACAGTCGTTGATGGCGGCCATCGCGACCTGCGGCGCCCACCACTTGAGCATCGCCGCCTGGGCTGTGTGCGGCTCGCCGGCCGTGCGCAGGCCGAGGGTCTGGTAGGCCAGCGCCCGGACCGCGGTGATGTAGGTGCTGTGCTCGGCCAGTGGGAACTGCACACCCTGGTTCACCGCCAGCGGCTGCCCGAAGGTGGTGCGCTGCTTGGTGTATTCCACGGTCATGTCGATGGCGCGCTGGGCGGTGCCGATCACCATGAGCCCGATCAGGGTTCTGGTGAGGTCGAATTCGCGCATGATCCCGTGGAAGCCGCCGCCCGGTTCGAGTGGCGGTCAGCGGATTCATCGCCAGGTTGACCAGGTACCGGGTCTCGATCGTGGACGCTGCGGTGAAGTCGACGAGGCTGCCCTCGACCGCGGCGGCGATCAGGTTGCGTGGGGCCGGCAGATCGGCTCCCTTGAGCCGCTTGCGCACGGAGGCCGTCAGCGCCAGCACCTGCTGCGACAGCTCGGCCTCGGTGGCGCGCCCGCCCGGGAGGGTGTAACCCTTGCGGTCCCAAGGCTGCTACCGAGCGCGCCGAAATGGCCTTTCCGAATGAGCTGCGGCGGCAGGCGAGCACCGCGCTGACCCGCAGGCGCGAGCTCGTCGAGGCAATCCTGCACGAGGACAGGGTCGATATCGAGCGCAGCACACGGCAACTCGGGCACAACCTCTACATCCAGCAGACCGGCCTGATCCTCTGGACTCTGGACCGCCCCCAGGAGGACTCGAGCGCGACGCTGGAGACACTTGCCGTCGACATCGCCACCGCCCTCGGCGCTCCACGTCCGCTGATGCTGCCCGCCGGCGGCCGGATGCTCTGGGCGTGGCTGGCCACACCGGAAGCACCCGATCTCCGGAAGATCGCTCACCTGAAGGCATTTCAGCAGCATCAACCGATCGTTCAGTTGGCCGCCGGGGTCCCCGCGACCGGTCTGGAAGGGTTCCGCGTCAGCCACCAGGAAGCCCTACGGGCCTACCGGATCGCCGCGGAGACCGAGCCCGCGCCGGTCACCCTGTACCGCGATGTCGAACTCGTCAGCTGTCTGGCCGCCGACATCGCCGCACTCTCCCGATTGGTGCGCCGCGAACTGGGCGGCCTCGCGGAGCGAGGCGTGGCCACCGCGCGACTGCGCGAAACCACCCTGGTCTACCTCGAACAAGGCAGTATGGCCAAGGCCGCCGAAGCGCTGAGCGTGCACAAGAACCCAGTGCTGTACCGGATGCAGCAGGTCGACGAATTACCGCCACAGCCGCTCGACGAACACAAGATGGCCTTGGAGGTGGCTCTCCGGGTGGTGGCCACCCTCGGTGAACGGGTGCTCCCGGATCTGCGCCCCGACCTGTAGGCTGGGGTGCGCGCGGCTATCACACCTCAGTCCGATTCCAGGTCATACCAAGGGATTACATCGAACGAGAATCCGGTCGATAACTTCGAATCGTTACTCCCGCTCTCGACACACAAACAGCTCCCGCTGAAATCGAAGCTCCGATCGACATCGGTCGATCGGCATCGAGGACGGGCGAAGTTGGCATCTCCGACCCAGCTCTCAGGAAGATTCATGACCACACCAGCCTTGGTTCCAGAGTCATTTCCACGATCAGCGCGACCCGGAGCCGACGGTGATTACGCCCGTCTGTTGCGCCGGATCTCCGACGCGGGACTGATGACCCGGCGTCCCCTCTACTACACGGTCCGGCTCAGCCTCGTCGGGATCGCGTTCACGGTCGGCTGGGCGGCGTTCGTGCTGGTCGGTGACTCGTGGTGGACGCTCGTGGTTGCGGCGTGCATGGCCGTGACGTTCGCTCAGGTTGCCCTGGTCATGCACGATGTCGCGCACCGCCAAGTCTTCCGGCTACGGCGGCCGACGGAGATCGTGGGCCGGGTCGTCGGCAACGCCGGAATAGGCCTGGCGTACGGCTGGTGGCAGGACAAGCACACCCGGCATCACGCCAACCCGAACCACGAGGAACTCGACCCCGATGTCACACCCGACATTCTCCTCTGGTCACAACGGCAAGCACAGGCCAGCCGTGGCCTGCCTCGTCTCATCGTGAGGGTACAGGCATTCCTGTTCTTCCCCCTGCTGATGCTGCTGGGCCTGAACCTCCACCTGTCCGGCGTCCGTGCGCTCGCAAGCCGACCGGTCAAACACCGCGGACTGGAGGGGGCGCTGTTGTTCGGCCACTTCGCCGCCTATCTGGCCGCACTGTTCGCGGTTCTGCCCGCCGACAAAGCGTTCGCGTTCCTCGCTGTCCACCAAGCGATGTTCGGCCTGTACATGGGCTGTATCTTCGCCCCGAACCACAAGGGCATGCCGACTCTGACCGGCGACGACCGCCCCGACTACCTACGCCGGCAAGTGCTGACCTCCCGCGACGTGCGGGGCGGCGTGTTGACCGACCTCGCCCTCGGCGGACTCAACTATCAGATCGAGCACCACCTGTTCCCGAGCATGCCAACCCCGAACCTGCGTCACGCCCAGGTGATCGTCCGCGACTACTGCGCCGAAATCGGCGTGCCCTACCACGAGACCGGGCTGATCTCCTCGTACCGCGAGGCACTGAGGCACCTGCACCACGTCGGCGAGCCCCTGCGCACCACCGGCCCACAGCAGAACGCCGAATGAAAGTTCCTACACTACACCGCATCTCACGTCTACAGCCCATCCGCAGGACCATTGCCCACTATTCGAGGTAATCCCGAAGCAACTGTGAGCGCGATGGGTGACGTAGCTTCGACATCGTCTTCGACTCGATCTGCCGGATCCGCTCACGGGTGACGCCGTAAACCTTCCCGATGTCGTCGAGCGTTCGAGGCTTCCCATCACCCAGGCCGTAACGCAGGCGCATGACGCCGGCCTCGCGCTCGCTGAGCGTTTCGAGTACCGACCGCAACTGCTCCTGCAGCAGAGTGAACGCTACCTTCTCGACGGCCACGACAGCCTCGGAGTCTTCGATGAAATCGCCGAACTGGGTCGCGCCCTCGTCACCGAGCGTCTGGTCCAACGAGATCGGTTCCCGCGCGATTTGCCGAACCTCGAGAACCTTCGCGGGTGTAATACCTAATTCCGCGGCAAGCTCCTGGGCTGTTGCCTCGCGGCCCAGCTGCTGCAGCAGTTCGCGCTCTACACGCGCAAGCTTGTTGATGATCTCCACCATGTGCACGGGGATTCGTATGGTGCGGGCCTGGTCGGCCATGGCGCGAGAAATCGCCTGGCGAATCCACCATGTGGCATAGGTCGAGAACTTGAATCCTCGGCTGTAGTCGAACTTTTCGACCGCCCGCACCAGACCCACATTGCCCTCCTGGATCAGGTCGAGGAAGGCCATGCCCCGCCCGCTGTACCGTTTGGCGATCGACACCACCAGCCGCAGGTTTGCCTCGAGCAGATGATCTCTGGCCGCGATGCCGTCCTGTACGAGCCAGGTCAGGTCTCGGTGACGTGCGATCGTGAGATCCGGGGGCCCCTCGCATTCGGCCTGCAGTTTCTGCACCGCATACAGACCGACTTCGATCCGGACCGCGAGATCGACCTCCTCGGCCGCGGAGAGTAGGGGAACTCGCCCGATCTGCTTCAGATACGCCCGTATCGAGTCTCCACTGGAGGTGAACTCCGCTTCCTTGCGCGCCCGACGCAGCGCCGGAGACTCGTCCTCATCCCAGATGTCCTCCGCAGCGTCATCTTGCTGGGTGCCAGTGGAATCTTGGTCATTTGGTTCGCCTGCGGTCGTTGCCACATTCGCCTCTCCGAGTGATTCGGGCGGCATCGCGATTCGAGAAACAGGACCGCAGAGAGGCCTCGAGCGGCTCGGCAATCACCGGGACCAATGACCAGCGTACTGGTCAACACACGAAGTGAAGCGACTACCGGCCCCAGCCCATACCTTCCACTCCGCTTCGGGGTGATCTGCTGGACGGGCCTCGCTCCTGCCGGTCGCCGCGCGACCGCCGGCCGAAGCACGATGCGAGGGATCGTCGGAGGTCATGGCATAGTGAGGGTCGAGGACGGGCTCCTTACCGAAATTTGCCCGACTCACTACAGAAGAGAAGTTGTTTACAGCATGACTCAAGGCAGCGTGAAGTGGTTCAACGGTGAAAAGGGCTTCGGCTTCATCGCTCAAGACGGAGGCGGCCCGGACGTCTTCGTGCATTACTCGGCCGTGAGCGGCGCGGGTTACAAATCCCTCGATGAGGGTCAGCGTGTCGAGTTCACGGTGGAGCAGGGCCAGAAGGGCCCCCAAGCCGTGGACGTCAGCGTCATCTGATTCATCGCGAGTTCGTGAAGAGCTTCGCACCGACCACGGTGCGAAGCTTTTTTGTTCGAGCGGCCTGCGCGGCTTCAGTGGACACCGGGTGCGAGCGGGCCGGCGTCCCGAGCAGGCGGTGGCACGGACATCACGCCGCCCGTAGCGGGCCGGAGAACGATTTGCGCAGCGAGGACGAGGCCAGTGGCAGGAGGGCTGCCAGCAGCTTGCCCTTGAACGCCCGCGGAGTCCGGGTGAGTTCGACATCGACTCGGGTGCCGTCCGATTCGGAGGTGACCCGGAAGACCCAGCCGCCGCCCGCGCCGAAGAGCTTGGAGTCCAATGTGGTGACCGTGACGGTGTCGCCGTCCGGATTCCACTGGTAGCGGGCACGCTCCCAGGCGGCGGCGGTGCCCTCGGTGACCTCGGCCCAGTTGTCGCCGCGGTCGTGGACGACGAAATATCCGAACGCATCGCGTTCGACACCCTCACGCTGTGGGGCGGACTGGTCGGGTTCTTCCTGTGGCCCGCGGCCGGCCGCCGGTCGCGCTGAGAATGCCGGTCGGCCTACCGTCGCGCGTGCCCCCGGCGGTCGGCGTCACGGTAGGCATCCGGGGACAGGCCGGTCCAGCTGTTGAAGGCGCGACTGAGGGCACGAGCGTCGCTGTAGCCGACCCGCAGGGCGATGGCCTGCACGGTAAGGGTGGTATGGCGTAGTAGGTGACTGGCCTGTTCACAACGCGCTGCCGCTAATTCCTCGCTCCAGGACGTGCCCGCCGCGGACAGGCGTCGTTGCAGGGTGCGGTCGGCGACCGCCAGTCGCCCGGCGACGGCGCCGATCCGTGGACCGCGTTTCGGTGAGCTGTCCGTCGGCCCGGTTCGCTGGGTCATCTCGGTGCGCAGCGCCGCGCGGAAGGAATCGATCCAGCCCGGGACGGGCCGGGCGTCGTCGATGGCCTGCTGGGCGGCGGTGTGGAGAATCCGGCGCAGGCAGGGATCATGCGCCCGGGGTGCGGTGTGGGAGCCGGTGAGCCGGTAGTGGATGAGGTCGGCCGGCTCGAAGTGGATCGCTTCGGTGCCCAGGGCGTCTTCGAGATATCGGTGCCGGCAGGGCGCCGGGTGCGCGAAGTCGACCCGAACCGGCACTGCCGCTGCGCCGAAGGCATCCCGGGCGCGCCGGACCGCCACGGTGACCCCGAATTCGTTGATGATGCTGCGGGTCTCGCCGTAGGTCGTGCCGCAATACCCGACGGTGAGCCCGGACCCGTGCTCGGTGACCTGCAGCCGGGCGGCCGGATCGCAGATGACGTCACTGAACCGGGCCGCATCGCGAAAACCCTCCACCAGCGTCGGGGCACTGCTGAACAAGTAGTCCCAGACGTGCAGTCGCCCGTAGCCGGCCGTATCGGCGGCCCGGACACCCGCCTCGTTGCCGATGACGTGCTCCATCAGTACCCACTGAGCCCAGAATTCGCGGACCTGTGGCAGCGGCACGAACTCAAGGACAAGACTCACGGCCGCCATATCTACCGCCACCCGATCGTGGGGCGGCTGGAACTCGGCTACGAAACCTTCCGGCTCCCGGACGATCCCGACCAAGCCCTGGTCGCCCACCATGTGGAGCCCGGCTCCCCCGGCGCCGACGCCCTGCGGTTGCTGGCAACCCTGGCCGCCGAACCCGCCGAGATGTCGGGCAGGGAGTAGCCGCAAGCACACCGTCGGGGCGGACGACGGTACCGGTGTCTGGTCGGCTCGGGCTATTCGGTGGGTTCGGGTTGTTCGCTCGGCGAGACGGGGGTGACGAGGTAATGGCGGCCGGGGATCTGCTCGGGCCGGTACCGCACGGCCGGATCGGAGATGATGAGGCGGTCGCGTGGGCAGGCGATAAGGGTGATAGGGCCTGATTTCGGGGTTTGCATGTTCTCTCCGGGCGGGGTTATTCACCGAGGTGGGTGATGGGGCCGAATTGTCGTTCGTAGTTGTTCATGCTGTCGTTGAGTGTCTGCATGAGCCGGAAGATCAGCGCGGGCGGGAACTTCACCCGGGAGGTGACCTGCACCGGCTGCCGCACTGCCGTTTGCCCGGTCTCGCTCACCCCACCGGGTCCGCTGGGGAGATAGACCAGGAAATCGAGAGTGAAGTCCGTGCGGTTGTACCAGCAGGTGAACCCGTTGGCATACACCCCGGCACCGACTATCTCCGGCACGATGACATCGACATCGACATCAGGTTCGTCCGCGGGGGGTTCGTCCGCGGGCGGCGGAACCGGGCCGCTCACCGCGGATATCCCATGCTGCGGGCCTGACGAACCGGCCGTACCAGGTGTCGGGTACGGCCGGTCGCCAGCACTGCGATCACTGCGTCATCCTCGCCGGGTCAGCGGCCCTGTTGGAGCCGGGCCTGCTGGCGGATCTGGTGGAGTTGCATCTCCCACTGACCGGCCCGGTCCTGTGCCCGGCTGGCCTGGTCCTCGGCCTGCTGCGCCAGCTGGGTGGCCTGGTCGGCCTGCTCCTGGGCGCTGCCGGCCCGCTGCTGGGACTGATTGGCCTCACCCTGGGCCTGCTGAGCCTGGCTTTGGGCCCGGTCGGCTTCGGTCTGGGCTTGCTGGGCCTGGTTGGTGGCCAGGATCGCCTGCTGGCGGGCCTGCTGGGCCTGCTGGTTGGCCTGGTTGGCGTCCTGCTGGGCGTGCTGGGCCTGATGCTGCACCTGCCGCGCCTGCGCCTGCGCCTGGCGCGCGAGACCCGCTGCCTGCATCGCGTACTGGCGGGCGTTCTGCGTCTCTTGCCGGGCCTCGTCCATTCGTAGCCGAAGCATCTCCACTTCCGCCTGCACATCGATCTCCCGGATCTCCCGGCTCTGCGTCGCGCTGCTGCTCTCCTGTACCGCCATGGTCGAACCCCTTCCATTGATGGATGTGTGGATTGACGCTGAAGGTTGTTGCTGGCCGAACGCGCGTGCCGAAGCAATTCTCACCGAACCCCACCGATCCGCGGCAACTTTATGGCAACAAGTTAGAAACATTGACGAAACATCCGCAAACCGATCTCGCTGAAGCATCTGCACAGACGCGTGGCGTGTTCGCCAGTTACCCGCACTGTGCCGGCACTGTTCGATGGGGAAAGAAGAGAGGTGTACTCACCGCTCAGCATCTCTGATCCGGCGGTGACCGGGCTGGCCGAGTTGTCGCGGTTCAACCCGACCACGATCGTGCCGGGATCGGAGAAGGCCGGACAGGGCCACAAGTCCTCGATCGGTGGCGTCAGCCTGTCGGGGTGGATGTGCTCGAGATGGTGCCGGTGAACGGTGGGACGTCCTGCTGGCAGACCGTGCCAGGTGGAGGCAGCGTGCCACGGATGAAGTAGTCGCTCTCGTAGGCCTTCGCGCAACTACTCGGGTTGAACAGCGTGGTGTGCCCGTATCCAGCGACGGTAAGCAGCCTGGCGTTGTGCAGTTGGGCGGTCGCGGCCAGGGCGCTGTCGTACGGGGTGGCGGGATCGTAGGTGGCGTTAATGGTGAGGACCGGTGTCGCGGACCGGCCCCACGGGCCGGTGTAGCGATGGACGGCGGTGGCCGGCCAGGTGGAGCACCCCTCGGTCGCCCACACCCAGAAGGGCCCGACCGTCCCGGCACGAGCGGTACTGAACTCCCCCAGGGCGCCGTAGCTGCCCGGATCGCGCGGGTTGGGACTCTCGCCGCATACGATCGCCAAGAGCTGGTCGATGCCAGTGTACTTTTGCTGTGAGGCCGAGCCTTCCCGGGAGGAGTCGCTCAGCGCTGTCGAAAACCAGTCCACCAGGCGATTCTCGCCCGGCTCGGGCATCTGCGGCGTCTCGCCCAGCCACAGCTGCTGCAGCAGTTTGGCCAGCGCCGTCCAGTTCGCTGGGGAACCGGCGGTGGCATGGACGGTATATAGATTAGCGCGCACGGCGTTGACGGTGGCGGCGTAGGTGAACCCGTCCTGCGGGTGGATGAGCAGGCGGTGCAGCAGTGTGTCGTACTTCGCTTTGGTTGCCACCGCGCTGCCGGCCGAGAACGGGCAGCGGATCGAGCCCGCTTGGCTGCACAGGTTCAAGAACTGTTCCAGCGTCTTGGCCGTTCCCAGGTCGGAAGTCTGCCGCAGGAAGGTCGGCAACGGCTTCTGGTCGTACCACGCAGACGGATCGATATTGCCGTCCGACACTATCGCGCGGACCCGGTCGGGGAAGAGGTTGGCGTAGGTGGCGCCGAGCAGCGTTCCGTAGGAGACCCCGAGGAAGGTCAGTTGCTTCTCGCCGAGGACTCTGCGCAGCAGATCCATGTCGTACGCCGAGTCGGTGGTGGAGACGAATCGCAACAAGGCCGGGTCACGCCGCTCGCAACGCCGGCCGAGGTCGGCGTATTGGTCGATCCACCGCCGCTCCTGCTCGAGACCGACCGGAAACCCTACGGGCAACTGCGCGAACCAGGCGTCGTACTCCGCCTTATCGGCGAAGCACTGGACGGAGGTCGATTCGCCGGCCCCACGCGGATCCCAGCTGACGATGTCGAACCGTTCCTGGACCCGGAGTGGGAAGAGCGGATATGCGATTGGGAGGCTTGTGGTGCCTGCTCCTGCCGGCCCGCCTGGGTTGAACAGCAGGCTGCCGATCCGATGTGCGGGGTCGGTTGCCCGGTGCCGGATGACCGCCAACTCGATCGTGCGCACGGCGGGATGCTGGTAGTCCAATGGTGCCGGCACAGTGGCGCATTCGAAACCCGGCTGGCCGGGGCACGGGGTCCAGACCGGGGCAGGCGTTGCCCCAGGCGCGTCATCCGACGGCTGAGCCGTGGCGGGCGCGGAGCCGCAGACCACGGCCGCGGCCACCATCATGGATACCACTATGCATCGGGTGAAATGCGCGCGGTTCGTCACAGATCCTCGCTATCTTCAGGGTGAAAATGCGTGGCTGTCTTACAGGGAACCCTCGACGCCGAACCGTAGCCGACCACGCGGCAAATGCCTGGTTAGGTCGATTCATCGGCGTGGCCCGATCGCCCCTCATCTCGGACGACCCGTCGCGGACCAGGCGATGGGCGAGACGTCGGCCGATGCCGTTGCAGCCCGTCTCCCGATGTCGTGGTCCTCAGACCAACGGTGCAATCCCGTCGACGGTAAGCCGGAAACTGCCTGCCGCTTGCGCTGCCGGCCGTCCGGCCAGGTCCACCAGGGCTTGACCGAAGATCCCGGGGGTCAACGTCTCGCCCAACTGCTCGGTGAACTCCGCCACGCTGATGCCGGCCACCCCCGCGTGCGCCAGCGCTCCGACCGCACCCACAGCGGTCAGCGGGGTGAGCTTGGGGAGCACCGAGGTGACGGTAATCCCGAGCCCGCGCAGGTCGGACTCGACCTGAGCATCGGCTGCCATGAAGCGTTGCATGGCCTTAGCACCCGAGTAGCCGCCCGAGCGGGGTGAACCGTTCAGCGACGCGCCGCTGCTGATCACGATCACACGGCTGCCCGGCCGCATCGGTGCGTTCAACGCCGCGCTGAGCCACACATGGGTGAGTTTCACATCCGTCTCCCAGGTCGCGGAGAACTCGGTCCAACTCAGCTCGTTGATCGGCGCAATCGGTGGCGTGATGCCGGCAACCAGGACCAGCACATCGGGTTGCTGGTCAGTGATGACCGCATCGGGTGAATTCGGTGCGGTGACGTCCATGGCGAGCGGTCGCACCCGGTCGTGGCCGGCGGCCAAGTCCTCCAGGGCTCGCTGATCACGTGCAATCGCAACAACATCGGCTCCCGCGGCAGCGAAGGCCTCCGCAGCCCCGCGGCCCAAGCCACGGCTCGCTCCGATGATCGCGATAGTTCGGTTGCTCGAGGGATTCATCGCAGAGTTCCTCGCAGTCTCGAGAAGGGCTGGCGACCGCACGAAAGTGCCGT
The DNA here is from genome assembly GCF_050434125.1 of Nocardia sp. GP40. NCBI lineage: Bacteria > Bacillati > Actinomycetota > Actinomycetes > Mycobacteriales > Nocardiaceae > Nocardia > Nocardia sp. GP40. Next base: position 40,338 of record NZ_JBNPVW010000028.1, on the reverse strand, counting down.
GGGCCGTAGCCGGAAGAGTGGTGTCGTTCATATGACGTCGACCGCTGACTCATTTGGTCGGACAGAGTTGACCCGATGCGACAGGCGCGAGAAACGTGTAGGGAGGACCGACGAATCCTCGACCGAAATGACGTCACACAGACATGAGTGAGCTCTTGGTCCAGCAGGCCCAGGCGGGGGCCGAGCGGGCATTCGAGGAGCTGGTGTCACCGCACCGGCGCGAACTACATGTGCACTGCTACCGCATGCTCGGTTCTGCCGAGGATGCTGAGGACGCTGTCCAGGAGACGCTGCTGCGTGCCTGGACCCGGGTGGGGACGTTCGCGGGCACGAGCACGTTCCGTGCCTGGCTATATGCGGTCGCAACCAACGTGTGTCTGGATGCGTTGCGTCGCCGCAAGCGCAGACCGTGGCCCACCGATGTGTTCGAGGCAGCCGAAGCGGGAAGCGTGCCCGGTGCGCCTACCGACATCCCCTGGTTGCAGCCCTACCCGGACTCCTTGCTCGGCCGAGCCTCCTCGGCCGAGGACTCGGTCCTAGCCCGGGAGGGGATCCAGTTGGCGTTCCTCACCGCGATCCAACAACTTCCGCCGCGCCAGCGTGCCGTGCTCCTCCTGTGTGATGTCCTCTCCTGGTCGGCCAAGGAAGCAGCGACCGCCCTGGACATGACCCCGACCGCCGTGTACTCGGCCCTTCGTCGCGCCCAAGCCACCTTGGCCGCACGCGTACCCGACCGCGCTGACGCGCTCACCTCCTCGACGGGCACCGACCGGACGACGTTGGAGAAGTTGGTGCAGGCATGGGAGAGCGCCGACATGGACGGGCTGGTAAGCCTGCTCGCGGACGATGCACGGCTGGTCATGCCGCCCTATCAGACGTGGTACCAAGGACCGGCCGCCATCGCCATGTTCTTGGCGAGCCCGATGCCGGACTCATTGGCCCGAGCCAAGGTGGGGAGCCACACGCGACTCCTGCCGACCGCGGCGAACGGCCAGCCTGCCTTCGGTTTGTATCTCCAGTCAGCTGACCGGACCCGCTACGAACCGTTCGGCATCGGTGTCCTCACCCTCGACACAGAGGGCATCCACGAGATCGCGGTGTTCATGCTGAACCCGGCACTGTTCGACCTGTTCGATCTGCCCTCGGCGGCATGACCGGTGAGCCGGACGGCCTGATCCTCCCCGTCCGCCCGTCCTCGAGAGCCCACTGCACGCACGTCAGCTTCCCGGCCGGAACACCCGTGGGCTACGACCCCGATGCGTGGGATCGAACCCTGGTCATGGTGCAGCAGGGCGTGCTACGGCTGACCTGCCGATCCGGTCGCGAAGCCGACTTCCCGGCCGGTGCGATCGTCCATCTCTCCGGACTCCCGCTGGCCAGCATCGGTGCTGCAGGCCACGACCCGGTGATTCTCCTGCTCCTGTCGCCCCGCTCCACCACAGGGCGGCCTCGATGAGCATCGACCTCGCCGACTAAATCGGAAACAGGTCGGCGTCTCAATGAGTGAACAGCTCAACCATCACTGGGAGGGACGCCTTCATGGCAGTCGCACCGCAGGACCAGGTCGCCGCCGCAACCGAGGACCGATCGACGACCGCAGCGGTAACCAGCGAGAAGTGGCTCCTGGCACTGACCTCGCTCGGGGCGTTGATGGTGACGCTCGACGCGCTGGTGGTCGCCTCTGCGTTCGCGACCATCCGCCGCGAGCTGCACGCCTCGATCGACCAACTCCAATGGACCGCGAACGCATACACCCTCAGCGTCGCGATGATGCTGATGGTCGCCTCGGTCCTCGGAGACCGAGGGGGTCGCAGGCGCATGTTCGTGACCGGGCTCTCGGTGTTCACAGTCGCATCAGCGGTGTGCGCAGTCGCCCCCACGATCGGCGCCCTTATCGCGGCACGGGCGGTGCAGGGCACCGGGGCGGCGTTCATCATGCCGATGGCGATGGGGCTGCTGGTGGCCGGCTTCCCGCCTGAGCGACGCGGCTGGGCGACGGGGATCTTCGCGGGGATCACGGGCTTGGGGGTGTTTGCCGGCCCGATCGTCGGCGGAGCAGTCACCCAGGGCGTCGCTTGGCAAGGGATCTTTTGGATCAACGTACCCATCGGTCTGGTTGTTATGGCGCTCACTGTGCTGAAGGTCGCCGAGAGCCGCGGCACACGGCGACCACTCGATGTCATCGGAACGCTGCTGATCACCTCTGCGGTGGTCGGGATCGTCTGGGGTGTCGTACGCGGCGGCACCGTCGGTTGGGCCGGCACCGAGGCCGTCACGACTCTTGCCGCCGGCGGACTACTGCTGGTTGCTTTCATCGGCTGGGAGACGAAGGCAGAGCATCCGATGCTGCCTCTGCGACTCTTCGCCAACCCGAGCTTCTCCGCCGGGAATGCCGCGGGGTTCCTGCTCACCGCCTCGATGTTCGCAACGGTCTTTTTCGCCGCGCAGTACATGCACGCCGCCTACGGTTCGGGCGCGCTCGAGTCCGGTCTTCAGCTGTTGCCGTGGACCGGATCGCTGTTCGTCGTAGGGCCGATCGCGGGGTGCCTGATCGACCGGGTCGGCGAGCGGCCGTTCGCTGCGATCGGCCTGAGCGTCCAGGCCGTGGGGATGTTCTGGATGAGCCACGAAGCCACCGGCCACGGGTACGCGGGAATGGTGCTCCCGATGATCGTCGCGGGCTTCGGCGTCTCCCTCGCGCTACCGGCTGCGCAGGCCGCGGTCACGGGGGCAGTCCCGCCGCAGGCAGCCGGGATGGCAGGCGGTATCTACTCGATGATGCGGCAGACCGGGGGTGCTGTCGGAGTCGCCGTTCTGACGGCGGTCTTCACCGGCGCCGGGGGATTCGCGGACTTCCCCCGCAGCATGCAACGCGTGCTGGAGGTCAGTGCCGGCCTGTCCCTAGCGGCCGGGATCGCGGCGATCTTCATCGCGCCCCGCCGAACCAACCGTCCGGACAAGACGCGCGTCACCTCTGTCGCGCAGAAACAACACGAGGAGAAACGATGACGACCAACCCGATCAAACGAGTGTCCGTACTCAGTACCGGAAGCGTTGTGATCCACCCCCAGCACGTGCGATCCGAAGGCACCCCCCAGATGTGGTGGCTCCTGACATCTCGCCGCTGGACCGACCCGCTGCCGATCAACGCCTACGTCATCGAACACGACAGGGGACTGATCCTGTTCGATACCGGACAGGACCGTGCCGCGGTCACCGACCCCGACTACAACCCCGGCGGATTCACCGGCTTCATCTACCGTCGAATCGGACGCTTCACCATCGAACCCGAAGACACCCTGTCCGCCCAGTTGGCGATCCTCGGGTACGACATTGCGCAGGTACGCACCGCGATCCTGTCCCATCTTCACCCCGACCACGCCGGCGGAGTTCCTCAGCTGCGGCACGCCAACCTGGTGGTCAGCCAAGACGAATGGGACGCGCTGGTAGGCCCGAAGGCGGCGATGATCGGGCTCATGCGCAACCACGTCGACCTCACCGGCCTGCGGTGGGACCGGATCACCTTCGAACCCACCACGGACCCGTCCTTGGCACCGTTCACCGAGGCGCATGACCTGTTCGGCGACGGAACCCTCACCCTGCTACCCACCCCGGGGCACACCCCGGGGTCGATGTCGCTACTCGTCCGCCAGCCAGGCACCGTGCCACTGCTCATGGTCGGAGACCTCACCTACGACGTCCACCTCCTCGACGAGAAACACCTGCCGGGAATGGGGCACAAACACCAGATGAAGAACGCAACCGACAAGATCAACCAGCTCCGGGAAACCCACCCCGACCTGGTGATCCTGCCCGCCCACGACCCCGAGGCAGCACACCGTCTGGCGACCGCAACCGCGGCACGCATCTGAAGACACGCACCAACTACCTCAACATGTTCGGCACCCCCTCCCCGATCGAAAAGCTCGACCCCGCCACCAGCAAGCCGGCCCAGCAGGACGTCCTGCCGGGCAACATCGACCCCGAAACGGCCGTGCTGACCAAGGCCCCCAACGGGAATTTCGTACTGGCCCCGCAGAATCCCAAGTCGTCCCCGGGGATCACGGTCTTCGCGCCGAAGAAGTGAGCACCTTCGGGCGGGACCCGATCGATCGGGCAGCCAAGAGGCCGCAAGGGTCCTGAAATACCTGGTAGTTCCCTACTCGGGCAGACGGTGACGAGGACGGAGATTAGAGTAGAAGGTGAGCGGTAGCTCAGCTTATTCTTCGAATCATGGGCAGCGACACTCGGGCCGCGCGAATCGAGCTCGGCGGTCAGGGCACGATTCCGGCCGAATTCCGGTACTGGGACAAGATCGATGACGCGGATGTGCAACGAGCTCGACGGGCCCTGAAGCGGGTGGCGGGCTTCGATCCGCAGCCATCGGAGGAGCTGGTGCGGGCTTTCGCGCATGCCTACTACGACGCTGATCCGGTCGCCGAAACCTTTGTCGACGAGGTGTATCTGGGCGAGATCGGGCCCAAGCGCGGCAGGGAGATGCTGGATCTGGCGCTCGAACGTGGGATCGACGCGGTGCCGGACGCGCCGGCGTCGATGATGCGGCTGTTCGAGGAGTTCGAGTCCACTCCCGAATGGCTCGACCCGGCGCAGGTAGCTTTGGGAGCCAGGGTTTTTCGGCGGTGGGGAACCTCGGTGTTCGCCTTCGCCACCACGAGCACGCTGGAGATGTACTCCGAATCCTCGATCGCCAAACCGCTGTCGTACACCGGCGCGTACACCGGGGAACGCGCGCACAAGCGGCAGCTCGAGACGGTTCGCTTCTGGATCGACGTCTCCGATCCCGGCGGACTCGAGCCCGGCGGGCGCGGGCGGCAGACCGCGATGCGGGTACGGATCATGCACGTGTTCATTCGCCGCAAGCTCATGCAGCGCCCCGAATGGGAGCTCGGCAAGTGGGGCGTGCCGATCAGCGTCGGCGACGCGACCCTCACGCTCATGGGCGGCAGCGTCGTACCGGGTCTGGCCCTGTGGAGCCTGGGCTATCAGACGACGCGCGCCGAAATCGAAGCGACACTGCACTTCTGGCGCTATGTCGGGCACCTGCTGGGAGTACAGCCGGACTGGTATCCGCGCGACTTCGCCGAGTCGGTGCAGCTGATGTTCGCCGCATTCGTCAAGCGCGCCTACACCGCCGGAGCCGACGGCGCCGAGCTCGTCGAGTCCTACCTGCCCGCCTTCGCCCCCACCCCTGGCAGCGGCTGGCGCAAGCGCCTGCGCGACGAGATCAACTACCGCATCCAGATCGGGTATACCGGATTCTGGCTGCTCCCAGCCACATACAACCGGCACCGCATGCCGCGCCGCCTGCCGTGGGTACTGCATCCGCTCGTCCAGGCACCGGCCATCTTCGGCATGGAAACCGCCCGGCGCCTCATCCCCGGGCTCGATCAGGTGGCCGACCGGGTGCAGCGCCGTCGTCGAGAACACTGGTACCGCAACGAAATCGGCGACCGGAACGCCGAATTCCAACCGGTGGAGGAATTCCGGCGCTGACCGGCTGGGCGTACCTCCGCATTCGCTCCGGCCATGCGCGGTCTATCGACGGCTTCGCCGACGGCGCCCATCAGGCGCGGTCGGCGTCGATCCAGGCGCCGATCATGCGCGCCGTCTCATCGATCAGCCCGTCCCGGTCCGCGGACGGCAGCGGCCCCAGCGCGATCCGGAAGCACGCCGCGAGGCCGGTGGTCACCATCACCTGCGCCCTGCGGTCCAGGACCTCCTCCGCGACCGGCCCCAGCTGATGCACCAGATACGCGCGGGTCAGCAGCAACAGCCGCCGCTCGAGATCGATCGGCGCGAATCTCTGCATCTCGGTCTCGGCGATCAGCGCCCGCACCAGTGCCTCCCGTTCGCTCAGCACGTGCATGATCGCGGTCATGCTCCCGCCGATCTGCTCCCGCACCGGCAGCCCCATGCCCCCGACCACCGCCGCGGTGAACCGCTCCTCCACCTCCGCGAGCAACCGCGTCCGCAATTCGACGACGATCTCGTCCTTGTCCCCGAAGTACCGGTACAGCAGCCCGATACTCACCCCCGCGTGCGCCGCGATCCGATTGGTCGACGACCCCACGACCCCGCGCTCGGCAAACACCTCCCCCGCCGCCGCCAGAATCCGCTCCCGCGACTCCCGCGCCCGCTCCTGCACCGGCCGCCGCCGCCGCGCCGAACCACTCACGCACACCCTCCTCGACCGGCCACCTCCTCCGATCGAACATAATCGAGCCGGAGGCGAACGCACTGGCAATCGCAGCCTGATCAGTTCTTCGTCAGACGGTGGGCGCGGACGGCTCGTCGGTGAGTGAGCCGATGGCCGCGCGGAGGCGGCCGGTGGCGTCGGCGGCTACCTCGGAGATGCCCGGGGCGGCAACCAGTTCGGCCATCATGGCCGGGTCCGCGGCCTCAACCAGGACCGTGTCGGGGGCGGTCGTGCGGACCACCACGTTGCACGGGAGGAGTAGGCCGATGCGGCGGTCGAGTTCGAGGGAACGGTGGGCCAGGGGTGGGTTGCAGGCGCCGAGGATGACGTAGTCCTCGATGGTGGCGCCGAGTTTGGCGTGCATGGTGGCTCGCATGTCGATTTCGGTCAGGACGCCGAAACCCTGTTGCGACAACGCCGTTCGGGTTCGCTCGACGGCGTCTCGAAACGATGCGTGGAGCGTCGCCGAGAGTTGACTGTCGGTCTTCATCGCCTCACCTGCTTCCTGTCCGGCCGAACAAGCGACGCCACCCGCCCTCTTTTACGGACTCGGGGTGGCCCGGACACCATTGTTCGGCCGGGACCAGCGCCCGGACCTGAGCGACATGCTGGCCGCAGCCGGACCAGGTGGTCTTGCCGCAGGCTTTGCACCGGACGGGGCTACACACGGGCGGCCGCCCGCTCCGTGGCCTGCGCGGGGGCGCCGGAATCGTCCAGGGCGTCGGCGAATTCGCAGAACGCCTCGTAGGCGCGGGCGCCGTGAATGGTGGCGGGACCACCGTGCATCAGGAAGCTCACCCCGATGGCCTCGGCCGCCTCCTGGCGGGTCGCACCAGCTCGCGCCGCGGCCTGGCCGTGCGAGGCGATACATCCGTCGCAGCCCTCCACCACGCCGATCGCCAGCGCGATCAGCTCCTTGGTCTTGCGATCGAGCGCACCGGGCGCGAACGCGGCCTGGCTGAGCTCGCCGAAGCCCTGGTAGACCCCCGGGATCGCGCGGCGCAGCTCGCGGTGCTGCGGGGTGAGTTCGCGGAGCACCTCGGCGCCGTGACGGGAAGCGTGCGTGATGGGTGATGACATCGGGATTCCTTTCATTGTCCGCGTCGGTGTCTGTTGTATCCCCCCAGGGGGTTATGACTCCGACGGTACCATCCCCCCGGGGGGATATACAATCGTTGGTGCGCGGCCAGGACCGGCCGCCGAGAACCGGAGGTACCCCGATGCGGCTCGAGCCCGACGAAATGAAGTCCGTGATCACCCGGATGAAGCGGGCGCACGGCCACCTGGCCACCGTCATCCGCATGATGGAGAACGGATCCGACTGCGAGGACGTCCTCACCCAGCTCGCAGCGGTCAACAAGGCCCTGAGCCGCAGCGGCTACGCACTCGTGGCCACCGGATTGCAGCACTGCCTGACCACCGGCGGGCCGGACAGCGTCGATACGAAGAAGATGGAAAAGCTGTTCCTGTCCCTCGCGTAGAGCCTCCCCGTGACGACTTCCGCAGCGGGGTGCTTGCCGCGACCGCGAGATAGCGAAAGAATTGCCGGATGGCGAATCCGGTAGCGGAGATGCAGCTCGAATCTGTCGGCGCGGGCAAGGCGGCCCGCAAGCGCCTCACCCGCACCGACGCGGGCGTCTGGGCGCCGAATGGTAGCCGGGAGGATCCGGTCGCGATCCTGGAACGACAGGCACGCACTCGGCTGCCGGTGCTGGTCCCCATACGCTACGCGCGAATGATGCAGTCGCCGTTCGCATTTCTGCGTGGCGCGCCGGCGGTCATGGCGGCGGATCTGGCGCGGAGTGCGCACACGGGCCTGGAGGTCCAGCTGTGCGGCGACGCGCACGTCTCGAATTTCGGCCTCTACGCCTCACCGGAGCGCAATCTCGTATTCGATGTGAACGATTTCGACGAGACGCTGCCCGGCCCGTTCGAATGGGACGTCAAGCGGCTGTCCGCCAGCGTCGTGGTCGCCGCCCGTGACAACGGGTTCTCCGATCAGCAGGCCGCCGCCGCGGCGCGGGCGGCCGCGGCCGCCTACCGGGAGACGATGCACGAGCTGGCCGGCATGGACAGCCTGGCGGTCTGGTATCAGCTCGCCGCCGCCGACGAAGTGGCGCGCCTGATCGATACACCCGCACAGCGCAAGCTGGCCACGAAGACGATGGCGGGCGCCCGGCGGCGAACCAGCCTGCAGGCGTTGGACAAACTGACCGAACCCGACCCGCACGGCATCCCGCGGATCAAAAATCAGCCGCCGCTGCTGGTGCCGATCGAGATGATGGATCAGCGCCTGGTCGAGGCGACCTTCGACGACTACCGCGCTAGCCTGCCCGACGAACGCCGGGTCCTGCTCGATCGTTACCAGATAGTCGATTTCGCGCTGAAGGTGGTCGGCGTCGGCAGCGTCGGCACGCGCTGCTTCGTGGTCCTGCTCCAGGACCGGGAGACCGCAAACCCGCTGTTCCTCCAGGTGAAGCAGGCCGAATCATCGGTTCTTGCAGCCCATCTGGGCCCGAGCGAATACCGGCACCAGGGGCAGCGGGTGGTGGTGGGACAGCGGCTCATGCAGTCGGTCAGCGATATCTTCCTGGGCTGGTCGGCGGGCCCCGACGACACCTGGTTCTATGTGCGCCAGCTGCGGGATATGAAGGGCTCGGCCGAGATCGGCGCCCTGTCCGACGCCGATCTGGCCGTGTACTCCGCGCTGTGCGGGGCGGTGCTGGCCCGGGCGCACGCTCGCTCCGGCGACCGCGTCGCCATCGCCGCCTACCTGGGAACGAACGACGTATTCGATACGGCCATGGCCGATTTCGGGCTGTCGTACGCCGACCAGACGCTCACCGACCAGCAGGCCATGCGGGCTGCGATCGACGCCGGACGGGTCGAGGTGGCCGCCGAGCCGTACTGACCGCGCCCACCCGCCCGGCATGCCGGACGACGAGTCCCGGCATGCCGAATCACGGTGCCTCACATGCTCTTCGGCAGCGTCGCAAACTGACTCTCGAGGAGCTTCACCACACCGTTGCGCCAGCCCTCGGCCAGCTCCGCCGACACCGGGTCGGGGAAGATGTCGTCCTCACCGGCCTCCACCGCGTCCAGAATCGCGCGCGCGACGGTCCCCGGAGCCGCCATCGGCAGCGGAATGTCGAGGCCCGCGTTCATCTCGGTGTCCACCGGCCCCGGCAGCACCGCGTGGACGCTCACCCCGCTACCGGCCAGGTGCATGCGCAGCGCCTGGGTCATGGACAGCGCCGCGGCCTTGGAGATCGAGTAGGACGGGCTGAACGGGGTCGGGGCGATGGCCGCGAGCGAGTGAATGTTCACGATCGCCCCGCCGGAGCGGGTCAGCATCGGGAGGAACGCCTGGGTCACCGCGTGCGGGCCGAAGAGGTTGACCGCGAGCTGCTGCTCGAGCACCGCGCGATCGCTCAGATCGTCGAAGGTCGTGATCCCGGCATTGTTGATCAGAATGTCCAGGGCTTCGACCTCCTCGACGGCCCGCCGGATCCGGGCCCGGTCGGTCACGTCCAGGGTCAGCGGCACCACCCGGGCATCGGAGTGCGCGAAAGTCCTTCGCGTCCCGGCATATACGCGCCGCGCGCCCCGTTTCAGCGCCTCCTCGACCAGAGCGCGTCCGATACCTCGGCCGCCGCCGGTCACCATTACGGAACTGTCCGCGATCTTCGCCATGTCAGCGATCCCTTTCTGCAGTAATTGTCGATGTCGTTCGCCGGTCACATATGGAGACAATCAGCGATCCCGGAACTCATCGCGGCCCTGCGGCCCGCAGTCTCACCGACCGCTTCGACACCACTGCACCAAGACTATTCATGGCACTTGCATGATGCAAGCGCCGTTGCTAACGTTCTGATTGCATCATGCAAGTAACTACGGAAAGGGACCGTCATGACTTCTATCGGTCGGCTTCTCACCGAGGAGCGGGGTCGGCTCACTGTTCGCCGGGTACTCACGGTCGACGGCGGGTCGGCGAAGGTCGAGACGACGTTCGAAACCGAGGGAGAACTGCACCAGTTCCTCGGATCCGGCTACAACGCCGGCGGCATGACGGCCCGCTCGCTCGGCGTCGCCGAGGGGCACGACCAGTTTCAGCCCTCCGAGGTGGAGCACGGTCAGAGCTCGGTGAACGTCTACCAGACCGCGAATCAAATCCTGTGCGGCAGTGGCGCTTATCGCTGAAGCACCGCGGACACCAGATCGCGCAGCACGTTACGGCGGATCTTCCCGGTGGCCGTCTTGGGCAGCTCGTCCATCGCCACCACGGCTCGGGGGCGCTTGAAGGCCGCCAGACCCGAACGGCACCAGTCGATCAGCGCGTCCGCCGCCAGCTCGGTCCGGGTGACCACGCAGGCGACCGGCTTGTCGAGGCCCGATTCGTCCGGCGCGGCGACCACGGCCGCCTCGAGCACGTCGGGATGTTGCAGCAGGCGCTCCTCCACCTCCGCCGGGGATACCCAGATGCCGCCCGCCTTGAGCATGTCGCCGGTGCGGCCCAGGCAGCTGTATGTGCCGTCGTCGTTGCGGACGTAGGCGTCGCCGGTGCACAGCCACTCCCCTTGGAACACTTGACGAGTCGTCTCCGTGCGGCACCAGTAGCCGACGGCCAGGGACGAGCCCCGCAGGTGCAGGGTGCCGGGCCGCCCGGTTTCCTCGAGGACCGTTCCGGCATCGTTACGCAGCTGAACCTCGTATCCGGGCACCGGCACGCCCGAGGAACCCTGCCGCACCCGCCCCGGCCGGTTCGACAGGAAGATGTGCAGGGCCTCGGTCGATCCGATACCGTCGAGCACCTCCACGCCGAACCGGTCCCGGAAACGCTCGAACAGCACCGGCGGCAGGCCCTCCCCGGCCGAAACACCCTGCCGCACACTGGCGAACGTGCCTTCATCCAGATCGCTGGCCAGCAGCGCGGCATAGAAGGTCGGCACCCCGAAGAACACGGTGGGGCGCTGCTCGAGCACCCGCGCCCCGATGACATCGGGAGTGGGACGAGCGCGTTCGAGCACGCCGGTCGCCCCGGCCGCCAGCGGCAGAAAACACGAGTTCCCCAGTCCGTAGGCGAAGAACAGCTTGGCCACCGACAGGCACCGATCCCCCCGCCGCAGGCCGAGCACGCCGCGACCGTAGAACTCCCCGATGTCGCGGATGCCCGCGTGCCGATGCATCGCGGCCTTCGGTGTACCGGTCGTGCCGGAGGTGTACAGCCACAGCGCGGGCGAATCCTCCCATGTCTCATATGCTTTCGGGAGTGGATCGGCCGCGGCGAGATCGCTCCACGGGTGCACGGCGAGCCCGGTGGCGAGGTCGAGATCGGCCGGGCCGTCCAGCACGACGTCGGTGACCTCCGGGGCCAGCGCGGCGGCGGCCGCGGCCGCGGCGGCGAATTCCACCGAGCAGCACAGGATCCGGGCGCGCGAGTTGACCAGCACCTTGGCCAGCTCGGGCCCGGTGAGCATCGTCGACACCGGCACCGGGACCGCGCCCAGGTACATGGCGGCGAGGATCCCGGTGAACAACTCGGCGTCGTCGGCCATGCAGAACATCACCCGTTCCTCCGGCCGCACTCCGAGGCGCCGCAATCCGCCCGCGACACGGTGCATCTCGTCGGCGAGCTCGGCATAGGTGAGGGTGCGGGAGGACGCGATCACCGCGGTGTGCCCGCCGCGCCCCTCCCGCAGGTGCCGATCGACCAGATGGTCGGCGGCATTGAACAACGGCAAGGGCGAAACCGCTGCGGCAGAACTCATTACCGAACCCCTCAGGACAGGTGCACGTACTCGTAGTCGAACGGTTTGCCGTTGATGCCCTGCACCGGCGGCGCCACCCAGCTCGCGATCTTGCCGCGCTCGTAGACCGGATGCATCAGCGAGCGCACGAACGTCAGATCCTCGTCGGTGGGCAGCCATTTCCCCCGCGCCGCCTCCCAGGTCGCGGCGTCGAGGATCGTGCCGGTCGGGCTGATGTGGAACCCGGAGTAGGCGCCCACCCCGCGGTTGAATCCGATGTGCGGCAGGGCGAACCGGAACTCGATCCCGTTGTCGGACAGGATCTTGTTCCAGCGGTCCAGGCCGTGGCGGCACTCGGCGGCGTAGCGGCCGCGCAGGTCCAGATTGAGTGCCAGCAGCGCGGACAGCTCCCGCGTGCCCCACGTGCCGTCGGCCCGGGGGTCGTCGAGCGTGACGCTGTCGTCGGTGAGCCGGTGGTCGTCGCCGCGCTTCTCCTCGTGCCAGCGCCCCTTCAGCCCGGCGGTGAAGTAGTTCGCCGCATTGGTGGAGGTCTCGCTGCCGAACAGGTCCAGCGAGACGCTGTAGTGGAAGTTGATGTACCTCTGGATGATCTCCAGCGGAATACCGCCGTGCGAGGCGATATCGAGGGTGTCGTGCTCGCGGATGAGCGCGGCGCTGCGGGTCACGACCCGATCCACGCCGGTGGTGCCCACGAACATGTGATGGGCCTCCTCCTTGAGCATGAACTCACAGGTGCGCGACAGCGGATCGAACGCGCTCTCCTTCAGCGTACCGAGCTGGTACTTGCCGTCGCGGTCGGTGAAATAGGTGAACATGTAGAACGCCAGCCAGTCGGCGGTCTTCTCGTTGAAGGCGCCCAGAATCCGCGGCGAGTCGGGACTGCCGGAGTTGCGGACCAGCAGCGCCTCGGCCTCCTCCCGGCCCTCCCTGCCGAAGTACGCGTGCAGCAGGTAGACCATCGCCCAGAGGTGCCTGCCCTCTTCCACGTTGACCTGGAACAGGTTTCGCAGGTCGTACAGCGACGGGGCGGTCAGGCCGAGCAGCCGCTGCTGCTCCACCGATGCGGGTTCGGTATCGCCCTGGACGACGATCAGCCGCTGCAGATCGGCGCGGTATTCGCCGGGTACCTGCTGCCAGGCCGGTTCGCCCTGGTGCTCACCGAACGCGATGCGCCGGTCGGGCTTGCGCTCGGCCAGGAAGATTCCCCACCGATAGTCCTGCGGCACAACGTGATCGAAGTGTGCCCAGCCCTCCTGGCCGACCGCGACCGCGGTGCGCAGGTAGACCCCGTGCGTCTCGAGTGTCGGGCCCATCTCGCCCCACCAGTTCAGGAACTTGGGCTGCCAGCCCTCGAGGGCCCGCTGCAGCCGGCGATCCGAGGACAGGTCGACATTGTTGGGGATCTTGTCCTCGTAGTTGATGGCCGTGGTCATGTCGCTCACACCCGCTTTCTGTCGAACACGGCCTTGCTGCCGGTGCCGTAGCGGCGCAGCGCGCCCTCGGGTCCGGATGCGTTGGGCCGGATGAAGATCCAGTTCTGCCAGGCCGACAGGCGGCCGAATATCTTGGTCTCGAGGGTTTCCGGACCGACGAACCGGTGGTTGGCCTCCATGCCGGTGCACGCGTCCGGCGACAGGGCCGCGCGGCCCTCGAGCGCCAGGCGGACCTCGTCCTCCCAGTCGATGTCGTCCGGGGCCGCGGTGACCAGTCCCAGCTCCAGCGCCCGTGCCGGGGTAAGTCGTGCGCCGAGGTCGTTCTCGCGCAGCCGGTTCAGCTGTTCGGCATGGCCGTAGAAGCGGGATTCCAGGCGCGAGAGGCCGTTACCCATGGGAAATACACCGAAGTTCGCGGCGCTCAACCGCATCCAGGCGCGCTCGTCGCTGTCCTCGTCGTCCAGGGGTGGGCCGTCGAGGATGTACTGCCGATCGCACGCAAGCGCCAGTTCGGCGAGCATGCCGGTGCAGCAGTCTCCCGGCTCGAGTACCGCGATCAGGCTGCGGCTGGTGACATCCAGGCGCTTGAGTACCCGCTTGTAGTAATGCACGATTTCCCGTGCCAGCCAATGGCTTGCGGCATTGTCCAGCAGCAGCCGCTCGTGGTCCTCGACGCGATCGGCCGCGCCCGCCGTGCGCAGGATCCAGGTGCCGACGGCGGTCTCGTTGGCACGCAGCCGCAGGATCAGATCGTCCAGCTCCCGCGTCATTGCCAGCGGCCAGAACTCCGCGCCCTGCGCCGCGGCGGCCGCCATATCCTCCGGCACCGGATTGTCGGGCCCGTGCACGGTGATCGTCACCGCACCGCGGGGGCGATCGAATTCGGCACTCACGTGCGGATATCGGATGATGTCGCCCTCGATCGTGCGCGCCAGCGGCGTCAGCTCGACACCGTGGGCGTCCCCGGGGCGATCGGACCGGGCGGCCAGCTCCACCGCGCGCTCCCGCACGGCCTCGTCGAACCGGCGCGGCGGGGCCAGCTCGTCCACCAGGTTCCAGCCCAGCGCGGTCTTGCCGCGCACGCCGTCCGGGCGGGTGGCGAAGACGTCGGCCAGATCCCGGCGCACGAATCGCTTGTCCACCAATCGCGTCAGCCCGCCGGTACCGGGCAGCACGCCCAGCAGCGGCACCTCCGGCAGCGACACCGCGGAGGAGTTGTCGTCCACCAGGAGAATATGTTCGCAGGCCAGCGCGAGTTCGTAGCCGCCGCCCGCGCAGGTGCCGTTCACCGCGGCCAGGTAGGTCTGCCCGGAGTGCGCGGTGGCATCCTCCATGCCGTTGCGGGTCTCGTTGGTGAACTTGCAGAAGTTCACCTTCCACTCGTGCGGCGACGCGGCCAGCATCCGAATGTTGGCCCCGGCGCAGAAGATTCGATCCTTGCCGCTGGTGACCACGACGGTCCGGACCTCCGGATGCTCGAACCGCAACCGCTGGGTCGCGTCGTACAGCTCGATGTCCACGCCGAGGTCGTACGAGTTCAGCTTCAGTTCGTATCCGGGCGCGAGCCCGCCGTCCTCGGCCACATCCAGTGTCAGCCAGGCGATCTCACCATCGGGGCGCAGCGTCCAGTGCCGGTACCGGTCTGGATGGGTGTCGAACGAGACCTCCGGCATGCCGGCGGCGCCGGGCGTCGAGACCGCGGGCTCGTCGGTAGCGACTGCCATGGGTCCTCCTTGTAGTGATCATCACATTCTCCCCCATGCCGATATGCTACATCGACCCGTTGTATCGTCAGTATTATGTAGATAATTGTTCACCCGACGCCGCGCTCGAGTCGCGTGCGCCGGGTGCGACACTTTCTTGTTCAAGAGCATCGGAGAGAAAGGGGGTCCCGTGACCGAGCGCAGCGAGGGAACCATGACACAGCCCTCCTCGGGCACGGCGGAGCCGAGCGCCAGCGAGGTGACGGCGTGACCGGTACACCGCGCAGTACCGAGGACGCCGGCGCGGTTCCGGCGCTCAGCCGCCGGCGCGAGGTGGGCGAGGCCAGCGCGCGGTCGCTGCTCATGACGATCCTGGGCGAGTTCGCGCTGCCGTCCGGCGAGCCGGTCTGGACCTCCACCCTGGTCCGGGTGCTCGGACTCGCCGGGGTAGAGGAGAAGTCGGCACGCCAGTCACTGGCCCGCACGGCCGCGGAGGGCTGGCTCTCCCCGGATCGGGTGGGGCGCCGGGTGCGCTGGAATCTGACCGACGCGGGCAGGCGGCTGCTGGTCGAGGGCGCCGAGCGCATCTACTCGTTCGGCTCCGCCGAGCAGTCCTGGGACGGGCGCTGGCTCGTCGTGCTCATCTCGATCCCGGAATCGATGCGGGGGCTGCGGCACAAGCTGCGGACCCAATTCAGCTGGGCCGGTTTCGGATCCCCGTCACCCGGGGTGTGGATCACCCCGCATACCGCCACCGAGGCCGAGGCCCGCACGGTGATCGAAGATCTCGACCTGGCCGACAAGGCCATGTCGTTCGTCGCCGAATACGGGACGCTCGGGAATCAGCGTGACATGGTCACCGCCGCATGGGATCTCGACGAGGTCGAGCGGCACTACGAGGACTTCATCGCCGGATTCGCCGACCTCGCCCCCGCGACCCCCGACGAGATCCTGACCGCACAGATCCGGCTCGTCCAGGAGTGGCGCCGTTTCCCGTTCCTGGACCCGCAACTACCGCAGACGCTGCTACCCCGGCCCTGGAGCGGCACCGCCGCGACGACCCTGTTCCACGACCAGCACGGCGCGTGGGCGGAAACGGCCGGCCCCCACTGGGCCGAGCTGGCAGCGACCGACAGCTGACGCGGTAGCCGAATCGCGTTCCGGAACAACGGTATCGGGTGTTCAGACGACTCCGGCGTCGTGGATCTCGTTGGCGCGGTCGACCTCGGCCATGTGCGCCTCGGCCCAGGTCCGCAGCACTGCCAGCGGCCCCTCCAGCGTCGCACCGAGTTCGGTGAGCCGATAGTGCACGCTCGGCGGCACGGTCGGCTCCACCCGCCGGGCGACCAGGCCGTCGCGGACCAGGCCGTGCAGGGTCACCGAGAGCATCTTCTGCGAGACCCCGGGCATCCGGCGGCGCAACTCGGCGAACCGCACCTCCCCGGGTGCGGCCTCGCCGAGCACGTTGACCACCATCGAGGTCCACTTCGTCCCGATGCGATCCAGCAGCCACCGGGTCGGGCACTCCGGATCGAACAGATCACCGCGCGCGGATCCGGCCGCGCGCCCCGATCGAGCGGTCACTTCGACCTCACCACCTATCGCGAAAGTGCCCTCTTGGCACGCTTTCGATAGTTACCTATCGTCTCCTGGTAACCAATAGTAACCAGGAGAACCGCATGGCATCCACCCCCGCGATCGAACTCCATCGCATCGCCACGAACGGCATCGAGGCGAACGTGGCGACGGCCGGAACCGGTCCCGCGGTCGTGCTGCTGCACGGCTTTCCGCACACGTGGCAGCTGTGGCGCGAGATCATCGGGCCGCTCTCGGCCCGGTTCCGGGTGATCGCCCCGGACCTGCGCGGGTTCGGAGCCAGCACCCGGGCGCCGGACGGCTACGACGCGGAGACCCTGACCGAGGATCTCGCGGGCATCCTGGACGCGCTCGCCGTGCCCGACGCGGCCGTGGCCGGCATCGACGCCGGGGCGCCCGTCGCGACCCTGCTGGCCCTGCGCGCGCCCGAGCGGGTCCGGCGGCTCGTCGTCATGGAGTCGATGCTGGGATCGCTGCCCGGGGCCGAGGAGTTCCTCGCCGCCGGCCCGCCCTGGTGGTTCGGATTCCACGCGGTTCCGGGCCTGGCCGAAACGGTGCTGGCCGGACACGAGGCGCGATACATCGATTGGTTTCTCGACATCGGCACCCGGGGCCGCGGCGTGCCGCCGGCGATCCGCGACGCGTTCGCCGCCGCCTATGCCGGACCGGACGCGCTGCGCTGCGCCTTCTCCTATTACCGCGCGCTGCCCGCGAGTGCGGCTCAGCTCGGCGGGGCCGCGGCCCGCGGGCGCCTGACCATGCCGACCCTGGCGATCGGCGCGCACCCCGTCGGCGACGCCACCGCGCGCCAACTCCGTCCGATCGCGGACGACCTTGCCGCCCATATCATTCCGGACTGCGGGCACATCATCCCGCTGGACCGCCCGCGGGAACTGCTCGAACTGCTGCTGCCCTTCCTGACCTGATCTACGAGGTCGAATCGCGCTGCGGCCCTAGGAGACTCCCAGCCGGTGAGTCCGGGACAGGACCTCCTGGCAGTAGGAGGCCACGGCCTGCGCCCGCCGGGTGAGCAGCAGATGCCCCTCGGCGTGCGCGATGACGACCGGGAGCGGGCTGATGGGATCCGAAATCGGCACCGTGGCAACCGGTTTGCCCTGACCTACGTCGGTTTCGCGGCGTCGTTCGTGCTGGCGGTCCTGGCGCCCCTGGGCAGCCCGACCCGCCAGCTGCTCTACGTCGCTGCCCTGGCCGCGGCATGTCTGGCCTGGCTGATGTGGGCACAGCAGAGGGTGTGAGGGGGTCGGGCCGATGGGGTCAGTTGTAGCTCAGGTCCACATCGTGGGTGATCCGGTTGCCCTCGACCGTCACGTTGCTGGTCACCGGCGGGTAGCCGCGGGTGACCACCGCGTAGCGGCCCTCGGCCAGATCGGGCACCAGGTAGCGGCCGTTCGCGTCGGTGCGCGCGACCGCGACCACATCGCCGTCGGCATCCAGCACGCTCACCTGCGCGTCGGGCACCAGCCGGTCACCGGCCTGCACCGCGCCCGCGAGCACTGCCGTCGGCTCCAATTCGATGTCGTGGCGCAGCATTCCGCTCTCGGGCACGGTCAAGGTGCCCGCGGCCGGGCGCATGTTCGCGGCCACCGCGACGACCGTGTGGACGCCCGGCGTCACGCCGCAGGCGTAGGCGCCGTCCTCGCCGGTGACCGCGGCCCCGACCACCTCGCCGCGGGTATTCGTCAGCGTGACAGTCGCTTCCGCGATCGGCGCCCCGCTGCCCGCGCGACGCACCGTGCCGGTGAGCTCGCCCGAGCTCGGCAGTGCGATCTCCACCCGCTGCGGCCGCGCGCCGACCAGGACACTCACCGCGGCGGGCTGATGCCCGGGGGCCGAGGCGATCAGCACGTAGCTGCCCTGGTTCGGGGCGTCGATGGCGAACTCGCCGTCCGCATCGGTGCCCGTCCGCGAAACCTGTTGTCCGCGTGGACCGATCAGCGTCAGCACGACACCGGTCACGATGCCGCCGCCGTCCCGGCGCACGCCGCCCTGAATCGAGTGCCCCGCGGGATCGGCGGCGCGGTTCGACACCGGCCGCGCCGAGACCGACACCGTGCCGGTCGAATTGGCCACCCGATGCGCCGGACCCGATCCGTTCGTCCCGTTGACCGACGGTGTGGCCGCGAGCGCGAACTCCGCCACCGGAATGGAATCCGGGGCCGACAGCGACTCGATCACAACCTCCGAGTGCTGCTCGCTCCGCGTCCGGCCGGACGGGATGACGATCGATCCCAGCACCGCCAGCAGCGAAACACCGCCGAGGAACCAGAACACGCCCGTGTAGCCCGAATCCGACGGAAGCCCGTGCGCCACATGCGTGCCCGAGGTCAGGATGACCGAGGAGACGGCGCTGCCGATCGCGCCGCCGACCGTCCGCACATTGGCGTTCATGCCGGTGGCCGCGCCGGTCTGGGCCGGAGGCACCGCCGCGACGATGATCGCGGGCATCGAGGAGAACGACATGCCGATACCCAGGCCGAGCAGCACGGCGGTCAGGAAGATCTCCCAGCTCTGGTCGTGCCCGACCGCGAGGATCCCGAAGCCTACCGTCGTGATGACGGCGCCGATCAGCACGATCGCCTTGGAGCCGATGCGCGCGGCCATCGGCCCGATCGCGAAACCGATGAGGAACATCGCCACCGACAGCGGCAGCATGTACAGCCCGGACTTGGTGATGCTCAGGGACAGGCCGTATCCCGCGACCGACTTGGAGGTCTGCAGCAGCTGCGGCAGGAACGTCATCATCGCGTACATCGCGGCGCCGGTCAGCACGGCCACGACGTTGGTCGTCCACACGGCCGGGAAACGCATGGTCCGCATGTCGATCAGCGGTGAGTCCGAACGCAGTTCGACCACCACCCACGCGATCGCGCACACCACGGCCGCCGCGAAGAGGCCGAGGGTCCAGCCCGAGGCCCAGCCCCACTTCGGCCCCTGACTCACCGCCAGCAGCAGCGCCACCAGCCAGGCCGACAGCAGAATCGCCGCGGCCCAGTTGATCCGGCCCGGGCTGCGCACCGGCGACTCGGGCACGAACACCACCGCGGCCACCGCGGCGATCGCGGTCAGGATCATCGGAATCCAGAAGAGCCAGTGGTAGTTCAGGTGCTGGACGATCGGACCGGCCAGCACCAGGCCGATTCCGGAGCCGACCGCGATCAGCGAGGAGGCGATGCCCACCGCGCCGTTCAGCTTCTTCACCGGGAACTCGTCGCGAATGATGCCGAACGCCAGCGGAATCACGCCGCCGCCCAGGCCCTGGATCACGCGCGCCACGATCATCACGCTCACCGAGGTGGTCAGCGCCGCGATCAGCGAGCCCACCGCGAGCGCGACGAGGGTGACGACGAGCATGCGCTCCTTGCCGACCTTGTCGCCGATCCGCCCGAGGATCGGCGTGGCCACCGAGGCCGACAACAGATAACCGGTCATCAGCCACGTCGCGGTGCTCTGCGAGGTGTGCAACGCCGGAATCAACAACGAGAACACCGGCACGACCAACGACTGCAAGAGCCCGTACGCGGCAATTCCGAGCAGCAGTACGGCAAATACGACGTTGTAGTGCGGGCGAGTCTTCAACATCGCCATGACCTGTGGAACCCTCCCACGAAAGCAAACGGAGTCAATCTCCGTTTAGTAGCCTAACAGAAGCTGAGAGCTTTCGCTCCGCTCGATTTGTGATCTCCAACTCAGCGCGAGCTGCTCCAATCGGCGCTGCGGGACTGTCGAATAGGCGCGCTTCGCCCGCCGCCGAACCCAAAGGTCAACAAGCGCTTATCCGATGAAATTCCCACGGCCGGATGCTGACGTAAGCCCCTGCCCACCAGGCTCTTCGGGTAACCGGTCGACATGGACGCCGCCATGCTGGTTGAATGCCCGCGAGCCGCTCGCCGAGCGGACACGGGGAATCCGCCGGATACCACGACGCGAGTCGCTGCGTCCGCGGCCGACCGAGCACTGAAACTAACCTCCGGGGGTTGACCTTGAACGACATCATTCGGCACGTGGGTTCCGCTCGCCGTCCGTCCAAGTTGGGGGTGGTGATGGTCGCGGTGTCGGTGTTCGGGGCACTGGCCGCGGGCTGCAGCTCCAACTCCGGCTCCACCACGACCGCGGCGGGCTCCAGCTCCCCGTCCTCGCCGCCGCCGGCGCAGCTGCCCGACGGCGCGCAACTGGTGTCCGAGTGCTCGAAGACCACCGAGACCCTGCATTCGGTGCACCTCGACATCGCGGTCACCAACATCCCCAAGCTCCCGATCGACACCATCTCCGCGGACGTCACCAATCAGCCCTCGGGCCAGGCGATCGGCGATGCGAGCGTGCGCCTGCAGCCCAACGCTCCGTTCACCAAGGCCAAGTTCCTGGTCGTCGACAAGAAGGCCTACACCTCCACCGACGGCAGCACCTACGTCCCCGTCGGCGGCGCGGAGAAGATCTACGATCCGGGCGTCATCCTGGACAAGGACAAGGGCCTGGGCAACGTCATCGCGCACGTGACCAAGGCCAAGGCCGTCGCCCGCGAGAAGGTCAACGGTGTCGACACCGTCAAGGTGACCGGAACCATCGACGCCACGACCATCGACCCGGTCGTGCCGAAGATCGGCGGTGACTCCGCCGCCGGCGCCATGCCCATCACCCTGTGGATCACCGATGTCGCGCCGCCGGCGAGCTCGTCCGCCGCGACGAC
This sequence comes from Nocardia sp. GP40, assembly GCF_050434125.1. Taxonomy (NCBI): domain Bacteria; kingdom Bacillati; phylum Actinomycetota; class Actinomycetes; order Mycobacteriales; family Nocardiaceae; genus Nocardia; species Nocardia sp. GP40. The sequence continues at coordinate 18,916 of NZ_JBNPVW010000028.1, read as the reverse complement.
CCTGCCCTCCACCGCCGCCTCGCCCGGCACCGGCCCGAACCTGGTGCAGGCCGTGGTCACCAAGGACCAGGGCAGCGCCAAGATCGATCTGTCCAACTGGTCCAAGCCCGTCACCGTCACCAAGCCGGCGGGTTAAAACGCAACGCGTGACCTGTGCAAGCCCGAACCGGTCCGGAAGGCGCATCGGCAATCGCCGCGCAGCGCCTCCCGGACCGGTTGCGGCCGTTTCGGACCGGAAATCCGTTCCGCCGCACCGGCTTCGGCATCGATGAGCCGAACCCGGCCGCACGCCTGTGTTTTCCCCGCGCCCGTCGAGGGGCGCCGAAGCGCTTAAGCGAATATTCAGTCGAATACAAGGTGCTGCAGCGACTCTGAGTCACCGAGCCCGACGCAGCATCGACCGGTAGACCTGATCGGCGGCAGCGGCATCGCAGTGCCGATCAGACATGGAGGGAAGAATGACTATCGACCGCCCGGATATACAGGAGCGGGAGTTCAGTCGACCTCCCATGCCCGAGGGCCCACCGCCGGTGTCGAATGTGTGGATCTACAACGGCAAAGCCTACGACCTGAGCGACTGGATCTCCAAGCATCCCGGCGGCGAGTTCTTCATCGGACGCACCAAGAACCGCGACATCACCTCCATCATCGGGTCCTACCATCGCGAACCCGAGCGGATCGCCCGCATGCTCGAGCGCTACTCGCTGGACCGCCAGGCCCTGCCCGAGGACATCCACCCGAAGAACAACGCGCCGGACTTCCTGTTCACCGAGGGTTTCGACAGCTGGACCGACACCCCGAAATACCGCTTCGACGACAAGAACGATCTGCTGCACAAGATCAAGGCCCGGCTGACCGAGCCCGAGATCGCAGCGCGCCTGCAGCGGATGGACAAGCTGTTCAACATCGTTGCGGTCGTGCTGGCGATCGCGTACTTCGCGGTCGAGGGCCTGCGGCTGTTCGAGCGGAGCTGGATTCCGTTGCCGGTCTTCGTGATCGCCATGGTGCTGCTGCGCAGTTCCCTGGCCGGATTCGGCCACTACGGGATTCACCGCGCGCAGAAGGGCATGAACAAGATCTTCACCAATGCCTTCGATTTCAACTACGTGGCGCTGTCGTTCGTGACCGCCGACGGCCACGCCCTGCTGCACCACCCGCACACCCAGAGTGAAGTCGACATCAAGAAGAACGTCTTCACCATGATGATGCGCATTCCGCGGGTGTACCGGGTACCGGTGCACACAATCCACAAGTTCGGGCACACGGTCACCGGCATGACCATCCGCCTGCTGGATGTCTGCCGCCTGACCCGCAAGGTCGGCATTGCGGAGATGTACGGCACCTGGGGCGGCGCGCTGCCGCACTTCATCGGCTCCTTCGCCGTGCGATTCCTGCTCCTGGGCGAGCTCGTCGCGTTCGCGGTCGCGGGCGACTTCTGGGCCTGGGCACTGCAATTCGTGATCACGCTGTGGATCAGCACCTTCCTGGTCGTGGCCAGTCACGACTTCGAGGAGGAGGTGGGCGAGCTGCCCGCCGCCGACACCGAGGACTGGGGCGTCAACCAGCTCGAGCAGGCCTACGACCTGAAGCTGGTCGGCAACCGCTACATCGACTGCTTCCTGTCCGCGGGCCTGAGCTCGCACCGCGTGCATCACGTATTGCCCTATCAGCGTTCCGGATTCGCCAACATCGCCACCGAGGACGTGGTGCGCGAGGAGGCGGCCGAATTCGGGGTGGAATGGCTTCCGGCGAAGAGCTTCTTCACCGACCGGTTCCCCAAGCAGTTCCGCACCTACCTGCTGGCGCCCTCCCGCGATGCGGAGGAGCGGCAATGGGGTTTCGCGCGTGAGCATTTCGCGCCGCACGCGCTCAAGACCTGCGTGGTCTACATGGTGCAGGGATTCACCGGCATCGGGACGGTCTGACCCGTCCCCGCGCAAGATTCGTTACGAGTAACAGGAACTGGAGAATTTCGTGAGTTTCACATTCGATGAGGGGGGCGCCCGTACGGCGGAGGTGATCCGGGAAACGGTCGACGGCGAGCGCGCGCTCGCCCAGCTGCCCCCGGCGCCGCCGACCACGGTGGGCGTCATCGAATCCATCGCCACGGGCGCGCCGGACCGGGTCATGGACCAGGCCGCCTCCGCCGAGCGGGTCGCCGCGCTGTTCGCCGATCCGGCACAGCGGGACCGCATTCCGCGGATCTACTCCAAGACCCGAGTCCGGACCCGGAGCCTGGCGGTCGACCCGCTCGACGACGAATTCCTCGACTTCAGCCGCCGCCCCGCGACCATCCGGGAGCGGATGAATCTGTTCTACCGGCACGCAGTGCCGCTGGCGGTCGACGTCGCCGGGCGCGCGGTGGCCGGCCTCGGCGATCCGGCGGCCGATATCGGGCTGCTGGTCTTCGCGACCTCGACCGGATTCATCGCGCCCGGCGTGGATGTCGCGGTCGTCAAACAGCTCGGCCTCTCGCCCGAGATCGGCCGGGTGATGGTGAATTTCATGGGCTGCGCGGCCGCGATGAACGCGATGCGCACCGCCGTGGACTTCGTCCGCGCGCATCCGGACAAGAAGGCGCTGGTGATCTGCCTCGAGCTGAGTTCGGTCAACGCCGTCTTCGAGGACGACGTGAACGACGTGGTGACGCACAGCCTTTTCGGCGACGGCTGCGGCGCGGTGGTCGTCGGCGCGAGCCAGGTGCACCAGCCGCTCGCGCCGGGCAGCGTGGTGATCCGCGACGGCTTCAGCCATCTGCTCGACGACGCCGAGGACGGGATCGTGCTCGGGGTGAACCACCACGGCATCACCTGCGAGCTGTCCCCGAGCCTGCCCGGCTACATCTACGCCGGTGTGGATCCGGTGATCGTGGAGATGCTGGGCCGCAACGGATTACGCAAGTCCGACATCGATCTGTGGGCGATCCATCCAGGCGGGCCCAAGATCATCGAGGAGTCCGTGCGGTCGCTGGGCATTCCCGCCGAGCAGGCGGCGCCGAGCTGGGACGTGCTCGCGCGATACGGGAACATGCTCAGCGTTTCGCTGATCTTCGTGCTCGAAGAGTTTGTGTCGCGAAGCGACTCGATGAGGGGCGGTGGTCGGGCGACGGGTGGGCTGATTCAGCAGGAGAGTCCGAGGCCGATCTCGACCGGCGTCGCGTTCTCCTTCGCGCCGGGGGTCACCCTCGAGGGAATGATCTTCGACATCATTCGCCGGTAGCCCGGCGACACCGTATCCGAAAGACGCGGCAACCATGCAACTCCTCCGATATCTCGTCTCCATCTCGTGGCTGCGGATCTCCGCGGTCATCATCGCCGGCCTCGTCTGCGGTGTGGCCAACACCTATCTGGTGACGCTGATTCGCGGGGTGGTCTCACCGCCCCCACATCCACCCGTCACCGTCACGAGCTTCGCCCTCGCGGCGCTGGTGATCCTGATCAGCGGGGTGCTCTCGCAGCTGCTGCTGATCCGCCTGGCCCAGGATGCGATCTACCGGCTGCGCTCGGACCTGAGCACCGGAATCGTCTCGGCGCCACTGGAACACCTCGAGGTGCTCGGCACGCACCGGCTCATGGCCACGCTGACCGAGGACGTGCGCTCGCTGTCCGAGGCGGTCACCGCCATCCCCAGCATCTGCGTCGACGTGGCCACCATCGTGGGCTGCTTCGTCTTCCTCGCGATGGTGTCGGGCCCGATCTTCGCGGTCACCGTCGCCGGGACGCTGATCGGAATCGGCTGCGTGGAACTGGTTCTCAAGCGCGTGCGCACGCTGTACCGCGCCGCGCGCGAGAACGAGGACGGGCTGCTGCGCTCGTTCCAGGCGGTCACGCTGGGCATCAAGGAGCTCAAGCTGCACCGCGGGCGGCGGCGCGAGTTCATGGACCGGCATCTGCTCGGCTCGGCCCGCGAACTGCGCGCGCAGAACGTCGAGGCCGGGTCGAAATTCTCACTGGCGCAGGGCTTCGGGCAGCTGCTGCAGCTGGGCACCATGGCGGCGATCCTGTTCGCGATCGCCTCGGCGCTACACCTGTCGCTGGACGTGATGGTGGGCTACGTGCTGGTGACGACGTTCCTGGCGATGCCGATGCAGAACTTCATGCACCGCCTCCCGGATCTGGTGCGCGGCGATGTCGCCCTGGCGAAGATCCGCGCGATGAACCTGTCCATGGAGACCATGCACAACGAGGAGCTGCTGCCGTACACCGAGCGGCCCCTCGTCCCCGAGGCCCGGTTGCGGCTGACGGATGTGAGCTACAGCTACCGGACCGAGGCGCCGCCGCCGATCCCGCCCGTCCCCGGCGGGCCGGGGATGCCGCCGATGCGGGAACGCAAGGTCCCCGGGCGCGGGAAGGCGGCGCCGGGCGCACGACCCGCCGGGGGCCCGCCCCCGCCGCACCGGCCGCATCCGAACGGACATCGCGGACCGGATCATGCACCGCGGCACGATCTTCCGGGCGCGCCCCCGCACGGCGCGCCCGAGGGCCTGCGCCCCGACGTCAACGGCAATCGCACGGTGGACCACGGCCTGCGGCACGATCTGCCGGTTCCGCTACCGCCGCCGAGCGAGGAGGGTTCCGGTTTCGCGCTCGGCCCGCTGGATCTGACGTTCGAACCGGGCCAGGTCTCGTTCGTCATCGGCGGCAACGGCAGCGGCAAATCGACACTGGCCAAACTGATCACGGGCCTGTACGTGCCGCGCACGGGCGCGCTCACGGTGAACGACGAGCCGATCGACCACGAGAACATCGAGTGGTTCCGGCAGAATTCCTCGGCGGTGTTCACCGATTTCCACCTGTTCGAGGATTACCTGGGCTTCGATCGCCCGGGCATCGACGACGAGGTGCGCGGCTATCTGGAACAGCTGCAGATCGCGCACAAGGTGACGGTGCAGGACGGGCGCCTGTCGACCCTGGCCCTGTCCCAGGGCCAGCGCAAGCGGCTGGCCCTGCTCACCGCGCTGCTCGAGGACCGGCCGATCTACGTCTTCGACGAGTGGGCCGCCGATCAGGAACCCCGCTTTCGCGAGGTGTTCTACACCGAGATCCTCGCGGATCTCAAGCGGCGCAACAAGACCGTCATCGTCATCACCCACGACGACCGCTACTTCCACTGCGCGGACCAGATCGTGAAGCTCGATTTCGGGCGGGTCGCCGAGGATTCGGCCGCGCTCCGGTAGGGCCGGGGCGCCCGGTGGCCCTTGGTGCGCGAGACACCAAGGGCCACTGTCATTTTCGCGGTGCCGCCGCCGCGTGGTATCCGGACATGTCGTAGACGGTGGCCCGGCCGAGGTGGATGGGCTTGAAATGCCCTGTCACCCAGGTCCTGATGTCCGCATGCGTCCTGGACCGCCGCTTGCCGCCGAGGGTGACGTAGTAGGTGATCCGGTGGGCGCTCACATCGCCGACGAACTGCCGGAACGTCGGCGCCCCGTCCGTCCCGCGGAAGCCGCCGATCGCCATGACCGGTGTGCGCGAGGCCAATTCCAGCACGGCGGCGTCCTGGGAGAACTCGACCGCCGCGGACCAGTCCGTCCGGGTGCCCTTCAACATCGCGATCAGCGGGAAATTCGCCGCCGGATCGGGCGCGCCGTTCCCGTGCACCGTCGGCCCGGCCACGAGCCGGACCTGATGCGGCTGCCCCAGCGACGCAACGGTATACGCGCCCGCGCCACCCAGCGCACCCACCAGCCCCGCGGCCAGCGCGATCCGGGCGCCGGGCCGCGGCATGAGGGGAAACAGCAGCGCCGCGGCCGCAATCACATCGACCGCCAGCAGCGTCCAGCGCAGCGGCGGCAGCCACCCGGCGTTGCGGTGCAGCAGCACGAAACCCCAGACGCCGCTGACGAGTACCAGGGCGGCCGCACCGCCGCGACCGAACCAGGTATCGCGCGCACCCCACATCTCGTGCAGGCCGATCGCGGTCAGCGCGGCAACCGCGGGCGCGATCGACAGTGTGTAGTAAGGGATCACGGTCCCGCTCATATAGCTCAGCACGCCGCCGTCGATGATCAGCCAGACACCGAAGACGATGGCGGCGCCCCGAATCGAATCGGTGCGCGGCCGTCCGCGGCGCGCAACCAGCAGCAGTACCAGGGCCATTAGCGCCGCGGGCAGCAGCCAGCCGATCTCGAAGCCGAATTCGCCGGTGAACAGCCGGGCCGGGCCGTCGGCGAACGGCCGGGCCTTGCCCGCGTGACCGGCGGGGCGGTGACCGAGCAGGCGGCCGAATCCGTTGTAGCCGAACACCAGATTCATGAACGAGTTGTCCGTCGAGCCCGCGATATAGGGCCGCGAGGAGACAGGCCACACCATCGTCAGCGCCACATACCAGCCCGCGGACACCACCAGCGCGGCCAGCGCCGCCAGCAGCTGAATACACCGCTGCCGCAGCGGATTCGGCGCGGCGATCAGATAGGTCAGGCACAGCGCCGGGGCGACCATCAGGCCCTCGAGCATCTTGGACAGGAAGGCGAACCCGAGCGCGATCCCGCCCAGCACAAGCCATTTCGTGCTCGCGGCGGGCAGCGCCCGCACCAGCGCGTAGACCGCGGCCGTCATCAGCAGCACCATCACCGGGTCGGGCTTGTCGAACCGGAACATCAGCGCACCCACCGGCATCAGCGCCAGGCACGCGCCCGCGAGCAGACCGGCATTGCGCCCGGCCAGCCGCCGTACCGCGCCGTACAGCAGCGCGACGGTCGCCACCCCGATCAGCGCCTGGGGCACGAGTTCGGCGGCACTGCCGAAGCCGAACACCCGCGCCGACAGGCCCATCACCCACTGCGATACCGGCGGCTTGTCGACGGTGATGACGTTGTTCGGATCCAGCGATCCGAACAGCAGCGCCTTCCAGCTGCGCGTCGCCGACCACACCGCGGCGGCATAGAACGCGTTGGCGGTGCCGTTGACGGTGATGTTCCACAGGTAGGCGACCGCGGTACCGCCCAGCAGCAGGGCCAAGCCCACGCGATCCCAGGTGCTGGGGCCCTCCCGGTCGGTCGGCGGTGATTCGGGTGCGATCGTCGGCGCGGGGGAAGTCAGCACGTGCCCCATTCACTCACAGTGTTCCTGCGGGTCGCTGTGCGGAAAGTGGGAGATTCCTTAACGCCGGTCACCAAACCGGACGTAAGCCGTGGATCATCAACGTCATGCGCCGGCCCACGTTCTATCTCCTGCGCGACATCCTGGAATTCCGCCTGCTTGTCCGGGCCGCCCGCGCCGCCACCGGCGACCTGTCCCTGGTCGATCAGGCGCGCCTGCGCTTTTCCTGTCTGCGCGGGGACTCCGGCTTCCGAAGATGGCCCGGTTGGGAGCCGATCTAGGCGATCGCTTCGGGTGCACCCAACTGCTCGGCGGTCAGTACCCGGGTAGCGGCCGCCCGCACCTCGCCAAGTGTTCGCCGGGCGACCTCGCCGAACCCCTCGCCGTCCCCCCCGTCGCTCCACCGCTGGTGAGCGATCGACCAGGCCACCGCGCCCAGCTCGGCGGCGACGCGCGCGGTCAGGTCCGGGACACCGCGGCGCTCGAGCGCGTCCACCATCGAGGCGACGAGGCTCAGTCCCTTCAGCGCCTCCCGCTCCCGCAGTTCGGGATTGGCGGCGATCACGGCCCGCCGCTTGGCGCCGAATTCGCGTCGTTCGGGCGTGAAGACTTCCCTGCCGATCATGTCGAGGGCATGGGCGATCGCGTCGAGCGGGGTGGCCGTGCTCGGCGCCGCGGCGATCCCCTCGACGACCAATTCGGCCATCACGCTCGCGCCGAACAGCACCTCGCGCTTGTCCGGGAAGTAGCGGAAGAAGGTGCTCTTGGTGAGCCCGGCGCGCTCGGCGATCTCGATCACGGTGGTGTTCTCGTAGCCCCGCTCGGCGAACAGGTCGAGGGCGGCGACGACGAGTCGTTCGGATGCGTTGGGTTGCCAGCGGGCCATGAAAACAGTCTATGGCACTTGGTCCCATCACTGGAGTAGAGTGATGGGACCAAGTCTTATCACTCGTTGGAGGTTCGCATGAGTCGCGCTGTCATCTACGAAAAGTTCGGCGGCCCAGAGGTACTGGAAGTGCGGGAGGTACCGGAGCCGCACCCTGGTCCGGGCGAGGTGCGTGTCCGCGTCACCGTCGCCGGGCTGAATCCCGTGGACTGGGGCATCGCCTCGAATCCCGAGGCGGCGGCGCGGTTCGGCGTCACCCTGCCCGCGGGCTTCGGCTTCGACTTCGCCGGCGTCGTCGACGAGGTAGGCAGCGGCACAACGGGTTTTGCCGTGGGTGAGCGCGTCTACGGCGGCGCGCTCGGCCGTGCCGTCGCCGACCACGTGGTACTCGGGACGGTCGCCTCGGCATCGGAGAATCTGTGGCACACGCCCGAGGGCATCAGCGACGAGGTGGCCGCCGCGCTTCCGATCGCGGGCATGACGGCGTCCGCCGCGCTTGCCGCGGTCGACCTGCGCTCCGGCGATACCGTCCTGATCGGTGGGGCCGCGGGCGGTGTCGGCATCTTCGCGATTCAGCTCGCGACCCTCACCGGCGCCCGCGTGATCGGAACCGCCTCGGAGAGCACCTTCGAGTTCCTGCGGAAGCTGGGCGCGGAACCCGTCACCTACGGCCCCGGCTTGGCCGACCGGGTCCGAGCCCTCGGCGTCACCGCGGCGGCCGACCTGTTCAGCACCGAAACCGCCGAAACCGCACTCGCTCTCGGCATCCCGCCGCACCGGATCTGCACGGTCGCCGCGGGCCCCACCCCACCCGGCGGCGTGCGGGCCACCGGCGGCATCGACGCACCAGCCGACGCCATGGACCGGATCACCGCCGCCATCCTCGCGGGCAAGCTCACCGTCCCGATCGCCGCAAGCTTCCCGATCGACAAGATCCGCGACGCCGTGGCACTGCAGTCCGCCCGCCACGTCCACGGCAAAGTGGTGGTCACGCTGTAGCTCACCGAGCCGATCCGGCCTGCGCCATTGTGAACGGCAGCCGAATCGAGGGTGACCGCGGCCACTCTTCGTTCACAATGGCGTTCCCAAACTGGTTGCTGACCAGTGTAATTCGCTGTCAAGGCGATGGGCACCCCCGATTTCCTCTAGCAGGACAGTGCGTTTCGCCCGGTTCTACACTGTCAGGCGTGAAGATCGACAACGGGGAATCGCATGGTGAGCTTCGCTGAACTCCGTGACGCACAACCGCAGTCGTGGACTACCGCTGCCGACGACACGCTGTCCGCCGCCAAGCAGTGTGAGCGAATCAAGGACGATATCCACGACAACGGCGTCAAGCCGCTCGATGGCGCCTGGTCGAGTTGGGCGGCCGGCCAGGCCCGTTCGGTCCTCACCACGGTCGCGGACCAGGCGGAGGTGACCTCGATTCTGGCCAGGGCCGCGGTCGATCCGCTGGACACCCTCAATCACGCGATCCAGACGGCACAGACCGAACTGGGCGAGGGCGTCCACCTCGCGACGAGCCACGGTCTGTACATCGATCAGAGCACCGGCACCGTCTCGCTGCCCATAGGTCCGTATTCGACCTCGGCCCTGGACAGGATGACCACGGCGAAGGACCAGGCGCAGAAACTGATCAACAACGCGATCAAGTCCGCCAACGAGGCCGACGCGCTGTGCACCCAGGCGCTCAACGCGGCCGCGAAGCCCGACATCACCAAGACCAGTGTCGATCAGGCCCAGCAGATTCAGGCCGACAATACGAAAAAGGCCCTGCAGGAACTGACCGACACCATTCCGGCCGGGCTGTCACCCCAGGAGAACGCCGCCTGGTGGAACGGCCTCACGCCCGAGGAACAGTTCGATCTGGAAAGGGCCTGCCCGGTTCAGATCTACAACCTGCCGGGGATTCCGGACTCGGTGAAGAAGGACATCGATCGGCCCGGGCTCGGCTACAGCTCGGTCGGCACCGTCGCGTACGCCCTGAGCAATTGGAACAACTCCAGCCTGGACTGGAAGAACAAGGACAACTGCACCAACTTCGCCTCGGATGCCCTCGCCTACGGCGGCAATATGCCGTTCAAGGAGGACTGGGACGGGCTGATTCCGCGCCACTGGGATACCAAGGGCTGGAGCGATGGCAGCAATGCCAACGGCAGCGATCCGCTGCCGGGCCTCTCGCACACCCCGACCTGGGGCGCCGCCCAGAACAACCACGACTTCTTTCTCGGCAACGGCGGCACCGTCGTCTCGCCCAGCCAGGCTCGGCCCGGGGATGTCATGTACTACACCATGACCCAGAACGATCCGTCCGCGCATCTGCACGCCGGCGACACCCACCACACCGTCATCGTCACCGGGGTCCTGCCCGACAATCAGGTGCTGTACACCCAGCATTCGGGCGATGCCCAGAACTATCCGCTCTACGGCCGGCTGCCCGAATTCCAGCAGGGCCTGGGCAAGCAGAACACACAGATCGTGCAGCCCAAGGTTACGTGGTGAGGGAAAGGATCTTCATCCGTGAGTGCCGACGACATCTCCATCAAACCCGCCGACGTCGCGAAGATCGGCGGTCGCCTGAAAGACCTTGCAAGCCAGGCGATCACCGACACGAACAAGTTTTTCGATTCCCAGGCCACGGCCGCGAAGAACAATCCCGGCTTCACCACCGGCCAGGCGCTGATCGATTTCTCGACCAAGCTGCACGGCGAGATCAACGGTTTCATCACCGCGCTGTCCACCAATGCCGAGCAGATCGTCCAGGGCGCCCAGAACTACCCGGCCTCGGACGACGACACCGCCGGACTGATTCGTGAGATCGGCGCGCTGAACGGCCTGACCCAACCGGTGCTGCCCGGCCGGTGACGCGGCGAACCTACTGCGTGACCTTCACATCGCGCACGACCTGTTCGCAGGTGGGCGCGAGGGCCTGCCACTTGTCCTGGGGATACTGGCAGCCGATGCTGGCCTCGACGTCCGAATCCACGAGCACCTGCCAGCGGACGGTGGTGCCGCCGCCCGGGTATTCCTCGTAGGACAGTCCGGAGCGGTCGGCGAAGACGGCGTTGCGAGTCAGCTCGCTGAACCTGCCCGTGGGGCTGTGCTTGATCTGCACGTCCAGGGAATCGGCCACATTGTCGACGGTCGCGCCCGCGGTGAGGGCCTTCTGCTCGATCGTGATGCGCTGGCGGGACCCGTCGTCCGGGGACAGGTAGACATTGTCGCCGACCTGCTTGGACACGTGCCAACCCGAGGGGATCCGAATCTGCAGGTGGCCGAACGACTGTGGGGGCTGCGGGGGTGCGCTGGTGGTGGTGACCGCGCCCGGCGACGGCACCGCGGTCGAGGTCGACGCGGCGGTGGGCTTGGACTTCGAACCCGCGGTCAGCGCGATCACCGCGCCGACCAGGACCAGGACCAGGACCGCCGCCGTGGCGATCCCGATGTACAGCGCGTTGCGGCGGGTCTCGGGCGGACGGGTGGCGACCGCCTGCTGGTGCAGCGAATCGAACTCCACCGGCGGCGCCAGGGCCGCCGGGGCGGGGGGCATCGACATTCCGGGGTGCGCGCCGCGGATGAGTTCGACGCCCGAGAGCGGGCGCACGTCGACCGGGAAGCCGCACTGCTGCGCCAGGATCGCCGACAGCGCCTCGAGCAGGGCCGGGTCCGAAACACCCGCGGCCAGTAGGTAGGTCGGCGGCTGCCCGGCGAGCAGTCGCGCGATCACCGCGACCACGTCCGGCAGGCCGTGCCCCTCGTCGACATCGGCCAGCCCGACGGCCGGCTCGTGCTCACACGCCTGAATCCAGGTGTCCTGTCCGGACCGGCCGACCAGGGTGACGGTGGTGGACAACGGATTCAGCTCCAGCACCGCGATCCGCTGTTGCTGCGCGGTGCTCGCGCCGAGCGAGGCCGCACGCCGCGCCAGTGGCTCGATGTTCACCCGCTGCACCATGCGGCGCGCGGCCGCCTCCACCGCGGCCCGGCGCCGACGACCCCAGTCGGACGGGCCGACGATGGTGAGCTGCTCGCACGGCGTCGGCAGGCTGAGGTTGTTGAGAACCGCGCCGAGGGTCACCGCCCAGGCGTCCGTGATCGGCGGTAGCTGCGACCGCGAGAAGGCGATCCGGTCGGCCGCCGCCAGTCGCACCATCGACACCGCCGGATACTGCGGCCGCAGCTGTTCCCCCACAACGAAACTCGTGCCGTCGCTGGCGGGCACGATCGAGGGCGGACCATCCCAGTGTGTCGATTCGCTGCGGGCCCACAGCCGGTTATCGCTCAGTACTACATCTACGACGCTCATCAGGTGAGCGGCATCCAGCCGGTCTGAATCAGCTCCTCGCCGCCGCGCGTGACGTAGATGCCGCGGCCGGCGGGCATCTCCGACGGCCGCGCCTTACCCCACAGCACGCCCTCGTCGCGGCTGCCGTTCATGATCAGCGCCGACGAGCCGAGGTCGCGCATGCTGGCAATCGTCGATTCGTACATGGACCGGCTCGCGCCACCCGCGCGCCGCGCGATGATCACGTGGAAACCGAGATCGCGTGCGTGCGGCAGGCTTTGGAGCAGGGCCTGCACCGGGTTGCCCTGGGAGTTGGCGACCAGATCGTAGTCGTCGACGAGCACGTAGATCTCGGGCCCGCTCCACCAGGACCGGTCGCGCAGCTGCTGCGGCGTCACGTCGGGTCCCGGCGTGCGCTTCTCGACATAGCCCGCCAGAGCGGACATCTGATCGGTGAACTGCGGTGCGGTGGAACCGTATCCGGCCGTGTACTCCTTCGGGATGAGACCCAGCAGGGCGCGGCGGTAGTCACCCATGATGATGCGGGCCTGATCCGGGGTGTTGGAGGCCATGATGCCCTCCGCGATCGAGCGGAGCAGCGTCGACTTACCCGACTTGTCGCCGACGATGACGAAGTGCGGGCTGACATCGAAGTCGATGAACACCGGCGCCAGCTCGGATTCGTTGATGCCGATAGGGAACCGCAGGCACTTCTGCGACGGATCCCCCTGCCAGTTCCCGGCCACCTGCAGCAGCTCCTGCCGGTCCAGCCGTTCGGGCAGCATACGCACCCGCGGGGCCGGACGGCCCGGGGTCATCTTCTGCAGCGCCGCCACCGCGGCAGCGACACCGGAGCTGAGCGTCTCGGGGTTCGAGTCGCCGTCGATGCGCGGCAGCGCGGTCAGCATGTGCAGGTTCTCGGCCGTCATGCCTCGGCCAGGGCGTCCGATCGGGACCAGGGAAGCGAACTTACGGCCCAGATCCGAATCCATCGGATCGCCCAGACGCAGCTCGATGCGTGTACCGATCTGGTCCTTGAGCGCGGGGCGCGCTTCACGCCAAGCGTTCAGGCCGATGGCGACATGCACACCGTACGAAAGCCCCTGCACCGCGAGGTTGATGATGTGCTGCTCGAGCACGTCGAAATCCTGGCGGATGGTGCCGAAGCCGTCGATGACCAGGAAGACATCGCCGAACGGATCCTCGTGCGCACCGGCGGCGGCCGGGCTGGTGGACGGATCGCTCGCGCGCAGGCGGCGGAACTCCTGCATGGATTCGATGCCCAGCTGCCGGAACCGCATTTCGCGCGAGCGCACGATGCCCTGCATCTCGGACAGGGTGCGGCGCACCTGGTCCTCGTCCAGCCGGCCCGACACCGCGCCGACGTGCGGCAGGCCCTGCAGACCAGTCAGCGTGCCGCCGCCGAAGTCGAGGCAGTAGAACTGCACCTGCTCGGCGGTATGAGTCAGCGACATCGCCATGATCAGCGAGCGCAGCGCGGTGGACTTACCGGACTGCGGACCACCGATGATCGCGACGTTGCCGCGCGCACCGGACAGATCCACGACCATCGGATCGCGGCGCTGATGGTAGGGCCGGTCAACGATGCCGATCGGGGCGGTCAGCGTGGCCATCGGGAGGACGTCGCCGGTCAGCAGCGAGCGCGGCAGCAGCTGGTCCATGGTCGGCGCGTCGTCCAGCGGCGGCAGCCAGATCTCGTGGGCCGGGCGGCCGTGCCCTCGGATCCGCGACACCAGCATGCCCACATTGGAGATCTTCTCGCCGTTCTCGTCCTGCACGGTCTCCTGCGGCCCGCTCGGCGTGGACGCCGTCTGCAACCGGTCGCCGGGCCGGAAGTCGACGTGACCGGCGGTGAACGCGCGGGCGTGGATGTCGATCTCGCCGCCGACGATGCCGGCGTGGGTGACCTCGCGCTGCGAGCCGCCGCCGACGTAATCGCCCGAGACGTAGGACGCCTGGAAGCGGCGGATCTCGCCGTCGTTGGTCTTGAGGTAGCCACCACCGGGGCTGGCGGGCAGGTTGAACGCGTCGGGCACACCCAGCACCTGCCGGGATTCGTTGGCGGAGAAGGTCTTCAGGCCGATGCGGTAGGACAGGTGGGACTCGAGGCCCTTGAGCTTGCCCTCCTCCAGCCGCTGCGAGGCCAGCAGCAGGTGCACCTGCAGCGAGCGGCCCAGGCGGCCGATCATGGTGAACAGATCCGCGAAGTCCGGATGCTGCTGCAGCAGTTCGGAGAACTCGTCGAGCACGACGAACAGCGCGGGCAGCGGATCCAAATCGGCGCCCGCGGCGCGGGCCTCCTCATACTGGCTGACGTTGGCGAAATTGCCCGCCGCGCGCAGCAACTCCTGCCGCCGGTTCATCTCGCCGTCGAGGGCGTCGCGCATGCGGCCGACCAGGTCGGCCTCCTCCTCGAGGTTGGTGATGACGGCCGCGACGTGCGGCACGCCGTCCAGGCCGAGGAAGGTCGCACCACCCTTGAAGTCGACCAGCACCAGGTTCAGCTGGTCGGGCGAATGCATCGCCAGCATCGAAAGCACCAGGGTGCGAAGGAATTCCGACTTACCCGAACCGGTGGCGCCGATGCACAGGCCGTGCGGGCCGGTGCCGAACTCGGCGGCCTCCTTGATGTCCAGGAACACCGGCTGCCCGTCGGCGCCCAGGCCGAAGGGCACCCGCAGCCGGTCGCGGCCGTAGCGCGGCTTCCACTGGCTGTCCGGGCTGAACGTGCCGATGTCGCCGAGGTTGAGCATCTGAGCCCAGGAGGTGATCGCCTCGTGGCTCTCCGAGGCCGAGGTGTCCGCACCGGACGCTGTTACCACCCGGAACGGCGCCAGGCGCCGCGCGACCTGCTCGGCCTGGCGGGCGCTGATCCGGTCGATGATCGCGAAGCGCTCCATATTGCCGGTGGCGCCGCGGCCGGTGCACTCGCCGTTCTCCACCACCATCTGGATACCGCGCGAAACCGACAGGCGCGGAGCGTAATTGCACAGGTCCAGGACCGTGACGCCCTCGAACCCGGACTCCCGCAGCGAATCCTCCTCGGCCTCGAGCAGGCCGCCGTCGACCACCACGATGATGTGCGTCAGATGCTGGTTGGCGGGCTGGTTACGCGAGTAGCGAACCCGGTTGTGCAGCAACGGCGCCAGGCCCGCGGCCATCTCGCGGATCGAGCCGTACACCATGCGCTCGGTGCCCACGCCGTCCTGCGACTCGGGGTGCTGGGTGTGCGGCAGCCACTTGGTCCACTCCCATTCGGCCATGGTGTCCGCACCGCAGACGACCGCGACCAGCACCTGGTCCGGCGCCTGGAACATGCACAGCTGCAACAACATTGCGCGCGTCATGTCGCGGGCCTGGGCACGATCGCCGTTGAGCTGGATGGCCGCGAAACCCTTCACCGCGATGGCGGTGGCCAGATCCGGAACCGTGGAGTGGGTGCGCACGAACCGGCGCAGCGAGACCGCGGCGATCGGCTCGAGCTCCTCGACCGGGCCCGTCTCCGGCGAGACCAGGCGGGTGGCCAGGCGCTGCCCGCCCAGGCCGATGCGGGCGTGGCAGAAGTCCTTGTCGCCCGGGCGGCGCTCCCACATGCGGCTGGTGCCCGCGAGCATCCAGATCAGGCCGGGCTCGGGGTGGCTCCACTCGACCGCGGCGCGCTGCTGCGTGGCGGTCTCGTCGACATCCTTGCGGACCTGGTCGAGATAGCGCAGATAGTCCTTGCGGTCCTCGTTGGCCTCGGCCGCCTTCTGGCCCTTGCCGCCCCCGTTGGCGAACATGCCGACCATCGAGAAGACCATCATCATCGGGAACATCAACGACGTCGGATTCGAGCCTATGCCACCGCTTTTGGTGAACATGATGGCCATCATGCCGACCATGCCGACCATCATCACGACGGGCATGAGCTTGCCCATGAGTCCGCCGGGTACGGCGCGGGGGATTTCGGGCGGTGGCTGCAGAGTTACCTCGCCACCGGGCGTGCGCGGAACCTCACGGCGTTGGCGGCGTTGGAATCTGACTGTGCTCATCGACGAACGCTCCCCCTTCAACAGCCTGGTGCGGGCCTCAGTGTAGAGGTCAGCGCCGACATGTCGTACAGTTCGACCAGCATTCTGCACGGGTCAACCGCGCGACCGCAACTCGCGCGCTTGCGGAAACACCAGGTAGAGACGGAGTTGGGGGCAGCGTGACGCACGCGCGAATGAGCCACATCGAAGATGATGCGAGCCGGGGGATCGTACGGGCCCCGGATCTTGCCCGAGTCACAATCTTGGCCAAGCACACTCAGGTCGATATGGCGATTCCGGTCGATGTGCCGGTCGCCCTGGTCATCCCGAGCGTCGTGGACATGGTGGCGCAAAACAGCCGCCACAATGATTTCGATACCGGGGGCGAACAATTCCAGCCCGCGGAATGGGTGCTCGCGCGCATCGGCCAGCCGCCGTTCTCGAATTCGCTCAGCCTGGGCGAGCAGGGGGTCCGCGACGGTGAGCTGCTGATGCTCGAGAGCGCCGACCACGTCGCGCCGACGCCGCTGTTCGACGACATCATGTACAACGTCGCGATCGCAGACGAGGACTCCTTCCGCACCTGGTCGCCGAAGCTGGCCCGGCTCTCGGCCTCGGTCATCGCCGTACTGGCCATGATCGTGGGCTGCGCGGGCCTGCTCGGCGCGCCCGAGGCCATGCCGGGCTGGATCACCGGCGCGGTCGCGGCGCTGCTGACCGTCCTGCTCGTGGTCGCGGGCACCGTGATGTCCCGCATGTACGGCGACACCTCGACCGCGCTGGTGATCGGCGGCAGCGCGCTGCCCAGCGCGTTCGCCGCGGGCATGCTGCTCGTTCCGCTGCAGCACCATCACTACGGCTGGGCCAACATGCTGCTCGGCTCGGTGTTGGTCGGCGCGACGGCCATTCTGGCCTGGCGGGTCAGCGGCGTCGGGCTGGCCGTATATATCGGTACGAGTACGGTCTCACTGTTCGCGATCGCAGCCACCCTGGTCGGGCTGCTGGTTCATCAGCCGGCCCGGGCCCTCGGGGCCGGCGCGGCGGTGCTCGCGCTGGGTGCGCTGTCGCTCGCACCCCGAGTGTCGATGCTGCTGGCCAAGCTGCCACTGCCGCCGGTGCCCTCGCCGGGCACGCCGATCGATCCGACCGAGGACGATCCGGACGACCATCGCGCCCTGCCGACCATGGACGTGCTGAAGGAGAAGTCCGAGCACGCCCGGATGTACCTCGACGGCATGGTCGCGGCGACCACGCTGGTCACGGTCGTGGGCGCGCTGGCCGGCTGCGATCCGGGCGCACGCAGCCCGTTCTGGCCCGGCATCGCGCTGGCGTTGGTGGCCGCGGCCGTGCTGCTGTTCCGCAGCCGCACCTACACCAATGCCGAACTGTCCATCGTGCTGATCAGCGGCGGCGCGGCCATCCTGCTGGCCGTCATGCTCGGCGCCGCCGTCACCCAGGCCCAGCCGCTGGCCGTCTTCGGCGCCGCGATGGTGCTGCTGATCGGCGCCCTGATCTGCGGCCTGATCATTCCCAACCAGACCGCGACCCCGCCCATGCGGCGCGCGGTGGAACTGCTCGAGTACGCCTTCGTCGCGGCCGTCCTGCCGCTGGCGTTCTGGGTGGCGAACCTGTACTCGATCATCCGATCGCTCTCGCTGTAGGCCGGGCATGAATCCGAAAATGTTCGGGCACAAGCTCATTCGCATAGTCGCGGCGGCCACGGTGCTCGGTCTGAGCGTATCCGTCGGCGCGGGAACGGCATTCGCCGATCGCCCGCCCGCGGTGAATCCGAGCGCGCTGCCCGGCGACGGGACACCGCACCCGCCGCAGGAGACCGAGGCCAAGCCGAACACCCCGTGTGTCAGCTCCGTTCCGGGCGGTGACGGCGCCGCCATCCCGCTGCCCCAGCGTGTGCTCGACCTTCCCGATGCCTGGAAGTTCTCCTCGGGAGCGGGGCAAACGGTCGCGGTCATCGATACCGGCGTCGTGCGGCATCCCCGGCTGCCCGGATTGGTCGCCGGGGGCGACTACGTCAGCAACGGCGACGGCACCCAGGATTGCGACGGCCACGGCACCGTCGTCGCGGGACTCATCGGCGCCAGCCGGGTGGAAGGACAGGGCTTCGCCGGTGTCGCACCCGACGCGCGCATTGTCGCGATCCGCCAGACCAGCGGATATTTCGAACTCAAGGGCCAGTCCGTGGGGGCGAGTCAGCAGGACATCGCCGGGTTCAGCTACGGCAACCTGGACACGCTGGCCTCGGCGATCCGTCATGCCGCGGATCTGGGCGCCCGGGTGATCAACATTTCCGAAGTCACCTGCGTCACAGGCACATTGGCCGATGACAAGATCGGTGCGGCGGTGCAGTACGCCGCGCTGCAGAAGGACGTCGTCGTGGTGGTCGCCGCGGGTAACAACGACGTGTGCAAGGGCACCAACCCCGTGCTCGACCCCACCGATCCCTCCGCGGACCTGTGGAGCAAGGTCAACATGAACGTCTCCCCGGCGCGCTGGGACGACTACGTGCTCTCGGTCGGCTCCATCAACCCCTCGACCGGCGCTCCGTCGAAGTTCACCGTGCCCGGGCCGTGGGTCGGCGTCGCCGCCCCGGGCGAGGACATCACCTCGCTGGACGCCAACTACAACAACTCCGGCAGCAAGGGCACCACGACCG
>NZ_JBNPVW010000027.1:0-57972 GCF_050434125.1 Nocardia sp. GP40 | reverse complement strand
TCGCATCCCCATCCGCGAACGCACCCACACCGACACACCCGCCAACGAGAACACCGACACGGAGGGCGAACATTGCCAACTGCGTTGGGGGCGTACAGAACCCGTTCGGCGAGATCGACGTCACCGATCTGTTCTACGACGACGAGCGGTCCGATCCGGCGCGGTGGCTGACCGACCGCGGTTGGGAGGTCGGCGGGGCGAGCCTGGACGATCTCGCCGCCCGATACGGGCGTCCGCCGTTCGAGGTGCCCGCGGAGATGGGCGACATGCGGGATCTGTCGGTGTATCTCACCGCGTCGAAGTAGGGTCGGCGTTGCGCACCCCGCACACGGCGGAGTGCGCAACGCGAATCCCATTGCCGCTCAGATCGCTTCAGGGCCTCAACGTGGCGGTGGCCGCGCGCACAAATCCGTTTGCGCGCTCGAGCAGAACGCGCGCCGCCGGGGCATCCACGCCTGTCAGCTGCATGACGATGGCGGTCTTCGGATGTCCGCCCGCGGCTTCCAGCAGGGCGGCCGCCGCGGCGGCATCGACGCCGGTCGCGTCCGCGACGATGCGCCGGGCCCGGTCCACGAGTTTGGCGTTGGAGGGGTTCACGTCGACCATCAGGTTGCCGTACACCTTGCCGGAGCGGACCATGGCCGCGGTCGAGAGCATATTGCACACCATCTTCTGTGCCGTCCCGGCCTTCAGACGCGTCGATCCGGTGAGAACCTCGGGGCCCGTATCGATTTCGATGCCCACCTCGACCTGCTCGCTCAGCGCGGCACGGACGTTGCAGGACAGGCCGATCGTCGCCGCGCCCACCGAACGGGCGTAGCGCGCCGCCCCGAGCGCATAGGGCGTGCGACCACTGGCGGCCAGGGCGACGACGACATCGGCGGCGGTGAGCCCGATCTCGGCAAGGTCCGCGGCGGCGCGGGGCGGCTCGTCCTCCGCGCCCTCGACCGAATGTGTCAAAGCCGGTGCGCCACCGGCGATCAGGCCGATCACCTCGCCCGGATCGGTACCGAAGGTCGGCGGGCATTCCACCGCGTCCAGCACACCCAGGCGTCCGCTGGTCCCGGCCCCGGCGTAGATCAGCCGGCCGCCCCCTGCGCGCGCGGCGACGATCAGCTCCACCGCCCGCGCGATCCGCGGAATCGCCTGTGCCACCGCCGATGCCACCCCGGCGTCCTCGGCGTTCATCACCCGCAGCAGTTCGGCCGTCGGCATCGAATCCAGCTCGGTCGTCCGCGGATTCGCAGATTCGGTGCGCAGCGCCGCAATGTCGTCCACTTCGCCTCCTCGACTGAGATTCACGGCGCGATCTCGCCGCCCGGTATCGGCCCACGAGCCCGCCGGGAGGTGGTGCCGCCGGACGCCTCGGAGCCGGTCCGCCGGTCCGCGACGGCGTCATAGGTGCGATGCAGCGCCCCGGTCGCGGACGGAGTTCGCTGCAGCACACCGATATACAGCGAATCCACGATCAGCAGCTGGCTCATCCGGCTGGCCAGGGCGGCCGAGCGAAAGCCGTCCTCGCGGCCGGCCACCAGGATCGTGTGCGCGGCCGAACGAGCCAGTGGCGATTGCGATCCGGCCGTCACGGCGACCGTCAGCGCCCGCCGCCCGGCGCGACGCACCGCCTCGACGACGGCGGCGGTCCGGCCCGAATGCGAGAAGGCCACCGCCACGTCGCCGGGCTCGAGCAGGCTGACGTGCACGAGCGCCTCGTCCTCCGATGTGCAGGCGCCACACCACATTCCGATCCTGGTGAGCTTCTGCGCCAAGTCCGCGGCAACCAGGCCCGAGGCGCCGATGCCGATCAGCACCACCCGTCGCGCCGCCGCCAGCGCCTCGGCGACGGCCGCGAGCGTCGCGGGATCGGCCAGCTCGGCGGTGGCCGCCATCGCCTCGGTCTCGAAGGCGGTGAGCTTGTGCAGCACCTTCGACGGTTCGTCGGCCACATCGATGTCGGTGGCGAAGACCGGGGATCGGTCCGCCGCCCCGACCGCCGCCAGGGCCAGCCGCAGCCGTGGATATCCCTCGTAGCCCAATGTTTTCGCCAGCCGGACCACGGCCGAGGTGCTGGTCTGCGCCCGCTCGGCCAGCTGAGTGACACTCAGCCGCGCCGCCGCGGCCGGATCGTCGCGGATCACCTCGGCAACCCGCGCGCCCGCCGGTGTCAGGCGCGGCATCGCCGCCAGCAGCCGCGTGCGCACGTCGTCATCGGGCACGAGTCGCCTCCCGAAATCGCTGCGACACTTCGACTGCCGCCTCGTCGCGGCGCGACACCACGGGCGTCCGAACCCGTTCGCCGCACCGAACACCAGGTGCGGTGGGCGCCGCGCGGCGCCAGGAGGGCGAGCGGAACGGACCACGAGCCGAGCTCAGGACACCGAGGATGAACGCGTCCACCGGCCCGACACCGAGATCAGGCATCGCTCAGCACCTCCAAGCGGCGGGGCGCAGCCGATGGCGTCGGGGACAGCGGTAGTCCGACGGTCCCCGGGGTGATCGAGCCCAGGACCACCGGCCGGGCCGCACCGGTGCGAACCGGATCGTTGCCGGGGAGGCCGTGGACGGTGAGGAAACCCAGGACCGCGAAGGCGGTGGCCTCCTTGGCCGCCGAGGGCAGGCCCAGCTGGTCCGAGGTCAGCAGGCGAGCGGCCGGGAGCCGGTCGGCCAGCATCGACATCAGCACCGGGTTGCGGGTACCGCCGCCGGACGCGATGACCTCGGTGGGCGCGAACGGGGCCAGGGCGTCGGCGATCGTGCGTGCGGTCAGGGCGGTCACGGTGGCGACGATATCGGCGGGCGACATCGTTCGGCCGCGCAACACGCGCTCGAGGTAGCCGCGGTGGAACAGTTCCTTGCCCGTGGTCTTGGGCGGCGGCAGCCGAAAATAGGGCTCGGTGAGCAGGATCCGCAGCAGGTCCTCGTCCACGCGGCCGGCCGCGGCCCGCGCGCCGTCCCGGTCGAGGTGTTCCCGGCCGTCCGTGCACAGCTCCACCGCGGCGTCGATCAGCGCGTTCCCCGGCCCGGTATCGAAGGCCGCCGCGGGTTCGCCGGTGACGGTGACGTTCGCGATGCCGCCGATATTCAGTGCGGCACATCGTTCTTCGCGCCCGGCGAGCCACAGCGCGTCGAACAGGGCGACCAGCGGCGCGCCCTGCCCGCCCGCCGCGATATCGCGGGGCCGGAAATCGCTCACTACCGTCAGCCCGGTGCGCTCCGCGATCCAGGAGGGCTGCCCGAGTTGCAGTGTGCCGCGGACGCTTCCATCCTCCACCCAATGGAAAACCGTCTGACCGTGCGAGGCAACGAGATCGGCTGTCCCGTCGAAGAATTCGCGCACGGCCGCCTCGGCCACGGCCGCGAACTCCTGTCCGACGGCGGTATCGAGGCGGCAGACCATGGCCATGTCCGCTCTCTCCGGTGGCAGCGCGTCCAGCAGGTCGCGGCGCAGCCGGGGCGGATACGAGCGGCTCAGGTGTCCCGCGATGCGCACCCGAATCACACTGTCCCGCAGCGTGACCTCCGCGCCCACCGCATCGATCGCATCGTGCGAGGTGCCCGACATCAACCCGACGACCCGCATCACACCGCCACTTCGACGGCCACCGGCTCCGGCGCGGCATGGAACCGGCTGCTGATCCCGCCGACCAGCAGCGTCACCGCGACACCGATCGGCACCAGCCACTGTGCGGCGATACCGAGCTCGGAGGTCTTGCCCGCGACGGTGACGGAAATCTTCACCCCGCGCACCACGAATGTCATCACCGCCACCGTGACCAGGAACGCGATCACGGCATCGAGCTGATTGGCCCGCGGCACGAGACGCCCCAGCAGGAAGGCCCCCAGCAGCGCGCCGTAGGTGTAGCCGGCGATGGCCAGGGCCGTGAGGTACACATTTCCGGTCGCCGCGCTGAATCCCATGGCGAATACCGCCATCAATACCGCCCAGACCACCGTCATCACCCGCGCGAGGGTCAGCATGGCCGAATCGGAGATTCCGGTGCGGGTGAAACTGCGAACAATATCGGCGACGGTCGAGTTGGACATCGAATTCAGCGCCGAGGACAGCGACCCCATGGCGGCACCGAGGATTCCGGCGACCAGCAGGCCCGAGATCACCACCGGCAGCCCGTGCAGGATGAAGTTCGGATACAGGCTGTCGGAGCTGGCCAGACCCAGCTGTTTCGGCGACTTGCCGCCGTTGTACGACCACAGCAGGGCACCCACCAGGGAGAAGGCAGCGAACTGCACGGCGATGAAGAGGCCCGATCCGATCATCGCCCGCTGGCTGTCGCGCAGCGACTTCGTGGCCAGAATGCGCTGCACGATCAGCTGATCCGAGCCGTGCGAGGCCATCGCGAAGATCGCTCCGCCGATGATCGCCGTCGGGAGCGCGAACGAGCTGGTGAGAATGTGACCGAGCCCGAAATCGGTATCGAAGACACGGAACTTGCCGGCGTGCAGGGCATTCGACCATCCCGCCGCACCGACGTGGCCCCACAGCACGCCGATCGCGATGAGGGCCCCGGCCAGGTACAGGCCCATCTGCAGTGCATCGGTCCAGATGACCGCCTTGATGCCGCCCAGGTAGGTGTAGATCACCGTCAGCAGCGTCAGCACGGCGATGATGACGTCGTAGCCGAAATGCAGCCCGAACTCGTTGAGCAGCAACTCGATCGGAATCGCGGAGGCGAACAGCCGCACGCCCTCGGCAAGCAGCCGGGTGATCACGAAGGTCACGGCCGCGACCCCCTGTAGATAGCGGCCGAAGCGCAGCTCGAGGTACTGGTAGGCGCTGACGAACCCGCCGCGCTTGTACAGCGGGATCAGCAGGGTCGCCACCACGGTACGGCCGATGATGTATCCCAGCGCCAGTTCGACATTGCCGAAGCCCTGGCCGGTGTAGGCGCCGCCGGGCACCGAAATGACGGTCAGCACGCTGGTTTCGGTCGCCACCACCGAGAAACACACCGTCCACCAGGGCATCCGGCCCTCACCGACGAAATAGTCGCTGCTGGACCGCTGCCGCCCCGACAGCCGCAACCCGATCCAGGCCACCGTGACCAGATACACGACGATGACGGCGACATTGAGTGCGTTCATCGCAACTCCCGGATAACGCGGCGAAATATTGCAAACAAGTGCCAGCAGCATCGCACATGTTGACAATCTTTGTCACAGTTTCGGCGACACGCTCCGATCAGGCGAACCGGATCACCAAGGGCTCCACGGCAGTGGCGGTGTCGGCGGCGAGCAGGGCGGCGCCGTCGAGGGGGGCGCCGAGCGCGGGGCGGCGGTCCACCGCGTCGGCAATGGCGAGATCGAGCGGGGCGAGCAACGCAGCGCCGAGATTCGTCAAACCACCGGTGATCGCATAGGGCGCCGGAAGGCGCAGCCCGGATCGGTCGACGGCCGCGAGGACGGTACGGGCCAGGGCGTTCGCGGCATCGGCGACGATCTGCGCGGCGATGCCGTCCGCACCGGCCGCGGCGGCGACCACCGGCGCGAAGCTCGCCGCGATCCGCGCCGGATTATCCGAGTCCCCAAGCAGTCTCGGCAGCTCGTCGAGAACGATCCCGTAGTGCTCACTCGCGCGCGCGGACAGCTCGGTGCCCGGCCCTCGACCGTCGTGGGCACGCAACGCGGCCCGCAACCCCGCCAGCCCGATCCACCCGCCGCTGCCCTCGTCACCGAGCAGCGGCCCCCAGCCATCGACGCGAACAAACCGCCCGGCCGCATCGACCGCGGTCGCCACGACCCCGGTCCCGGCCGCCAGCACCACTCCCGCCTCGCCACCCAGCGCCCCGGCGTGCGCGGTCACCGCATCCGAGGTCACCGCAACCGATTGCACCCCGGCCACATTCGCCAATCGGCGCGCAAGCTCGGCTGCCGCCTCCGGGGCCGCCACCGCCCCCGCCGCCCCGACGCACAGTGCGAAACCCGTTGCCGCGCCGTCGATCCGCTCGACGACGGCACGAATCACCTGCTCCGCCTCGTCGACTCCCCCGGCAGCCGCCAAACCTGCCGTCCCGGCGTCTCGTGCACCGGCCAGTTCCCGCCCGCCCACGCGCAACGACCCGCGACACCCCGTCTTTCCCAGATCGATCGCAAGTACTCGGCTGTCCATGCCCACCATCATGCTCGGTGCCAGGCCGGCGAGGCCGGGTCTACTCGGCCACAGCGAGCCGCCGCAGCAACCACTCGCGCAGCGGCCCCGCATATTCCTCCCGCTGGAGCGCGAAGTCGACAGCGACGCGCAGGTATCCGGCCGGGTTGCCGATATCGTGCCGAATTCCCCTGTGCACCACGACATGTACGGAATGGCCTCGGGAGATCAACAGGGCGATGGCATCGGTGAGCTGGTATTCGCCACCGGCGCCGGGCTCGATGTGGCGCAGAAGCTCGGGATCCTCCGCGAAATGCGCCGCGAGCCCCTGCTTTCCGGGCGAGGTGACGATGACCATGCGATCGGCCCCGGTGTGCGCGGCCTCCTGCGCGACCAGCTCGATCCCGGAGGTGTCCACCACCGGCAGCAGCTCCTTCGCCACGGTCTTGGTGGCGGGCAGGAATCGGGTTCCCAGTCCGGCGGCCGGTACCACGAGCGATCCGGGCCACACCGACAATCTCAGGCGGGATCGGCTACCGCGGAATCGCTCAGCGCGCCGATCACGCTGTCGAGGTGCTTGCGCATGAAGTGCTCCGCCTCGGCCGCGTTGCCGACGGTCACCGCATCGATGATCAGCAGGTGCTCCGCGAGCGAGACCTGCGGGCGGCCCGGCCGCAGTGAGAGCTGGAACTGGTGGCGCACGATCTGCGCGTTCAGGCGGACGAGGAGATCCGCCGCGGTCTCCTGGCCCGCGATCTCACGCAGGGCGGCGTGCAGCTCGTGGTTGAGCGCCGAGTACTTCATCAGCTCACCCCTGCGCACCGCCGCCGCCATCCGTTCGGCATATCCCCGCAGCCGCTCGACATCCTCGTCCGTCGCCCGCTCGGCGGCCTTGGCCGCGATCAGGCCCTCGAGCGCCCTGCGGCACTCGAGGATCTCGACCGCCTGCTCGAGCGAGACCGTGCGCACCCGCGCACCCCGATTGTGGATCCGCTCGATCAGCCCCTCGGCCACCAGTTCGTCGATGGCGGCACGGACGCTGCCGCGGGTAACCTCGAACCGCTCGACGAGTTCGGATTCGACAAGACGCTGCCCGGGTGCGACATCACCCTGCGCAATGGCCCGGCGCAGCCGTTCCACCGCAATCGCCTTACCCTGCGTTCCCCGTTCGAGTCCACTGCTCTGCGACACCGCAACCGTCCTGGCGCTAGGCGGGATACCTCCAATTGTCAGAGATTATGCCAACAATTCGCGGGCCACTCATCGGCGCAGTGTGCCGCCCCGGTCAGGACGGGTGCAGGTGGGTGCGCTGCCCCTCGGGATCCAGGATGGTCAGCAGCTCCGCCGGGCCGCCGAGGGCACCGAACGCGTGCGGGATCATGCAGGAGAATTCGGCGGCCTGACCGGTCTCGATGCGAATTCGCCTGTTCCCCAGCCAGAGCTCGACCGTGCCCGACAGCACGGTGAACCAGTCCCGGCCGGGATGCACGCGCTGCTCACCCGTCGGCGGTTTGGTGAGGCGCATCTTCGCGACCGAGACGCCGTGCGGGCCGTTGTCGCGGGTGAGCATCCAGATGGTGAGACCGCGGGCGCTGTCGGTTTGGGGCCGGATCACCACGTCCTCGTCGCCCACCGGCTCGACGAGCTGATCCAGCGTGGTGCCCAGCGCGCGGGCGATGGGCGCCAGCTGATCCAGCGCGATGCGACGGTGGCCGGTCTCGATGCGGCTGAGCGTGGACGGGCTCAGATAGCAGCGGGCGGCCAGCTCGTCCAGGGACCAGCCGCGCGCCGCGCGCAGACCCCTGATCCGCTTACGCACCACGCTGTCGAGATCTCCATCTTGCTCCATACGCAATATTGTATGCCCTTGACGCAATCCGCCGGTACGGTCGAGACCATGAGCCACGATCACCAGCATCACCACAGCGCCCATCACCCCGGCCACCCGTACGACGGTCACGATCACGGCGACGAGTCCGCCCTGGCCGACATGCTCGACCTGGACGCCGAGGTGCTGCACGAATACCACGCCGAGGTATTCGCCCTGATCCGCGAGCGCGCCGGGGACGGGCCGGTGCGCCGGATCCTGGACATGGGCGCGGGCACCGGCATCGGCGCGCTGGCCCTGGCACAGGGCTTCCCCGGCGCCGAGGTGACGGCCGTCGACCTGTCCCCGTTCATGCTGGCCCATCTCGAGGAGAAGGCCCGTACATCCGGCGTGGCCGACCGCGTCCACGTCCTGCGGGCCGATCTCGACGCCGGCTGGCCCGATCTGGGCGCGGTCGAGCTGGCGTGGGCCTCGAATTCGTTGCACCACATGGCCGATCCGGTCCGCGTGCTGAACGACCTGTTCGACACGATCCGTCCGGGCGGGCTGCTGGCCTTGGCGGAGCTGAATTCGTTGCCGCGCTTCCTGTCCGGCGAACTCGGTGACCTCGAGGAGCGCTGCTACGCCGCGGCGGCCGCCGAAACCGCCGAGCACGTCCCGCATCTGGGCTCGGACTGGGCGCCGATGCTGACCAAGGCCGGTTTCGACATCGAGATCGAGCGCCACTTCGAGATCGACCTGGCTCCACCGCTCCCCGCCGCGACCGGTCGCTACGCGCACAGCATCCTCCAGCGCATGCGCGCAGGCGTCGCCGAGCGTCTGTCCCCGGCCGACCTGACCGCCCTGGACACCCTGATCCTCGAGGGCCCCGACACCTTCGCCACACGCCCCGACCTCACCGTCCGCGCCGATCGCTCGCTCTGGATCGCCCGCCGCCCCTGATCCGGTCGCCCTCCAGGCTGCGATCGCCTCGGTCGAACCGCCGTGGGCTGGAGCCTGATTCCCGGCGAGCCGGCCCGCGGGACAACGCCACCCCGACATCCGCGCATATCCTGGTCGCAATTTTGCTCACGCTGATCGTGACCGGTGGTAGACGGCCCGCGATGGAGCAGAATTCGCGAAAGCTGATGCGCCGGATGCGCCATCGCACCGGAACACGATTACGGGAGGCTGGGTGACGACGTCGCTGCCGATGAAGCTCGAGTACACCAGGGATGTCCATCCCGGTGTCGACGTGCCGCTGCTGCACGAGATCCTGCGGCCCGAGCGTCCGCTCTGGTCGCCGGGAGAACTACATGAGCTCGCCGATACGGTGTCGACCGAATTGGCGCCCCGGCTGCGGGATATCGTCCGTTTCGATACCGAGCGGCGATGGTGGGCCCGGCTCGCCCTGACGATGGGCGTCGAGGTGTGGCTGCTGTCCTGGATGCCGGGCCAGGGCACCGAGCCGCACGACCACGGCGGCGCCTCCGGGGCCTTCACCGTCACCCTCGGCGAACTCGCCGAGGAGTATCGCCACATCGGCGCCCCGGTCCGCGCCGCGCGGTGGCGCCGCGGCGATACGGTTGCCTTCGGCCCCGGCCGCGCCCATCAGCTGCGCAATACCGGCACGGACGCGGCGGCCTCGGTGCACGCCTATTCCCCGCCGCTGCGTCCGGTGCGGGCGTACCGTGCGCTCACGGACTTCGCGGGCGTGGACCATCAGGAAGAGGTGTGAACATTACTGCCGACGATTTGGTTGCCGAAGCCAGGGCACAGTTCGACCGTGTGAACCCCGAGCAGGTGGCGGCACTGCTGGATGACGCCGGCGTCGTAGTCGACATCCGCCCCCATACCAACCGGCTCGCCGAGGGCGAGATCCCCGGCGCGGTCATCGTGGAGCGGATCGTGCTGGAGTGGCGGCTGGATCCCGCGGGAGAGCACCGGCTCCCGGGCCTGACGGCCGAGACGCCCGTTGTGATCGTCTGCAACGAGGGCTACGCCTCGAGCCTCGCCGCCGCCGATGTTCGCGGGCTGGGATTGCGGCGCGCCACCGATCTCATCGGCGGATTCCGCGCCTGGAAGGCCGCCGGGCTGCCGGTAGTTCCCGGCGGATCGCCCGCCATTCCCTAGCCCGCCGGGCTATCGGACGTTCCGGACGAATCGTCAACCGTTCCCTGGACCGCCGAGCTGCCGGTGGTCCCGGGCGAATCGCCAACCATTCCCTTGGACCGCCGGGATATCGGAGGTTCCGGCCGGATCGCCAACGTTTCCCTAGGCCGCCGACCGCCCCTATCCGCGCGCTGCGGCGAGGAATGCGCGGATCAAGTCCGGCGACTTCACACCCCGCTCGCTCTCCACCCCACTGGACACGTCCACCCCCCACGCACCGGTCGCCTCGATCGCCGCGCGCACATTCCCCGGGTACAGCCCGCCCGCCAGCAGCCAGCGCCCGGCCGGAGTGGCGAACTCCGGCGACGCCCAGTTCCACGGCTTACCCGAGCCCGGTTCGGGAGCATCCAACAGCAGCATGTCCTCCCCGAATTCACCACTGCGGGGCGCGATTCGGGCCGCCGCCGTGGCACGGATGAGTACCCGGCCCGGGGCGCGCAGCGCCTCGTAGTACTCCGGCCCCTCGTCACCGTGCAACTGAACCGCGCGAATACCACTGGCCTCGGTCAGCTCCCGGACCTGCGCGACCGGCTGCCCGCGGAACACGCCGACGGTAAGCACGTCGTCGGGCACCCGCTCGGCGAGCCGGCGCGCGGTGTGCGCATCGACGGTCCGCGGACTGGGCGCGAAGACGAACCCGACCGCGTCGGCGCCGGCGGCGACCGCGGTGTCCACATCCTGTTCGGTCCGCAGCCCGCAGATCTTCACGAAGAGCTCGGTCATATTCCGAGTCAACCAAACTCCGACTCCCGGCGCTGACCGGGGGCCGCACGTACCGAATGATTGCCAATGGTTAACTCTGGGTCAGACGGGTACCCAGGATCCGGCAATCGCCGGTCGCCCCGGCAACCGTCCCGCGAAGTTTCACGACAACCCTGTACCCACAGCCGCGCCGCTGAGGAGGAATACCGTGAACAGCATCGTTTCCCGGGTCGGAGGCGGCCAGGCGACGGTCACGCTTGTGGAGGCGAATACGTTCTGCCTGTCCGACCAGCTCGGCGACATCCACCCCGGCACCGCACAGGGACTGTTCTACCGCGATACCCGCGTGATCTCGCGCTGGCAGCTGCGGGTGGAGGGCCACCACGCGGACCAGCTCACGGTGCTGACCCCCGACGCGCTGGAGGCGCAGTTCGTGCTTCGCGTACCGCCACGCCCGGGCGTTGCCGACAGCACGCTGCTGCTGGTGCGCGGCCGCGCGATCGGCGAGGGGCTCACCGAGACGATCACCGTGCACAACCTCGGTCACGAGGACACCGCGCTGCGGCTGACGCTGCATGCCGAGGCCGATTTCGCCGACCTGTTCGCGGTCCGCGAGGAGCGCGGGCACCACGGCGCTGCCGAGGTCGCCGTCGCCGGTGCGGAACTGCGCTTCACCGACCATTCCGATCACGGCCGCGGCGTAATCGTCGGGGCCACAGACGATCCCGTCGTTCTCCCCGGCGCGATCAGCTGGCGGATCGTGGTGCCCGCACACGGCCGGTGGAACACCCGGGTGGTGGTGCAGCCGGTGGCCGGGCATCGCAGGATCCAGGCCACCGGACCGGATCACGACGGCCCCCGCGACCGGATGCAGGCGTGGCACGCGACGGCAACCGGCCTGACCAGCACCAATCCGCTCCTGAGCTATGTTTTCCGGCAGACCGAGAGCGATCTGGGGGCTCTGCGCATCGACGACGGCGACGAACGGACGGCCTACGTAGCGGCCGGCGCGCCCTGGTTCATGCGGCTGTTCGGCCGCGACAGCCTGCTCACCTCCTGGATGGCGTTGCCGCTGGATTCCGCGCTCGGGGTCGGCACTCTCGCCCGGCTCGCGAAACTGCAAGGTACGACGGTGAATCCAATCACCGAGGAGGAACCTGGCCGCATCGTGCACGAGATGCGCCGGGGCTGTGCGGGATTCGAGCACGGCGGAGCCTACTACGGCTCGGTCGACGCCACACCGCTGTTCGTCATGCTGCTCGCCGAGTGCCGCCGTTGGGGCGCACCGGAATCCGAGATCTCCGAACTGCTCCCCGCCGCGGATGCCGCGCTCGACTGGATCGACCACTTCGGCGACTGTGACGGTGACGGATTCGTCGAGTATCGCCGTAAGACGGACCGCGGCCTGGCCAATCAGGGCTGGAAGGACAGCGGCGACGCGATCACCGACGCCGCGGGACGCGCGGCGGACGCGCCAATCGCGCTGTGCGAGGTGCAGGGCTATACCTACGCCGCGCGGCTGGCGCGCGCCGAAATAGCCCGCGCCGGAGGCGATCTGTGCAGGGCAGAACGACTCACCGAGCGCGCCGCGGAGCTGAAGGAACGCTTCGACCAAGCGTTCTGGGCGCCCGAGCACGGCTGGTACGCGCTGGCCCTGGATCAGGGCAAACGCCGCGTCGACGCCCTGACGAGCAACCTCGGGCACTGCCTGTGGACCGGGATCGTGGCGGACGAGCGCGCCGAAGAGGTCATCGCGCGGCTCGCCGATGAGGATATGGACAGCGGATTCGGGCTGCGGACGCTGTCGTCGCGGATGCGCGCCTACAACCCGATGGGCTACCACAGCGGCTCGGTCTGGCCGCACGACACCGCACTCGCGGTCGCCGGTTTGATGCGGTACCGGCATGTGCCCGGTGCGTGTGAGCTGGCCGGACGACTCGCCGAGGGCCTGATCGCCGCGGCGGTGCACTTCCGCGGGCGGCTGCCCGAGCTGTTCTGCGGGTTCGGCCGCGACCAGTTCGGCGCGCCGGTCCCCTACCCGACCTCGTGTTCACCGCAGGCGTGGGCAAGCGCCGCGCCGCTGCTGCTGGTGCGTGCCATGCTCGGCCTGGCCCCCGACGTGCCCAATCGCACCCTGGATGTCGCGCCGCTGCTGCCGCGACGGTGGGGCCGGCTGGCGCTGACGGATCTGCGGCTGGGCTCGGTCACGGTCGAGATCGAAGCCGAGGGCGACACCATGCAGGTGCGGGGTCTGCCCGCCGATTGGACTCTGAACGGCGAGGGCTCCAAGGTCGCGGAACGGGTCCCGGCGGTCGCCGACGCGTGATCCGCCGGGGAGTCGAGGGGCATGTCTCGAAACCGGCTGCACCCGCGACCAATTCGCGGGTCCGGCCGCACCGACGCCGCTCACCCCGTCAAGCGGCCCGTTCCTGGGTAGTGTGCCGATAATCCGCTTGGCGGCGCAGCTCCTCGCGTTGGGTCCGGTGCTCGGGACACAGGTGGCGGTGCCCGCGGCGGATGTAGGCGGGGTCCAGTCGTTGTGCGAAGGTCAGGTGGTCGCGGCGCCAGCAATCGCCGCAGATGGGCTCGTTCATCTCGAACCTCCTCATTCCCCCTCGTTCGGCTGGTGGACCGGGAGTTCCCGGTCCGGATCGGACTCAATCCCCCCTATATCCATACTCATCCACAATGGCGGCGAACCGTTACCAGTGTGACCGTCCGGGACGCGCAAGGCGACCGATGATTCCATCTGGATCTTGTTGCGGGCGGCACGGTGTACGAATCCTCAACGGCGCAGCGCGGTCTCGTGTTCCAGGTGCGACAGCTTCGCGGGATTGCGCACGGCGTACAGCCCGGTGATGAGGCCGTCGTCGATACGCAGCGTCATGACCGTGTCGATCTCGCCGTCCACGCGCAGGATCAACGCCGGGTGACCGTTGATCCGGCTCGGCTCCAGCGCCGCGGCGACGATCCTGACCGGGCGGGAAACCAGCAGCCGGGCCACCGTGGCCGCACCCGAAATCGGCCGCACCGCAGCCTGTTTGACGCCACCCCCGTCACCCAGGAACACCACGTCCGGCGCGAGAATATCCAGCAGGCCCTGCATGTCGCCGGTCGATACCGCCCGCTGGAACGCCTCGAGCGCATCCCGGGTCTGCGCCGCCGAGACCTCCCCGCGCGGCCGGCGCGCGGCAACGTGCGCCCGCGCGCGATGGGCGATCTGGCGGACCGCGGCCGGAGTCTTGTCGACGGCCTCAGCGATCTCGTCGTAGCCCAGGTCGAATACCTCGCGCAGCACGAATACCGCGCGCTCGGTCGGGGCGAGCGTCTCGAGCACCAGCAGCATCGCCATCGAGATGCTGTCGGCGAGCTCGATGTCCTCGGCCACGTCGGGCGCGGTGAGCAGCGGTTCGGGCAGCCAGGGACCGACGTAGGACTCCTTGCGGCGCCCGAGCGTCCGGAGGCGATCCAGCGCCTGGCGGGTGGCGATCCGCACGAGGTAGGCGCGCTGTTCCTGGACGGTGGCAAGATCCACCCGCACCCAGCGCATCCAGGTCTCCTGCAGCACGTCCTCCGCGTCGGCGGCCGAGCCGAGCATTTCGTAGGCAACCGTGAACAGCAGGTTGCGGTGGGTGACGAAGGCCTCGGTCGCGGCGTCCGGGGGTGTACCGGTCATGGGCGGCTCCTGTCTCTGCTCGGCTCCTGCGTTGCTCACCAGACGCCGGTCCCCCTCATTCTGTGACACCCCGTTCGTATGACCGTCGTCACCCTGGCGAGATGTCACAGCAAGCACGGCGCCGCCATCTCATGGGCGACCGATCGCACCCGGCCCACGGGTGCCGCTCCCCGAGGAGGACCCGATGAACATCGCGCTGTGGATCGCCGCCGGACTGCTGGCCACCGTCGCCCTGACCGGTGGCATCACCAAGATGTTCGTGCCCCGGACGAAGCTGGCCGCGATGCCCAGCGCCGGGTGGACCGCGAATACCGACCCCGGACTGATCAAGGCCCTGGGCGTGCTGGAGATCCTCGCCGCGGCCGGGCTGATCCTGCCCGCGGCACTCGGCATCGCCCCGGTCATGGTCCCCGTCACCGCGGCGTGCTGGATCCTGCTGATGATCGGGGCGATCATCACCCACCTTCGGCACGACGAGGCCAAAGTCGTTGTGGTGAACCTGATCTACCTCGCCCTGGCGGTCTTCGTCGCGGTGGGCCGCCTCTGATCTGCGGCGCGGCGAACATGTCGGATGGGCCTGGCAGACTGCCCGATGTGGCAGGGATTATCACGATCGACGACATCCGTGCGGCGGCGGGGCGGCTGGCCGGGGTGGCCCACCGGACGCCGGTGCTCACCTCCCGGGTGCTGAACGAACGGGTCGGCGCCGAGGTGTTTCTCAAGTGCGAGAACTTCCAGCGGGTCGGCGCGTTCAAGTTCCGCGGCGCCTACAACGCGATCTCGCAGCTGACCGGGGAACAGCTCGCACGCGGAGTGGTGGCATGGTCCTCGGGCAATCACGCCCAGGCCGTCGCGCTGTCCGCGCGGTTGCTCGGGACATCCGCGGTCATCGTGATGCCCGAGGACACACCCGCGTCGAAGATGGCCGCCACCAAGGAGTACGGCGCCGAGATCGTCACCTACGACCGCTACACGCAGGACCGGACCGCTATCGGCGAGGCCCTGGCCGCCGAGCGCGGGCTCACCGTCGTTCCGCCGTACGACCACCCCCAGGTGATGGCCGGGCAGGGCACCGCCGCACTCGAGCTGTTCGACAGGACCGGACCGCTGGCCGCCCTGCTCGCCCCCGTCGGCGGTGGCGGTCTGATGGCGGGCTGCGCGACCGCGGCGACCGCACTGTCCCCCGGTATCCGCATCATCGGCGTCGAACCGGACGCCGGTGACGACACCAAGCGCTCGCTGGCGGCCGGTCACCGCGTCCGGATTCCGGTCCCCCGCACCATCGCCGACGCCCAGGCCGCCGACATCCCCGGCGAGCTCACCTTTACCGTCAATCGTGAACTGGTGGACGAGATCTGCCTGGTCACCGACGATCAGCTGGTGGCGGCCATGTCGTTCCTGTTCGACACGATGAAGATCGTCACAGAGCCGACCGGCGCCGCCGCCGTGGCCGCGCTGCTGTCCGGACGGGTCCGGCTGCCCGGCGCCCGGATCGGCGTCATCGTCTCCGGCGGCAATGTCGGCGCGGCGCGGTTCGCCGAACTGGTCGGCGGCTGACCACCGCCGTTACGAGGCGCGATACGCGCTGACATCGAAGGTTCCGTTCCGGTTCCGGAACGATGCCGCCGAGTCCGGCCACAGCAGCGTCACCCGGCCGGTCCGCTCGTCGCGGTACCAGCTGGTGCAGCGGCCCTGCGTCCACACGGTTCCGCGGGCGCGCTCGTCGATGTCGCGCATCGACGAGCGGACCGCCTCCGGCGTCACCTCGAGGACCGCGGCGGCCGTCGCGGCCAGGTGATCCAATGCGCCCAGCACGTAGTCGATCTGGGTTTCGATCACGTAGATGGCCGAGTTGTGGCCCAGCGCGGCGTTCGGGCCGTCCAGCACGTACATGTTCGGGAAGCCGTCCACGGCGGTCGAGGCGTGCGCGACCATGCCGTTGCTCCACCGCTGCGCCAGCGGCAGCGAATCGCGGCCGTGGATGTGCCGGGCGATCGACGGGCGGGTCGCGTTGAAGCCGGTCGCGAATACCAGCACCTCGACGTCGTACGCGTTCCCGCTCGCGGCGACGGCCGTCCCCTCGCGCACCCGCGCCAGCGGGGTCGATTCCAGCCGGACGTGCCCGGCCTGCAAGGCCGAGAAGTAGTCGTCGGAGAACAGGATTCGCTTGCAGCCGATCTCGTAGTCCGGGGTCAGCTCGCGCCGCAGCCGCAGGTCGGGCACCTGCACGGCCAGATGGTCCAGCGCGCGCTGGCGCAGCAGGTCGATCTCGGGATGCTGGCGTCTGCGGGCCGCGATGCTGAGCTCGGCATCGGCGAACAGCTCGTCCCGCAGCGCGGTGATCGCCTGCGGATCGGCGGCGAAACGCAACAGTTCCTCGCGGGTGTAAAAGCGATCGCCGCGGGGCAGCACGTACGGCGCCGAGCGCTGAAAGACCACCAGCTCACCGGCCTCCCCCGCCAGCCGCGGCAGGATCTGGATCGCCGAGGCGCCCGTGCCCACCAGGCCCACTCGCTTGCCGACGAGCGAGACCTTCGGATTCCACCGGGCCGAATGCCATTGGCGGCCGGTGAATTCCGCCAGATTCTCGACCGGGGGGATGTTCGGCTCGGTCAGTCGTCCGGTGGCGACGATCAGGTTGGCCGCGGAGAAGTCGCCGCGGGACGTGCGGACCAGCCACCGCGCCTCGGCCTGGATCCACTCCGCCCGCTCCAGCGCGCAGTTCAGCAGTAGGCGTTCGCGCAGCCCCTCCCGCTCGACGCAGGACCGCAGATACGCGTGGATCTCCGCGCCCTCGGCGAAGACGCGGGCCCAGTGCGGGTTCGGCCGGAACGAGAACGAATACAGATGTGAGGGAATGTCGCACGCCACGCCGGGATAGCGATTGTCGCGCCAGGTGCCGCCCACATCGTCGGCCTGCTCGATGATGACGAACGACTCCCGGCCACGTCGAGCGAGCTGAATGCCCATGCCGATGCCGGCGAAACCGGCGCCGACTATCAGCACGTCGACGCGGACCGCATCCGCCGGCATCCCGGGGTCTGTCTGGTCCGGCTGTGTCGGATCAGACATCGGAGTACCGCGTCGTGCGCTGGCGCAGCGGTCGGCCCAGCCGCTGCGCGACGGCCCGCACCTCATCGACGGTCAGGGTGAGTCCGGCCTCGGCCCCGGCATCGGGCGCGAGTTGCCCGTCGAGCAGCAGTCCGCCCAGATCGTTGGCGCCACCGCACAGCAGCGTCGTCGCCTCCGCCAGCCCTACCTTGGGCCACGCGGCCTGAATGTTCCCGATGCGCCCGTGCAGGGCCAGCCGCGCGACCGCGTGCAGCGCCCGGGTCTGCCGCGGGGTGGGGCCGAGTCCCGGCACGTCGCGAAGTCCGGGCGCCGGAACCCCGGGACCGAAGGGCATGGCGATGAATTCGGTGAAACCGCCAGTGCGGTCCTGGATCTCGGCGAGCAGGCGCAGATGTGCGACCTGCTGGGCGGGCGTCTCGACGTGCCCGTACACCATGGTCGAGGTCGAGGACAGGCCCGCGCGGTGCGCCGCCTCGATCACCTCGACCCACCGGCTCACCGGCAGGTCCGCGCCGCCCTTCATGCGGGCGCGCACCTCGTCGTCCAGGATGCGCGCGGCGGTGCCGGGCACCGATCCGAGCCCGGCAGCGCGGGCCGCGGCGACGAACGCGTCCAGGGGCAGGCCGCGACGAGCCGCGCCGTCGAGCAGTTCCTCGGGGCGCAGCGCGTGCAGGTGAATCGGCGCGGCGCCGGTGATCGCGGCGATCAGCGCCAGGTAGTCGTCGTCGCTGTCGGCGGGCAACGGTCCCTGCATGCAGATCTCGGTCGCGCCCAAGGCATATGCCTCCGCCACCAGAGCCGCAAGCCGTTCGCGCGCCGCGGTGCCGGTGCCCGACACGTCGGCCGTGTCCAGGTTCCGGTTCACGACGTACGTCACCGCGTCGCCGACCGCCTCCCGCCGCACCGAGTCGGCCAGGCGGCACAGTTCATCCAATTCGGGGCCGTCGGCGCCCAGCAGCGCGACGTATCCCTCATCCGGCAACGACGCCGGAGCCTGCGCGGCCTCGGCCACCCACTCCCGCACGAGGCCCGCATCGGGCACATCAACGCCCGCGACCGCACGATCCACCGGCCCACCATACCGCCGGGCGGGGACATCCCAGTTCAGGGCGCTACGCGCCGGCGGCCTCGGGGCGGACGCCGGAGGCAACGTAATAGGAACCGCCCTGATACCACTCGAGCTTCGTATTCAACAGCTCCGAGGACAATTCCTCCGCGAATGCCCGGCTGCGGGCCGGGCTGCGGTGCGTATTGCCGGCGATCAGATCCATGACCGTGCTGATCGGGTTCAACGCGGACCGCAGGCCGGTGAACGAGCAGACGTCGCCGATCACGATCCGGCCGCCGCCCCGCACGGCACTCTTCAAGGCCTGGAAGGCCCGCTCCGGCTCACTCACCATCGATAGCCCGAGAGTGCATATGCCCGCGTCATAGGACGACGCCCGGAGCACGCTCTCCGGTATCGCGCTGACGTCTCCCCGGTACAACTCGACGTTCTTCCATCCATTGTCCGAGATTCTGCGCCACGCCTGCAAAAGCATGCCCTCGGACCAGTCTATGCCGAGAATCTCCCCCTCCGGCCCGATGCGGTCCCGAATGAACGGGAATTCCAGGCCGGTCCCACAGCAGAATGCGATCACGCGGTCGCCACGATGGAGATCCATCTCGTGCACGGCTGCCCGCTTCAAACTGATCATATTATGCTGCCCACGGTCGTAGAACCTCGACGCGCGGTCATAAATGAAACGGGTCCGCCGAACCCACTTGGCGCTGATCACGGGAACGTTCGCTGGGGTGCTCATTCCGGCCTCGCAGATCGTGGAGAAGGAAGGTCGTCGGATTGCTGCTTTCGGGCTATCGCCAACTCGCGACCCCCGAGTGCCGGACGGCCACGATTGCCGCCCGCGCCGGTGGACCGTCACCGCGCGCGAACGGGTGTATACAGGATAGTTCTCCCGCCTTCGCGCCACCGGCGATTCGCGCACCCGCCCCGGCGCCCGGGCGAAATTTGCAAGGATGCACAGCGTTGCCCCGAGCAATGCGTCCGCGATCAAAGAATAAGGGTCGCCTACGCCTTCTCACTTGGGACTAAATACCCCTAGACAACCCATAGCCAGCATCTATGCTGCTAGGTATAGCCACTTGCCGCACGTCCAGTCGGGGGTCGTGCAGCATATTCAGCTTGCCGTGTAGTAGCCACACCGGCAGGCGGAGGAACGGGGTAGATGGAAGTGGGACGCACGGAGACCCGGCAGCAGATTCGATCCGCCGCCCTGGCAGCTGTTCGCCATGAAAAATCGCGACGGCACCCCCTGCGGAAAATCTCCGGATGCCCGGACCGGGCGAGTTCGCCCATAACCTGCGGATCAGCGTCGAACACGTAGGCACATAGACCGGGCGCGGGACCGCCCACACCACCGCATTCCGGGCAGCCCGGGGGCCTGTCCGTGTCGAATTTCATGATCTTCGAACACTGGATTGATCATGCGTCAAATTTTGATTCCCTCCATGCCGTCGAGTTCGGGGAAGTCCGACGGCGCGTTTGCCCTGTCCGCAGCGCAGCAGGGAATATGGTTCGCCCAGCAACTGGCCGGAGATATGCCGATCTCCATCGCGCAATTCGCCGAGCTCATCGGACCGGTCGATACCGAAATGGCGGCGAATGCGGGACGTCAGACCGGCCGGGAATTCGGAACTGGATATGTGCGGCTGATCGAGACCGAAAATCGGGTGATTCAGGTAGTCGACACCACCCTGTACGACGGCTATATTGTGCTGGACCTTCGTCACGAGAAGAATCCCGAGGCCGCCGCGTACGCGTGGATGCGTGCGGAATATTCCGCGCCGCTCGATCTGCTGGGTGACCGGCTGGTTTCGTCGGCCCTGCTGCGTTTGTCGGACGAACGGTCTTTCTGGTATCTGCGCTTTCATCACATCGTGATCGACGGAATGGGCGCCCTGGCGATGGTGCAGCGCACGGCCGAGCTGTACAACGCCGCGCTGCGCGAGGTCCCGGCGCCCCCGGCGACCGCCGACGATCTGGCGCGGATCGTCGAGGACGATGCGGCATATCGGGATTCGGACCGATTCCGCGCCGACCGGGAGTATTGGCGCGAGCACCTGGCCGGGATGGCCGATCCCGTCAGCCTCGCCGGCCGGGCCGCGGTCGCGGACGCACACCCGATCCTGGCCGGCGGCGAGCTGCCGCGCGAGACCGCGGAACTGATGCGCACGGTCGCGACCGCACAATCGTCGAGTGTCGCGCCCATCGTGGTCGCGGCGTTCGCGGCCTACCTGGGCACCATGACCGGTGCGACCGAGATCGTCCTGAGCCTGCCGGTCTCGGCACGGACCACGGCATCGATGCGGCGCTCGGGCGGCATGATCGCGAATGTGGTTCCGCTGCGGTTGCGGTTACGGCCCGACGCGACGGTGGGCGAGGTGATCGGCCTGACCCAGACCGAGCTGACCGGCGCCCTGCGCCGCCAGCGGTACCGCCAGGAAGACATCATGCGCGACCTCGGGTGGCGCATGGACGAGATGGCCTCCTTCGGCCCCACGGTGAACCTCATAATGGCGGACACCCGGATCCAGCTCGGCCCGGTGACCGGGCGCCTGCACGTCTTGACCTCCGGGCCGATCGACGACCTTTTCGTCAACATCTATCCGGGCATCGGCGGCGAGAGCACCCACATCGATCTGCAGGCCAACCCCAACCTGTATCGCGACGACGAACTTCACGCCTACCGGTCGCAGTTCCTCGACTTCCTGCACCGATTCCTGGCCGCCGACGCCACCGCGCGGCTGGTGACCCTCGACGCGCTGTCCGATCTCGAGCGCTCGCTCGTGCTCCCCGCCCAGGGTGAAGCCGAGGAGACGCCCCGGACGTTCGCGGAGATTCTCGCGGCCGGAGCGGCCATCGATCCCGAAGCGATCGCCCTCGTCGGAGCGGTCGATTCGGCCGCGGACGACACCGCGACGCACCGCAGCATGACCTATCGCGAGGTGGACGAGTATTCCAACCGCCTGGCCCGGGTACTCATC
The DNA here is from genome assembly GCF_050434125.1 of Nocardia sp. GP40. Taxonomy (NCBI): domain Bacteria; kingdom Bacillati; phylum Actinomycetota; class Actinomycetes; order Mycobacteriales; family Nocardiaceae; genus Nocardia; species Nocardia sp. GP40. Next base: position 36,396 of record NZ_JBNPVW010000027.1, on the reverse strand, counting down.
GCGCAGGGCGCCGGGCCCGGCCAGACGGTGGCGATCGCGATCCCGCGCTCGGTCGAGTCGGTGCTGGCGGTGTGGGCCGTGGCCAAGACCGGGGCGGCGTTCGTACCGATCGACCCGGCCGATCCGATCGACCGGATCGAGTACATGGTCGCCGACAGCGGCGCCACCGCGGGCCTGTCCGTGACCTCGGTACGGGACCGGCTGCCGGACCGCGTGCGGTGGTCGGCCGTCGACGAGCGAGCCACCCAGGAGCGGATCGCGGCGAGTTCCTCCGCACCGCTCGAGGATGCCGAACTGCTCGGCCCCCCGACCGTCGACGAACTCGCCTACATCATCTACACCTCCGGCTCCACCGGGCCGCCGAAGGGCGTCATGATTCCGCATCGGGGGCTCACGAGCGAGATCGCGAGCTGCCGCGACGCACTCCGGGTGTCGGCCGATTCCGTTGTCGCGCACGTCGTTCCGCTGAGTTTCGACGTGTCGATCGAGGAATTGCTGATCGCCTTCGCGACCGGTGCGAGGCTCGTGGTGATCCCGCCGTCGGCCTACGGCGGGCAGGACATGACCCGGCTGCTGCGCACCCATCACGTCACCCACCTCGATACGACCCCGGTGGTCGCCGCCACGCTCGACCCCGCCCAGCTGCCGGACCTGCGTGCCATCGCGGTCGGCGGTGACGTGTGCCCGCCCGAGCTCGTGGGCATGTGGTCCGGACGCCGGCTCGTGAACGCCTACGGAGCCACCGAGACGACCATCACCTCCACGTTCAGCGGCCCGCTGCGTACCGACCGGCCCATCACGATCGGCGGCCTGGTGCACGGCGCGACCGCGATGGTGCTGGATTCGTGGCTACGCCCCGTTCCCCTCGACACCCTCGGCGAGCTGTATATCGGCGGCCCCGGGGTGGCCCGCGGATATCGTGACCGCCCCGCCCTGACGGCCGGCCGATTCGTCGCGGATCCACACGGCTCCGGCGCTCGCATGTACCGCACCGGCGACCTCCTGCGCTGGTCGGCCGAGGACGGTGCGTTGACGCTGAAATATGCGGGCAGGAACGACTTTCAGGTCAAACTCCGCGGCTTTCGGATCGACCTCGGCGAGATCGACGCGGCGCTGCGCCGGCAGGCCGACATCGTCGACGCCGTCACCGTCGGGGTCGAGACGCGCGCGGGCGGCAACGCCCTGGTCTCATATGTCGCCGGAACGCCTGGCGCACAGGTGCATCCGGAGCGGCTGCGGGTGACGCTGGGCACCATCCTGCCCGCGTACATGGTGCCGACCGTCATCACGGTGCTGGACGCCATCCCCTACACCCCGTCGGGCAAGGTGGACCGCGCCGCAATGCCCGCAGTGGATTTCGAGGCGCTGACGACCACCGGGCGAGCGCCGTCGACCCCGCACGAGATCACGCTGGCGCCGCTGTTCGCCGAGGTGCTCGGGCTCGACTCGGTCGGCGTCGACGACAGCTTCTTCGCGCTGGGCGGTGACAGCATCGTGGCCATCGCGCTGCTGTCGCGGGCCCGGTCCGCGGGCCTGCAGATTTCCGCGCGGGATGTGTTCGAGCACAAGACAATTGCGAGACTGGCGGCGGTGGCGGTGGACATCGGCGGCCGGGGGCCCGAGGAGTTGCGGGGCGGCGGGGTCGGACCGATCGACCCGACCCCGGCGATGCGGGAGATGCTCGCCCCGGACGACCGCCACACCTCGCTCGGCCAGGCCGTGCTGGTCGCTCTGCCGGCCGGAATCGACCGCGCACAGCTGGCGGCCGCCGTGCAGGCGGTGACTGATCACCACGACATCCTGCGGATGCGCCTGCACGGACAGGACGACGGATGGGCGGTGAGCGTGCGGCCGCGCGGTTCGGTCGATACCGACGCGTTGATCACCGTCGTCTCGGCGGTGGCGGACCTCGACGAGGTGTGCGAGCGCGAGGTACAGCGCGCGGCCGACCTGCTGGACCCCGCCGCGGGAGTGGTGGCGCGGTACGCGATCGTCGAACAGGACGACGGCCCGTCGCTGCTGTGGATCGTGCTGCACCGCTGGGTAGTCGACGCGGCATCCTGGCGCATCCTGCTGTCCGACCTGGCCGCCGCATGCCGGAACCGCGGCGGGGCGAACGCCGGGCCTGCGCCACTGCCTCCGGTCGGCACGTCGTTCCGCTGCTGGGCCCACAGGCTGACCGAGCGGACCGCAGAGCACACGATCGAACTGCCTGTGTGGCACGGGATTCTGCAGACCGGTGCGGCGCGCGCTCACACCCTCGAGCTGGATCCGGACCTCGACACCCTCACGACCGCTGCGCGGCTGCATACGATGATCGGCCCGATTCCGACCTACACCCTGCTGCACACCGCCGCGGACCGATTCCATTGCGAGCCCGCGGATATCCTGCTGACCGCCCTGGCCATGGCCCAGGGCTCCCGGCGAATCCGCAAGTGCGACGGCCGGACCGCGACGCTGGTGACGGTGCGGGGCGACGGCCGGGATCTCGACGCGGTGCCCGGCGCCGACCTGACCCGGACACTCGGATGGTTCGGATACGACTATCCGGTCGTGGTCGATCTCGCGGACATCGATCTCGACTCGGCATTCGCCGGCGGCGCGGCCGCCGGCGCCGCGATCAAGACGGTCAAGGAGCAGTTGCGCGCCGCGCCGGCCCGGGGCATCGGCTTCGGCCTGCTGCGGAATCCCGCGGTGGAGAACGGAATTCCGCTCGAGGCCGCACCCACTCCGCCGATCGGATTCAGCTACCTGCACCGCGGCGTGACCGGCGACCTCGCCGACCACCCGGACGAACAGCCATGGCTGCCACGTCGTTTCGTGACCACGGGCGACGACCGCGCGCCGCTGTCGGCGGCCCTGGACATCACCGCCGCGGTGTGCAACACCGCCGACGGTACATCTCTCGCGGTGACGTGGACCTTCGCCACCCGGCTGGTGAATCGGGCGGATGTCGACGAGCTGGCCGAACTGTGGGAGTGCGCGATCATCGCGCTGGCCGATCACGCGCGATCGGCCGGCGCCGGCGGCCACACCCCCTCGGACTTCGAGCTCGCCCCGGTTCCGCAGGCGCAGATCGACAGGTGGGAGCCGGAATATCCGAATCTCGTCGATGTGTGGCCCCTGGCGCCGCTGCAGGAGGGGATGTTCTTCCAATCCCGGTACGACACCGAGGCTCCCGACGACTACCTGGTGCAGTCGCGGTTCACCCTCACCGGGCCGGTCGAGCACGACCGGCTGCGTGCCGCGGCGCGGGCGCTGGTCGCGCGCCACGACGCCCTGCGGACCGGATTCGTCGAAACGGCGCAGGGTCTGCGACAGGTGGTGCTCGCCGATGCCGACATCACCTTCCACGAACTCGATTTGACGGTCATCGCCGACCGGCGTCAGCGTGAACGCGAGCTCAACGAGGCGCTCGCGGCTGACGGCACTACAAGATTCGACCTGGCCCGGCCGCCGCTGCTGCGATTCATCCTGGCCCACACCGATATCGACACGTACATCCTGGTGATGACCAACCATCACATCGTGCTCGACGGCTGGTCGGGACCGCTACTGCTACGCGAACTGCTGGTGCTGTACCGGAATTCGGCCGGGCCCTCGGCGTCGCCGGCCGCCGGGACGTACCGGCCGTTTCTGTCCTGGTTGGCCGAGCAGGATGGGGAGGCGTCCAAAGCGGCCTGGCAGCAGGCATTGTCGGGGCTGGAATCGCCGACCCACGTCGTCCCGGCACTGGTGAGCTCCCCGGACGACGGAAGCGACACTGTGTCGATCGATCTGCCGGCCGAGACCGTCACGGCCCTCGACGCCGCCGCGCGCGCGGCGGGGGCCACGGTGAACACCGTTGTCCAGGCGGGGTGGGCAATGGTCCTGGCACAGCTCACCGGGCGGACCGATGTCGTCTTCGGGGCCGCGGTATCGGTTCGGCCACCGCAACTTCCCGACGTGGAAGAGATGGTCGGGCTGATGATCAACACCGTCCCGGTGCGCATCGGCCTGGACCCGCGCGAGCCGGTGATCGAGCTGCTGGCCCGCATTCACGCCGAGCAGGCCGCGGTGGTGGACCACCGTCATGTCGGGCTCGCCGATATCCAGCGGTGGACCGGACAGCCCGGATTGTTCGACACCATGGTCGCTTTCGAGTCGTATCCGATCGACCTGGCGGCGCTGACGGGGGCGATCGAGGCGACCGGGATTCGGCTCACCGATGCCGTGACCATCGATGCGCCACCATATCCGTTGACCCTCAGTGTCATTCCCGCGCCGGGTGAGGCGGGAACGATCGCCGGGATCCGGGTGATCCTGCGCGCCAGGACCGATCTCCCGGTGCGGCCCGACGTGCGCCAGCTGTGCGATCGCTTCGTCCGGACGCTCGGCCGGCTTGCCGAAAACCCCTCGGCCCCGGTCGCCGTCGCGGGATACTGCGAAGACGCCGATCTGCTTGCACGGCAGGGGCTCCCGTCCGTTTCGCCACTGCTGCTTCCGGACATTCTGGCCGCCGGTGCGGCGTTCGACCCCGACGCGATCGCGGTCGGATGCGGAGATGTCGCGCTGACCTATCGTCAGCTGGACGCCGACAGCAACCAGTTCGCCCGCATGCTGATCCGCCGCGGCGTCGGACCGGAGGTCTTCGTGGCGCTGGCGCTGCGGCGTTCGCCCGAATGGGTCCGTGCGGTGTGGGCGGTCGCCAAGGCGGGCGGGGCATTCGTGCCGGTGGACCCGAACTATCCGGCCGAGCGGATCGACCACATGGTCACGGACTCGGCGGCGCGTGTCGGAATCACCCTGAGCGCCACCGGCCGGACCCTGCCGGACACGACCGACTGGTTGCGGCTGGACGACCCGGACATCGTGCGCGAAACGCGCGCCTGCGCCCGCAGGCCGATCACCGACGCGGACCGCCGGGCACCGCTGCGGATGGCCCACGCGGCGTATCTGATCTACACCTCGGGATCCACCGGGGCCCCGAAGGGCGTGATCACCACGCATCGGGGGCTCGCCGATCTGGCTGCGGCCCAACAGGAATCGCTCGGCCTCGACGCGATGGCGAGCGTGTTGCAGGTCGCCTCACCGAGTTTCGACGCCTCGGTGTTCGAGCTGCTGACGGCACACTCCTGCGGTGCGCGATTGATCGTGGCGCCACCGGATGTCTCCTCCGGGCCCGCGCTGACCCGGCTGCTGCGGACCGAGCGGGTGACGCACGCCGTGATGACCCCGTCGGTGGTGGAGACGCTGGATCCGCCCGATACCGGCGATCTGCGGCTGCTCGCCGTGGCTGGTGAGCAGACCGAGCCCGAACTAGTGCGCCGATGGACCACCGTCGTGCCTATGGTGAACCTCTACGGCCCCACCGAGTTCACCGTCTGGGCGACCGTGACCCCGCTGGCCGCGGGCGAGCACGTCACCATCGGCGGGCCGATCCGCGGCGCGGCGCTCACGGTTCTCGATCCGTGGCTGCGGCCGGTCCCCGCCGGTGTCGCGGGCGAGCTGTATCTCGCGGGTCCGGCGCTGGCACGCGGATACCTCGATAGGCTCGGTCTGACCGCGAGCCGGTTCGTGGCCTGCCCCTTCGGCGGCCCGGGCGAGCGAATGTACCGGACCGGTGACGTGGTGCGCTGGAGCGGCCGGGCTGACGGCGACTCCACGCTGGAGTACCTGTACCGCAACGACACCCAGGTCAAGATCCGCGGCCAGCGGGTCGAACTCGACGAGATCGACGCCGTGCTCACGCGCGACGATCGGGTGAAATTCGCCGTCACCGTCGATCGGATCGGGCCGGCCGGAGGCACGGTGCTCGTGTCCTACGTCATTCCCGAAGCCGGAACGGAGCCCGACCTCGCGCGGCTGCGGGAGCGAGCGGTCGCGACGCTGCCCGCGCACTTCGTGCCCACGAATATCGTTGTACTCGACCAGATTCCGCTGACACCGGTCGGGAAGCTCGACCGTCACGCGCTGCCGGCGCCCGACTTCTCCGGCAACGGCCACCACTATCGGGCGTCGGGAACCGCCGAGGAGCACACGCTCGCAAGGATATTCGCGGACGTCCTGGGCCGCGAACGCATCGGTGTCGACGATTCCTTCTTCGAACTCGGGGGCGACTCCCTCATCGCAACGCGGGTCGTCGCGCGGATCAACCTCGAACTCGGCTCGGCCGCAACAGTACGGGACCTGTTCGACGCGCCGACAGTCGCGATGCTCGCCACCCATCTGACCGTTGCCGACCGGGCTTCCGGTAGCCCCGTGCTCGCACCGCGGATTCGACCGGACCGGATCCCGCTCTCGCCCGCGCAGCAACGGATGTGGGCATTGAATCAGCTGGATCCGGTATCCGCCGCGTACAACATCGCGGTCGCGCTGCGGCTCACCGGCGAGCTGGATGTCGAAGCCCTGCAACGCGCCGTGGCCTATGTGATCGGACGGCACGAGAGCCTGCGCACCGTGTTCCCATCCGACGCGGAGGGGCCGCATCAGGTCGTGCTGCCCGCCGGTGCGGTGCCGCTCGACCTGACGATCGCCGACGTTGACGACGGTGCGCCGCTGCACCGGAGAATCTGCGAACTGGCATGGTCGGGCTTCGATCTCACCAAGGAACCCCCGCTGCGGGTGGGGGTGTACCGGATCGCCGGGACGGACCCGGCCGAGCATGTCGTCGTGCTCGTCGTGCACCACATCAGCGCGGACGGTGCGTCGACCGCCCCGCTCGCCGCCGACATCATGGCGGCCTACGTGGCCGGTCCCGAGGGCACGGACCGGCGTCCGCCCGCCGTGCAGTATCCCGATTACGCGCTGTGGCAGCGCGAACTGCTGGGTGACGAAGCGGATCCGGAGTCGTTGGCGGCCCGCCAGATTCGATTCTGGAAACAGCGACTCGCCTCGCTCGCCGATGTGATGGAGCTGCCCGTCGATCGGCCCCGCCCCGCGGTGCCGTCCCTGCGCGGCGCGGACCTGGACTTCCGGGTCGATGCCGAATTGCACTCCATGCTGGTGAAATTCGCGCGGTCCGAGAAGATCACCATGTTCATGCTCGTGCACGCCGCGCTGGCCATCGTGCTGGCCCGGCTCGGCGCCGGCCGGGACGTGGTGATCGGCACCCCGGCGGCCGGGCGCGGTGCGGAATCGCTGGAGGACATGGTCGGCATGTTCGTCAACACGCTGGTGTTGCGCACGAACGTCGATCCCGATGTCTCGCTGCGCGAATTCCTCTCCCACGTCCGGGAAGTGGACCTCGATGCGTTCACCAACGCCGATGTGCCCTTCGAGCGCATCGTGCAGGCGGTGAACCCGACCAGGTCGGTTGCCTACCATCCGCTCTTCCAGGTCCTGCTGTCGCTGCAGAACTTCGTCGAGCCGACGCTGGAGCTGCCCGGTGTCCAGCTGCGGGTGGAGGACATCGATCGCGGGTTGTCCCCCTTCGACCTGACTCTGGCACTGCGCGAGCGCTTTTCGGAGGCGGGCGAACCGGCGGGCATCACCGTGCGATTGAGCTTCGCCACCGACCTGTTCGACCTGCACACCGCCGAATCGTTGGCGGCGCGCTGGCAGCGGGTGCTGTCCGCCTTCGTCGCCGACGCCTCGGTGGCCGTCGGGGATGCCGAGATACTGGACGAGAACGAGCGCGCCTCGGCCCTGGCGGTGGCGGGGCCCGAGGGCGGGCAGCCGGTGACGCTGCCCGCGGCGCTGACGGCGACGGCCGCGGCATGGCCGAGGCGCCCGGCGGTGGTCTGCGACGGCGCCACGATGAGCTATCGCGATCTCGACGCCGAGTCGAATCGGCTGGCCCGCAGACTGATCGGACACGGTATCGGTGCCGGATCCGTCGTCGTGCTGGCGCTGGCACGGTCCACCCGGCTGCTGGTCGCGCTGTGGGCGGTCACCAAGACCGGGGCGAGCTTCGTGCCGCTCGATCCGACCCAGCCGGCCGCCCGAATCGCGCACGTGCTCACCGATTCGGGCGCGGCGATCGGCCTGACCATCCGCGCCCATCGGGCGGCACTGCCGGACGACGTCGCCTGGCTCACGCTCGACGACAGCAACTGCGGCCGCCCCGAGCCGAGCGCCGCGCCGATCATCCCCGGCGAGCTGGTGCGGCCCATCCGGCCCGACAACACCGCCTGGATGATCTACACCTCGGGCTCGACCGGAACGCCCAAGGGTGTCGCGGTAACCCATCGCGGTGTCGTCGATATGATTGCCGCGCTGCGTGAGTCACTCGACCTGGACGAGACCGCACGGGTGCTGCTGGTGGCCTCGCCCGCCTTCGACGCCTCGCTGTTCGAGATGCTGTCCGGCTTCGGATCCGGTGGCGCCGTGGTGGTTTCACCACCGGATGTGTTCGGCGGCGCCGAGCTCGATGCGCTGCTGATCAGAGAACACGTCACCCATGTGTCGGTCACGCCGACCGCGCTGGCGACACTCGACCCGGCCGGGGCGCCGGACGTGCGGGTGCTCGTCGTCGGGGGTGAGTCGGTCGGCGCCGAACTGGTCGAGCAGTGGTCTGTGGGCCGCAGCATGCTGAATGTCTACGGCCCCACGGAGTTCACGGTGTGGGCGACGGTTTCCCGGCCGTTGACGGCGGGCACGCCGATCACGATCGGCAGGCCGATCCGGGGCGCCGCCACGCTGGTCCTGGACGGGCGACTGGGCCCGGTGCCGCCGGGCGTGGTCGGGGAGCTGTATCTCGCGGGCCCCGCGCTCGCCCGCGGATATCATCGCCGCCAGGGCTCGAGCGCCGGCCGATTCGTCGCCAATCCGTATGGTGCGCCCGGCGACCGGATGTACCGCACGGGAGATCTGGTGCGCTGGAAGGTGATTCCATCCACCGACGACGACGCCGCGGTCCCGGAGCTGATCTATGCCGGGCGCGAGGACTTCCAGGTGAAGATCCACGGGCTGCGCATCGAGCTCGGTGAGATCGACGCCGCGCTCGGGCGCCTCGAGGGCGTCGCCTTCGCCGTCACCCTCGGCGTCGCCGGACCCGCGGGCTCTCCGGCGCTGGTGGCCTATGTCGTCGGTGAGCCCGGCGCCGAACTCGATCCGGGACGGCTGACCGCGGCCGCGGTACAGATATTGCCCTCGTACATGGTTCCCACGGCCTTCGTCGTGATGGACGCGATCCCGCGCAACGCCGTCGGCAAGCTCGACCGTACGGCCCTGCCGAAGCCGGTGTTCGGGGCCGATGCCGCGGCCTACCGGGCGCCGAGCACACCCGCCGAGGAGCGGCTCGCGGCGATCTTCGCCGAGGTCCTGGGCCTGGACCGGGTGTGCGCGGACGACTCGTTCTTCGCCCTCGGTGGGGACAGCGTCATGGCCATCAAGGTGATATCGCTGGCGAAGGCACAGGGCATGACGATCGCTCCACTGCAGATCTTCGAGCACCGCACCGTGGCCGGGCTCGCCGCGGCGGTCCAGGACGCCACGGCATCGGGCTCACCGATCCCGAGCACGCTGCCGCTGGATGTGCTGTTGCCGATTCGGACCGGCGGCGACGGATCACCGCTGTTCTGCATCTCCCCGGCTTCCGGAACATCCTGGTGCTATTGGGGTTTGGCGGAGACACTAGGGCCGGGCCGGCCGATCTACGGACTCCAGGCGCCCGAGCTGGGCGGGCTGGAACCGCCGCCGCGCTCGATCGACGAATACGCCGCCCGCTATGCCCGGGAGATCCGCAGCGTGCAGCCGAACGGCCCGTATCACCTGCTCGGCTGGTCGCTCGGCGGCATCATCGCCCACGCGACGGCGGCCAGTCTGCGGGCGGCCGGGGAGGCGGTCGATCTGCTGGCCCTGCTCGACGCGTCGGGCACAGATGCCGATCCCGACGCCGCCGAACCCCTCACTCCCGGAGAGATCGTGCACTCCTTCGGTTCGATGTTCGGCATCGGCGACGTACCCGTCGAGGCGACGGCCCAGGAGGCGGCCGACCTGATCTGCGACCAGATCGGCGCACCCATCGTCGACAAGACCACCATCGAGCGAATCACCCACTCCTACAACAGCTCTGTGACCGGTGCCACCGGATACCAGCGACCACTCTTCGACGGTGACATGGTCTATTTCAATGCGACCGTGGACAGTCTGGAGGTCGTGGGCCCGGACGGCTGGCGCCCGTACGTCTCCGGCACCATCACGACCTACGACGTAGAATCGACACACCGCGAGCTGACCACACCCCGCGTACTGCCGATCATCGCGCGGGCACTGGACGAACACCTGGCTGGCACCGACACCAACCATCGCGCAGACAAACCGGGGACGGCGGCCCGATCTCTACAGCAGTGGTGATCCCGGGGACGGGGTGAGTTGGGTGGTAGCCACCTCGACAATGGCGGTCGTGTCGAATCCCTCCATGTCGGCCCGTAGTTCGGGACTGGCCAAGTATCGCTCGGTGATCTCGGCCAGGTCCGCGTCCGCGGGGAACGACAGCAGCGCATACAGTTTCGGCTCCCCGGCGCTGTCGGTCCACAGGCCGTGGATACCGATGTCGAACTTCAGGAAGCTCGACAGATGCCGGGGGTAATGGATCGTCCGATACCGATCCAGCGCCTCCGCCGACGACAACGTGTACACCCGGAGCTGGTAATTCCGCATGATCAAATTCCTCTTCAACTGATGAATGCTTGTGTGCGCGAGCGGGGTTCAGACGGTCAGCAGCACTGCCGCATCGATCACCATCACCGCCGCGGTGGCGGCGTGCACACCGTAGGCGATCGCCTTGGGCCCACCACTGCGGAGCACGATCAACGCATCCGCAATCGGAATGCAGGCCAGGGCGAGTACGACCCCACCGAGCAGCGTGGGTGTACCCGCGGCGAGCATCAGGAAGATGATCAACCCGGGAGCGGCGTCGCGAATGCCCTTGACTCGCAGCCAGTACAGGAATCCGGTGTCGTGGACGGGAGGGTTCGGGATGCCGAACCCGGCCATGCTCACCGGGTTCGTGATGAAACGCGCGCCCATGACGAACACGGCGACGCCGATGAGCGCGGCAAGCGCACTGCCGATGATGTTTTGCATGTGAATTCCCTTGTCGAATAGTTGGTTCGGGTTGTGGATGGTCGGTTCAGGCCGCGCGGACGCGACGGATGTGGCGGGCATAGCGGGGGAGGCCGACGATGTGCCAGACCCCCCGGACCGGTGCAGGCAGGACGGACAGCAGCGCGGCCCGCTCGGCCGGATTCGCCTCCTCCAGCACCAGACCGAAGAGCGTGAGCAGGGTGAGCTTGGGCGTGTTGGCCACCAGATGCTCGCCGAGCGAGCCCCACTCCTTCTCCGTGATGTGCTGGGCCGCAAGCGGAAGCAGCGTCGTCTCCTCGTCGTCGAGGTGTTCCAGCAGGACCGCCCGGTGATCGGCGAGGGCCGCCACCAGGGTGTCGCGCTCGTCCGCGCCCGCGCCCGCCTCCCACGCGGGTACCGCGGAGTCCAGCCGGGTCAGCGTCGCCGCGACCCGCTCGTGCTGTGCCTCCAAGCGCAGGACGATCTCGGCCTCCAGGTCGACGCGGGCCAGCAGCGGCGGCCAGAGCAGCTCGTCCTCGCCCTCGTGGTGGTTCTTCAGTCCCAGTCGGTAGTCACGGAAGTGGTCGGCGATCACCGCCGCGCGCGCGGTGTCGCCGGGCGCGACCGCCGCCACGAGATCCACCAGCAACCGCGATTCGCGGCGAAAGGCACGGTGGACGATCACCATGTCCTGGGTGTTGACGGTCATCTGGTGCTGCCTTTCCTCGGTTCGAACGGTTGTTGTCGGTTCGATGGGTCGAGATTGCGCCCCAGCACTTGGAAGGCATTTGGAGCCGACTCGGAGCCCTGACCACGCGTACGATCTGCGAGGTCATGGTCATGATTCGGGTATTGGGCTCGTTCGCGGCCGAGGTCGGCGGCGAGCCCGTGCCCCTCGGCGGACCGCGCCAGCGCGGCGTGCTCGCCCTGTTGGTGGCGGCGCGTGGTCAGGTCGTGCCGGTGGATCGGCTCGTCGAGGACCTGTGGCGGGGCGAGCCGCCGTCGCGTGCGCTGGCGTCGCTGCAGGCTTATGTGTCCAACCTGCGGCGCCTGCTGGAACCCGGCCGTCCGCCGCGGACCCCGGCCCGGCTGCTGGTCAGCGCCTCGCCGGGATACGCGCTGCGGCTGCCGCCCCCGGCGGTGGACGCCTGGCGCTTCGGGGAACTGCTCGACGAGGCCCGCGCGGCCGGCGATCCCCGCGCCGCCCGCGATCGGCTGGCCGAGGCGCTGGCGCTGTGGCGGGGACCCGCGTTCGCCGAGGTCGCCGACGAACCGTGGGCCGCCCCCGAGACCGCCCGGCTGAACGAGCTGCGCCTGGTCGCGCGCGAGCTGCACATTGCGGCGGGACTGCGGCTCGGCGACCCCGCGGCGGTGGTGCCCGAGGCCGAGGGCCTCACCCGCGACGACCCCCTGCGCGATGCGGGCTGGCGGATGCTCGCGCTCGCGCTGTGGAGCAGCGGTCGTCAGGCCGATGCGCTGGCCGCGCTGCGCCGCGCCCGCGCCACCCTCGCCGACGAGCTGGGCCTGGATCCCGGCCCGGACCTGGTGGCCCTGGAGGAGGCGATCCTCACCCAGCGCACCGACCTGCTCCACGCGGCCGTCCCGCCCGCGCCCACCGCCCGGCCTCCGGCAACCGCGCCGCCGGCCGAAATAGTCAGCGCGCCAACGTTTGTGGGGCGCGAGCGCGAGCTCGCGGCCCTGCTGGCCGCCGCCGGCACGATCACCACCGAGCCGCGGGTCGCGCTCGTCACCGGCGAGGCGGGGCTCGGCAAGTCGGCGCTGCTGGAGCAGTTCCGCGCGCGCCTGGAACGCGACGGCTGGCTGGTGGCCGCCGGACGCTGTCCCGAGCAGGCGGGCGCACCACCCGCGTGGGCGTGGGTCGAGGCGCTGCGGCAGCTGGCCGCCCGCGTCGCGCCGGGGGAGTTCGCGCCGGACGTGGCACCGCTGCTGTCGGATTCCGCGCCCGTCGACGGCGATGCCGCGGCCGGGCGTTTCCGGCTGCGGCAGGCCGTGTGGAACTGGCTCGCCGCCGCGGCAGCCGACCGCCCGGTCGCCGTCATCCTGGACGACCTGCACTGGGCGGATACCGTCACGCTCGAGCTGCTCGGCGGCGGCATCGGCAGGCGGGCCCCGATTCTGGTGGTCGCGGCATACCGCGCGGACGAGAGCGAACGCCTCACCGAAACGCTCGGATCGCTGGCCCGCACCGCACCGCTGCGGCTGGACCTGGCCGGACTGAACGGCGAGGCCGTCGCGGAACTGGTGCGCGCCGAATGCGCGGCCGACGACGCGACCGTGGCCGGGATCGCCGAACGGACCGGTGGCAACCCCTTCTATGTGCGCGAGAGCGCGCGGCTGCTGAACGGTGAGGGCGCCCTGGTCGCACTCTCCGAGGTTCCGGCCGGTGTGCGGGATGTGCTGCGGCGCAGGCTCGCCCGGCTCCCGGAGCACGGGGTCGCGGTGTTGCGGCTGGCGGCGGTGGCGGGCCGCGAGAGCTCGGTGGACGTGCTCGTACGGGCCGCCGATACCGACGAGGACAGCGTGCTGGACGCGCTGGACGCCGGCGTGATCGCCGGGCTCCTGGACGAGCCGGGCCCGGGGCGGGTCCGGTTCGTGCACGCGCTGGTCCAGGACACCCTGGTCACCGACGTCAGCCGGTTGCGGACCACCAGGATGCACGCCCGGATCGCCGCGGCGCTCGAGGGCAGTAGCGATGTCGCGGCCCTGGCCCACCACTACGCGCGGGCCGGGTCACCGAAGGCCGTCGGCTATTGCGTGCGGGCCGCCGAGCTAGCCGAGGCGCGCTACGCCCACGACGTCGCGGCCACCCTGCTCACCGACGCCGTCGCCAATTCCAGCGACCCGGATGAGCGGGCCGACCTGCTCGGCCGGCTGCTGCGCGCGCAGGTCAGGGCCGGGGCCGTAGCCGCGGCCCGGGACACCCGCGCACGGGCCGTGGCACACGCCGAGTCGATCGGCCGCGACGACCTGATGATCGCCGCGTTCACCGCCTGGACCGAGCCCACCCCCTGGCAGGCCCGCACCTACGGCACGGTCGACCGTCCCATCGTCGAGCGCCTCAGCCGCCTGCTCGAGCGGACCGACCTCGCCCCCGACGTACGCGCGCACCTCCTCATCGCCTACACCCACGAGCTGGTCGGCGAGGAGGATCCGACCGTCGTCCCAGCGGCACAGGAAGCGGTCGATCTCGCCACCGCCCCCCGCCTCCGGGCCGCGGCGCTGCTGATCCTCGCCCGCGGTACCGGGCGGGAGGAGTACTCCCGCGAACTCGTCCAGTTGGGCGTCGAACACGACCTACCGGTCTATCGCGTGACCGGGCTGTTCAACCTGGCCGCCAACGCCGCCGCGGCCAACGACCCGGCGACCATGCGCCGCGTGACCCAGGAGGCGCTCGACCTCGCCCGCGCCTATCGAATGCCGGAGGCGATCGGCGCCGCCGAGATCGCGCTGGCGACACTGGTGCTCATCGAGGGCCGGTTCGCCGATGCCGAGCGCCTCTACATCGAGGCCACCGAGCGCATGGGACGCGCCGGATCGGTGCACGCCGCGGGCTTCCTGCCCCTCGCCCTGGCGGCGACCTGGCTGAACGACGGCACGCTCGGTGACCACCTGAACGACGTGCGATCCCTGCACGAGACGCTCGGCCCGATGGTCGCCGACCTGCTCGCGCTCGCCCTGCACGCCGCAGGCCACATCGACGAGGCCCGGCGGGCTCGCCGATCGCCGGCCCCGATCCGCCCCGACTTCTTCTTCACCTTCCTGACCAGCCTGCGTGCGCTGGCGATCGTCGCGCTGCACGACCGCGCCGCCGCCGCGGCCATCTACCTGGAACTACTCCCCCACCGCGCCGGTCCCCCCGCCGGTGCGGAGAGCGTGGCCCTGGCCCTGCGCCCGGTCGCCCACACCCTCGGCGAACTCGCCCTGCTGCTGGGCCGCGATGACGACGCGGCCGCCCACTTCACCAAGGCCGCCGACATAGCCGACCACTGGAACGCCCCGCACTGGTCCGCTGACGCCCGCGCCCGCGTCGCCCGCATCCGCGGCATCCCCGTCGTCTAGACCCGCGCAACGATCGAATCCCGCCGCGTCGACTCACCGCGGCCGTCCCGCGGCGGGCACCACCGTGCGTGAGGACGCGATGCCGAGCACAATTCAGCGATGCTCGGGTGAGTGAGCGCCGTTGGCGCCCGGCCCTCGGCGGAACATACAAGGGTGCTTCCAGTGGCCGTGATCCGGTGGTCGTGGGGAGCAGGCGGCCAAATTATCCGGCCGATGGGGTCTATGCGGCCAATCGCCGGGCTGTCCATTGGGTGAAACTGCGAGGGCGGTCCGACCTGAACCGGGGTTAAGTAACTGTACGTAATTTTACGGTGGCGCGCGGTTGGCGGGGGATGCGAGCCTTGCAGCGCGAAAGGTTATCGATGAATCGAGCCGGCGAGCCGGAGACGACACGGTCATGGCCTTTCCTCTGTCTACCGACAATGGCGTCGGGATGGTCGCCGAAGATGTCGGCCAGCAGGTGGAGGATGGCCGGACCTCGCGGCCGCGAGGGCTCGGGGCGCAGAGGGTAACGGATGAATTCTGCGGCGTGGTTTCCGCGCGACGGTGATGTTCACCTGCGAATATGGATTGATGGCGTGGTCTTCGACTACAGGGCCACCGTTGTCGCGGCGCGCAATCTCCTGCACGACTGGGCGCGGAAGCGGTGGTACTCGATCGAGCTGATCCGGGATGCCGTGGACGACGTGGGTTCGCTTCGGCGCCTACCATGCGAGCGCCTGTACCAGGGGCCATAAACGGCCAGTGTTTACGGGCCACGCCGCAGTAGTGGTCTCTGTCCTGCGAGCCCGCGCGTGCCGATCCATCGACGGCAACACTTGTGGACGTGCCGGCCAGCGGAGAGCCACAAAGCAGCAAACATCGTAGCTGACACCCATGTCGAAGATGGCCGCCAAGCACAAGGCCAAGATCGCGACACCGCATGGGCCGGGGCACAGGACCTGCGGCGGCCGGGCCGACCGGCCGCCGCGGCAGTCCGGTCTCAGCCAGCTGCGGCCAGACGGCGGATGGCCAGCTCCGCATACAGCGCGGCGCCGTCGGCCAGTACCGTTTCGTTGAATTCGGCCAGCGGGGAGTGGTTGGCCGGGGCACGCTCGGGATCGGCGCCGTCGGCGACCGCGCCGAGCATGAGCATCGCGCCCGGCACCTCTCCGAGCACCCGCGAGAAGTCCTCCGATCCCGCGCCTGGCTGCGGCTGCCAAGCCAGCCGCTCGGCGCCGTGCAGCTCGGCCACGGCCGCCGCGGCGAACTCGGTTTCGCGGTCATCGTTGACGGTCACCGGATACAGCTCGGCATAGTCGATGTCGACCGCCAGGCCGTGAGCCTCGGCTAGGCCCCGCACGGTACGGATGAACCCGTCCTTCACCCGAGCGTGTGTTTCGGGCGAGTAGGACCGCACGGTCGCCTCGAAGTAGGCCTCGTCCGGGATAACGTTGTTCTGAGTGCCGGCATGCAGCGATCCGACTGTGATGACTGCCGGATCGTGGATGTCTACGCGCCGGGTCACCAGGGTCTGCAGCGCCAGTACCATGGCGCAGGCGGCGGGAATCGGGTCCAGAGCAAGGTGTGGCATCGATCCGTGCCCACCCGCTCCGTGCACGGTCACCCGCACGGTGTCCGAGGCCGACAGCACCGGGCCCCGGCGGGTGGCGAACACCCCGGCCGGCACCCGATTGCTGGTCACGTGCAGAGCATAAGCGGCGACGGGTCGCTCGCCGGCGGCGTCGAGCACACCCTCGGTGATCATGTGACTCGCGCCGTCGTAGCCTTCCTCGCCGGGCTGGAACATGAACACCACATTCCCGGCCAGCTGCTCGGCGCGCCCGCTGAGCAGCTGTGCGGCACCGGCCAGCATCGTGGTGTGCAGGTCGTGACCGCACGCGTGCATCCGGTCGGTGGCGGCCTCGAAACCCAGCCCGGTGCGCTCGGTCACCGGCAGCGCGTCCATATCGCCGCGCAGCAGCACCGCGGGTCCCGGCCGGGCCCCGCGCAGCACCGCGGTCACCGACGAAACCGACTGTCCCGGGACGATTTCCAGAGGAAGGCCCGCCAGCGCGGTGAGGACTTTTTCCTGCGTTCTCGGCAGCTGCAATCCCAGTTCGGGTTCCCGGTGCAGGGCCCGGCGCAGCTGGACAAGATCGTCCTGCATCGCGGCGGCATCCTCACGGATGGACATCGGCGTTCTCCTTCTTCATGGTTTCGGTGAACAGACGGACCTTGGTCACGGTGTAGCTGCCGGCGAGCATCGCCAGCGCGGTCGCGAAGACGTAGATCGGAATTCCTGCGCCCAGGTGAGCACTCTGCAACGCCTCGGCCATCATCGGGAACATGCCGCCGAACACGGCGATGGTGGCGGTGGAGACGACGCCGGTGCCCAGCGCGCGGACGTCGGCCGGCATCAGCAATGCCCCGAACACGTTGGCGAGCGCGCAGAAGGTGGCGGCGCCCACTCCCAGCACGAGGGCGGCGACCTGGAACGGGATCACGCCGTGCGCCATGCCGAAACTGGCCGGTAGCACGGAGATCACGCTGAATGCGGATCCGATGCGCATGACCCGCAGCAATCCGAATCGATCGGCGAGCGCCCCCACGACCAGCATGACCACGAGCACGACCACCAGCACGACGGTCATGAACGAGGTGGCTGCGGCGGTCTTGGCGGCGTGCACATTGGCCGCGTACTTCGGCAGGTAGACAAGCGCGAAGTAGTAGGAGACCGTGCCGCCGAGGGAGGTCAGGAAGATGGTGAGCACCGCCATCGGATGGTCGTGGAACACCCGGATCAGTGGCGGCCCGGTGTTCGTCACCGCGGGCTTGCCGTGCTCGAAGTGGCCGCTCTCCGGCGCGAACGAGCGAATCCCCAGGGCCAGCAGGCCGAGCAAGCCGCCGGCCGCGAAACCCCACCGCCAAGCGCCGTGGTGTAACGCGTCGTCGCCCAGGATCGCGGTCAGCACGGCCACCGTGCCGTAGACCAGCAGCGAGCCGACCATGATGCCGCCGTAGGACACCGCGCTGAACAGGTAGCGGCGTCGCGGCGGCGCGGTCTCGGCGACGTAGGCCGCCACGGTCGGGCCCTCGCCGCCGTAGGCCAAGCCCTGCACAATGCGCAGGGCGACCACGGCCACTGCGGCCCATACACCAATCCGATGTGCGGTGGGCAGCAGCGCGATGGCGAAGCTGGCCACGGAGATGATCGACATGCACAGCAGCAGGTTGAAGCGGCGGCCGTGCCGGTCGCTGATCGGCCCGAAAATGATACTTCCGAGCGGGCGGGCGAGGAATCCGATGGCGAATCCGCCGTAGGCGGCGATCATCGAGGCCAGCGAGTTGGAGCCGAACAGGTCCTTGGCGAAGAACGCCGCGAACACCACATAAACGCTCCAGTCGAAGGATTCGACCACGGCGCCGATGGTGGCGGCGGCGAGTTCACGCCCGTGCAGCGCGATCCTCCGACGGGGGATGGATCGGACCCCGATGGATCCGTCCGCGACCAAATCTGCCATTGCCTTGGCTCCTTCCTGGCCGACCGACAGCACTGTGTGCAGATCGAAGAGATTGCGCGGAAGGCTATAGTCGGATTCACATGTGTTGGTTAATCTTCAGAAATCGATCTAACTGAAGGACAGAATGCAGGATTCGGTCGAGCTTGATGAGCTGGAGCTGCAATTGATCAATGCGCTGCAGATTAACCCGCGCGTGCCGTGGACTGTGGCCGGCAGCGTGCTCGGCGTCGACCCGGTCACCGCCGCACGGCGCTGGGATCGGCTGACCGGCGCTGGATTGGCGTGGATTTCGGTGTATCGGGCGCCGACGCTGCGGCCGTTCGTCGGCGCGTGCATCCAAGTGCAGTGCGCGGCAGGCAAGGCCAACGCCGTGGCCGACCAGCTGTGCGGCGATCATCGGGTCGGCACCGTCGAGCACATCACCGGCGACGGCGATCTGCAGCTGACCGTGTTCGTTCCCAGCCTTTCCGAGCTGTCGTCCTATGTGCTGACCTCGCTGGGCGCCATTCGCGGCGTGCGGGACTGCCGGACTCATGTGATGACCTCGATCCACACCGAAGGCAGCCGCTGGCAGTTGCGTGCGCTGACCGCCAGCCAGCGGGACCGGATCGCGGCCACCCGGCCCGAACCCGACGGCCGGCCGGACGAGTCGCTCGCAACGCCGGATCGGGCGCTGCTCACGGCGCTGGAACTCGACGGACGGGCCACCTTCGCCGTGCTTGCCGCGCGCACCGGTATCAGCGGGTCCACCGCCCGCCGCCGGGTGAATTCGCTGCTGGCCACCCGCCGCATCGTATTGAGATGCGAAGTGGCTCAACCGCTGTCGGGCTGGCCGGTGAGCGCGTCGCTGTGGTGCCGGGTGGCGCCGAGCGACCTCGACCGGGTCGTCGCCCTCCTGGCGCAGCTGCCCGAGACCAGGTTGTGCGCGACGGTGACCGGCGGGCGGGCGAATCTGCTGCTCGCGGTCTGGTTGCGCGCGACGGGCGACATCCACCGGCTCGAGGCCGCGCTGTCCGAGCGGGTGCCGGAGCTGGACGTGCTTGATGTCGCACTGGCGTTACGGCACGTCAAGCGGCTGGGGCGGCTGCTGGACGAGCACGGCCGCGCCACCGGGTTCGTCCCGCTGTCGTTGTGACCGCGCCGCCGGCTCGACGGCGTCGCCGACGGCCGCGGAGCGAACGCCTGATCAGCTACCGGCGCCGCCGTGATCGGTCCAGGCAATAGCGCGCAGCGGAAACGAGCCCATCCCGCGCACCGGCGCCGGCAATGCGACCTCGTCGATGTCGAGCGAGTCGATTCCCACCACCGCCACATTCGCAGCGACCAGCGCATCCGCGACCTCACCGACCAGGAACGGATGCCCGGGGCCCCGGGTACGCCGACGACCCCCACCGAGCCGACCATCCGGTGTGCACGAGCACCGCCTTGCCCCATAACCGTGCCGGGTCACCGAGCACATCCGGTCCCACCGCGCGAGTCCCCGCCGCGCGGATCATCACGATCGGTACGTTGAACAGCCGCTCCAGCGGCAACTCGGCGATATCGGCGCCATCGGCGTGGAAATGGAAGGGCGCATCGATATAGGTCCCGGTGTTGCCGACCATATCCACGCGCGCGATGTCATGGGCCATACCGATCAGTGGCGACTGTTGACGCGAAATATCTGTGGTGACTCGCGGTCCAGATAAGCCCGGGTAGGTGAGCATTCCGTCCGAGATCGGATGGGACAACTCCACAATCGCCTTGCTCATGCCAGGAACCGTACCGGTCACTGCAGGACCTTCAGGCTCGCGCGTCGGCGAAAGATTCCAGCAAGCGCTCACCGGGCCTATTCGATTGGTGTGGTGAGCCGGCAGGTGCGGTCTTGTGCCGGGAAGGTTCCGTCGCGGAAGTAGCGGTTGGTGGTGTCGAGGATGCAGGTGCTCAAACCCGGACGCAGTACCATGTGAATCCTGGTGTCGGCCAAGGTGATCAAGCGCGACCCTGACATTTGACGATGCAGTGCTACAGCTTGTCGGTAGGGTGTCCGGTTGTCGCCGGTGGCCTGCAGGATCAGTGCGGGCACGGCGTTGTCGACCACAGCGGGTGGTTCCACGGGCGGTGGCCAGAATGCACAGGGTTGAATGTTGTTGGCCAGTGCGGCGAAGATCGGCTGGGTCGGGCGGGCCGCCTGGATCGCATTCCAGTACCAGGCTGGGTTGGCGGGCATCGGTGCGTCCGCACACCAGATCTGCACCATGACCGAATCTTCGTCGTGCTTGTCGGCCTCGATCTGCTGGTGCAGCTCCTGGGGCACCTGCGGTGCGCATCCCTGGGCCGCGTCGGTGATGGCTCGTACCGATGCCGCCAGGGCGTCGTTCAATCGCGCGTCACGCAACATGTTCCACAGCACGGTCGGCAGGAGATGATCATCGAAGCCGAAGCCCTCGACCACGATCGGCGACAGCGCTGCTCGGTCGATCAGGCCCTGGACTCTGCGACGCACCTCGGGCGCGGAGGCGCCGAGGTGGTACTGCCGGTCACGAGCAGCGACCCAGCGGGCCCAGTCGTCGAAGGCCGCTTCGACTGCCGGCCCCCAGTCCTGTTGCAACCCAAGCCAATAACGCTGCGGATCGATGGCACTATCGAGCACCATGCGATCGGATCGGCCGGGGAACAACTGGGCGTAGACCGCACCCAGGTACGTTCCGTATGACACGCCGTAATAGCTGATGCGGTCCGCGCCCAGTGCGGCCCGGATCACGTCCATGTCGCGGGCGGTGTTGCGGGTGCTGAGCTGCCGCATCCAGGCCTGATCACCCACCAGGCAATCGGCGGCCAGCTGTGCTTGCAGAACTGTTTCGGTGACGAATCCGGGCAACCCGACACCCGCCGAGCGGATCGGGGTGGAGACCGGCCATCCGCATCGCTGCTGCCGCCCGGAGCGGGCGACACCGCGCGGGTCGAATCCGATCAGGTCATAGCGGCTGAGCACATCCGGTTCGAGAACATAGCCGACGAGACCGAACGCATCGATCCCCGGCGTGCCTGGTCCGCCCGAGTTGGTCAGCAGCACACCACGACGGTGCGCGGTGTCGCGTGCCGGGATCCGCGAGACCGCAATCGTGATGCTCGGCCCGTCCGGCCTGCCGTAATCGAGTGGCACCTCGACCTCCGTACAGGCCGCGCCCTCCGCCACCAGCGCCGCGTCATCGCACGTACGCCAGTCGAGATGTTGCTGATGAAAGCGTGTCAACGGGTCTGCTGGTGCAGCGACCGCGACACCGGAAGCAGAGGCCACCGTGACCGCGAGAACGGCAACGATCACCGTCGCGACACCACCACAGACATCACACAGCAAACCACGAGAACGACAACGCTCCCGGGACGGGACCGGGTACCGAACTCCAACACCCACGACGACCAGACCTTTCAGCAAGTCGAGACCGAATCGCACCGAGAGCCATCGCCAACCACCCAGCCGAGCAGAAATCACTCCTGGTCAGCCGCAAACCCAGGCGACTTCGGGGAAACCACGGTGTTTGCACCTCGACCGCGGATTTCGCGGCGGGTTGGCGGAAGCGAGTGTAACGTCCGATCACTGGGATCGGCGGTTATGTGAGCTCGTTGTTGAGCAGATATTCGGCGACGGTCGCGTAACACGTAGCAACCTCACGGCAAATATTCTGGTTGCCACGGCGGTCCGCAATGCGGCTGCGACCCCGGGGCCGACGGCGAAGTATCCGATCGGCAGCCGACCGCGCCGCTCTGCTGACTCAACCGACGAGTGGCCCACCCGGGAATTGCCCAGGTCTCGAATCGTTGATTTGCGCGGATTCGATATTACGATTTACGCAGGCACGTCTGGTGCACAGGAGGCGCAGGGTGCTTGCCCAAGTCGATTTTCGGCGGGTGTTCGAAGCCTCGCCGGATCTATATCTGGTGCTCGACCCCGACTTTCGGGTCGTGGCTGTGACCGATGCGTATGCGCAGGCGACGATGATCGACCGCGATCAGATCGTCGGTCGCGACGTTTTCGAGATTTTTCCCGACAATCCCGAGGACACCGCAGCGGAGGGGGTCCGTAACGTGCGGGCGTCGCTGGAGCGGGTCTTGCGCGGCGGGGTCACCGATGCGATGCCGGTGCAGCGTTATGACATCCGCAAGGCGGACGGCAGTTTCGAGCAACGGTTCTGGAGCCCGTCCAACTCCCCGGTCCACGACTCCCACGGGCAGTTGCTCTACATCGTTCACCGCGTCGAAGACGTCACCGAGTTCATGCGGCTGCAGGCTGCCGAAGCCGCACAGCAACGGGAAACCGCGCACCTGCACGCGACCACCGAACGCATGGAGCAGGAAGTCTTCACCCGTGCCCACCAGGTGGCCGAGAGCAGCCGTCGGCTCAAGGAAACCAACGCCGAACTCGCCGAGTTGTATGCGCGTACCAAGGAACTCGACGAGCTGAAAAGCCAATTCTTCGCCAACGTCAGTCACGAACTGCGAACCCCGCTGACGCTGATCCTGACGCCTGCGCAGCAACTGCTCAGCGCGGTGCCCGCCCACGATCCGGCCCGCAGCGGTCTGGAGATGATCATCCGCAACGCGCAGATCCTGCTTCGGCAGGTGAACAACCTGCTCGATGCCTCCCGGCTGGAGGCCGGTGCAGTGCGACCGGATTACACCCGGGTCGACATCGCCGAACAGACCCGCCTCAGCACCGCGTTCTTCGAATCGCTGGCAGTCGACCGCAGCACCGAATTCATCGTCGACACCCAGCCGGTGATCGCCGAGCTGGACCCGGAGCACCTGCAGCGGATACTGGTCAACCTGCTGTCGAACGCCTTCAAATGCACGGGCACCGACGGGATCGTGCGCTGCACGGTCCGGCCGGAACGAGGTCACGTCGTGATCGAGGTCGCCGATAGCGGTCCCGGAATCCCCGCAGCACACCGGGACGCCGCGTTCGACCGCTTCCGGCAACTCGACGGCGGTGCAGCCCGCTCGACTCCCGGCACCGGGCTGGGCTTGAGCATCGTCCGTGACTTGGTCAGGCTGCACCGCGGCGACATCCGCATCACAGATGCACCCGAAGGCGGCGCGTTGGTGACCATCGACCTGCCCACATCCGCGCCGGCGGGCACTCCCGTCCGCGCGAGAGCCGACCTCGAATCCGCCGAACAGCAGACCACCGCCAGCGAGGCGCTCGCCGAATTCACCGCCACCGCACCGGCACCGGACCTCGAATCCACCGCAGAGACAGCGAAGCCGGTCGTCGCCGTCATCGAGGACAACCCGGACCTGAACGCCCTGTTGCAGCGCACGCTGTCCGCTCGCTACCGCGTACTGGCCGCCTACGACGGCCGAAATGGGCTGGAACTCGCCCGCAGCCACCGGCCCGACCTGCTCATCTGCGACATCATGATGCCGAACATGGGTGGCGACGAACTTCTCACCCACGTTCGCGCCGACCCCATACTCACCAACACTCCGGTGTTGGTCCTCAGCGCCCGAGCCGACGACCAATCACGGCTGGCCCTACTGCGGGTCGGCGCCAACGACTACCTGCCCAAACCCTTCGATATCACCGAACTGCATGCCCGCGTCGACAACCTGGTCAACCTTCGCCTCGCCGAATCCCGACTCCGCACACTGCGGATCGCCGGCGAACGCGAACGCATCGCCCTGGAACTGCATCGCACCGTCGTGCATCGCTTGTTCGCCCTGAGCCTTCAACTCATCGGAACCCGACCCCTGATCCGCGGCGCCGCCGTGGCCGATCGCCTCGACGCCGCCGTCACCGAACTCGATGCCATCATCGACCAGATCCGGCTCACCATCAACGAACTGGACACCACCGCCACCAGCGGCGTCGATCTCCGCACCCGGCTGTCGGGCCTGATCGGCGATACCGCAGAAGCCCTCGGCATCCACTCGGCCACTACGTTCCGAGGTAGGTTCGACACCCTTGACGACACTCTCGGCGACGCTCTCCACGGCGCCGCCCACCACCTCGTCGCGACCATCTCCCGCTGCCGCCCGGACAAGATCACACTCAACGCCGATCTCGATGACCGCGAGCTGACGCTCGCCATCACCGAAACGGCTACCGCCAGCACAGTCATCCCACTTCCATCGGCCAGCGACACCGACCTCCTTCCCCCGGTGCTCACCGCCCGAGACGCCACGCTCGAGGTCACCGCGGCACCGCCCGGCGACACCACGTGGACCTGGAAGGTCCCGATCCAGGGCCGGCACCAGACCTGATGCGGCGGAAACGTCTGTGCCGCACCGATAGTCGACAGCATGCCCAACCTCATCAAGGTCGAGCGCTTCCCGACCGCGGTCCGCCACCCAACCGGGAGTTCCTCGGATGTGGCCTCAGGGGGCTGGTGTGAGTTCGGGGCTCAGCAGCGCCCCGAATACTTGGCTGAGATCGCCGTACCGGCCGAAGATTGCGTCGAAGAAGGCACGCAGATAGGAGCGTTGCAGTTCGATTGACTATCGCCCCGGCACAGCCGAGGCCACACACTTAGATCTCGAGCTAAGGCCGACATGGAAGCCGGCGGCCGCGGGCGGGGCGTCAGCTCACGACTTGGATGGCCCAGAGATCGCTGGCCAAATAGGCGCCATCGACCCGCGCGGAATCCTGGGTGCCGCCCGCGGGTCCGGCAAGGTAGGCATACGGCATGTGGAAGTAGCCGGCGATGCCCCACGAAGGTCCCCACGAGTTGCGCACCAACAGCGTGGACGCGCCGTCGTCATAGCCGACCGCCAAGACCGCGTGGCCGCCGACGACCCGCTCGTTCGGCCCTGGCATCGGGACCTCGCCGTTCTTGGCCACCTCGGGCGACTCGAAACTCTGGTACACAGTGAAGCCGAACACGACCGCCAGGCGGGAGGCGAGCGCGTTGCGCAGCTCGCCCATGCTGGCGATGCTCTCGTACCTGATCGCGATGTCGGTCTTGGCATTGACATAGCAACGCCTCGGCGGCTTCTGGGCGAAGAGCGCGGTGTCGTAGGGCCACAGGGCCTCCGGGCACACACCCTCCCGGTTGACGACCTTGATGCCGTCACGGATCTGGGCGCCCGAGTCCGAACCAACGGTGCCTTCCCTGGCTCGCTCGTTGTAGTAGATGAAAAGCCGGGACGGCATGAAGTCGGTTTCCCCCTGCCGATCCCGCTCGTACTCCATCGCGGCGCCGATGGCATTGGCTGTGCACGACCCCAACATGCCTTGGTCGTACACCGGCGGCATTTGTGGCCGCAGGTCGACCGAGGAGGGCCGGTCAGTCACGGTGCGGGTGAACGGGATATCTCGCATGTCCGGTTTCTGCGGTCGCCATCCATAGCCCCGCAGATAGGTTGCGCTGTCGACCATCGACTCTGCCTCCTTGATAGTTACCCATCATCCTCAGAGCTCACCGGCGGCACGCACCACATCGGCTGTAACCCAGTGTGAGCTGGAGAACACCACACCACGTAGGGGCGAAGGCCCCTGGATCCGGCTTGCCCACCGTGATAGCTTCTCGCCCTTGAAATAAATAGTCGGTTGGAAAAATGTTTGGCGAGCATTCATATTTTGGGCAGACTCGGGTGCACCGGCCCATACTGGAGAGGCACAGACGCGCCTGAGTCAGGTGTCAACCCGGTGGCCACCGTTACGGCGGCGCGCCACGCTGGAGTTCGGGAAGGTGGTCAACGATGACCGATGTCCGCGTGGCTGCCATGATCGGCATCGACGGTGTCACCGCGGTGGGTGCGCCGGCATGGAACTACTTCTTTCAACGGTCCGAGGTCCCACTGCAGGCGGGCGCGGCTGTGGTCGCCGTAACGACCTTCACCTGCGTCTGGCTCATTCAGCGCGAGGCCGGCAGCAAGAGCCCAGCCACCACTAATTCGATGCGCGATGCGATTGCGGCGGGATTTGTCGTGACTTATCTCTTGATGGTCGGCTGGTCCGCGTTTTTCGCATATTCTGTGCACACCAATTTGCAGGATGTGGACCAGTTGCAGCCCCTTACGAAAACGCTTATCGACAACTTCACCTGGCTCACAGCGGCAGTCGTCCTTTCCTACTTCGGCGCGGACGCATTCAAGCAATTCAACCAGATTCGCGGGGGGAAGGACGCTGTAGAAGCTACACAGGCGCCTGGCACCGGGACCTGAGGCCAAGGCCCGCCGGTGACCAAGAAGATGAGCGCGGCCTGCATGCTCGGGGGCCGCGCCCACCTCGTCGATGCGTCAGGGGAGCTGGTCCAGTAGCCACCATCCGGCTTCTTCGGTCATCCATGAGGAATCCGCCGGTGGTGTGGATGCGTATAGCGACTCATCGAACATCGACAAGCCTGGATCGTCCTGGGCGGTGAGGCCCTCGACGTCAATTGTGCTGTCGGTGGTGATCTTCAGGCTCCTGGGTAGGCGGGGCATGAAGCCGACGTCATTGAGTGCGGTCTGCTCGGCCGGGGTCGGTATCGTGCTGTCGAGGGAGAAGTAGGCGCCGACGCCGTGATGGACTCCCTCGTATTCCAGATCCGCCAGCACGTATCGCGCCACCAGCGCGGCCCGGCCGACGCCACCGAGGACTGCTGGCTTATCGTTCGAGCGGCGCCTTTTCGTTTCCAGCACCGCGGATCTGACCGCGCCGGCCGCGGTGTCCCAATCCGCGACAGGGCCATAACTGACGAGGATCGCGTCGCGGCCGCGCTCGGCGAGTTTCGTGCCGAACGGATAGTTGGGGCCGTTCACCGTGTCGGCGAAGGCTTCAAGTGCGGCGGCGTCCCGGCCGCGCTCGGCAACCAGAATTATCGGCGCGATCACCTGTGGTCCTGAGAACAGATACGCCCACGCGGTCCCCCCGCTATCGAGCGTCCACTCCTGCGACGGTTTGCTCTTGACGGCCATGATCGAACCCTCCTATGGGTGAGTACGAACGAACCACCGGAAACAATCCGTGAACTCTGCTGCCTCCCCGCGCGCGAAACCGGCGGAAAGACGCGCCACTACCATGCTCGCGACCGGTGACCAGCCACCTGAGCCAGTGACTACCAGACCGGAACAATGAACAACGATAGAAGACAACCCGCCCGGCCGAACAGTTTCCAGCCGAAGGGAGTGTCCGACACCGCGGCGATTCGGGGCTCTGGTTGCCCGCGCCGCGCCGTCCGACCGGGCAACCTCCGACAGCACGGTGAAATCGCAGATGAACGCGGATGGCAGGGTTAGGGTGGGGCGTCGGTGATCGTTCCCTGCACGGTTGCCGACGGCACGAAGGTTATGAAGTCCACCGCCCAGGGCCACGGGCATTCCGCACGAGGTCCTGGGCGGCGAAATGTTCGGGTGCGCTCGAAGAGGGTGCACCAGCCGGGCTGGACCGCTCTGTGATGTTCGCCGGAGATTTCCCTGTACCCCCGCATCCGTGCTGGCCGGGTACGGCATTGCGGGCTTGTTCGGTGTCACCCTCGGCGCTCGGCAGCGCCATACCGTCAGCGCGGTAAGATCAAGATGAGGAACTGATCATCCGGGGTTGAGTAACAGCTCGGGACCTCGGAGGCGGTCTCGGTGTGGCCATCGACAACTGGACGGCAGGAATCTACGGCCCATGTCCATCTCAATCGCGGGTGCGAGAAGAATGTGGGATTCCTATGTCTTCCAAATACCTGGCTCCGATGGTAAGAAGCGACCCCGCTGATACCGGCGTCGTCGGACCATCGATTCCAGAATTCGCACACAGTACTATTTCATTTTCGCCGACCGATACCGGCCGACCATCGTCTGCTTACGTCCGTGTCGTGCGAACTCGGCCTTGTGTCGGTGTCACGCTGTGCAGCGTGCTCGGTGAGGTCGATTTGGACACCGCGGCGGAGTTCGAGCGGCAACTGCTCGCAACGCTGCACAATGCTGAACCGACCATCGTCATCGACCTGTCCGAACTCGGTTTTCTCGGTGTGGCAGGACTGGAGGTGCTCGATGACGCACGGGCATGGTCGAAGCACACCCACGAGATGTACCTCGTCACCGGCACCCAGGGCGTGGACCATGTGATCGCGGCCAGCGGTATGTCGGCGGGCTTCGACACTTTCGCCAACCTCGACGACGCGCTGCGTGAAGTGGCGAAGCGACACGGTCACGGATGAGAGCGCGTCCCGTGTGCGCTTTCCGCTCGAGTCACGGACGGCCATCAGCAGGAAGCACAAGAACGTCACCGATCTGCAGCTGCTGAACCTGTTGTACGGGCGGCTGATTCTGTTGCAGGGGCGGCCGGGCGCTCGGGCCGGACGCAGACCATGCCTTCGCTGAAGCCGGCCGAGCCGATGCCGAAGGCTGCGTTCAGCCGGTCGAGGTTCACCAGGGTCAGCAGGGCGGTGATCTCCACGAGCTGCTCGTTCGTGAAGTGCTCCTGCATGCGAGCGAACAGTTCGTCGGTGACCTCCACCGGGGTGCGCATCACCGCGATGGTGTATTCGAGGGCGACCTTCTCGCCATCGGTGAACAGCTCGCTGGTACGGAAGTTGAGCAGCGCCAGCAGTTCCGCGTCGCTGAGGCCGGAGTTGCGGCAGATCTGCGAACCCAGATCGAGGCAGTATTCGCAGCCGATCAGCTGCGACCCCTTCAGCTCGACGAGATTGGCGAGTCTTGCGTCGATGGTTCGGTGCTTGCGAATGGCCTGATTGAACCGGCCCATGCCGACCATCATCTTCGGCTGGTAGGCCCAGATCTCCATCGGCTCGATCCCGCTTCCGAGCTGCGGATCGCGGCCGGTCAGCTTCCGCATCATGCGTGGCCCGAACAGGTAGGCGAGCTTCACCAGCGGTGCCGCCTTGCCCATCGGGACTCCGGGAATTCGTGCCATTTTCTCGTCCTCCTGCCTGCGTATTGCCCCCCCCTTCAACGGTAGGCGTCCGAGCTCGGCCGGATGTGACACCGCCGTGCCGCCCTACCGCCCTGGGTCGCCTGTGACCGGAGGGCCGGGCGCGGCTCCCGGCCAGCCGGGCGCCTCTGCCGCGGATCGGGTCGCGGCCATGGACGGCCGCACCTTCTTCAGCCGCCTGTGCGCACTGATGGCCGCGAATCCTCCGCCTCTACGCTCCGCGGGCCGACGGTCCTCGACGGACGCTGCCAGCCACCGAGCCTCACACCCGTTCCGTACCCCAACCCGAGCGGCAGAACATGATCACCCATCAGGACGGCAGTTTCGCCGCGATCATGTCGGTATACACGATCTCCGGCGACGCGGCGAGCAGTCGCGTCAACTCCTCGACCGACTGGCCATTGGCCTCCAGGTGATCTTGACGACCCGCGTCGTCCGCGAAGGCGTCCACGACGGCAAACGTTGTAGGCCCCAGGCGTAACGCCAACCACACGGCCGTCGACTCCTCACGCTGCACCGCAGCCAAAGCCGCGTTCAGTATCGCCTCGACCTCATCAGCCTTGTCCGCCTTGGCCTCGAGCGCGAAGAGATGCCGATGGGCCGCCCTCGCTCGTTCGACCGCGAAGCCGCGCTCGAGCGAGCCGTCGACGTGTTCTGGGAGCACGGCTACGACGCCACCTCCATCGCCCTGTTGTGCGAGCGGATGGCGATCAGCACACCCAGCCTGTACTCGGCGTTCGGTGACAAGCGCGCCTTGTTCCTCGAAGCGCTCGACCGCTACCTGCACACCTACGGCGCCTTCACCGCGCAGGCGCTCGCCGAGGAACCCACCGCCTACAGCGCGATCTCCCGACTGCTGTACGAGGCCGCGGGCGCCTACACCCGTCCCCAGCACCCGGCCGGCTGCCTGCTCATCACAGCGACCACCAACTGCACCCCGCAATCGGCGGACCTCAAGACGCACCTGAGTGAAATACGCAGGGCCGCAACCGAAGCCCTCGAGCAGAAGGTCCGCACCGGCATCACGGCCGGCGAACTCCCCGCCGACACCGATAGCCACGCACTGGCCCTCTTCTACGGCGCCACCATCCAAGGCATGTCGGCCACGGCCCGCGACGGAGGCGACCGCGCCGACCTCGACGCAATCGCCGCGACCGCCCTCCACGCCTGGCCTCGAACGCCGTCGAGACCGGACTCGCACCGTCGGTGAGCGATGCCGGCGCGCTCAGGCGGGTGTGACCGCGTAGGGCGCTGCGCCGCTGAATTCGGCGGCGTGCCGTAGCGCGAACTGCCCGAAAGTGGTCGGCTCGATGCCGAACTTCGTGTGGGTGCCGAGGTAGACCTCGGCCACGCCGAGTTCTCGCCGTTGGTTGAACAGCTGCAGGAACGCGTTGGCGCGCGCCGGCGGGTATCCCGCGTCGAGCCACTCCCGCAGCTTCTGCTCCGGCGCGACATCGACGTAGGTGACGGGTTTGCCGACGGCGCGCGAGATCCGGTCCGCTATCTCCTCGACTGTCAATGCGTCGGGTCCGGTCAAGTGGTAGGTGTGCCCCTCGTGTCCTGGTGTGGTCAGCGTGGCATAGGCCACTTTGGCGATGTCTTCGATGTCGACCGGGGCCAGTGTCGCGGCCCCGAGCGGCAAGCGGATCTGCCCGGATTCGAGGATGTCCGGGATCTCTTCGAAAAAGACCTGCATGAACTGGCTGGGACGCAGCACGGTCCACGCGACCCCGGAGCCGGCCAGGTACCGCAGGATCTGCTCGTGGCTGCGCGTGGAGCGCATGGCGTTCGGGTCCATCCCGCGCGTGGCGTCTCGGCCCGAAAACTTCACGATGTGCGACACCCCGGCATTCTTGGCAACGTCGATGAACGTCACCTGGGTCTCGAGCAGATCTGGCCCAGCGCCCGAAATCATCAGCACACGATCCACTCCGTCGAACACGCCGGTCATGGTGTGCGGCCACAACATGTCGCCATGAACCACCTCAACTGTCGGGTATTGGCTCAGGTCGACCCCATTGGACGGGGTCCGGACCAGTGCGCGAACCGGTTCGCCGCGCCGCGCGAACTCGCGTATCACGGCCGATCCCGGACGTCCGTTCGCCCCGGTTACGAGGATCATCTGCACTCCAATTGTCATTTGGTACGATATTAGTATCGTGCAGTATCAAGATGGAACTTGCAAGTTCCAAACTGGCCTCGAATCCGGGGTAGGGTGGCATTCGTGGAGTCGACACGCAGCTACGACGACGCATGCGCCGTTGCGCACGCCTTGGACCTGGTCGGCGAGCGCTGGTCGCTGCTGATCGTGCGAGAGTTGGTCTTCGGCCCGAAACGTTTCACCGATTTGCGCCGCGGCTTGCCACGCGCGAGCCCGAACCGCCTGTCCCGACGGCTCGACGAACTGGAGGCCGCGGGCGTGCTCCGCCGGCGCAGACTCCCGCCTCCCAGCGCGTCGTGGGTGTACGAGTTGACCGATCGGGGCCGCGAACTGGAATCGGTCCTGTACCACCTAGGTCGGTGGGGTAGACGCGCACCCGGGCGCGATCTCGAGGCGCACCTCAGCGCCGACGCGGTGATGCTCGCTCTGCGGGACGATTTCGCACCGGACCGCCCCGACAGCGTCGAAGCGCGGTTTGCCTTCCACCTCGGCGACGATCACTTCGATGTCCACGTCGCCGACGGCAAAATCGATGTCACCAGGGCCGTGACCGACCGCCCCGACGTGTCGGTCACCACCGACCCGAAAACCGTTGCCGCCCTTTTCACCAGGCGGATGACGATCGCCGAGGCACAAGCCGCGGCACGACTCGAGGTGGAAGGCGACCCCGACCTGTTGCAACGCCTGTTCGAGGCGGCACCCCGCCCTGCCGGCTGAGTTCAGGTCTGCGACGCGACTCCGGACAGTACCCCGAATTCCTGGATCACAGCCGATCCGGGTCTTCCGTTCGCGCCGGTTGCGAGTATCACTGTGGTTCTCCTGCGGGAGAGTCAGTCATGGCGCTGTCCGACGAGGTCGAATCGGTTGATCATCGCCGGATCCTGGTAGCTGGTGATTCGGGTGACCTGGTGTGCGTCAACCGCCAGCACCACCACAGCGAACAAGGTGAAGGGCGAGTCCGGGTGCTCGCGGCGGTAGGCCACTGCGGTGGGTTGCCCGTTCACGATCGTGGGATGCATCCGGTATCGACCGGCCGTCGTGCCGATCACCTGCGCAAGGCGCGCGATACAGCGGTCTTTGCCCGCCAGCGAGGTGCCCAGGGGTACGGATTCGAGGATGGCGTCGTCGCGCAGCAGCTCGGTGAGCGCGGGGATGTCGGCGTTTTCGAACGCGGCCATGTATCGGTCGAGAACGGCTCGGGCCTGCGGCGAATCCGGTTCGGGCACTGCGTCATCCACGGGTGCGAGTTCGTCGAGTGTGGCGCGGGCGCGTTGCAGCGCGCTCTTGACCGCCGCGACGGTGGTGCCGAGTATGTCGGCGACTTCGGCCGCGGGGTACGACAGCACCTCGCGCAGGATGAACACCGCCCGTTGCCGTGGCGGCAGATGTTGCAGGCTCGCTATCAGCGCTAGCCGCAGAGTCGATCGGGACACCGCGATCTCGGCGGGGTCATCGCCGGCAGTCTCGTAGAGCCGGTTGGGAAATAGCTCGATCCACAGCGGATCCGACGTGCCGGTGGCGAACGGTGAATCCGGATCCGCACTGGTTGGGCCGATTCCGGACGGCAGGACTCGGCGCTGCTGATGGGCCACGGCTGTCAGGCAGAGGTTGGTGGCGATCCGGTAGAGCCACGCCCGCTCCGTCGAACGTTGTTCGAATGATTCCCAGCCACGCCATGCCCGCAGGTAGGTCTCCTGAACGAGATCTTCGGCTTCGTGGACCGAGCCGACCATCCGGTAGCAGTGGGCGATCAGCTCCGGCCGGTACCGGTCGGCGGTGCGTAGAAACTCGTTCCGGTCGATCGTGCCCGAAATCATTGGCCGCATGTCAGCTCCTCCACGAACGTCACGGTTGTCACGGCTATCCGGCACCCGGAACCTCCACCTCGAGTGCCAGCACCTGCCCGGAACTCGGGGGCACCGGCGGGGTTTCGGTCATGCCGAGCCATTCGGCGGTGACGAGGTACAAGGTCTTGCGGTCGTATCCGCCGAGAACACAAGCAAAGCAGCCCCGATCGGCCAGGACAGTGTCGGCGACGGCGCCGCCCTCACGAACCCGAACGCACCGCTGGTTGGGCACATCGGCACACCAGACGGCGCCCTCGCTGTCGACACATATCCCGTCCGGCACGCCGGTGCCGAGGTCTGCCCAGACGCGTCGCCGGGACGGATCGCCGGCGGCAGACGCCCGAGCCACTCGAAATTCATCGGTGTCACACCGACCTGCGAGCCGGGAGCCCGGTCGCCAGGTTCATTTCCGGATGAATGCGGACGCGAAGCTCCGCAGCGTGTCGGGGTCGAGCGCGTCGGCGAACCCGACGATCAACTCGTCGACGCCGGCCTGCTCATAGACGGCGAGTCGCTCACCGATGGTGTCGAGGGTGCCGATCAGCCCGTAGTCGGCCAGCGAACCGGGAAAGACCAGCGGAGCCCACTCGGGAACAGCCGCCCGAGCTTGCTCGTCTGTATCGGCGATAATGCAGTAGGACGTCGAGGTTTTCGTGATGGTGGCGAAGTCGCGTCCCACATCGGTGCAGTGCTTGGCGAGGATGCCGTACTTTCGCGCCACTTCGTCCGGCGGTTCCTGCACATTGCACAGATCCCCGTACTTCGCGACCAGTCGCAGAGTGACCTTCTCACCGCCGCCGGCGATCATCACCGGGATGCGTGGTTGTTGCACGCCGGCCGGTTGATTGACCACCCCCGCAGCCCTGAAATAGCTGCCGTCGAAGGTAGTCGCCTGCTCGGTCCACATCGAGGTGATGATCTGCAGCGCCTCCTCCAGTCGGCGCAGCCGTTCGGGTGCGGCCGGGAAGTCGTAGCCGAAGGCCCGGTACTCGTCCTCGTACCAGCCCGCGCCGATCCCGAACTTCAGCCGGCCGCCCGAGATCACATCGAGGGTCGAGGCCATCTTCGCCAGCAAGGTTGGGTTGCGGTAACCGTTGCCGGTCACCAACTGCCCCAGTTTGATGTGCTCGGTCTCGCGGGCCAGCGCCGCGAGCGTGGTCCACGCCTCGAAGACATACGCGCCGGGAGGCCCGAACGGAACAAAGTGATCCGGCGCCCAGATCGTGTCGAATCCGCATTCGTCGGCGACCACCGCGAGATCACGGATCGTCGAGAACGCCGCGACCGGGTCGGTGTAGCCGTAGAACTCCTGGGTGGTCCCGGTCGGGATGTAAAGACTGAGTTTCATAGCGGGGCTGTCCTTTTCGAGATCGGTGTCATGTCCGATGGAGAGGTTTATCGCTGTTCCGTGGCCTGCTGCGGGCTGCCGTGATATGCCTCGATCAGCCATTTCCCGTCCTGCTGTACCAGCACCCAGGTCCCCCACTCCCACCGCTCGGCCGCCGGCTCGCTCTGACCCGCCGCCACGGTGACACTCCTGGAGATCACCACTGCGGCGTCCTCGAGAACCCGGACGCCAGCCACCTCGTGAATGCGTCGCGAAGACTTCAGCGGGCCCGCGAACGCGGCCCCCATCCCGGCCTTAATCGCCTGTCTGCCCGGCAGATACACACCCGGCAGAATCGCGGTAGCGGTCTCGGTGTAGCACGCGGCGAACGCGTCAGCATCACCGGCGACCCACGCCGTCGACGCCGCGTCGAACAGTGCCCGCACCGCGCTGTCGACCGCGTCCGCAGTCGGATTGGCATAACTCGTCATCGATCTTCCTCACTCTCGGCCCTCCGATCGCGCCGCTCGCGCGATCGGTGTGGGGTGTACAGAATGAAGACTCCGGCCCAGCCGAAAAGGAATCGCAAAGAATGACGAGCGACGAGTACTGACCACGGCGCGGGGCGGATTCGGTACACACCGATCCCACCGTGGGCGCCAGCGGTCTGAAGTGCGGAACGGCTCGGGCACGCGCTACGCCATGACCCCCACCACAATCATGTCGCGGGGCGCGGCGACGACGCCCAAGCTCGGCCCGCTGTTCCCGGGTGAACCCCGATCGGGCGGCGTTGCGGCCCCGGACAATGGGTTGATCTGTACATGCGTATGCGCTAGAAACAGAAAAACCCTCGGTTACCCGAGGGTTGCTGCTCCCCCATCTGGACTCGAACCAGAAACCTGCCGTTGTTGGTTCGGGGTTCTCCTGTGTTCACGGCCGATCATGAGAGGCCCCGTACACATGCGTACCTGCAAATATGTCGTAGCCTAGCGGACGCTGATTCATGGGGAATCATGCGCAGTCACCGTGAAATCTTGGGGTAAGTTTGGAGTGGATCAAATCCGCTGACTTGTACGTGGAACCAGCACATCGCCGGATCGACGTGTGGTATCAAACTTCTGCACCTATTCGACATCCAGATTCTGTAGCCACATCACTAATTGTTTGGCTCGGTCCAATTCGGTGGCATACGGCGAAGGGAGCTGTTCGGTCAGCCACCGATACAGATCGATGGCTTCGGCAGCCGCAACTAGGGCCTCGTCGCGCCTCCCCATTCTCCCGAGGTAGAACGCACGGTCGTACACGCTGGTCGCGAGGTCTGGTAGAAACGCGCTTCGATGCCCTGCCGCTAGTTGCCGCCGAATCTTGATAGCTTCGGAAACAGCAGCCAGCGCCTCATCCTCGCGATCAAGATTCATCAGCCGGATCGCGAGATTGTTCACGCCCAGCGCGAGGCCGGGTAAGTGCACATCTGGAGTCTGCCCGGCCAGCTGGCGGTAGTGGTCCACTGCCTCGGTTGCCGTCACAAGCGCCTCCTCGTGCCGACCCGCGTCCGCCAGATCGGCCGCAAGGTTGTTCAAAGCCCTGGCGAGGCCGGGACGGAACCTGTCAGGATGTTGTCTGGTCAGCTGGCGGTAGTGGTC
>NZ_JBNPVW010000026.1:0-59163 GCF_050434125.1 Nocardia sp. GP40 | reverse complement strand
GACATGGCCGTGTGCCGGATGGTGCTGGTGGCGATCCTGGACGTGCGAGCCGGCGCCGCAGTCCACGAAGTCTCGGTGTAACCGCCCGCCTGCCCTGCCGACTCCGGTACCCAATGACCGGGCCGAACGCCTCACGGCACGCGCGTGGCACGTCCAAGCGCCCAGGGTGCTCACCCAGCACCGCGATTCCCGTGCGCCTGGAACACCCACCGCTGGGACATTCGGCCAGCACACCGCCGGTGACGCCACCTATCTGCGTGACCCTTCGGCCTGTCTCGGCGCGGTTGCTTTGCGCGCGGTAGCCGATGGCTAGGTCCAGCCGCCCGCACCGCACACCCACCCGCACCGAACGCCGCATCATCAAAATTCGGCTGCTGCGCCGATGGGGACCCGCCCGCATCGCCTACCTGCTCGGACTACACCCCTCCACCGTGCACCGCGTCCTGGCCCGCTACCGCATGGCCCGGCTGCGATGGCTCGACCGAGCCACCGCAGCACCGGTCCGCCGCTACGAACACCCCCCGCCAGGCGAGCTGATCCACGTCGACATCAAGAAACTCGGTAGCATCCCCGACGGCGGCGGCCACCGCACCGTGGGGCGTCGCGCCGGCGCCCGCAACCGCACACGCACACCCGGAAAAACCTTGCGCAGCAACGGCAAAAGCCATGTCGGCTGCAGCTACCTGCACAACGCCGTCGATGACCACTCTCGCCTGGCCTACAGCGAAATCCTGCCCGACGAACGCAAAGAAACCGCCGTCATGTTCTGGCGGAGGGCTCGAAAGTACTTCGCCGCCAACGGGATCACCGTCGAACGAGTCCTTACCGACAACGGTTCCTGCTACATCTCACAGATCTGGAGAGCCGAGATGCGGTCTATTAGGTGCAGCCGATCCGCACCCGGTATGCCACCGCCGTTCAAACCCACCGGCATAGCCACCCTCCGTCAGCTTCGCGGCCGGGAGCATGAATAGGGGCCGCTGACGATGTCAGTGCGCGGATCGTCGACGGGGCGTTTTCAGGACTGGTCGCTGGATCCGTCGATGAGGATTTGGTGGCTGGTCTTGATCAGCCAGCCCAACCGGGACTCGGCTACGAGAGGATCGAGGAACAGCGGCTACCGAAAGATCTTTTCTGGGATAGGGGAGCCTGCGGTGTGGTCAGGTTCCCCAAACCCTTCAAACGGTCCCACGGCCGTCTACCGAATATCAGTCGCCGACAACGTCCGCGGCGGTGCACTGAGTGCATGCACCGCACCGAGGGATGCCCCTATGCCGGCACCGATGGCTGCGATCGGAACCTCCATTAGGGCCGCACCGTAAACGGCACCTATGGGTCCCGCTGCAAGGCCGATCGGCGCAAACGGCAAGCCGATCGCTGTGCCCATCATGCCTCCGACGACCCCACCGAACAGCCCGAAGGGGCTCGCCGCTACTGCGCCCGCCGCTGCGCCGACGACGGCGCCGCCAATGGTTTCTCCTGCGACGCGGTCGGACCGGCTGCGCTCCATTCCGACTGAGTCGAGGAAGGTTGCCGTGCTGGCCTCAGCTTGGGCGGCGCCATCGTTGAGCTGGATTGCTTGCTCCCGATTCAGCCACTCCGGTGAATCGACTTGTACGTCGCCGAATCGCAATTTGCCTGGCGGAGGCGCAATTGGCGGCACTGGAGCTACCGGCACGGGCGGATGCAACGCTCCCAGGGGAGCGAGGTACTTGTTCTCCGGCATCGGCCGCGCCCACTGTAGCGAACTCAGCGTGTTATCTGGAATCCGAAACCCCTGGTACGGATGTACGTTGGGTACTTCAGCTGCAGGCCACTGCGCCGGCTGGTCCGATCGAGGTTGGTTGCCCCAGATCCGGTCAGGCTGTGGTCCTTCAGACTGAGTCTGGCCGGGCCGAGACGGGTCGGGCTGACGTTGGCCCTGTTGAGAATGGTTGGACTGGGCGACATTGGTGTTCTCGGTGTACGAGGCGTTCGCGAGCCCGGTTCCTGCCAGCCCGAACGCCACTGGAACTGCTCCCGCGGCAACCAACGACACAATTTTGTATCGGTGCAGGTGGGGAGTTCCATGTTTGCCTAAGCCCATAGATCGCCTTTCATGTGGAAAAAGATTCAACCCCCCACATCTGTTAACAAACGAGCTACGGAGATGCGCAAGGAGTGTAGCTACTCGATTGCTTTCTGTTACCTCCTTGTCGGTTCGGCTCATGGACTCACCCGCAAGCCATCCGACTTCCGGCATTCCCCGCCATGTGGGACTGCCAACCTTCATCGGATGTCGGCGGACTCGGTTGATGCTCGATAAGCCTTTCTATTGGTGCCCTCGTTCTATCGCAAGTGTAATTCTCGTACGGGTCACGCCTCGCTGACTTGAGCTGCTGCGGCTTCGGCACGCATGGACTGTCTCAGGCTTTTCGGACGCATATCAGTCCAGTTGTTCTCGATGTATTCCATGCAGGCGCTTCGACTGTCCTCGCCGAACGCTCGACGCCATCCGTGCGGGATATCGGCAAAGCTTGGCCACAGGCTATACTGTTCTTCATCGTTGATCAGAACGGAAAACCGGCCATCTTCGCCGTCGAATGGGTTCGTGCTCATCTCACCTCACTGTATACCGGCATTGTGTGCGAATGTATGTCATCCGCCCTCCGCTGTGGAAGTTCGGGCAAATCAACTGGGCCTGCCGACGATCTGAACAGTAGCGACATTGTCTGCGTCGTGCATCAGGTGGTTGGAATCAGGAAAATAATCCCGGGTACGTACACGCTATGTACGTACCCGGGATAACCCGATTGGCGCCACCAGCAGTTCTCCGTCCGC
Source organism: Nocardia sp. GP40 (assembly GCF_050434125.1). Classification (NCBI taxonomy): domain Bacteria; kingdom Bacillati; phylum Actinomycetota; class Actinomycetes; order Mycobacteriales; family Nocardiaceae; genus Nocardia; species Nocardia sp. GP40. The sequence continues at coordinate 56,343 of NZ_JBNPVW010000026.1, read as the reverse complement.
GCGAGTCGACATCCCCGCAGACCATACCTGCGAACCGCACCTGTTCTGTACCACGCGGCGCACGGATGGGAACTGACCGGAAATCTATCCACCGTGAGCCAGGACGTCAAGCACTGCCGCATAGCCAGCGTGTCACAGGGCTTGTTCGTGACAAATCGGGTAAATGTGAATATTGGGTCACTGGGTGCGTGCTATAGGCGACTAGTTCGACGAGAATCGCCCCCATCCGTGACTACCGTAGCCTCGAACTGCACATGGTGTTGCTGGCGGATCAAAGCATCCGAAAGGTAAACGCTTCGTGCAGCATGCGACGTCGCAGTAGGAGAAACGCGGTCAGGAAGTACGCATCAGAGCGTTCGGTGCGGCTACCATCATCCGGAATGCTGGCAGCCGCCCCGAGCCGTGTCCCGGCGAGTGCGCATCGGAAACGATCGCTTACGGCGGACAGCCTGCATGGACAACACCCGCTTACGCCCACGCGTAGCACCCTTTCTCCGGCCACATTGGCAACAACATGGTCGTCGACGCAGGTCTCCTCGAGCAGAGCAATGCGGATGCTCTGGCCGTCGTCGACCCCGACTACGAAAGGTTCACCAGCGTATGCTGACCACCCCCCTCCAGCGGCTGCGACTCGACGATGACAGGATGGTGATTTGCACGAGTCCAGCCGAGGCGCGCATGTTGTGGCGCGAGACGATGGCGACGAACGGTTTCTATCGACACGCCGCCGCCCGCCTACGGCCCGGAGAGATCGTCCTGGATATCGGTGCGAATATCGGACTCACTGCAATGATGCTCGCCGAGGCCTGCCCCGGAATTCGGATCATCGCTGCCGAGCCCGTGCCGACGATTTTCCACTGTCTGCAGCGCAATATGGCCGCTCATGTGCCTCATGGGGTGTCGCTGCAGGTTGCGGTCGGCGCTGTGCCAGGAATTATGCCGTTCACTTGGTATCCACGGGCGTCGGCCAATTCCGGCCTATATGCCGACCGCGAAGGAGACGGTGAAACAACTAAGATCTTTCTGCGCAACAGCGGCCTAGATGATGAATCAATCGAGCACATCACTGCCGGCTTGCACGACGGCGAGCAGATCGACGTGGCGGTGACTACGGTGTCGGCAATACTGGCCGAGCACGCCCCCACCGCCGAGATCGGATTGCTCAAAGTGGATGTGGAGCGGGCGGAATTGGATGTATTGCGCGGCATTACCGAGGTGGACTGGCGCCGCATTCGCGCCGTTGTGGCCGAGGTTCACGATACTGATGGCCGCCTGGCCCAATTCTGCGACTTGTTGGGCCGGCACGGACTATCCCCGCACCGAAGGCAAGATCCAAGCTTGACCGGAACCGAACTGCACGAGATCTACGCTGCCCGGCCATTGGCCAACTGACCCGAAGGGGCTGCAGGAGTAGCGGCGGATCTTGACCTAGGTCAGACTGGCTGAACCTGAAGTTCGGCAGACCTCCGATTGTCTTTAAAAGTCAAGCGACGGCTCCTTCGGATGGTGCGGCGGCTGGGTGGCTGAAGGCTTTGATCGGATCGAACGGCTCTCGGGATTGGAGGCAATGACGGAGCTGGCCGAGCATTTTGTTGAACAGATGTCGCAGTGCCACCGGGTGCCGGACTCCGGGCGCTCGATGGCGTTGGCAGTGCCCGCGCGCGGGGTCGCAGCGGGATGCGGCAGCGAACGCCCAAATCCAGCCAGCTGCCGCGAGGCGGTCGTTCTTGATGCGGCGATAGGTGATGGAAATCGACTTGCCCGAGGCACGGGTGACCGGTGCGGATCCTGGTAAGCCTTGAGTGTCCGGTCGGTGGCGAATTTGGTTCTGTCCTCGCCCATCTCGGCCAGCACCCGGGCGCCGGTGAAGTCGGCCAGGCCGGGAAAGCTGGTGATGATGGCGTAGTCGGGGTGCTTGCGGAATTCCTCGGCCGCGGTCTCTTCCAGGTCATCACAACCGGTCCAGGCGATGTCCAGGGCCGCCAGCAGCGCCAGGGCCTAGCGGCCGAACGCCTTCTCCACCAGCTCGGACTGACGCAGTTGCAAGTGCCGAAGTCCGGCGAGGATCTCCGCGGCCAGGGCGTCGATGCCGCGCTGGCGGTCAGCGCGGCGCAGCGCGGCGACGATGCGGGTCTTAGTGGCTTAGCGAGGTACGCCGGGGTGGGCACGATGGCCAGGACGGCGCGGGCCTCGGGCTTGGCGAGGTTGGTGGCCGACTTCCCGGCGAACACCGCCAGGAAAGCTGGAAAGTATTCGCGCAGCAGCGATCGGAGTTCGTTGCCGGCATTGGTGCGGCGCCAGACCGCGTCCTGCTCGGCGCGGGCCAGTACCGAAATAGCTTGGGCGCGTTCGCTGTCGGCGGGCAGGCGGCGGTGCAGGTGGGCATCGACGCGCAGTATGTTGGCCAGGGTCGCCGCGTCGGCGTGGTCGGACTTGGCCCGTGCCATGCAGTGACGTTCGCAGTAGCGGGCCACGGCCATCGGGTTGATCTCGAACACCAGCCGCCCGAGGCGCGCAGCGCGGCGACCATCAGCCCTTGCGGGGTTTCGATCGGGATCAGGATCGGAGCGTGGTGGGTGTCTCCGGCTTCGGCCAGCAGCTGCATCAGCTCCGCGAAACCAGTTGGTTCGTCGCCGATGCGGTTCTTCACAACCAGTCCTCGTTCGCCGGGCCCATCGGCGCATGGGGCCACAGGTGCTGGAGGCGGTGTGCTGCGCGCTGGCCGGGCCGCTGGCCCTGAAGAGGTGGAGGGTTGGAGGGTTCCTACTACCGCGCGATGCGTATCGCCGCGGTGGACGGGTTTCTTGCTGGCACGCCGGAAACGGAAGCAAATCGCCGCCGGCTCGCTGCTTCGACGAACGCTAAGGGGCAACCAGCGAGGATTCTCAGGCCAGGGTTGTGACGCTGACGGAGACGGGGGCTGGGCAACAGTTGCGGTGCGGACGAGTAATTGGTCGAAATGAATCGGTATTGCCCGAAGCCGAAAATCTGCCCCTGGAACCAATCCGCGACGCGTCGCGGAGCGAATAACGTTAAGGTGTCCGCGGATTCGCCCGGGCGTGCGGGCGTTAAGGGGTGACACCATGTTGGACAACCGGTTGCCTGTCCGATTCGTGATCAATGATCGGATCTGGTAGCCGGCGCCTGTCTCATACGAGACAGCACAGGTTGTCGTCGAATCATTCGAATCAGAAGGAGAACTCATGCTGTTGGATGTCGTGAGCGCCTTGCTCAAGGGAGTCGTGCAGGTCTTGGGCGCGCTGTTGTCCGGGGGCGCCTGATCGCCGTCGGCCCCGGGGCGGACGATGCGGCGTCCGCCCCGGGGCCGTCGACCGGTTGTTCGCCTGTGTGTCGTGCAAGGTGAATCAGGTAGTAGCGATGGTTTTTTTCGCGTCAATGTAAGGCGGGAAGATTGCGCGCGCGTTCTTGGCTGGTCGCCGTGATCCGGGGTACGGCCACCACGGTGACAGCACTGATCCTGGCCGCAGCGGCGTTCGGTGGGGCGCAGGCTGCACCAGTAGTTATCGCCCCGCCGGAGCAAGACTGTCCGAGCCTGTATGTCCTCGGAGTGCAGGGCACCGGCCAATCGTCACCCGAAACCCTGCCGACCGGACCTGATACTGGGATGCTGGGCGCGGCCCTGGGCCCTTTGCATGCGATCGGCGAACATCTGACGGCGCATGCATACGTGCCGTACGAGGCGGGTTTCGGTGGCGCGGTACCGGGCGGCAGTGTGCCCTACGCGGAATCGGTCCGCGGCGGCCTGGAGCGTCTGCGGTCGATGGCGGCGGCGGTACTGGCACGCTGCCCGCGCACCGAGCTCGGATTGGCGGGGTATTCACAAGGGGCCCATATCGTTTCGATATTCGCCCGGCAGATCGGCACCGGTTCGGCGGCGATCCCGGCCGACCGTGTCGCTGCGGTCGCATTGCTGGCCGACCCTACTCGCGGACCGGGCGCGGCACTGTTCCCTGGTGCACCCGGCCGAACCGCACCCGCTCCCACGCCAGGCACCACCGGAACCGACGTATCGGGACTGCGCGTCGGCCTTCTGCGGGTCGCCGACGGCGAAGGGATCGGGCCCGAACGAGACATCACCTCCGATTTCGGGCTGCTCACTGGGCGGGTGGCATCGTTGTGCCTGCCCGGCGACCTAGCCTGCGACGCACCCCGCATGCCACTGCTCCGGGTACTGGTCAACATCGCCGGACAAGCCGAACTGAACCCGGCCGATCCGATAGCGACACTGACCTCGATACAACAGGCGGTTCACACCACCCTCACCAATACCGTCACCGAACTGGTCGACCACGATCTGCGCGGGTCCACCCTCGGCACCCTGTCACTGACTCCGGGATGGTCGCTGAGTCAGCGCCTCGCCCAGGCCTCCGACCCACGGGAAAGTCCCGACGCCCGCGAGGCCGCGATGAAGATTGGCACCGACACAGTGAATTCGCTGCTGGTGCTGACCGGCCGGATCCTCACGACAGCCGACGTAGCGGAGATCGCTGCCCTCGCCCCGATCAACCCGCCGGCCGCGATGACGTTGCTGGGTGAGAAATTCATGACCGCAGGACATCATCGCGTATCACGCACCGCAATGTTCCATCTGATGACGGATATCTTCGACGCGCTCGCGCAACTGGCGGACGACAGCGGCCAGTTACTCGACACCGGCATTTGGTCTAAATACGTCGACGCCGTCGATCAGCATGGTGCCTACCTATCCGATGCCTTCACAACCAGCGGACAACCCGCGGTCGGATTCATTACCGACTGGTTCACCGCCGTGGCCCACGACCTTGTCTCTCACCGCCTTCCACTCCCGATACACGCCGCTTCGCCCCGACTCACACCAACTGTGCCCCCAGCACCGCTTTGCCCCGTCACCAGACCCACCGACCCGCTCTTCCAGTCCGCCCCCGCGCCGATACCGCCGACCGACTGGACCAGCAGCGATCCCAGCACCTCACGCATGGCGGTGCACACCCGCGAACTTGATCGCGACGCGGCGTGGGTGCTCGTCCTGGCAGGGATTGCCGCCGTCGCTTACACGGCTAGCGGCGCACACACCCGCAAACACCCCGATCCGGTGCAGCAGGGAACACCCACACCGACCGGCCCGAGCACACCAACACACACCCAACCCAACCTCGTCTCGGTGAACACGCCCGAGGTCATCATCCACAGAAGGAACACATGATTCTCAGACTTGTCGGAAGCCTCGTCGGTGGTCTACTGGACCTGGTGATCAGCCTGCTGATCCCCTGAGGTAAGCCACGCCCATCCCGCATCAACGCGGTGACCCGGCCGCAGGGACTGTGGAGTCAGCACGTTCGCCGCACGTCTGCCGGTGAATGTCGATATTGTCGACCGCCGTGACCGACGGGCCCTAGAAACTTGAATGAGCCTGCAGAAGGAGCGGCTTCAACCTCGGCATCACAGGCAACCCGGCATCGTCAGCAGAATCGACCGCGAGCCGCATTGCCTCGAGGAAACCAGCTTCTTGATGGGGCCTGCCGCATCCTTCTTTGCCACGCCGTCGAGCTTATGCAGGCAGAGGTCAGCTGGTCAGCGAACTGCGGGGTCAGGTAGCCGTGCAGGAAATCCTATCCGATCCCGAATATGGTTGCGCGGAAACGGTTCCCGCCCGACTGATGTTGGACGAGCAAAGCTGCGAGCTGGTTGGCCGCTGCGATGCGCAGCTTGTGGTCGCCGCACTGACGGGTCAATGGACCGTCCCAGATTTGGGCCCACTGCGGTTGCAGGTGTCGAATTCACGGCCCGTCGGCGGGTTGTTTGATCGGCGCGTGCACGCCGATGCCGGCGCCTCGTAGCCGCCGTCGGTCCAGGGCCGGCAGATTGCAGTTGGGCGACAGCCCAATACAACGCTGCAGGACCTGTGCAGGACGGCGACCGCATCGTGGACCGAGCCGGGTTCGACATCGGCTACCCGCACCGCCCGAAAGTAAGCGGGGCCAGTTATTGACTGGCAATGCGATATCCGCTGGATATCGGGGCGGGAGGTGTTGTGATATTCGTAATGTCCAAAGGGACGCGATGCTTCGACGATGGAGGCTCGATGAAACCGCAGTACGTATATCGGTGGGTCAACAATCACGCCCTAATCCGCCTGTTTAAAAGGACAACGCTCCGGCGCGGTGACCTGTTCGCGCGGTTGAACGGCAGCGCGGAGGGTATCGAGAATCCGTACGCTTTGATCGAGGAGATGCGCGGGGAGGGCGGGCTGCACCGGGCCCTTCCGGTATGGATCACCTTCGATCACGGTATGGTCCGGGAAATTCTGCGCGACAACCGTTTCGGTGTCGGCGTGCCGACCGTATTCGGTGCACTCCGGCCCGTGCGGCGCGCGCTGGAACGCCGACCCGTCCCACCGAACCCGGCGGATCCGCCGTCGATGCTGATGATCGACCAGCCCGAGCACACCCGGATGCGCAAACCGGTCACCGCGGCCTTCACCCCGCATGCCGTCGCCCGACTGCGTGACAGGATCGAGACAGTTACCGAAGAACTACTCGCGGCGCTTCCAGACGATGGGCCCACCGATCTGGTGGCAAAATACGCGGCGCAGGTGCCCATCGCAATCATTTCCGAGATGCTCGGCTTCCCGGACTCCGACCGCGAGATGTTCCTGCGCTGGGGCGACGACATCAGTCCGTTGTTCGACCTCGGGATCTCCTGGCGAACACACCAGCGGGCGATGGAATCTTCGGAACGGGTGCACCGGTATCTCATCGAGCACATCGAGCGCCTCCGCGCCGAACCTGGCGACGACATCCTTAGCAGCCTGGTCACTGCGGGCGATCTGGAGACCTACGAACTGTGCGCATCGGCGACCCTTCTGATGGCGGCGGGCTTCGAAACCACGGTCAACCTGATCGGCAATGGCATCGTATGGCTGCTGGGCCACCCCGATCAGCTGGACCGGTTGCGCGCCGAGCCGCAACTCTGGCCCAATGCAGTGGAGGAGATCCTCCGGATCGATCCGCCAGTGCAAACTACCGCTCGCACCACCCGTACAGCGCTCGAGATCGGCGGTGTTCGGTTGCGCAAGGGGTCAACCGTGGTGCTGTCGCTAGCCGGCGCGAACCGTGACCCGGCCGTCTTCACCGACCCGGCACGTTTCGACATCACCCGGGACAACGCCAAAGGTCATCTGACCTTCAGCAGCGGCATCCATGTGTGCCTCGGTGCCGGTCTGGCCCGTATGGAAGCGGCGCACGCCCTGCGCTCACTGTTCGAAAGGTTTCCGGACCTGCGATTGACTGATCCGCCCACCCGGCGGCCGCTGTTCACCCTGCACGGTTACGAGCGCCTTCCCGTCCACACCGGTCCGCGCGTCCGCGGCCACCAGCCCATCGGCTGCACCCCAGCTGACCACGTGTTCGCAGGCCAGAAGCAGGGGTTCGCCACCGACGCATAGCGACAAGTCCCGGGGCCTTCGGGGAATCGACAGTACGGCGGCCGATATGGCAGTCGTGCCCAAATTCAGTGTTCACAAATTCGCAGCAACGCGTTGCGTAGGTAGATTGCATTTGGGAGTCGACCAATCCGATGCGACTCCGGGTACGAATGTCAGGCGTCAATATTTCCAGGTACGTCGTTGCCGTTCCTCGGAAGGAAGGTCGTTATGGGTGCGGGCAGGCACAGAGCAGTGAACCGGAATCGCATTCGAGTCGGCACCGTGGCGACGATGGGTGCGGTACCGCTGGCGTTGGCGATCATGGGAACCGGTTACCGCGAACGCTGGACCTTCGCAAGCAGGTCAGATAATTCAAGGAGAACAGGTCGCCCAGTCGGGCGGGGACATTCCAAACCTCCGGCGGTGCGAACTGGCCGACACCGCCAAAAAAAGCCTCAGCTCTCTGCAGGTGGGGGCGACCACAGACACACATCGGCTACCTTGCGCCGGTCGGTCAGCTACATCTACCCGCTCAGGTTGCACCCTTGCCACCGATCGCGCCGCCACCCGGCAAGATCCGCATCGGCGATGTCGTGGTCGACGCTCCACACTGGCTCGACAAAGGCCTGGTGACTCAAGTCAACGATCAGTCGGCCAGAGATATTGTCAAATCCTGTGGACGAGGTCGGTTCAGGCGACTTCTGTTGCGCCTGAATGGTCTTCGTCGTTTCGGTGTGATGTCGATCGGTCGTTCGAGCAGCCTGCCTTTGTGGAACAGGGCGCCGTTGCGGACGAGCGCGACCAGGTGCGGGGCGTTGACCGCGCGCCAGCGGGTCTGGGCTGCTTCGATCAACTTGTAGGCCATGGCGAGCCCAGCTGCCCGCGAGCCCGGTCCCTTGGTCACTTTTGTTCGCAAACGAACTGTCGCGAAGGTTGATTCGATCGGGTTCGTGGTGCGCAGATGGATCCAGCGCTCGGCCGGATACCGGTAGAACTCCAGGCATCACCGGTGATCTTGGCGACGGCCTTCGGATACTTGGCCCCGTAGTCGATCTCGAACGCTTTGATCGCGAGCTGCGCTTTGCAAACAGGTACTCAACCAGGCACTGCAGCAGCTGCCGTGGCAGCCCGGCTACCGAGTCGGCCGGAAAGTGCTGGTGCGCACCGATTCCGGCGGCGGCACCCACGAATTCACCCAGTACTGCCACAACCGGCATCTGCAGTATTCGGTCGGCTTCGGGCTTACGCAGATCACCGCCGCCGCGGTCGATCTCATCCCCGCCGAGGCGTGGACCGAAGCCTGCGACGCCGACGGGAAGGTGCGTGATGGGGCGTGGGTGGCGGAGCTGACCGGGCTGATCGACCTGACCGGCTGGCCACCCGGCATGCGCGTCATCGTGCGGAAAGAGCGCCCGCACCCCGGTGCGCAGTTGCGGTTCACCGACCGCCACGGCCTGCGGTTGACTGCGTTCGCCACCAACGCCCGCCGCGGACAGCTGCCGGATCTGGAACTGCGGGCCGGCGCCGCTTAGGGAGGACCGCATCCGCAATGCGAAAGACACCGGCCTGGCCAACCTCCTTTTGCAGGGATTCGACCAGAACCGGATCTGGATCGAGATCGTCTGCCTGGCAACAGAACTCACCGCCTGGATGCAGATGCTCGCCCTGGCAGACCACCCCGCACGCCGCTGGGAACCCAAACGGCTTCGGCTGCGACTGTTCTCCAAAGCAGCCCGCGTCGCCTGCCACGCTCGCCGAACCCACCTCCGGTTCTCCGCCCACTGGCCCCACACCGCACTGATCCTGACCGCCCTGGCCCGCCTCCACCCTGACTGTCCAGCACAAACCCCACTTACGACACGAAAGGCCAATCAACCCCGGGCCCGTGGAACCCCGGCAGCCGACCCGCTGAACGGGCCACGAATCATGCCGTTTTGCGGCCGGAACAGCCGCAAAACACCAACCCGAACCCGATCAGGCCAGCACATCAACCCCACGAAAGATCCGAGCTAATCAAGCGCTCCGGTCGAGGCCCGTTGCGGGAATTACCTGTTCCGCGACCATGGTCACGTCTTGTCGTAGCCGGCGTCCTCGGTCATCTCCGCCCCCAGGGCGGTCTCATGCACGGTCTTGCTCGGCTGTTTGAGCAGCGGGCCGACTAGATCAATGTCCTGCTGACCTGAGGCAGCAATTGCCGGGCTAGCTTCCTGGTGTCCACCGCGTCCTTCTTCGCCGCGAACTCGAGTTTCTCCGACATCAGTCGGTCCCCTCCTGCCGGACCGCCAGGCCGACAGGAAGGGACCGAGATCAGATCGAACGCTATGCCGACACTTCCCGTTGGCACAACCCTTTCCGATGGTGTTAGGCAGGCGCCTGTTGGAAGATGATTAGCATTCGTTTATGAACCTTTCCATGACCGAGCCGACAACGGCCATTGCATGCGGATGACTAAGTTCGAGGTGACGTGCGTCAACGACCGTGTTGTGAATCTTGCCTGTGACGTACGGGCGCCACGTCCGGGCAAGAGCCTCATCGTCCGCGCGGTCTTTGCCCGCGGTGAAAAAGAGCAGGTCTCCTTCGAAAACTTCAGGCCGGTAGTCGCCAGCAATGTCGCTCGCGGTCTCGAAACTCTGCATCACCCGATCCGCCTGTTCGACAGTGAACAGCCCGGTCCCGACCACTTGGCTACGAATGACTGCCCAGGCTTCTTCGTGGGTGTGCGCCTGTACCATGTCGCCAAGTTCGAACAGTTCCCGCCAGCCGCCGAGTAGGTCTGCTACCAAGCGTGCTGGCGCGGGTTCGTCCGCAGTGCTGGTCGTCGAATCAGCAGACAGATCCGGCACGCCGACTGCGGAATCCAACAGGGTCAGAGTTCCGACAATTTCCCCGTCGCGCTGGAACTTTACCGCCATCGCGTGTGCGATTTGCCCGCCTAACGACCATCCGAGCAAGTGGTAAGGACCGCACGGCTGCACCCGGCGAATCTCGTCCACATATCGTTCGGCCAATTCATCCACTGAAACTGCACCTTGTTCGCCTGCGACGACATGCGGATCCTGTAGGCCGTACACCGGTCGATCCTTGTCCAAATGCTCGACCACGCTGCCGTAGAACCATGCCAACCCGCCGGCGGGGTGTACGCCAAATACCGCAGGTTTCGATCCGCTCGCACGAAGCGGAAGCAGTACCTTCAGACCGGAGCTGCCCGAGGCTTCGTCGGCCCTGCGCGCCAGTGCCATCGGTGTCGCGTCGTCGAACATCCATGGCAATGCGACCGTCACATCACGAGCGCGCAGCTCGATCACCACCATCGTGGCCAGCAGCGAATTGCCGCCCAGGTCGAAGAACCCGTCCGAAGCCCCGACGCGCTGGATGCCCAAGACCTGCGCATAAACGTCAGCGATCACCTTCTCGGAATGGGTTCGCGGTGCGACAAACTCGGTCGACGACGTGTCGAAATCGGGAACGGGCAGAGCTTTTCGATCGAGCTTGCCGTTGACCGTCAACGGCAGATCCGGCAGCACCATCACCGTCGAGGGCACCATGTAGCTGGTCAGCACCTGGGCGGCGGTCTCGCGGACCTCGCCCGGATCGATCGGCCGGCCATCGATGCCCACAACGTAGCCAATCAGCTGATCGACGCCCTGCGCATGGCGATGCACCGCCGCCGCAGCGCGGACCACATCAGGATGCCGGAGCAATGCGGACTCCACCTCACCGAGTTCGATGCGATAGCCGCGCAGCTGCACCTGTGCGTCCGCTCGGCCGGCGTAGGTCAACTCGAGCCCGCGCGCGGATTTGCTCCACCGGCCGAGATCACCGGATCGGTACAACCGCGAACCATTCGGACCGAAGGGATTTGCCACGAATCGGCCCGCGGTCAGAGCCGGGGCGCGCAGGTAGCCCCGCGACAATTGCCCGCCGGCCACATAGATCTCCCCTGCGACGCCGATCGGCACCGGCTGAAGCCGGTCGTCGAGCACATACACCCGCATACCCGGCAGCGGTGATCCGATTCCGGTTACGTTTGTCTCGTCGATCTCGCGGAACGTGACATGCACCGTCGTCTCAGTGATTCCGTACATATTGACCAAAGATGGCGATCGCAGATCATGAGCCGCAAACCAATCGGCCAACCGGGACACATCCAGCGACTCGCCGCCGAATACGACGTAACGCAGGGCGAGTCGACCAGCCGTGCAACCGGATTCGCGATACTCACGCTCTGCTTCGGCGAAACCGTAGAACGCCGACGGGGTCTGGCTCAATACCGTCACGCGTTCCCGCGCCACAAGATCGACGAACGCCTCCGGCGACCTGGATGTGTGGTAGTCGACGACGACCAACCTGCCACCAGACAGCAAGGCTCCCCACATTTCCCACACTGCGAAATCGAAGGCGTACGAATGGAACATCGTCCACACATCGTCTGGGCCGAGGTCGAAACGTTTGGCCGTATTGGCAAACAACGTGACTGCTTCGCGGTGACTGACCGTCACTCCCTTGGGACGGCCCGTGGACCCGGAGGTGTAGATCACGTACGCGACGTTGTCCAGCCGCAGGTTCGGCACCACCGAAAGGGAGCCGACCGGGGCGTCGGCACAATCCTCGACGTGCACTACCGGTACCGCGCACTCCGGCAAGTCCGAAGCGGTCTTTACGGATGTGAGCACCACCACTGGACGCGCGTCGTCGAGTACGAACCGCAATCGGTCAACGGGGTACGCCGCGTCTAGCGGCAGATAACCGGCGCCTGCCCGAATCACCGCAAGCAGGCCCACAACCAGTTCGATCGAACGCGGCAATGCCACGGCCACCAGGGACTCCGGCTCCACTCCCTGTTCGACCAGCCGAGCCGCGACCTGGGCAGATCTCCGCTCGAGTTCCGCATAGGTCAGCTTCGAGACACCGTCGGTGACTGCTACGGCGTCCGGCTGGGCCATGGCTCGGGCAGCGAACAAGTGCGCGAGCGTCGCATCTGCGACCACAGCGCCTTCTTCTCCTGCCGAGTCCAGCAATTCGCGGCGCTGTATCGGATCGACGATGTCGACATCGCCGACCGGCACCGCCGGATTCGCAGTAACGTACTCCAGAATCCGCACGTAAGCGTGGGCGAACCGAGTCATCGTCTCGTCCACGAAGAGATCGGTGGCGAAGGTGAGTCGTCCCGCCATGCCACCGGGGCGGCCTCCCTGACCGAATTGCTCGACCAGCTTCACGTTCAAGTCGGCCTGGGCTTGCTCGAAACCGTTTTCCAGCGGCTCGATGCTCAGCTCCGACAGCTCCAACGCGGCCTTGCTCAGGTTCTGGACATCGAGCGTTACCTGGTACAGCGGAAGATGCGCGGTCGACCGGGGCGGATTCAGCGCTTCCACGACTTGCTCGAAAGGCACATCCGCGTGCGCGAATGCCGCCAGATCCAGCTCACGGGTCGAGGCGAGCAGTTCGGCGAACGGCTGCCGCGTCGACACCCGTGACCGCAACACAAGGGTATTGACGAACATACCGATCAGATCGTCGAGGTCACGCTCTCCACGTCCGGCTACCGGGGTGCCGATCGCGATATCGCCGACGCCGGCGAGCTTGGACAGCAGCACAGCCAGCGCGGCATGCAGGACCATGAAGACTGTCGCGTTTCTCGCGCGTGCGAGGGCGATGATCCGCCTGTGCAGTTCGGCAGGAACCTCGAACTCGACCGCGCGCCCACGCATGGACGCGACCGCCGGCCGGGGCAGGTCGGTCGGCAGCTCGAGCAGCTCGGGCAGCCCGTCGAGGGTGTCCTTCCAGAATCGCAACTGCTGGGACATGACCGAGTCCGGGTCATCCGCCGACCCGAGCATCTCGTGCTGCCACAGTGCATAGTCGGCGTACTGGACCGGAAGTACCGGCCATGTCGGCTCTGTGCGTTGTCTGCTCGCCTCGTATGCCATTGCCACGTCCCGCGCGAGCGGGATCATCGACTGGCCGTCGGCGCAGATGTGGTGCACGCAGATGACCAGAACGTGGTCCCGATCGTCGAGAGCGAACAATTCGAACCGCAACGGGGGCGCCAGTGTCACATCGAAACCGGTCGAGACCATGGTGATCGCCCGGTCCATGACCTGGTTCTGGTCGATGTGGACCGGACTCAGCACGGGAGCGACCTCGTCGGTGGCGACGACAACCTGGCAGGGCTGTCCGTTCACCATCGGGAACTTGGTCCGCAGCGACTCGTGCCGGTCGATGACCAGTTCACACGCGTGCCGCAGCGCATCGACGTCGAGTTCTCCGCGCAGACGGATCACCAGCGGGATGTTGTACCCGCCGCCGGCGGTGTCGAACTGGTTGAGGAACCACATCCGCTGCTGCGCCGGTGACAGCGGTACGCGCGCAGGCCGGGGCCGCGTCGTCAACGCCACCCGGGAGTCGCAGTCGAAGGTTGCCAGGCGGGCAGCGAGTTCCTCGACCATGGGCGCCTCGAACAGGTCTCGGACCCCGAGACGCACTCCCGATGCCGTGCTCAACTGCGCAGTCACGCGGGTGGCGGACAGCGAATCGCCGCCCAGGTCGAAGAAGCTGTCCGTCGCCCCTACGCGGTCGACGCCCAGGACGCTTCCGAACACCGCGGCGACACGTCGTTCGGCGTCGGTGCGTGGCGCGACCCATTCGCGGCCGTCCGCGAATTCCGGGACGGGAAGCGCCAAGCGGTCGAGTTTGCCGGTCCTGGTGAAAGGAAGTTCGGCGAGCGCCATGAACACCTCGGGCACCATGTGGGCGGGCAGTCGCAACCGCGCAGCGGTCCGAAGGTCGCCCGGATTCAGGTCATCGTCGGTGACGAGGTAGCCGACGAGCCGGTCGACGCCACGTTGGTCCTTCCGTCGCAGAACGACCGCTTGTTCAATCCCGGGATATTCGGCCAGAACAGTTTCGATTTCACCGAGTTCGATGCGCTGGCCGCGGATCTTGACCTGGAAATCGCGGCGGCCGAGGTATTCCAGGGTGTGCTCGGGTATCCAGCGGACCAGGTCGCCGGTGCGGTACATGCGCGAACCTGCCGCACCGAACGGATTTGCCACGAATGAGCCCGCTGTAGCCGATGCCCGGTTCACGTAGCCGCGCGCCAGTTGCACGCCCGCGAGGTACAACTCACCCACCACCCCGATCGGCACCGGCCGCAACCACGCATCCAGCACGACGGCCTCGACACCACGGTTCGGCCCGCCGATCGTCACCTGACCACCTGGCCGCAACGCGGCACTGATCATGGCGAGAATCGTGGTCTCGGTCGGGCCGTACCCGTTCAGCAGGGTTCGGCCCGGCGCCCACGCCTCGACCGTTTCCGGCGACACCGCCTCGCCCCCGGCTATCAGTACCCGCAGCGAATCCATACCGGCCGGCGACATCGTCGCCAGGACACTGGGGGTGATGAATGCATGCGAGACCTGCTGTGTACGAATCAGTTCCGACAGCTCGTGACCAGCGAACACCGCTGGCGGCGCTGCCACCAGCACGGCGCCGCTGGTGTGGGCCAGCAGTACCTCGAGGACCATCGCATCGAAGCCGGGAGCGGCGGCGAGCAGCACTCGTGATTCCGTGTCGACATCGAACCGGTCCCGTTGCACGGCAGCGAAATTCGCAAGACCCTCGTGGGTGACCGCGACACCCTTCGGCGTTCCGGTCGAGCCGGAGGTGTAGAGGACATATGCCGCATCCTGAACGTGCGGTGTACGCACGAGCTCCTGGTCCGTGACGCCGGCTGTCGGTCGCGCGGCGATCGACAGCTGTGCGTCCGGATCGTCGAGGACCAGCGGGCGCACTGTGCCGGGCAACAGATCTCGCGCCCCCTCGACCGTTACCGCCACCCGGATCTCGGCATCCGCCACCATAAGTGCGATGCGCTCGGCCGGATTTCGCGTATCGATGGGCACGAACGCCGCGCCCGCTTTGGTCACCGCCCACAGGCCGACCACGAATTCCATCGACCGCGGCATCGCGAGGGCGACCTGATCACCCGGTCCCACACCCCACGCGATCAACTGCCGCGCCACCTGGTTGGACCTGGCATCCAGCTCCGCGTAGGACACCGTACGCGGACCGGAAACTACCGCCACCGCATCGGGATTCGCCACCACGCCCGCAGCCAGCAACTCCGCTGTGAGGCATGGTGATATGGCGCCGCCGCCCGACGCGGGCACGAGCTCGCGCCGCTCGTCCGCGGTCATCAGATCGATCGAGCCGAGACGTGTAGCCGGATCGCTGGTCAGGTTCCGCAGCACGGTTTCCAGACGGGCCGCGAGACCGGCCGCCATCACCTCGTCGACGCGGGCTCGTTGGTAGCGGACTCGGATATACAGCTTGTCGGTGTGGTGTGCCTGCACGGTGATCGGGTAGTGCGCCGCGTCGGAGCCGTCCGCTGAGACCACACGCATACCGTCGATGTCGGCATCGCCCAGGCCACTGCTGTCGACCGGATACGACTCGAACACGACCAGGGTGTCGAACAACTGGCTGGTGCCTGCGGCCGCCATGATCTGCGACAGTTCGAGGTAGTGGTGGTCGAGCAGACGGGTGTTGCCGGCCTGCAGCAGGCGCAGCGCGTCCTCGATGGTCAGGTCCCGCCGCACATTGGCGACGACCGGAATCGTATTGATGAACAGGCCGATCATCGACTCGACGCCCGGCAGCTCCGCGGGGCGGCCGGATACCGTGCTGCCGAAGGCCACTCGTTCGACGCCGAGCAGGTTACCCAGCACCACGGCCCAGGCGAACTGCATGATCGTCGCCATCGTCACGCCACGTGCCCGCGCGAATGTCACCAGGTCTGCTGTGGTGGCTCGATCGACAACGATCGGCAGATCGATCGGAATGTCCGCCGTCGTCACCGTTCGGGGATCGGCGACGAGCGTAGGCTCGCTGATCTCCCGCAGCGCGTCCCGCCACACCTCGATGCCGGCGTCGCGATCGCGTCGGTCCAGCCATTCCAGGTATTGCCGATACGAAGCCGCGGGTGCAAGCAACTCCGGCTGTGCGGCAACGGCATACAAACCGATCAGCTCACGCCACAGCAGCGGCAACGACCAACCGTCCAGCAGCAGATGGTGCGCCGTCAACACCAGCCGGAACTCGCGCTGCCCGACGGCGATGAGCAGGAACCGCAGCAGCGGCGGGTCGGCGGGATCGAACACGACCGCCCGCTCGGCTTCGATCAGCTCATCTACTTCCCCGGTGCCGCCGGAGAGATCAACGCTGTGCCAGGACACCGCAGCGTCGACCGGAATGACCTGTGCGGGAACGCCATCGACCGTTCGCGTGAACGCCGCCCGCAGGTTGGGATGCCGCTCGAGCAGAGCTTGCGCGGCACGCGCGAGCCGATTCTCGTCGACCGCGCCCGCGAGGGTGAGGACCGACTGCGCGGTGTAGACGTCGAGTTCGCCCGCGGCGAATTCGGCGTGGAACAGCAGACCCTCCTGCAGCGGCGCCAATGACCACACGTCGCTCAGCGGACCGTACCGGTCTGCGAAGGCGTCCAGATCGCGCTGCGTGAGGTCGACCAGCGGAACATCTGCCCGGGACAATCCCCACTCGTCGTCGGCACCGGCAATGGTGGCGATCTCGGTCACGGCGTCAAGCCATCCGGCGACGAGTTCGGCCACATCATCCTGTTCGAGCAATCGCGAGGCGTAGCCGATATGTGCCGACAGCTCCGGTCCGATCTCGGTGTCCACGATATTGACGTCGATCGTGATCACCGCTGCGGCAGGCATATCCGGATCGAAGGCGGATCGCCGGTCGAACTGCTCATCGGTCGGGACCCACGCGACATCCGACAGCGACGTGAGGTCCACGCCGGCGCGGCCGAGATTGTTGAAACTGATCTGTGGCTGGGGCGCCGCCGCGAGCCGGTCGACCGTGTCCGGGTTCAGATAGCGCAGCAGGCCGTACCCGATGCCCTTGTCGGGGATCTCGCGCAGCTGATCCTTGACGGACTTCACTGCCGTACGCAGATCCGCGTCATCGATTCCGGCCAGATCCAGGCTGACAGGGTACGCACTGGTGAACCAGCCCACGGTGCGTGAAACATCTGCTCCAGGGGCAGTCTGCTCTTCGCGGCCGTGTCCCTCCAGGAGGACTTTCATGCCCGGGCACCGAATGCCGCGCCGTCTGCGCCAACGGGTCAGCGCGACGGCCAGCCCGGCCAGCAGCGCATCATCGACACTGCCGCGCACAGACCGCGGCACCGAGTCCAGCAACGCCGAAGTCACCGCGGCGGGAACGGAGACCGTCAGGTTCCGCACCGTAGCGTGGGTGTCGACCGCAGGATCCAATTCCGCGGTCCCGAGAAGTGGATCGGCTGCGGTACTCATCCGCTGCCACAGCTCGAGTTCGCTGCCACGGTCGATGGCGGCCGCGGTCAACGCGTGCGCCCATCGCCGCATCGATGTGCCCTGTGCCGGCAACTCGACCGTGTGTCCCTGCCCGATCTGCTGCCAAGCGGTGACAAGGTCGGGCAGCAGTATCCGCCACGACACACCATCGACGGCCAGGTGATGAATCACGATGAGGGCACGGGCATCGGCCTCCACGCCCGATTCCGGAAGCAGGCACGCGACCTGCAACATCAGGCCCTCGGGGGGGTCGAGACGACCGGATGCCTCGGTCAACGCCGCTTCCACCACGGCGGTGAAACCGTCGGTGCCCGGCGCCTCGTGCGCTCCGAATCGTCGCACGAACACCGCGCCGCCGGCATCGGCGGCGTGGGCAGGCAGCACGTCCATGTACCGTTCGCGCATTCGCGACCGCAGCATGTCGTGCTGTTCGAGCACTGCCAGCACGGTCGCGGTCACGTCGTCGACTCGCGCGTCCCGTGGCAAGCGAACCAGCATCGACTGCGCGAACCGATCAGCTCTCCCGAGCCGCTCGACGAACCAGGACACGATCGGCGTGAACGGGATGTCTCCCACGCCACCACCGGGCAGCTCCGCGAGAGACACCCGGCCCGCCGCCGCAGCCACCTGCGCCAGCCCGCGCACGGTCTTGCGCTCGAAGATGTCCCGCGCCGTCACGACGACGCCCGCCGTCTTCAGCCGCGAGGCCAACTGGATCGACATGATGGAGTCGCCACCGAGCGCGAAGAACGACATCGTCACGCCGACCGACGCGACGCCGAGCACGTCCGCGAAAGCGGCCGCGATGGTGCGCTCGAGGTCGGTCGCCGCAGCGGCGGCATCGGCGTCGCGAGTATCGAAAACGGGTTCGGGCAGCGCTTTTCGATCCACCTTGCCCGTCGAAGTCAGCGGCATGTGGTCGAGCACGGTGATCGTCGACGGCACCATATGGGCGGGCAGGACAGCAGCGACATGATCGAGCACGGCACTGGGTTCGACGCTCGCCGCGTGCTCCGCCACGATGTACGCGGCGAGCAAGGGTTGTCCACCAGGTCCCGAACGGCTCACGGTGACAGCGGAAGCAACATGTGGGTGTGCCAGCAGCGCGGCGTCGATCTCGCCGAGTTCGATGCGCTGGCCACGGATCTTGACCTGGAAGTCGGTGCGGCCGATGTATTCCAGCGCACCTTGCGCGGTCCAGCGGACGATATCGCCGGTGCGATACATCCGCGACCCGCGCCCACCATATGGGTTCGCTACGAACGCACCCGCAGTCGCTGCAGGGCGGTTCAGATAGCCACGCGCCAGCGCACCACCGGAGAAGTACAACTCCCCGCTCACACCGACCGGCACCGGACGCAACCGGGCGTCGAGCACCACAGCATCGACACCACGGATCGGACCACCGATGTTTATCGGGTCGGACGGCTGTACCGGATCGCTGATCGTGACCACGATCGTCGTCTCGGTCGGACCGTAGATGTTGTGCAACTGCCGCCCGGGCGCCCAGGAAGCGATCAGGTCCGCGGAGACCATCTCACCTCCGACCGCCAGCACCCGCACTGATGCGAAGTCCGCAGGCGACATCGTTGCCAGCACGCTGGGCGTCAGGAACGCATGCGTCACCTGATGCTCGCGGATCAGTGCGGCAAGATCCGGGCCGCCGAAGACTTCCGGCGGCGACACGACCAGGCAACCGCCGGCCGCGCACGCCATCAATGCCTCGAGTAGCACCGCGTCGAAGGCGGGCGCCGCCACTTGCAGCACACGTGACGTGGCGTCCACGCGATAGCGGACCCGCTGCTCGGCGGCGAAGCCGGCCAATCCTTCGTGGCTGACCACGACACCCTTCGGTGTTCCGGTCGATCCAGACGTGTAGATCACGTACGCGGCATCCCGAAGCTGAAGTGCCCGGGCGCGAGCCGCATCCGTGACGGCCCGGCTGGAGTGCGCGGCGATCTCGGTGGCTGAATCCGGTTCGTCGAGCACCACCCATCGGACATCGCCCGGAAGTGACATACGCGCGGACGCGACCGTGATCCCTACGGTGACACCGGAATCGTTCACCATGTGCGCAATCCGCTCCGCGGGATATCGCAGATCCACCGGTACGAACGTGGCACCGGTCTTCGCGATCGCCCACATGGCGACGTGGTAGTCGACCGAGCGTGGCACGGCCAGCGCGGTGAACGTTCCCGGCCCGGCTCCCAGGGTGAGCAGGTGCGCGGCGAGCTGGTTGGACCGCTGATCGAGCTCGATGTAGGTGAGGGTCTCGGTGTCCCCGATCAGGGCGATCGCGGCTGGGTCTGCTGCCACGGCCTCGGCCATGAGGTCGGGCAGCAGACGCGGCGACGTGGTCTCACCGCCGCGCACCGGGAGGAGCCGTTCGGACTCCTCGGGGTCGAGCAGATCGATGCCGCCCACCACGCGGCCCGGATCGGCGGTGACCGCTTCGATGACCCGAATGAACCTCTGGGCGAGCGATTCCACCGTGGATGCCGCGAAAAGGTCTGTGGCATAGATGATCTCGCCGTCGATACCGGCCAGCCGTTCACCGTCGACGCGTTCGGTCATCAGCACGGTCAGATCGGTTTTCGCCTGCGCGATACCAGGGTCGAGCAGTTCGACATCGACACCGGGCAGCTCGAATCGCGCCGCACGCATGTTCTGCAACCCGAACATCACCTGATACAGCGGCGTATATGCCGTGGATCGGGCGCGGTCGAGGACATCGACCAGCCGTTCGTAGGGCACGTCGGCGTGGGCAAGCGCATCGACGTCGACGGCGCGTACCTCCGCCAAGAGTTCGCGGAACGACAGGTCGTCTCGAACCCGCGTGCGCAACACCACGGTATTGACGAACATGCCGACCAGATCGTCCAGCACCTGGCTGCCTCGACCGGCAATCGGAGATCCGATCGAGATGTCCTCGCTGTGCGCGGTGCGCGACAACAGAATCGCGAGTGCCGCATGCAGCACGACGAACACCGTGACGCCCTCACGGTGTGCCAGCCGCACGACGTCGTCGTGCAGCCGCGCCGGCAATGCGAAGCCAACACTGTCACCGACCATCGACATGGTGGCGGGCCGAGACCGATCCGTCGGCAGGTCGAGCAGTTCCGGAGCATCACCGAGGACGTCGTTCCAGTACGCGATCTGCCGGGCGATCGGCGACGACGGATCGTCCTCCGCGCCGAGCATTTCGCGATGCCACAGGGCGTAGTCGGCGTACTGGACTTCCAGCGGTTGCCATTGCGGCGCTTCGTCGTTCACACGCGCTGCGTAGGCGGTGAAGATATCGCCGGCCAGCGGCGCCATCGACGAGCCGTCGGCGGCAATGTGATGGACCACGAGCACGATCACGTGCTCCTCGGCGCCAGTGCGATACACCCGTGCCCGTACCGGCACCGATTGCGCGACATCGAAACCTGTTCCGACGGCCTGCTGGATCCGGTCGGCCAGCTCCGCCTCCTCGGCGACCGGCTCCGGAGCCAGCACCAGCTCCCCGGCCACGGCGGCCACATCCCGCACCACCTGGCACGGTTCTCCGTCGACGGCGGGATACACCGTGCGCAGCGGCTCGTGCCGTTCCACCACATCGAGTAGAGCCGCCTGCAGCGCATCGACATTCAGCCGGCCGGTCAACCGAGCCGCGAAGCAGATGTTGTATGCCGCCGAGGCGGTATCGAACTGATTCAGGAACCACATCCGCCGTTGCGCGGTCCCCAATGGGACCGCAGCCGGTCGCGGCCGGGCTACGAGTGGGACCACCATGGAGCCGGTTCGCCCGCCCAGACGTTCGGCCAATCCGGCGATCGTCGGTTCGTCGAAGATATCGCGGATGCCGACCTCGACACCGAGCGCCGTGGTGACCCGGGCCGCGATGCGAGCGGCCGAGAGCGAGTTGATCCCGATCTCGAACAGGTTCGCCGTCACGCTCACCCGATCGCTATCGGTGAGCATCTCAGCGACGATCGACGCAAGGATTGCTTCGCGTTCGGTGCGAGGCGGCACGACCTCCTCGCCGTCGTCGAACACCGGCTGCGGCAAGGCGCCTCGATCGAGCTTGCCGTTCGGTGTCAGCGGCATCGCCTCGAGCACTTGCACAACGGCCGGAACCAGGTAGGACGGCAGTGAACGGGTGAGCTGGGCGCGAATCGCGCGCCCATCGGTCACCGTATTCGGCACCAGCGTCACGTATCCGACGATTCGTTCCGCGGTGGCGACGGCGATAGCCCGTGCGACGTCCGGGAGCGCGGACAGCGCCGCTTCGATGTCACCGGGCTCGACCCGCTGGCCGCGGACCTTCACCTGGAAATCACTGCGGCCCATGTATTCCAGCTCGCCGGCCTTCGTCCATCGCCCGAGGTCACCGGTGCGATACATGCGTTCACCCGGCGCACCGAACGGATCCGCGACGAAGGCGCCGCAGGTGAGGTCGACGCGGGCGTGATAACCGCGCGCCACCTGGACACCCGAGACATAGAGGTCACCGACGACGCCGACAGGCACCGGTCGCAGCCGCGAATCCAGCACGTAGACCTGCATGCCGGCCACCGGCATACCGATCGTGACCGTCGAAAGGGTCGCCGCACCCGGCAGGCAACGTGCAGCCGTGACGACTTCCGCCTCGGCCGGGCCGTACCAGTTCGCCACCTCGGCGTGCGGGAACACACGCGCCGAGCCGTCGACGGAACGCTGCGCCAGCGCCTCACCGGCGACGAATACCCGCCGGATCGACGGCAGCTGCGTAGTGGTGGTCTCGAGCAGGACATCGAGCATCGACGGTACGAAATGCACGGTACTGACCTGATGATTCGCGATGACGCCTGCGATATACGCGGGGTCGCGATGCCCGTCGGGTGCGGCGACCACGATCCGCGCCCCGACCTGCAACGGCCAGAACAACTCCCACACCGCAATATCGAAGGTGATCGGGGTCTTGTACAAGACCGTGTCGGACGCGTCGTGCGGCCACTGCCGCTGTGCCCATGCCAGCTGGCTCACCGTCGCGGCATGGGTCAAGGCGACGCCCTTCGGGACTCCGGTGGAGCCGGAGGTGAACAGGACGTAGGCCGCATTGTCCGGTCGCAGCGGCGCACGTCGCTCCGCATCCGTGATCGGAGTGCCGGGAAGGTCAGCCACGTCGACTCGATCGATGCGTGCGGTCTCGAATCCGACCGGAAGTGCGTCGCCGTCCCCGGACGTGGTGAGCACCAGCAGCGGCTGCGCCGCGTCCAGCACACCGGCGATTCGTGTGCTCGGATGATCCGGATCGATCGGCAGGAACGCGGCGCCCGACTTGATCACCGCGTACAGCGTCGTGATGAGTTCGACCGATCGCCGGATGGCCACCGCGACAACGGTTTCCGGGCCTGCGCCACGGGCGATGAGCCATCGGGCCAGACGGTTGACGTGGGTGTCGAAATCCCGGTAGCTCAGCACGGTGACGTCAGGAAGGCAGATCGCTGGGGCATCCGGGGTGCGGGCGACCTGTTCGTCGAAGGCGTCGACGAGCGTTCGGCCGACCGCGGCGGGGCCGCCGGTGTCGTTCCACCGCTCGAGCACCAGGTACCGCTCCGCGGCATCCAGCAGCTCGATGCCGCCGACAGCCGTATCCGCATCGGTCGCGGCGGCGTCGAGCACCCGCACGAATTGTTCGGCGAAACGCCTTACGGAGTCCTCGTCGAACAGGTCGGTGGCATACGTGAGGCGCACCGTCATGCCGGTCGGTTCGTTGTGGGTGCCGTGCCCCTCCGTCATCATCAGCAGCAGGTCGTAGATCGCGGCACTGTCGCCGGGATCCACGTTCTCGACCGAGAGTCCCGGAAGTTCGATCCGGGCCTGCGCCATATTCTGATAGGCGAGCATGACCTGGAACAACGGCGTATAAGCCGTCGACCGGGCGGGATTCAGTGCTTCCACCAGCTGCTCGAACGGGACCGCGGCATGGTCGAAAGCCTCGATGGCCGTGCATCGTACCTGGTTCAGCAGGCTCGAAAACGATTGGCCGACCTCGACCTTGCTGCGCATCACCAAGGTGTTGACGAACATCCCGACGAGGTTGTCGAGCGATCGGTGGCCGCGGCCGGCATGAGGCACGCCGATCACGATGTCGTCGCTGCCCGAAAGCCTCGACAGCAACACCGCCAGCGCGGTGTGCACGACCATGAACGTCGTCGCTCCGGCGCGCCGCGCCAGCGACTCCACCCGGCCCTGCAGCTCAGCGGGGATCACGGCGTAGACGACCCCGCCCCGTTGCGTCTGCACCAGCGGCCGCGGCCGGTCGGTCGGCACTTCGATCACATCGGGGACGCCCGCGAGTTGCGTTCGCCAGTAACCGATATCGCGGGCCACGTAGGAGTCCGGGTCGTCCGCTGAGCCGAGCACTTCACGCTGCCACAGAGCGTAATCAGCGAACTGTACGGCCAGCGGTGCCCAGTCCGGAGCGTCGCCACTCGACCGGGCACGATAGGCCGTGACGATGTCGGCGGCCAGCGGCGCGACCGAAAAACCGTCGCAACTGATGTGGTGGACAGCCAACGCGGCCACCCATGACTGGTCGGACATCTGATACAGCGCAAAGCGCAGCGGCACACCCTGCGACACGTCGAATCCGGCGCCGAAAAACTCGGACAATCGGGCCGGCAGCTCGCGCTCACCGACCGGTTGCGGTGTGAGGTCCCAGGCCCCGACGACGTCGGCTGCATCGAGTACGACCTGTGAGGCCGTGCCGTCGACGGCCGGATACATGGTGCGCAGGCTCTCATGCCGTTCGACGACATCACCGACGGCCGCTGCGAGCGCATCGATGTCGAGGACGCCGTCCAGTCTCATCGCCAGCGGCACAACGTATCCGGGCAAATCCGGGTCGAACTGGTTGAGGAACCACATCCGTGCCTGTGCCAGCGACAGCGGAAGGCGATCCGGGCGCGGCTTCCGAGCCGGCGCGGGCAGGTTCGGTATCGCCCGCAGCTGCACGATGCGTTCGGCGAGCTCGGCCACGGTGGGTGCTTCGAAGATGACCTGCACCGGTACACCCACGCCGGCGATATCGCCGATCCGGCTCAGCGCGCGCGTCGCGATCAGCGAATTTCCGCCCAGGTCGAAGAAGTTGTCGTCCGCGCCGACTTCTGGAAGATCGAGCAGGTCGCCGAAGATTCCGGCCACCGCCTGCTCGATGAAACCCTGCGGCGCGCGGTATTCGGATTCCCGGCTTCTCGGGTCCGGCACCGGCAAGGCGCGGTAGTCGACCTTGCCGTTGGCCGTGAGCGGAATCGCGTCGATCCGCATCACAGACGAGGGCACCATGTACGCCGGCAGCCGTTCCAACAGGAACTTCCGGACCTGCTTGACGTCCAACACGTCCGCGGCCACCACGTAGGCGATCAAGAACTGCTCGCCGCGGTCGGCGCGCACCTGCACGATGGCCGCGGTCACCTGCTCGTGCGCGACCAACGCGGCTTCGATGTCGCCGAGTTCGATCCGCAGACCGCGGACCTTCACCTGGGTGTCGGCACGGCCGACATAGCGCAGGCTGCCCTCCGAGTCCCGGCGAACCAGGTCGCCCGTGCGGTACAGCCGAGAACCGCCGGCACCATCGAAGGGATCGGCGATGAACGTCGCTGCCGTCAGACCGGGACGCTCGTGATAACCGCGAGCCAGCTGGACGCCACCCAGATACAGCTCTCCGGTCACCCCGACGGGAACCGAGTGCAGCCGCGAGTCCAGAACTCGCACAACGATATTCGCTTCAGGGATGCCGATGGGCACCGCGACGGCGTCGAGCGTTTCGATGCGGTGAGCGGTGACGCTGACCGCGGCCTCCGTCGGCCCGTACAGGTTGTCGATGCGCGCGGCGCTGAGTTCCCGGAAGCGGCGGACGGTGTCGGCCGGCAGTGCCTCGCCGATGCACAGCACCCGCCGCAGGTCGGGGAATTCGTGCGCACCAGCGGCATCGAGAAATGCCGACAGCAAAGAGGGCACGAAATCCACGGTGGTTATGCGATGTTCGACCATCAGCCTGGCCACGGCACGCGGGTCGCCGTGCGCGTCGGGACCTGCGACAACCAACGCCGCGCCGCAGGTCGACGCGGAGAACAGCTCCCAAACCGACAGATCGAAGGTGACCGGCGTCCGCAAAAGCATGACATCGTCGCCGCCGAGCCCGTAGTGATCCCGCAGCCACCGCAGTTGATTCACCACCGCGGCATGCGGTACCGCCACGCCCTTCGGCACGCCCGTGGAACCGGAGGTGTAGATGACGTACGCCAGATCATCCGGGCGCAAGGCCCGGGTCCGATCGGCGTCTGTCACCGTCGAGGTATCCGCGTGCTCGGCGCCGAGCTGCTCGAACGCCCACACCGGTACGTCATCGGGCAGATTCGCCTCGTCGGCCTGCCGGGTGATCACGGCACTCGGCCTCGCGTCGGTGACCACCGCACGCACCCGATCGACCGGATGATCTGGATCCAGAGGCAGATAGGCGGCGCCTGCCGCGTGGATTGCGTACAACGTGGTCAGCAGATCAACGCTGCGACGCATCGCGACGGCAACGACGGTTCCCGGGCCGACCCCGCGCCCGATCAGCACCCGGGCCAGCGAATTCACCCGCGCCGCGAATTCTTGATAACTGAGCCGGCCACCGTTTTCGGCATCGACGACCACCGTGCTGTCCGGGCTCGCCGCCGCCTGCGCGGCGAACAGGGACGTGATCGTCGCGGACGAAACACGCGCCGGCTCCCCGCTCGACCGCGCCGCCAGCTCGCGCGCCTCATCGGCGGTCAGCAGGTCGATATCACCGACAGCGCGGGCGGGATCGGCCACGATCGCCCGCAACAGCAGCAGGTAGCGGTCGATCAACGAGGTGATCGTCGCCTCGTCGAAAAGATCGGTCGCGTAACCGAATTCGACTGTCATGTCGCCGGGTTCACCGTCCGGCGCCAGCGTGTCGACGAGGTTCAGATGCAGGTCGTACTTGGCCACGCTCGGATCAGCCATCCGGGCCGAAACCGTCAGGCCCTCGAACTCCACCGTCGGGATCTCGAAGTTCTGGAACGAGAATCCGACTTGCGTCAACGGCGCGTGTGCCGTTGAGCGAGACGGATTCAGCACCTCGACGAGCCGTTCGAAGGGGATGTCGGCGTTCTCGAATGCGGCCAGATCGGTGGCCCGGACTTGATCGAGGATCCGCAGGAAGGACACCGCAGGCTCGACACGTGTTCGCAATACCAGCGTATTGACGAACATTCCGATCAGACCATCCAGTCCGGGCTCGCCACGGCCGGCGATCGGTGTGCCGACCGCGATGTCGCCGCTCCCCGAAAGCCGCGCCAGCAGCGCCGCGTACGCCGCGTGCATCACCATGAAGACCGTCGCATCGTGGCGACGGGCCAACGCGATCGCCTCGCGGTAGAGGCCTGCGGGCACCGTCGCCGACACCGTCGCACCTCGGAATGACTGTTTGGCCGGCCGAGCACGATCGGTCGGCAGGTCGAGCACCTCGGGCAAGTCGGCGAGAGCCGCGCGCCAATACTCGATCTGGGCGGCGGTCAGACTGTGCGGATCGTTCTCCGTACCGAGCAATTTCCGTTGCCACAGCGTGTAATCCGCGTACTGCACCGTCAACGGAGACCACTGCGGTGTCTGTTCCCCGACGCGGGCTTTGTACGCGGTCGTCAAGTCCGCAGCCAACGGCGCGAGCGACGACCCATCGAAGCTGATGTGATGGGCGACCAGAACCAGAGTGTGATCGTCGGGTGCGCTGCGCAGCAGAGTGATCCGGAACGGAACCTCGGATGTGACATCGAACCCGGCGGCCACCTCCGCGGCGATGTACGCCTCGATGGCGCTTTCCTCGACCGGCACCAATGCGGGCTGTGCCGTCTCCACCGGCACGATCACCTGGTGCGGTCCGCTGTCGCTGTCCGGATAGACGGTTCGCAGCGTTTCGTGCCGCTCGATCACATCCGCGATCGCCGCGTGCATCGCGGCCACGTCGAGGTTGCCCGACATGTGGACGACCATCGGAATGTTGTATATCGGCGACGTGGTGTCGAACTGGTTCAGGAACCACATCCGTGTCTGTGCGGGCGACAGCGGGATCCGGTCCGGGCGCTTTTGCGGGCCCAACGGCTTCCGACCGTCCGCGTCGCTGGTCCGAATACTTTCTACCAACGCGGCGACAGTCGGCGCCTCGAACAGTGCGCGCAACGAAACATCGACGCCGAATGCGGCACTCAGTTGCGCTGCAACCCTGGTGGCCGACAGCGAGTTGCCGCCCAAATCGAAGAAGCTGTCGTAGACGCCGACACGCTCGATCCCCAGCACGGCAGCACACACATCGGCGACCATCTGCTCGGCCGCGTCGCGCGGTGCGACGTATTCGGTCGTACTGGCGGCAAAAACCGGTTCGGGCAATGCCGCACGGTCGATCTTGCCCACTGACGACAGCGGCAATGTCTCGAGCAGCATCACGGTGTCCGGGACCATATGCGACGGCAGGCGTTGCGCTGCGTAGTCCAGCAAATCCGCGGTGTCGATAGTGTCATCGCTCGGCACGACGTAGGCCACCAATCGCGACACGCCGTCGATTGCGACGCCCACGGTCACCGCTACCGACACGGCGGGGTGCGCCGCGAGAACGGCCTCGATTTCGCCGAGTTCGACGCGCTGCCCCCGAATCTTGACCTGGAAGTCGGCGCGGCCCAGATATTCGAGTGTTCCTTCGGAGGTCCACCGCACCAGGTCACCGGTGCGGTACATGCGGGTCCCGGGGCGGCCGTACGGATTGGCCACGAAGGTGGCAGCCGTCGCGACCGGCCGGTTGAGGTATCCGCGGGCCAGCTGCACTCCCGAGACATACAGCTCTCCCGCAACCCCGACCGGCACCGGCTGCAGGCCCGCATCCAGTGCCACGGCCTCGACACCACGAATCGGGCCACCAATGGTGACGCGGTCCGCGGCACACAACGGATCGCTGATCGCGACCATGATCGTGGTCTCGGTGGGCCCGTAGCCATTGAACAGCTGCCGTCCCGGTGCCCACACCTCGACCGTTTCCGCCGACACCGCCTCCCCACCGGCCACTAGTACCCGCAGCGAATCCAGACCGGACGGGGACATTGTCGCCAGCACACTCGGTGTCACGAATGCATGCGACACCCGCTGCGTCCCAATCAATTCTGCCAACTCATGACCCGCGAAAACATCCGGAGGCGAAACTACCAACGCCGCTCCGTTTGCGTGAGCCATCAGCAGCTCGAGCACCACCGCGTCGAAACCCGGTGCTGCCAACTGCAGCACTCGCGAGGAACTGTCGACCTGATAGCGATCCCGCTGTTCGGCAGCGAAATTCGCCAATCCCTCATGCGTCACCGCGACACCCTTCGGCGTCCCAGTCGACCCGGAGGTGTACAGCACGTAGGCCGTGTCCGCGATACAGCAGGGACGCACTCGATCCGCGTCCGTCACCGCAGCCGAGGATCGAGCTGCGATATGGACGGTTGTGTGGGGAGCATCGAGCACCAACCGCCGGACCGAGTCCGGAAGCAGATCCTGCGACGCCTCGACGGTGATGCCCACCCGCACGTCGATATCGGCCACCATGAGGGCAACACGCTCGGCCGGATTGCGCGGATCCACCGGCACAAACGCCGCGCCCGCCTTGGTCACCGCCCACATCCCGACCACGAACTCCACCGATCGCGCCATCGCCAACGCGACCTGGTCGCCCGGGCCGATGCCCCACGCGATCAGTTGCCGCGCAAGACGATTCGACCAGACATCCAGGTCCCCGTACGACACGGTGTGCCCACCGGTAACCACCGCCACGGCATCGGGATCCGCGACCGACAACAACTCCGCCAGCACTCGTGGCGCCTCGGCATGGCGCCCCGACGCAGGCACCAGTCCTGCCCGCTCGACCCCCGACAGCACGTTCACCCTACCCACCCGCAGGCGCGGATTCGACACGACTGCATCGAGGATCCGATTCAGCCGCAACGCCAACTCTTCGACCGTCTCCCGATCGAACAGTTCTGTGGCGTAATTGATCCTCAGGGCGACATCGCCTCCCACGGAAGCATTTTCGGCAACCGTGACGATGAGGTCCACCTTCGCCGGTTGCGGTCCCGGATCCAGAATCTCGACTGAAAGTTCCGACAGCTCCAGGCTCGGGCGGTCCATGTTTTCGAGGGCGAGGTAGACCTGGCACAGCTGTGCGTACGCGGCCGACTGCTCGCGATCTATTTCATTGACAACCCGTTCGAATGGAAGGTCACTGTTGGCAAAGGCATCGACATCGATGTCCTTGACCCGCGCCAGAAACGCAAGGAACGATTCATCGGAACGCACCTCGGTGCGCAGCGGCACCGTATTGACGAACATGCCGATGAGCGGCTCCAGTGCACGCTCGCCGCGGCCCGCAACTGGTGTCCCGATGGTGATGTCCCTCGAACCCGACAGCCTGGCCAGCAGAACTGCCAATGCCGCATGGATGACCATGAAGGTAGTGACGCTGGCTGTGCGGGCCAAGTGCTCGATCGCAGCAAACGTTTCGGCTGGGATCACACTGTCGGTGATATCGCCACGCATGGATTGGCGAGCAGGACGCGGACGGTCCGTAGGCAGCTCCAGCACCGGCGGCGTCCCCGCCAATTGTGTTACCCAATAACGCAGCTGACGTGCCGCCAATGACTCAGGGTCGTTCTCGTCGCCGAGCAGGCTGCGATGCCAGATGCTGTAATCGGCATATTGGACGGTCAGGGGCTGCCAATCGGGGGTCTTGTCCTGCGACCTGGCTTCGTAGGCGGTCGTGATATCGGCCGCGAGCGGTGGAAGAGACGAACCGTCACAGCAAATATGGTGCAGGACCATAACCAGGACGTGCCGGCGCCGGTCACCGGAGGCGAGCAGCGCGACCCGGATCGGTGGACTTGTACGCACGTCGGAGCCAGTCGAGGTCAGCTCGGCAATCCGATGCGTGATGTCGGCGAGGTCGACTGTCTCCGGTGTCAGATCGAGACCGGCTACAACGTGCTCGGCAGTCAGAACAACCTGCGTTCCTTCGCCTTTCACGTCGGGATAGACAGTCCGCAGGGACTCGTGCCGATCAAGCACATCTGTCAGAGCCGTGCGCAGCGCCGTGACATCGAGTCGGCCGCTCAGCTGTACCACCAGCGGAATGTTGTACGCGGGGGAGGCTGGGTCGACCTGATTGATCAGCCACATCCTGTTCTGCGCCGGCGACAACGGAATTGGCTCGACGCGCGGCTGCGCGTGCAGCGCAGGCCTCCCGGGGCGGAACTTGGCATCGATATGGGCGGCGAGTTGGGCCACGGTCGGCTTGCCGAACAGATCGCGAATCGACACATCGGATCGGGTCACCTCTGCGATCCGTGCGGCGGCATTGGTCGCGGTGAGCGAATTGCCGCCCAGTTCGAAGAAGCTGTCCAGCACGCCGATTCGCTCGAGATCCAGCACCTCGGCGAAGATGTCCGCGATCACCTCCTCGACAGCCGAACTCGGCGCCACGTAGGCCGCGGCAGAATCGAAAACCGGCTCCGGCAGCGCCCGCGAGTCCACCTTGCCGTTGACCGTCAGTGGCAGCTCGGGCAATACCACGACGGCGGCTGGCACCATGTACTCAGGCAGTAATGTCGCGACATGCGTGCGCAAAGTGTCAGCCGTACACGCTTCTTCACCAGCAGGCACGACATAAGCGACGAGCCTGGCCGCCTCCGTGCCGGGGAGATGCACGGTGACAACTGCCGCTGAAACCGCGCTATGTGTCAGCAACACATTACGAATCTCATCCAATTCGATGCGGAATCCACGAAGCTGAACCTGCTGATCGGCACGACCTCGGTATTCCAGCTCGCCCTTGTGGTTCCGCCGTGCGACATCGCCACTGCGATAGAGCCGCTCGCCCGGCCGACCGAACGGGTTGGCAACAAAACGGGCAGCGGTCAGCGAAGGGCGGTTGAGATAACCGCGGGCGAGTTGGGTTCCGGCAACGTAGATCTCGCCCCAGGCGCCCAACGGTGACGGCCGCAGTCGTTCATCAAGAACATACGTGCGCAGACCCGGCAGTGCTGAACCGATCGCGCTCGGCGCGTTCGGCGTTGCAATGCTCGGTGTCAGGCCGAGATACGTCACGAAAACGGTGGTCTCGGTAATGCCGTAGCTGTTCGCCAACACCGGGAGCGTCGGGTTGTGCTCGTACCAGTCCGCCAACCCCGCCGGGTCGAGACGTTCGCCGGAGAGTATGACCAATCGCAGCGAAAGCTCCCCTTCAGGCTTACCGACATCCTCATACCGCCGGCACGCCGCACCGAACTGCAGGAACGCGGACGGCGTCTGGTTGAAGACCGTCACCTTCTCACGTGCCGCCAATCGCACGACATCATCCGGTGAGCGGGTAGTGAGGCTGTCCACGACAACCACACGGCCACCACTGACCAACGCGCCGAAGATCTCCCACACTGAGTAGTCGAACGCGAACGAATGGAACAACGTCCAAACATCTTCGGCCCGGACGCCGATTTCGGCGCACGCGTCCACCAAGTATGTCGCCACCGCGCGATGGGCGATGGCCACGCCCTTGGGTCGTCCCGTCGACCCCGACGTATAGATGACGTAGGCGATGTTGTCGAGGCACAGCGGGCGTATCCGGTCAGCGTCGGTGATCGGCGCCGCAACCTCATCACCGACCGGACCGGCAACGTCGTCGAACAGCACTACGCGACTTGGGTCGCCTGGAATATGCTCACGCATGGCATGAGTCGTCACAACGGCAATCGGCTTGGAGTCGTGCAGAACGTATTCCAGCCGATCGGCCGGATGCGCTATATCCAACGGCAAGTACCCCGCGCCTGTTTTCAGCACGGCCAGGGTGGCGACGATGAGATCGGCATCGCGTGGCATTGCGATCGCTACCAGCGAGTCCGGGCCCGCCCCGAGTGCGATCAGGGTGCGGGCGAACCGATTGGAACGCTCGTCCAGCTCCTGGTAGGTGAGGGTCGTCTCACCCGACGTGACGGCGATCGCTGACGGTGTCGAAACGGCCTGCCGCGTCAGCAAATCCACGAGTGTAGCCGTATTCGCCGCGCCGTCGCGGCCGGCCAGCACCCCAACGATCCGCGCCTCTTCAGCGGGGTCTACGAGTGAGATAGCGCTCAGAGCTGTTTCGACGGGCGAGTCCATGACGCGTTGCAGGAAGGCTATGAACCGGCGTGCATGTGCGTCGAGTTCATCCTGGCCATAGAGATTCGCGTTGCCATGCAGTTCTAACAACAGCGGCGCGTCGGCCCCGGAACGGTACAGATTCAGCTGCAGATCGTCCAACGCGCCCGAGGTCAATGCGCGGTACCGGCCGACAGCTGACCCGAGGCGAATTTCCGAGTCGAAGAAGAGGATATTGACGATCGGACCGAACGAGTTCGCAGATGCGTCCAGTGCGCGCGAGTCGCGGCGCAGATCCTCGAACCGATAGAGTTGGTGCCGCATCGCGAGGACGAGTTCGGACACTGACGCCCGGACAAGTTGCTCCACGGTGGTCGTCGTATCCACGGTGAACCGGATCGGCACCATGTTCGCCAACATCGCGGCGGCATTGCGCAAGCGCTTGGTCACACGCCCGCTTACAGGCATCGATAACACCACATCGTCGCCACCGGTCATCCGCGCGAGGAACGCAGCGAAGACTGCCACGACTACCTGAGCAGGCGATGCTTGCAGGTTGTGAGAGAAACGGTCGAGCATGTCAGATAGCTGCGACGGAAGCTGCAGGCCGGAGACACGATCGACCTTGCTCCGCCGCGCGGTGCGACCCGACAGACTCGGCGGCGTCGGCAGGTCGGCGACCTTGCCGAGCCAGTACGCCCTGTCGTTCTCGAACCGAGAACTTGCGCGATACGCATGCTCCGCTTCGATGATGTCACACAGCCCGGCCGCCTCCAAAGGCGTGGGCGGCCTGCCCTCGAGTAATGCGTTGTAGTGCTCGGCCGTCCGCATCAAACTGTTGAACGCGCCGTAGCCATCGATGATGAGATGATGGGCACGCCCATACCACAAATACCGATCCTCGGCGATCCGGATCAACCGCGTGGCGGTGAGCAGGTCACGGCTCAAATCAATAGCTTTGGTGTTGTAATCACGCTGCATCCATTCCATTGCCGCCGCGAACGGATCACTCTCGCCACTTACGTCCAGTATAGACTCGCTGTACGTGATGCCGTGGTCGATGAATTGATATGGAACGCCATCGGACTCGACCACCCGGACGACGAGAGATTCGGTTTCGTGGCCGGCAGAGTTCACCGCTTCGGCGAATACATCGGCGTCGATCGGCCCCTCGATCTCGACGTAGTGTGCGATGTTCATTGCCTGCCCGCCGGGCAGGTTATCTGCAAGCCACATGCCGTATTGCGCCCTCGACAGCGGAATCAGGTCCGACTGGCGGTCGGCAGGTACGGCTGACTTCAACTTCATCTAAACCCTCGCTCAGACTCGGAGGAACCGGAACACGACATCAGCTTCTACTCGCGCCCGAAATTGCCTATATACACATTTCGTCTACCTCGGAGCGGCGCCCACTCCCCTGCGCCGGAACATGGCGATCAGCAGAGCATTCGACTCACCTGGTCGGACCCCAGAATCCAACTCGGGTGTTACGTTGTAGTGCGATAACGCCCCCAATGTCCATTTGTCGATGTCTCCCAGTATCTCGAAATCTGAAAGGTCGGACATTTCGAACATCTGGCGTGCGCAGGCCCACAGGCAAGCAGCTATCTCAGGATAAGCAGGCCACTGTACAGACCCCGGCCCACCCGGCAAACAGCATTTCGAGTCTCCGACGCTGTGCTGCAATGCGTTCACTCACCACGAAACGTCAGCAACAATCAGACACACGAAGTGCGCTGCTACTCAGAGTGATTCAGCCAACGCGAGATCCAACATCAGGTGGCGGTGAGCATAACATGGCAAGATCCGGACCCTGAAACAGCCGCACATGGTCCCGCGGCCGAATCCGACGACTCGGGCGTCGACCGTTCCTGCGGCCCCATCGCCCCGGGCCTTCAGTGCTTTCGGCGCCATGTGTGGACGGTGTAATTCGATCGAAGCCACGTCACGGTCGACGCCACTTTGACAACACGGTCCCGCTCCCAGGCCCACGCCCCATTCCTCTCGATACCGGATGCACCATAACTGGCATCTGACGCAAACACCGCACTCGCCGACCACCCCTTGCCAGGCTGCAACTGCTACCGGTTGCCCCTACCACACAAACCCTGGAGAGCCGAGCACACACGCACACACACCTCCAATTCCACGCGGAGCGCAACAGCGAACAACGAGAAACGCAGTGCGAAATAGATCGAATCGCGACAAACCGACTCAAGATACTCGTCGGCATGTCGCGCTACCACTGGGCCATTCGGGCATCACCGAGGTTATAGTGCATCTATCGAATTTGAACAGAGGGTAGGCCAACAAAGAGGTAGGCCGATATCTTATGTTTCGAAAGCCGTACTGCACGCAGCAATCAGACGCGACCTGCACTTAAGGTTGTATTGTCGGTTTTTTCGGGAGCACCGTTCGGCGATCGAGTGCACTTCCCTATATCCGCGACTTGTGCACGGACGGGGCCGGTTCGGATGTCGTGTCGCGGGCTGGGGCAGTATTAGTGTTGCGTATCGTCATTTCTGTTGCGTGCCGTCGAAATGGTCGATCTGACCGGGTCTGTCACCCGCCCATTCCGGCCCGAACTTGGGCCATCCTGCGCCTTCTTGGCACCGAATCTTTCACCGAATCTGAAGCATGCTCGGTTCGGCCGATCGGGAATGCGATCGGGCCGCCGATTCCTCAGCAGCTTCAGGCCGACACCGCATGGTTGGGTAGGTCCAAGAGAGCCCGCGGCACAGCACGGCTGACCTGATGCGACCGCCCTGATCCGCACGTTGCGGCTCCAGGCGGTTTCGCGGATCGGGGTGGACACGCACACCCTGACCGCACCAATGACGCAATCGGAACGGTGGATGTGCGTTACTTGACGGGCCGAATTCAGTCCGAGAGTAAGGATGATGCGAATGTCCGACCGACCGCGTTGCCGCACCCTGCTCACCGCCGGCGCGCTGCTAGTGTCGTGTAATTGAAAGTTGTTTACGGACAGTGTGTTTCGGCATGATACTTCGGTGACGCTTTCTGATGAGGCGCGAGATGAGTTGCGGGCCAAGCTGTCTGCGGAGTCGTATGACGGATCTGTGGGGTGGCGGGCGCGGATGGTGTTGTGGCACGACGAGGGCTGTCCGGTCACCGAGATCGCCGAGCTGGCGGGTACGTCGCGGCCGACGGTGTACAAGTGGCTGAACCGGTACGCCGAGGCCGGTGTGGCCGGGCTCGAGGGCCGGAAATCGACCGGGAGACCGCGGTCGGTGCCGGGTGAGACTCGGGCGCGGATTCTGGCGTTGAGCCGGATGTCCCCACCGGCACACACCGGGCTGACGCACTGGTCGAGTGCTGAGATGGCGAAGTACCTGCGCCGCTGGGAGCGGATCTCGGTGTCGCACACAACTTCATCGCGGTGTTGTGGCGTGAACACGGCCTGCAGCCACATCGTCAGGGCACGTTCAAGCTCTCGACCGACCCGGAGTTCGCGACGAAGGTCCTGGATGTGGTCGGGTTGTATCTGGATCCGCCCGACGGGACGGTGGTGCTGTCGGTGGACGAGAAAACCCAGGTCCAGGCCCTGGACCGGACCCAGCCGCTGCTGCCGATGGACTTTTCGGCCACCGAGAAACGCACCCACGACTACGTTCGTCACGGCACCACGAACCTGTTCGCGGCGTTGAACACCGGCAACGGGCAGGTGATCGGGAAGTGTTTCCCGCGCCGGCGCACCGCCGAGTTCGTGAGATTCCTCGACCATGTGGCCGCCCGTTACCGCGACCGGGAGCTGCACGTGATCGTGGACAACCTGTCCACCCACTCCGGCGACGACATCGACACCTGGCTCGCCACGCATCCGCGGGTGCACCTGCACTACACGCCGACAGGAAGTTCGTGGATCAACCAGGTCGAAACCTGGTTCGGCATCATCACCCGCCAGGCCATCCGCCGCGGCACCTTCGGCTCGGTCCGCCAACTCATCGCCCACATCGACAACTACATCGAGCATTGGAACTCCGACGCTGCACCGTTCCGGTGGACCGCCACCGCCGACGAGATCATCGAAAAGGTCACCATCCTCGAGCGAGACTTCCGAAAACTGTTGGACAACAACAGAAATGCGAAGTAAACAACTATCAATTACGAGACACTAGTACTGGGCACCGGCCTACTCACCCCCGAGGCGCAGGCCGCCCCCAACTTACCGCTCGGGGGTGGCCCGGGCGAGTCGGCACCGGACGGGCATGTCGAACCGCACGATCGTTTCGAGCAGGCCCCAGAGAAGGCGGAACGGCTCGGTGGCGGAACCGTCAACAAGCTGCTCGACCTCGGGACAGAGTTCGGGACGAACCTCGGGACAGAAATGATCCAGCTCGGGAGGGACGCGATCAAGTGCGTGCTGAATATCGCCAGCCCTGAGATCCCCTGCGAGATGTGAACTTCGGCCGGGCCAGAGCAAACTGATCTGGCTGGGCTGACTTGCAGGCTACGACGACCTGATCGACCTCGCTGAGAATATGGCCAGACTTGCCCACCCGGCACGCCGCACCGGCCCTCGGTTGCCGACCAGCTTGGACCCTTCGGCGTCGACCTGGCCCACGAAACCCTGGACCGGCACACGGCTGTCCTTGCTGGCCACCTCGACCTGCAGTCCGACACACCACTGTGCGACTTGGCCGAGTCTTTCATCGCCGCCGAACTCGAACCGCGCACGCCGCCGCCGATCGCGACCACCGCGTCACGGCGGCGGCTGAGCGCATTCGCGGATGATCCGCCCGACGATGTCGGAGTTCTAGCCCTCCGCATCATCCCGCTGACCGCCGAACGACAAGCTGTCGCGTCCGCCGGATTCTGGACCGCTCGGTCAGCTCGATCATCGGGTACACCGGAGTGGTTGCGCTGGTGGTGATCTCAGCCACCGAACCGCACTGTTGTGGGACCGGTGAACCCAGTGCCGGTGATCGTGACGCTGTTACCCCCTGTCGAGGGCCGAGGTCGGAGATAGAGACGTGATGGTAGGCATGGCGCTGGTCTCCTTGCCACTGTGGTGGTGATGGTTCTTCTGCTGTGCCGGGTGGTTGCCCAACAATTTGGTGGCCCGCTGGTATCCATTAACGATCCGGGATCGGTTGCCGGGCAATATGTCTGCCCGTCCGTTTTCGTCCGTTTCGGATTCCTGCCGCGTCGAAGAAGCGGAGACCCCGCCCTGGAACTGGAACCTCATACGCTCCTGGGGTTTTCCCATCCACCAGATTCTTGTCGGGCCCGTCCCACTCGCTGAGTTGCTTGCCAACGCCCCTCGGATCTGGAGTACCGGTCCGGCAGCGAGGTTTCGTCAGTGAGGCGTCAGCGGGGAGAACCATCGGCCGCTCACGGGGAGGACCTAATGCTGCGTTCCTCAATGATCATTTATCTTGTTGTGGGTCTTGTCGGTTCGGGTGTCGTGGGGTGGGTTCTGCCGAAGGTGTCGGTCGCGCGTCCCGCACGGGATGCGTTGGAGGAGCGGAAGATTCGTAAGCTCGCTGGGGCTCGGCATGCTCCGGGTGATTGGATTCGCCGGGCGCGGATGATCACGGCGAGTTGGGACGGGAAGTCCACCGCGGTGATCGCAGATGAGCTGGGTTGTCATCCGCAGGCGGTGCCTGAACGCTTGCACCGGTTCAACACCCACGGTTTGGAGGGTCTGGGTGATCGTCCGGGGCCGGGGCGTAAACCTCCCTGACCGAGACCGAGCGCAGTCGTATCGTGGCCTTGGTCGCCACCACGCCACCGGGGCGGTTGACGCGGCGATCCGATGGCACTCTGGACGCCGAGCAGGACGGGGCACCGTCGGGCTGGACGCTGGATTCGCTGACCGAGACCCTGCGCGCCGAAGGCATTGTCGTGAGTCGTAGTCAGGTGCGCAGAGTACTTGTGGCAGAAGGGATCAGGTCGCGTCGTCCGCGGTCGTGGACGACGAGCAAGGACCCGTACTTCGTCCCAAAAGAACCCATATCGTCGGTCTCTACACGCAGCCACCGGCCGGGGCCACGGTAGTCTGCGCCGACGAGCTGGGCCCGGTCTCGCCCCGCACTTTCGGCCCCTTACCGGGGTGGTCGGTCGTCGCACCGCATCAAGGCGCCGCTGGAATATTCGCGAGGCCCGGACAAGATTTTTATCATCTTTGAGGAACGCAGCACTAGCCCACGATCGGCACGCAGGTCGTCCAAGTCGAGAATCCGCTCGGCCTCGATGACCGCGAGCCGCAGACAGGCCAGCGCATCGGGACCGCGGGCGCGCTAGATGGAATCGAGGTCGAACGGATATTCGGCGCAGCCCAGCCCGTAAGCGATGATCCGCACCGGACGACTCGCCGCGACGGCCGTTCCCACTACAAACGGCGGCCGGCCGCGTGCGACACTCAACCACCATGGCTCCCTACTCGGGCAGATTGCTTCGGCGGGCTTGCGCCCTTAGTGTTGGCGTCTTTCTCATCCTTACGATGACGGTATATTCCTCGCCCGCCCCGGCATCGGCAGCCAACTGCACCACGGAGCCGACCCATGGCACCGTGACCCGATTTGTTGGGAACCGGATGTACGCCCTCAATGTACCGCCGGGTCTGAAAGGTCCGGCTCCGCTGATGATCAGTTTGCACGGTACGGGAGACACGGCGGCAGGCATGGAGGCGGAGACGGGTTGGAGCAGCTACGCCGCGGCTCACCACTTCATAGTCGCCTATCCACAGGGCATCGCCCTTGAC
This sequence comes from Nocardia sp. GP40, assembly GCF_050434125.1. Taxonomy (NCBI): domain Bacteria; kingdom Bacillati; phylum Actinomycetota; class Actinomycetes; order Mycobacteriales; family Nocardiaceae; genus Nocardia; species Nocardia sp. GP40. The sequence continues at coordinate 16,646 of NZ_JBNPVW010000026.1, read as the reverse complement.
CAAACCTGGCACTTCGAGCGGGGGTCCATCGATGTGGCGTTCTTGACCGGTCTGGTCCGCAACGTCGAATCGACCTGGTGTATCGACGCACGGCGGGTCTACGCCGAGGGCTGGTCGAACGGCGGCATCATGGCGCAGCGACTGGCATGCGACGCTGCCGACGTGTTCACCGCCGTCGCGGGCTGGGAAAGCAGCGACGCGATCGACCCGAACCCCGCGACGTTCAGCCTCGGGACACCGTGTCTACCCGGACGCCCGATTTCGGTCGGGATATTCCAGGGCCGGCTCGACCCGATCTCGAGCCCTATAGTCGGTGCGATCAACACCCAAAGCTGGATCAGCCGGGACAACTGCCCGAGGAAGGCGGTGACGTCCACGTCCACCATGTCCACCGATCTGTTTGGCGCCTTCACAACGCCCGGGCCCTGTGCGGATGCAACCGGGTTGGTGTGGCGTTTGGAATTCAATACTGCGCATGAGTGGCCGACCGGCCCCATCGGTGAGGACTTACGCGGTCGAATCTGGAGCTTCCTGTCCAGCTATTCGCTGCCGTAGGTCAGTTAGCTGGTCAGTTGGCTGATGTCACGAGTACTGAGCTGAGTGGATCGAACGCCCTCCCAATGATCGCAGACCGCGCAGGGCCTGGTGAGAGATTCACCCGGCCGCGCAGCGGCTGCTGATCACTGCGGACTGCGGCGGATCCAACAGCTACCGCTATCGCTTGTGGAAGGCCGAACTCGCCGCGTTCGCCGCCGAGACCGGCGTGAGGGTGACCTTGAGTTTCGCAGTTTTCGGCGAACAGGTGTTCGATGCTCATCGCACCGGAGTTCTTAGCCGATGCGGGGATAGTCGTAGGGATCGACCGACCAGCGTGGCGGCCGGACCTGGGGTGAGTCCGAGGAACTCGCGCTCGGTCTCGCAATCCGCGCAGATGGGTAGATGTCGACTGCTGTGCTGGAACGAAGTCTCGATCCTCGTCCGGTTGCGCGAATCTCGGCCGGAAGCGGTTCCTATCCGCTTGCGCTGCCGACCAGGCTGCCGATGGGCAGCGGGCACAACGTCCCGCTGGAGGCCCCGCACCCGTTCGCCCAGTCGATCATGGACGCCGACCACCTCTGACCCGCCCGAGACCGCCGGGCCCAGCTGGGCGAGCGCGCTGAGGGCGAGAGCGATCCCGATACCGCCGAGCCACCGTGCGGTGGTGTCGGAGCCTGGCGCTGCCGCGACGGAATTCTGATCGGAATCCTTCGGCGCCAATTGCAGTGTGGGAACCGGGCGTTCGGGTTCGGTGCCGTCCAGATTGGGGCCCGCCACAATCCGAAAAACCGCGCAAATAGCCTCGACGGCACGCTCGAACCGTTCACGTCGAGCTGTTACTCGAACCTATAGGCATTCAAGGACACCGGCTCGAAAGCCTGAAATGCGGGCACGAAATTGGGTTTCTCTGCCGACCACATCGAGGCGATGGCGTCGACGTCTACTACCCGCACGCAGCCTCGACCCGGTCGGCCGGCAGTCGAGGCCGAGCCTTCGTTCCATCGGGTGTTATTGCTTCGCGGTGTGCACCGTTTTCGCCGACACACCTTATTGTCCGGCGACCACCGTGCCCTGCTAAAGTCTCGTCGCACAGCTTCATGACAGTACCCCCAGTCAGTTTTCGTCCGAACTAAAAGGATGTGGGCTTGTGAGAGGGTTTCTGACAGTTATGGCAGCCATTGTCGTCGGTTTCGCGTTCTTGGGCGAACAGCCCGCTCGAGCGGACGTCGGCCCGCTGCCGTTGTTACCGGGGAATCCTCCCTCTCCGCTGCAGACCTGGATCGACAACAACATCAAACCGCCGCAACTTACTGCCGGCCCCGAACAATCGCCCGCCGAGCAGCAGACGGCATTGTGGCGTGGATTATTGTCCTCACCCACCGGGGATCCGACCTTCGACGACTGGCCCGCGAATCTCGCAACCCTGAAGCCGGGGCAGATCATCGAACAACGGGACGTGACGGCGACGACCGTGCAGCATTTGGAGGTGCCGATCCAGCGTGCGGTGTTACTGAAATTCCGCTCCACCTCGGCGACCGGCACACCCTCCTTCGGCACCGCGACACTGATCACCCCGGCGGCCTCCTGGAACGGTCCGGGACCCCGCCCGGTGGAGGTGAACGCGATGCCGATCAACGCTCTCGGAGCGCACTGCACCCCCGGCTACCAGTTGTCGCACAACATCCTCGACCGCACCAACACCGACCTCGTCTGGTTCATGCCAGCCCTCAACGCATCCCTGAATGAGGGCCACGCGGTACTCCTGCCCGACCACGAGGGCCCGCTCATGGCATACGCCGAGCCGAACGTGGCCGGGCACATGATGCTCGATTCCATGCGCGCCGTGCGCAACGCCATGCCCGAACTCGCAAACAGCCGCTACGCGGTTAACGGATACTCCGGCGGCGCGATCGCCGCCTACGCGACGGCCATGCTGCAGAGGGAGTACGCGCCGGAACTGTCGGAGGTTCTGACGGGAGTGGCCTCGGGTGGACTGGTCTCCGATTACCGCGATATCGCCCACCGTTTCAACGGCTGGATCGCTTCGGGCATTCTGCTGTCGGTGTCGACGGCGATAGCGCGCGAACATCCCGAGATGCTTCAATACATGAATCATCTCGCGCAGTGGATCGCGACGTCGCCGACGCGCGATCTGTGTGGCGATGCCGATGGCCCGCTCGGCGTGGTCGGCATCCCGATGGACGCGGCGACGAACATCAGCAACTCGCTCGACAGTCCGGTGGCCGAAAAGTTGTACCGCGAAATGGATTTGACCAATCGGACGTCGGGTGTGCCGTTGTACCTCTACCACGGCGCCTGGGATCCCTGGATTCCGCTCGAGGACGTTCAACGTTTGTACGGCGAACAATGTGGCCGTGGCGTCACGGCCGTGCTCCGCATCGTGCCCGGAGAGCACCTGACCAGTTACGTCACCAGTTATCGCGGACTCGACGACTGGATCAACGCGCGATTACGTGGCGAACCCGCGCCGAACGAATGCGCCGCCGCGCCACATTGAGGCCTCTATGAAAAAGCGACACCGCAGTGTTGTGGGTCCTGCCCGTCCGGAACACGTGTGACCTCGCTTGGTAATCCCGTCGGCCGCGTGTGGTGGACGGGATTACCGTTCGCGGTCCAACCGGACGACGAGCGATGAGAACGCAACGACGCAATACGTGCCGATGCCCAGTCAGGGAACTCGAACCTGACTTAGGACACTTCCGGCCAGATTTTCTGCTTGCAGGGCTGTGACCTGCATCGTTGGCTGGTTGTGCGAGCGGATCGGGGCACTAACGGTAGGGTCGGTGGGTGTTCGTGCGGCGAGTGCGGACCGCGTCCGGCGCGGTAGCGGTGCAGGTGGTCGCGAAGGTCCGCGGCCGTGTCGAGGTCGTCGAGCATGTCAGCTCGGCGCGCACCGACGCCGAGCTGGGTGTGTTGATCGAGTACGCGCGTGGCGTCGTCGCCGCTGGTCAGCAGCAGCTGGAGCTGGGTGTGGAGGCCGTGGTCCCGGTCGAGCGGATGGACGATGTCGCCGATTGGCGTAGCGGGCGGCTGCCGGTCACGGCGGAACCCGCGGCTGTGCAGGTGGCGGTGACCGGCCGAACGGTCGCGACAGGTTCGCATCTGCTCTACCAGGCGTTGGGGTCGGTGTTCGATCGGCTCGGATTCGGTGTCGTGACCGACCGGGTGTTCCGGGATCTGGTGATCGCGCGGATCGTGCGTTCAGGCCGTGACCGGGCTGGCGATCGGAAACATCGTGAAGCAACTTCGGCCGCTCCGCAGCGCCACGATCACCATCAACGGCGTCACCCAGACATTCCCGCCCGAGATCCCGGCCACTCAAGCGGCGATCCTCGACCTGATCCACCGGGCCGAACCGGGACACTCAAGCAAAGTTCCTAACTCAGGAGATTCCTCGGCCAGCGGTCCGAACCGAGCGATCGACGGCATGGGTAGATGCGACTGCTGTGCTGGAACGAAGTCTCGATCCTTGTCCGGAGGGGATAATGATCAACGAAGGTGCTTGAACCGCGCCTGAATGAAGGTAGACATCATATTGCGCAGCAGATCCCGGGCTCGCAGCAGCGAGTTGCTCGGACAGCATCTTGGACGGGTCGATAGGCTGGACAGCGGTTATCGCGTGGAATCTTTCTTCTTCGTTGAACTTGGCGGTTCTTTGAAGATTCACGCGATGACCACCCTCTACCCGGCTACGACACGCTCAGACATTGCTGGCGTCCGGTCGTACACCATCCTGCTGTACTCAACCGTTGACCGGTCCGAAGCCCTACCCGCCGATGAATATTTCTCCTCCAGCTGACCGAGCGGGAAAGATGCGCCGCCGAGCCAGCGTGCGATGTCCTCAGCCTGTGAGTAGTAGCGATGCAGCGGATGCGAGGTCACGATGCTGCCTTGGTGCAGGTGATGGCACATCCGTATGGTCGCGGGCAACTTGGAAGTGAGGTAATAGGCCAGCACATCGAGGTCGTTATAGAGTCGTTCGCGATGCTCGGTGCTGTCGTCATCTTGCGTCAGCGCCCGATTCGCCGACAACGCAATTACGTGCAGAGCGCGAGATGCGACGTGGAGCTCGGCAATCGTCCGGGATGCCGATGTGAATCTTGCGAGCGCGGCCGAGTAATACTGAATCCGCACGTGTTCTGTTTCCAGTGCCAGTAAGCCTTTCAGCAATCCATCAGCCACAGAACCGATCGACACCAGTGCATACCGGTGTAGCTCCGGGATGCCACCCAACAACAGTTGTTCTGCGGGAATCTCCACGTCATTGAAGTGCAGCGAAAATTCCGGCACTCCGGTCAAGGATAAGCTCTGGGCACGCTCGAGACCCGGTACCTCCCCATCCACTACGGCAATTCCCAAATCTGTCGGGACCAGGATCCACCGAGCCCGGTCCGCGTACGGCACGCCGACCTTGCGACCTCGGATCCGTACTGTATAGCCGTCGATGGCTGCGGTCGTCTCCGGCTTTATTGCGAACGGCGCACCGGGTTCATTGAGCGCCGCAGTGAGCACTGCGCCCCCAGCGACAGCGGGAAACACCTTCTCTGCCAGGGATTCCGGTACCAAGTGCAATAACGGGAGCACCCCGAAGCCCAATGTTGTCAATGCGGGCACTTGGACAGCGTCAGTGGCCAGCTCGGTCAATATGGTGGAAACATCGAGCAGCCCCCGACCTTCTCCGCCATAGCGTTGCGGGAGCGCTATCGACAGCAGACCGCTGTCCACAAGCTTTGGCCACAGTGCGATATCGCGTGCGCTATTATGTTCCAGAAATCGCACGACAAACTCAGCAACAGCATCTTGACTCTCATACCTGGTGCAGACCACTGTAATGCTCCCCGATCAGTTGCGGATTAGGCTGTACGATTCGCGCGGTTGGTCCGAAATCCACCCTGCGGCAATGTGCAACAGGTCTTCGCCGAGACCAACGATGTTCGAAAACAGCACATGGCCAGTAATTCCTGCGACACAGTACACCTCTGGTCATGGCAGTTCCAACAGGGCCGGCAATGAGTCCGCGGACTTCCGTCGGAGGCGAGTCATTACCAGTTGCCGATGCTACGCTCTGCAACTGATTTCGAAACCAACCAGCATCCTGATAATCACATGATTTGGACAGCAATCAACTATCAAAATTCTCGCTCAATTGAACGCGCGTCAACACTCGCTCGTTCTTTGCCCGTCGAAGTTCATGCACCAGACATCGGTGCCCACAAAGGTCCAGTCTCGTCAGAAGCCCCTACTGTGGTCGGGAATCGGGTGTGGCCCGTTCCCAGAGAATGGGACCGCTCGGTATTAGACTCCTGTTGGCCCTGGTGAGGGCTGAAAGGGACACTGTGGGACATGGCAGGACGTAAGCGACATTCCGCGGAGGACATTATGCGGAAGCTGCGCCGTGCCGACGAGCTCGCTGCTGCCGGGCAGACGGGTGAGCAGATCGCTGCGGAGCTGGGGGTGTCGGCAGCGACGTTGTACAACCGGCGCCGCCAGTACGGGGGTGTGGATACCGACGCGGCGAAAGAGTTGAAGGAGCTGCGGGAGCTGACAGGTATCACCAGGATCCTCATCCCGGAAACCGCTTGAGACACAAGCGAATAGGGATCGTGTCAGGTTGTCGATTCGATCTGCATATGCTCCAATTGGGCCGTGCCGTCGGAGCTCTCACCAACACCGACCACTGCGACAAACTCGCGATCACCGGCACGTCGATGTAGGAGACTCCAGGAGTTGGCGAGATACCAGCTCGCCCCGGCGGTACCACGCAAGCCTAAGCCGGCGCAGAATATCCAGTATCTGCCGGGGTGAAGATCCGGACTAGGCCGCACACGCGCGATGAGGCCGATGTTGCGATCTCCGCTCGATTCATACCGGCTGCCGTCCGTCAACTCCAACTGCTCGAAATGGGAACCGGCCCTAGAGCCACTCCCATTGAGAGTGAACAGCGGACGCTCGACGGTTTCGAGGTACCTGCGTGTGCAGTCGTTGCACGTCAGTCCGAAGCTGATGTAGGGGCGGTCGCTATCCGCAATCATGTCCCGGTCGCTCCGGATCTCAATCAATATACTGGCATGTCGCTGGAGAACAGAAAACACGTACAGTAGTCCGCGAACTTCGTTCTGCGGCAAGGCAACCAACACATCTGCGCGATGGTCAGCCGCAAACGCTCGAATCTTCCTCTCGAATGCGAATCGATAGGGAGCCTCAGCCGCTAGGCATGCTCGCACAGGCCGCAGCGGTAGTTCGAAGGTCGGGTAAACGAGAGTAATCCCGCTTGTGATCGTCTCAGCCCCGAGGAATTCCTCAATTTCGATGTCTGTTCCGGAAAGGCCCAACTCGTGCGCTCGAGCGGCGATTGGTGCAGACTCCGCCATCTGAAATAACCTCTCAATCGTCCAGCCGGGGAACATTTTGGCCAACACCTGGCAATGGTAGTCGCGGGGGAGCCCGACCATCCTGCCCGAAAGCCACCAATAGAACTGTGTCTTCGCTGGCCCATACCCTGGAAGGATGGGAGGATCGAGCTGCGCGGCGCACCGATCGTAGGCCGAGAGAAAATCCGAATGACTCTTAATATGCTGCTCCGCCAGCAGCATCTTCAGGAAAGTAGCCAATCAAACCCCCTACTTCCTGCAACCACGCCCAGATGACGGCGACTCGATCGACAGCCGCAGCCCAGCTGAACCATCAACGATGCCCGGAGACAGCCTGGACGCAGTACCACTTTTGGCGATCGGCGCGCCAGTCCGGAGAGGCTGGACCGTAGCGCCGCACGCACCGGCCTCTTGGCGGGCCTAGTGTTGTTCAAGGCAGGTACGCCAACACAACACCCTGTTGCCGATTCCCTCCGAAGCGGTAACCGTGACCTGCACGGAACCAGCCGTGCAGGCACAGCCGATCGCCATGAACTTCCTATCCGAGCTGACGGTCGGGTGGTCACGGTAGCCCCGAGCAGACGATCGAAGGACCAGCGGACCCGACACATCGTTCGCACTCCCTTCATGGGAGCCGAGGTCAGGAAGAGACGTGATGGTAGGCATGGCACTACCTCCTTTGCCAAGACGGTGCTTCCCCTGCTGCACCGGGTGGTTGCCCGAATCGATTGATGGCCCGCTCTTTCCATTAAGCCCTCTACTTCGTTGCAGAGCAAACATCGCCGGTCCGCTTTCGTCCGTGGTCCCAGTTTCCGCCGAGAGGCCATGACCAGCTGTGCCAGACTGGCCGTGAAAGGTGGATCGGGTCACCGAGTTCGGCCGCCATGCACCCGTCGGTTGAGTCGGCCCGCAGCGCGGCGCCGGTGTTGCCATCGGTCCGTTTCTGCGGGCCGCTCGCCGAACCCAGCGTGCATGTCTCCCTGCGCCGGGCTCTCTACGGTGTCTGCTGTCAGGCTTGGTTGGCCGTGGCCGAGGGTGTGGGGATCGTGTTGCCGCGATCCCGCTATCGAGTGACCGGCACCGCAGCGAGATTGAACAGTTCGATCCCGTCCGCCGACGGTTTCTGCCATTTGAGGCACCCCTGATTGTGGACACCGAGTTGACAGGATGAGCAGTCCTATTCGGTATCGAGCGGGTCCGCGGTTGGCTCGCCGGCCGAAGAGGCTGACCGATGCTGAGCAGGTCTGCCTGGCGATTGCCCGAGTCATGCGGGGTCTACATCCCAGAGCCATCGGCTGCGCTTCTGCCGCAGCCGACTCAGCGCGATGTTCAGTACCTGCCCATATCCCCTCGGACGCAACGAAGATCAACGCAACCGGCTTTCCTGGACGCGGCACTAACCAGCACGCCGACACCGATGTCATCGTGCCAACTACAACGGCGAACCTTCTTCGTACTATGCTGCAAATTTGCGGCAAGCTGTGCAAAACTTGTGCGCGGGTGCCAATCTAGAGCAGACTAGTCTGACTCGGTGCCGGTCGTCCGGGCACCTTCGGGGCGATTTCCGTCCGCGCGTCACCTGAAAGGGCAGTGTCCATCAGCTGGTCAGGATTGTTCGAGATCTCAAGGGAGAGAACGGAATGGAATCTGAGTGCGAAGATTCGAGGGGTCGGCAATGACAATTTCGACTGCGTATGAGGCACGCATGGATGCCCTCGAAAGGTTACCTCGCGCAATCGCTTACATCGACCGCATGCTCGCGGGACCGCTGGACAACGAGGAGGATATCCGTAAGCAGGCGGTGCAGCTCGGATACAACTTGATACGAGTTATGGTGTGTTCCACGTCAGATGTCGACGATCCGCTGGCGCGGTTGCTTGACAGGGCCCGCGCCTACAAGGCCTCTGCGGTCGTAGTCTCTAACCTCGATCACGTAGCGGGCGACTCAGCGCGGATCTGCGAAGTATGCGATCTCGAGACCTTAAATCCGCGAGCGAGATATGTGTATGTGCATACTTCCGTCGGCGATTCCTCGCGGGTGAAAACGGCTATGAGCGCGAGAATGGAGGAAACGATTCTGAAGACGTTTATGCGGCGTTCGTGAGCGCAGATGACTGGTCGACAGTCGGTAGCCAGTGATGCCTGACTCCGGCTCGATGTCGTACTCGAGCGCAGTGATCGAATGCTCGGCGAGCCCGGTCACGCCCGACATCGCGACCGAGTGGGTGCGCGCGGCGGTCCGGCACGCCACCACATATCGCGGCCTGGCCGAGGTGCTGGTGCACAGCCTGTTCGACGATGGCAGCGAACTGCACGCATCCTCCCTGCGGATGAACAGCATCGGCGAGGAACTCGTCAAACGCGCCGGCCGGGCCGCGGCGCTCGGTCCCGATGCCACCGCCGCCGATCTGTTCATGCTGTATCAACGCGGCGGCCTGGACACGTGAGCACGTCGGTCCCGTCCACGCGGGTCGCTTGAACACCTTGACGCTCAGCGGGTTACGCCCATCGACCGACCTTGCAGAGGCATGATGTGGTCGAGGAGTTGACGAACGCACTGAACATCACCCCCAGCGCCGTCGCGACAGCACCCGCGGGCCCCGCAGAGTCCGAGTACAAGCCAAACGATCAATGCGCCAGGCTAATGCAGAAGGCTCTCGCATTAGACGACGACAAAAATGTCAGATCAACAATGGACGCTGTGGTGCGCAGCAGAGCTGCGCACCACAGCCCTCGGAATCAATCATCCAGTCGAGCTCGAAGACGCAATTGCAGTAACGGTTTCGCTCCGAGTCGACTGCCGGCACGATCGTGACGACGGCACGGGTTCCTGCGCTATGACCGTATCGCGCGACCGCGCACGAACTCGCCGACTGACAGAGAGCAGCGGCGCCCAACCGGCCCACGAGGCCCCTTGCACTCTGAATGCGAACTATTCAGCAGTTCAAGTAAGCTCAAATGGCGATGCCGGATGCGCCCGTGAGACCACCGGCGACCAACGTCGGGTTCCCCCCGCCGATCGGCGCGGAGACCACCCTCAAATTTCCGCTGTCGGTGATGTAAAGCCTTCTACCAGAAACCTTGACGTCGGTAGGACCGGACAGGCCGCTCGCGGCCAAGCGGCTCTCCTGGCCTCCGTCTGGTGGGACCAAGGGAGTTACCGCACCACCGGTTGTCGGCACCGACACCACCCGATTGGCCGCGAATTCCGCGATGTAGAGGGTGCTTTCGACGCGCGCAATTCCCATGGGTTGACTCAGGCCGGACACCACCGGGGTCGCCGTGCCGCCGGCGGCCGGAATCGAATACACCGTATCTATGCCGTCGCTGACATAGATAAGGCCAACGGCGGGAGCGTTGTAGGTGTAGGGCATCGGGTTGCTCGTGCCGTCCAACAGTGCGGTGACTGTGACGTTCACCGTGCCGGTCCCCGGCGGGGCTATGGCCGTGATCTGAGTATTGGAGTCGATGGTGAATGTCGTTGCCGTCGTGCCGAAAGCCACCGTCAGTGGGCCGACATTGGCGAACCCCGAGCCGGCGATCACCACGGAGTTGAACCCGGCTTCAGGGCCGGACGAGGGTGTCAGTGACACAATTTGAGGTGCCATGGTATGTGTTCCTAACGCTTGCGAGTTCAGAGATGGTTGCGCGACAGCGGATGTCGATCTTGTTGTGAATCCGCCATATTCAGTAACTCTCGAGCGGAAGTGTTTCGGCAATCATTCCACAGTTCGTTTTCGTACGGTTTCAAGTCACGAGCAGGGGCACACGCACAGTCCATAGAACCCGCGTCCAGCGCCACCACGATCTGCAAATGCGGAGCTGCAATGCCGGCGGGTACCCCATCAGTGGATCCGATGCGCCGCCTCACGGCGTAGTGGCCAAGTTTCGCCGTCAGCGGCAATGGTTTTCGTCCGCTGTCCCGTTCGGCCCCGACGTACCGGTCCACGGCACGCCTCCGTCCCCGCAAGACCCGACGCAATGGGACACACACCACGCGCCGGTCGTGGAACACCACCCGAACCGCATCTCGCGTGCCCGGCGGCGCTCAACTGACAAGCGCCCCTGATCGTGTTCCACCTCGCGAGAACGTCGGACCGGAATCCAGCTCAGAGGAAACAGGCATGGAAGACAATGGACCTGCGCACCAGGGTGCTCGCCAGCCAACGGGATTTCTGTTGTCTCACACTCCCGCCGCGGCAGAGTCTCCAGCCGATCGGCCACACCTGCTCACTGCTGCTACCGGGTCGAGGCTTACTGGCAGGAGTATTCCGTCAGCTACTCGTTCGTTTCCTTGTTTCCAAGACGCTCGGGGCGGAGACGGATCACCCCCGATGCGGCCGATTCCATGCTGAGCGCGCTGGCTTTATGCCTATGCTCACGCAATGATCGATACAGGCTCGCGCCGGTACGGCGCTGCCTCGCACGGTGTTCGGTCCACGACAAGCCGGCGCAGGCCGATGATCCAAACATCCGGCCCAAGCATGGGGGCATGAAAACTACCCGGGCAGTGAGCGTCTGGCGCACCGGTCCGCTCACGAGTTCCAACACCAGATGCGAGAGCCTCGCTACCGAACTGGAGTCCTACTGCATCAAGTTGCAGAGCGAGAACGGAATTCAGCCATCTCTCACCATTGCCGCTGCGGAGTACCTGCCGATCGGCTGCGCCTGCCGATCGGCGACATCCATCGTGAACTCACTGTACGGCAGGCCGGATCGACCGATCGACCAGCAGCGCTACTCAGTGATCGCAGCCGAAAAGTGCTGCGTCAGAGCGAATTATCTGGTTTTCGTACCTTCCAGGTGCAAAATTGTTGTCGCGCAAGAAGAATGCTTCAGTGGGTCGAGGGGACAATCACCAGCCTGACAGCGGATCCGCTCCATCGGAGATGAAAGGCTCGAGCGCTGCGACAGAGGAAGTGCGTCGCCAGGCGCACCACCACACGGGACGCGAGCGTCGCCGGGCCGAGCAACAAGGGATTGTGCGGCGGGACGAGGTTTTTCGGTGCGTGTTCGACAATGCGGCGATGGCGATGGCGATTGCCGACACCGACCCATCGATTCGAGGGCGCGGATCGGACCTGCTGATCGGTGCCGTCATCGACTCGAAAGGGCCTGCGGGGGGAGAGATCCCGATCATGTCGATCACGCGCCCGAGTAACTCGGTCGAGGGCGATCGCTTCGCAGTGCACTCCCGGACAAGGCGAAATGCGCCACTGCTTCTCGTTCACATGGCCGGTGCATTCCGTGGCAGGCGTGCCGTTCAGAGCCGAGCCCCCGGTTTGCGGTCGAGGCGGCCCAGGGCGCGACACTCCTGAAAACTCAGGAACTGTCGAACCCGACCTGGTGCCGAGGGAGGCGGTGTTCGCTGTCGGGGCTGCCGTTCAGAACTTGAGATTGCCAGCGGCTAAACCCCAGAACACGGTCCGGTCGATCGATCGGAAGTCCCAGCCCTCGCTGATGAGGTGTGAGGCGGCGACGTCGAAGTCCGCCCGAGTGGCGGTGCCCTTGGCCTCCAGCTCGGCGATCACGTATGCAGTCGCGGTTTCCACGGTGTCCAACATGCTGGTCTCCACTCGCTTGAAGGAAGCGGTCGATCACGGCCTCTACAACTTTAAGGAGCAATCAACGGTCATGGAGCTAAAATCCACTCTCCGCCAACCGATTACGGCATATCTTCCCGATTTGGGGCGAAAATTCCAGTCCGAACCCCCAACTCGGTTCACTGGCGCTGCGAGGCGGCTGTCGCATCTCGTGCGGTTATCACCACCCGCGACTGAAGCATTGGCCCGCAAGGCCATTGGAGTCGCAGAGCGCCACCGTCATCCTCTGCCAGCGAATCCTCTGACGGATGCCGCAGCTTGCGGCGAGGAATTTCGAGTGACGAACCGGATCGTGGTGAAGTCGCTGAGAAGCTGTGAGCCCGGGTGACTTCGCTGTGGGATCGTGCTCGATGTCGCAGCCGTTGAGGATTGCCGGTATGAGGTTGTTGAAGGAGTGCGTTGTGCGTGTGTATGCCCTCGGTGCCGATGTCCCAGCGCTGGTTGATGATCCGGGTATGCTGGGCCCGTCGGTCATGGAGGAGTATCGGGGTGTCCAGTCAGATCGCCGTAGCCGGGCGCCGAACCTTCGCCCTAGTCGCAATCGTCCTCGGCATCGGGACTGCCGTCAGCGGATTGGTGTACTGGGGTGTGACACTCAACCCTGGCGAATCCCGTTACGGGAGTTTCGATTTGCCTGGTGAGACCCTGGTCGACCTGCCCGCCGGGCGGGTCGATCTGAGCTTCACCATGGATCTGTCCAATCAGACCGTGGCCATCCCGATCCTGCACCTGGCCATCACCCCGGTCGACGGCGGGCCGGTCCCGAGGGTGGACGGGCGTATGGGAGCCGCGTTGAGCGACAACGGCGTCACCCATATCCGGGTCGGCAGCGCCGTCATCGACCGCCCCGGCCGATACACGGTCTCCGCGACCGGCGGAGTGTCCGCATCCCCCAACCCGCAATTGCACTGCACATCGGCCAAACGCACAAACCCGTTCCCTGTGGTGCTGACGACGCTGGCCATCGGTCTGACCCTGCTCGACACCGGCATCGTGGTGCTGGTCCGGCTCGAAGCGCGCAAACCCGGCTGACAGGCCCACCGGGGCCGTCCATCTGACGGCTTTCAATGCCCACGCGGTCGGACCGAATTCCCAAGGCAAGAGTCCGTGAGAATCCCGTCTGCCGGGGACGCGCATGTCCCTTTGACGAAAGGCAGGATCACCTGTCGTAGTACAGCGGACCTCGTCAACCAAATCTAGTTTAACGACCTATAGCGCAATGAGTTTCGTTGGTACGAATCAAGCGCCGTGCGAGGTACGCCGCGCCATCAACGCTCAGTGCTGCAGTCGGTGTCTGCCGCTGTCCCCCTCGCCCTCAGCCCGCGCCGGAGATGCCCCGGGCCCGGTCCAGGTTCCGGTGAAGCGGCGTAGTTCCTCGGTCGGATTCTCGACGCTGCCTCGCAGGCGAGCGCAGAACGCGTCCAACGAACCGTACCGGGCAACGATATCCCTCACCAGATGTGCCGCTGTCGCGTTCAGAGCTGCTGGCATCGCTTCCTTTCCCTTCATCGGTATCACTCGCTTGTGGGCCCCGCGTCGATCGGATAGCCCCGCCCGGCTTCGCAGCGGACCTGCCACAGGCGATGCGCGCGGGCGGGGCTCCACCACCGCGGCTATGTCGATCTCCACCCGATGTCGCAACGGCGGATGCCACCGTAACCATTCCGACCGCTCACGTAGCAATCTTTCGGCGAGTCCCCCAGCGCGCGCCTCGCATAACGGAAGAAACGCCGTGATTGTGGGTGGTGGCACCAGCGCCCAGCAGGTCGCGTTCGAGCACCGCGACCCGCACGCCGGGACCGGCCAGCCGCACCGCGACCATCAACCCGGTGACACCGCCACCGACTACAAGGACATCGTATTGTCCTGCCTTCATTGGTTATTCCCCTCGAGATGTCCGCCGAACAAAGTTTTCGGTGAGATGCGGATCAGAACGTTGCTGGGCTGCCGGGGCCGCCGCTGTTCAGCAGCTGCTCGTACCAGGGCACCGTGTAGCAGCGCGGGTCGGTCTCCTCGACACTGCCGCTCGCCAAGCCGGCGACGACGTCCCGGACGCCGTCCTGAATGGTCCGGGCCGGAACGAAATTCAGGATGCTCTCGATCTTCGAGAAGTCCATGCGGTGCGAGCGATCGTCCAGACCCGGGTAGTGGTCGAACCGATCCACATTCGTTTCCGCTCCGACGATCTCGGCGAGCTCGCGGGTGCGGAAGTTCATCGTGTTGCCGCCCAGATTGAATCGCTGACCGGTGACGATCTCGGCCGGTGCGCCGATCAGGCGAACGAACGCATCGGCGACATCGGCGATATGCACGAACGGCCGGCACTGCTGCCCGTCTCCCAGAACCGGGATCAACCCGCGGCGAACGGCCTGAATCACCATCTTATGAACCACCAGATCCAGCCGCATCCGCTGCGACATTCCGAACACAGTTGCCTGCCGGACAACCACCACCGTGAAGCCGTCGCCAGCGAAGTCCAGGACCGCGGCCTCGGCCTGCGCGTTCGCGGCCGCGTAGGTGGTACGCGGTTCAACCGCAGCCGACTCGGACAGCAAGCCCTCCTGCTGGCCGTACACACTCGACGACGACGGTAGAATGTACCGCGCCACACCAGTCTCCCGCGCCAGCTGGGCGCACCGAACCCGGGCATGAAGATTGATGTCCAGCGTCAGCTGCGGGTCGAGCTCGCCCGCCGGATCATTGGAAATCGCGGCCAGGTCGATAACACAATCCACACCATCCAAGTCGGATCTCGTCAGGGCGCGCACGTCTTTGCTGATCACCGTGAGATCGGCACTGTCCTGGGGCAGCTTGTCCCGCCCGAAGAAGAACCGATCCGCAACGACCACGCGAAAACCGTTGGCCAACAACGTTCTGGTCAACACCGAGCCGATATATCCGGCACCACCGGTCAGCATGATCTTCTTCGCCACGTTGTTCACCTCAGATGTGCGCTCTGCGGCCCGGCCGGGTTTTCCCCGTGTTCGGCGCCCAGCGCGCGATAGTGTCGTCGACGGCGGCCTGCGAGTGCGGCAGCCGCAACGGCGATTCAGGTTCGGGATCGAGCACGGTCATCTCTGCATCCGTCCTTCTTCATCGGTGTCAACGCGCCGGCACCGGGAATGCTGGCGGCCAAATGCGCTGACGGGGTGTAGTTTTGAGCATCAACCCGTTCGGGCCATCTGACGTCCACACCCGTCCACACTTCACCGGCTAGTCGAAGGATGAACGGTGCAGCCGAAGGGGACCAGGCCGAGGCCGCGCGGCTGCGGTACGCCCGCGAGGCCGCCAGATTGTCGCTGGAGGAGTTGGTTATCGAAGTGCCGGTGTCCGAGGGCGGGCTGTGGGCCGGTCGGGTGGTGGCTGCCGGTAGCGGTTGCGGATTTCGTGCCAGCAGGTGGCGGCCACGCATGCCCAGCCGGCGAGTGCGGCGAGCGAGGGAACGGTCACCAGCAGGCGAGCAGGGTGAGCATGGATCTCATAACTTCGGCGGGGGTGGAGCGACGGGGGTGAGGGCGCCGTCTATGACCTCGGTCCACCAGTGGTCCAGGGGGCTGGGGTCGGGCCAGTACGGGCTGGGATCCCGACGCTCTGGCCCCGACCCGCGCGCCGGTGAGCTGTTCGCGTTGCCTGCGCATCCTGGGCGCTACACCCGCGCCGGCGCAGCTGCTGCTGTTCGGCGAGGAGAAGGCCGCCGGGTAGAAGCGGCGATCAGCCGGGGAAATCCGCAGGGGCGGAGGAGAATCGACCGGCATGAGCGAGGTCGCCGAGGACGATGAGCGCGCGATCCTGGATCGGGTCGCGCAGCTACAGAGGTGCGAGACTGGTAAGGGCCCACTATCTGCGGTAACTCCTTAGCGTGACTTTTCTCGTCAATGTTCCCGGACCCCTCAACCACGGTGGAAAAGGGTGGGCGGACTGGCGGCTACCGACACCTGAAACACTCTGTCCGCGCGCCGAGGGCGCGCGGACAGGTTCGAAATCCTTTCGGTGTATCGAGGCTCAGACTGCTGTGATGGTGTTGGTGTCCAGGGTGATCGCTCCGTTGAGGGCCAGGATGTCCCCGTGGGCGGTGGTGCCGGCGCTCACCGTGGCCGAGGTGAAGATCAGGATG
>NZ_JBNPVW010000025.1:0-78043 GCF_050434125.1 Nocardia sp. GP40 | reverse complement strand
GGGGCTGATCGCCCGAATTCTCTGAACCTGTTCCCGCTCAAGGCATCACGCCGAGCATGGATCACCGACCAAACCCTTTGTCACCAGGCTCTGAGCTGGGCGGCACGAACGGCGCCGATCACCGCACGTTCAGGCCGGGTCCTTGCGGAAGCCGATGTGGCCGGTGTCGGCGTCGAAGAGATAATCGTATCCGGCGAGTAGGTGCCGACCGGTGTTCACGAAGGGGCCGGATCTCGACCATCGGGCGGCCGGATCTCCCTGTGGCGCAAGGGAATCGTTGGTCGCGCCGGTCGTCATGGTGTAGGTGAGCGCGGGATCGCTGAAGGCCGGAAGCCCGATCCGGATGCGGGTGCCGTTCGGGATGGCGGTGCGTAGTGCGGGCGGTCGCCCGGCCGGGCCCGGACCGACGATCATGGTCGCGATTCCGGTATCGACGAGGATCGTTCCGCATCGTTCATCGTTGCCGTAGTCGGGCAGGGCGAAACAGCCGGGTGCCGCGCCCCAGTCGCTGGGCAGGCCGGCGGATCCGGTCGGCCTTGCCAGAGTGACCTGGTCGAACGAGGTCGGGTCGGCGGCGGTGAGGCCGAGTGTCACGCTGTTGCGGGTAATGATGTACCCGCGCCGGGCGGTGCCGTCCTGCATGGCCTGTAGTTCCAGGAACGGATCGACTTCTGCCGCCGGTGGCTTGCCGGACTTGGCATAGGTGCCGTAGCCGACACCGAGCATGCCGACGTGCTCGGTGTCGGCATCTGGCCGGCACCGCGGATACTTGCTGTCGCAACTGCTCGACTCGACGCCCAGGACGCGCACGGGAATGGTCGCCACCGTCGACTGTGCGGTGTGGAACCCGATCGTGGCGAGAAAGTACTCGCCGGACAGGATCAGCCCGTCACTGGTGTATTCGACTCGGCCGGACCGGCCAGTATCGGTGGCCTGCGGCCCGATCGCGCTGCGGGCGACCACCACCCCTCGCGATCCCGTGTCGACCTCGACGGTCTTGTCTGCGCCACCGGCGATGGATACCGCCAGCCGCAGGCCGGAGGCAAGGCTTGTTGCCGCATCGGACGCCAGCGGCAGAATGAATGTGGCGCCACCGGACTCGCCGCCACGTACGGCCGGCGGCGTCCCGGCGCCGCACCCGGCTGCCGCGAGCACCAGCACGGACGCGGCCAGCAGCCACGCAACCCTGATTCGGCCGAACGAGAACATTGCGTGCCCTGACATCTCGGGTATGGATTCTGACAGGGCCGACTGTAGCGGTGTCGTCTCCGGCGCACTACTGTTCGTCAGTTCCGATTTCGGCTTGAACTCCGCGTAGCCGGGCAGCATCGTCAGCGTGCTGCTGATCGGCGCGCTGTCGGCGGGGCGCCTCGCGGACCGCCTCGGCCGCTGCAAAGCGCTTGCGGGGGAGAGCCGCGGTATTCATCGTCGGCACGGCGATCGCGGTGACCGCGCAGGATTGCCCGGTGCTGCCGTTCCCTCGAGCACGATCCGAAGTCCGCCCGGCCGGGCTGCCCAACTCGCCTCGACGGTCGCGGGCATTACGGCAAGGTGATCGCGCACACGCACATGGGCCAGTCGCAGGACATCCACACGGAAAGTCGGCACACCACCACCCTGCCTCACCGGGATCACAGTCAGTAACCCGCTTGGCGAAGGGCCTGAGTGAGCGTCCGGGAACTCTCGTCAGTCTGGCTGGTGGTGGGTTGTCGGCGGGGTGACCGTGGGGTGCGGGTTTGTCGAATGTGGTTGCAGGTGAATGGCGTTCGGTCCGGTGTGTCGGCGCCTGACATGAAGAACTCCTGGTAGATCAGCGGTTGTCGTGACCATGTTCTGCCAGGAGTTCGTGTGCCAGTATTGCCGAGTTGTCTGTGTTCGTCCTGCCCAGTCCACGACGCGTCGTCGATCCGGGTGTGTCCGGCGTATCGGTCCTCGTGCAGTGACGAGCAGTGGGCGCTGCTCGAACCGCTGTTGCCGCCGCCGGGCAACACCGGCGGCAAGGGCGGGCGTGGTGAGAAACATCCCCGCCGCCTGGTGCTGGACGCGATCTTCTACCTCGTGCGTGGTGGCATCGCCTGGCGGGCGCTGCCCAGAGATTTCCCGCCCCCGACAACGGTCTACGACATCTTCTGCCGATGGACCAAAGCCGGTGTGTGGCAACGTATCACCGATGTTCTGCGTGATCGGATCCGGGTCCGCGCGGGCCGTCGGCCGACCCCTTCTGCGGCGATCATCCACTCCCAGTCGGTGCGGGGCGCGGACACCGTGCTGGGCGCATCACCCGGATGGGACAACGGCAAGAAGGTCGGAGGCCGCAAACGCCATATCGCCACCGACACCATGGGCCTGCTGCTGGCGGTCGTGGTCACCGCCGCCAGCACCCAGGACCGCGACGGCGCTGTCCCGCTGCTGGCCAGGCTGCGAGAACGGTTCTCCACCATCACACTGACCTGGGCGGATTCCGGCTACACCGGCAGGCTGGTGCACTGGGCGCACCAAGTCCTGAACCTGGCCGTGATGATCGTCAAACGTACCGATTCCGGCTTCGTCGTGCTGCCCCGGCGGTGGGTCGTGGAACGAACGCTGGCCTGGATCAGCAAACACCGCCGTTTGGTCCGTGACTACGAGACCCGGCCCGATCACCACGAAGCCATGGTCTACATCGCTACCATCATGACCACCTCACGCCGACTCACCCGAACATGACCGGCGCGACGGAGTTCAGTTGGTCGGTACGGGGTAAAATGCGCCTGTCTCGGGATTCCATCCCTTGACCAAGACGGCGCCGGTGGGTGCAGCGGGCCAGCACTGAATCCGGATGTGTTGCCGATCGGCGGGATCGTCGTATTCCTCGTCATCGGGCGACCTCGTCAAGGAAACGCGCAACCGCAGCCACCCCCTCGGAACTGTCACCAAATCACCGTCGTCCTCGCAGTAGGTCGGAGAGGTGAGCCTCAACGTGCCGGAATCGGCTCGGAGGCCACACTCCGTCACAGTGTCGAAGGCATCTATGTCATCGGCGGGCGGGGCGTCGGTCACGTCGATGGTGACGATGACGTCGCCGTTGACCCCTGTGCGGATGCCGATCGCGTCGTCCTCCAGCGCCAAGTAGTTGAGCAGTGCGGAATTCGCCCAGTCCGCCAGTTCGGCGGACGAGTCGCTATCAAGAAGGTGGATCTGCTGGCAGTCGGAGAACACAGTCAGCTCAGTTGCCACAGCCCTCCTTTATACCCCGGCCCTGAGGGCTCCGCCGACAGGGAATGTCAGGCAGCAAAGGAAGTTCCCGGACGCTCACTAATCTAAGATCGGCCGTACTCCGGGAGCTATGCCGGTGGTGCCGCGCGCTGTGCTCGGCGCAGCAGTGCTGGGTCGTGGGAGTTGACGAGGACGAGGTCGTTCTCGGCCGACTTCCATAGGTCCGCGAGTCGTTCGTGGTTGGCCCGCACCTGAGACCAGTTGGCGGCGACCATCCGCTCCAGTGCCCGCAGCGCCGCCGGGCTCGTGCCCGACCCATCGATTTGACGGTCACGATCAGCTCCCGGAAAGTGCGGTCGTGGGAGACGGTCACGGTGGTGCCGCGCCGGGTCCGCAGGTGGTCCTCGAGCCAGTTCAGGGCGTCGAGATGATTGGTCGGCTCGTCCAGCAGCAGCACCTCCGGCCCCGCCGCTAACACGGCTGCCAAGCGCAAGCGCGCCCGGACAGCCCACCGACGGTGCGGTCACGATCGACCAGCCCCAGTCCCAAGCCGTGATTCCAGCCGTTGCACCGACGGCACCCCATCAGGAATCATGTGACCTGCCAAGATTCGAACCACACAGGGCCTCGTCGCCAACAGCGCGTACCAGCGATAGAAACTGGGGTGACGATATCGACGACGCTATTGCTGTCGCGCTGGCCGCGCGCACGGTCGTCGAGGCTCATGGGGGTCCTACAACCCCGTTCGTGAAGCCCGGAACCGTCCAAGAAACTGAACACCCTAGCGGTGCTCGTGGGGCGATCCTTACCGACACCCTAATGGGAGCGGCAGGGCGAGGCGGTGGTGCCTGCGGCTCGTGATGGAGACAGATCCGCAATCAGCGATCTGGCGGTGAAAACCCTCGGATGGCAGCTCAGCTAATGGCCGGAATGAAACCGCAGGTCACCAGCTCGATTATCACCGAGCTACCCGCAGGAGACGCGGCAGCGCTATTGATTGCAGTGCTCGAGAAGCCTTGGAAGCCATCCGACAGAAGGGGTGTACCTCCGGAAATAGGTGCTGCCTCTGGATAGCATCACCACCGCGCCCTGAGGAGGGACGCGGCGGTGACTAACCAGTTTGTACTCGATGCGAGCCCAGGAACTGCCCCATCGAGTTCGACGCAGCCAGGGCCGGTCCGATTCCCTAAAGTTTGAACGCTATCGGTCGAACCCATCCCAGTGCCCCCAGGCGGGGTGATCTGCGTGTCCTGCACAGACACCAGGCGCCGTCCGGCGACGCTGTCGAAGCTGAAGACGTGGGTGTAGCGGCTGGCTGTTGTAAAGACGGTGCCGTCAGGATTGGTGAATTTCATGCTGGTCCGGTCCACGACGATGGCGACGTCGGCGATTCGGCGGACGATGGCGTCTGCGGGGTAGGACCGGATGGCGGGGAACCGCAGTGTCCCCCGAGGTCATCACGCCAAGCAGGTCGGTCTTGGTGACCGTTGAGCCGTCGTATACGGCGATCAGGATGAAATCCTCGGTCAGTCAGCAGGTCGTTCAGGCTGGTTCTGTCCACGACTGTCGGTTCGAAACTGGGGCTTTCCCATTCGGGTCCGTGTCGTGTCGCGCGTTGCAGGGGCCGGTGGTCGGTTTGTCGGTGCTGGTCAACGGCTCGTAGTTGTTCGCAGCCCAACAAGCGTGCGTTTAGGTCAGGGCGTGGAGGCGAGACGAGCGATGGTGGCCCGCCCACGTAGGGAGTCGGCCGGGCGTCGGTGTCCCGCTGTGACGAGGAGGGTGCAGCTATGACGAGCGGTTCGGTTGTTGGACTTGTCTGCGGGTTTGCAGCAGGGTGGCCACCGTTTCGAGCCACTGTGCGAACAGGTCGTCGTGGGCGATGTTGCGGGTCGGTCCGGTAGCGGCCGAGAGCCACCTGCGTACCAGTGCGGTCGGCTCGTGCCCGATCAGTGGCTCCGGCAGCTGCAGGGCACCCTGGACCCCGAGTGAGCGCACGCAGCCCGCCAGGAACGTGAGGGGGTATGGGCCGACCCCGAGTTCTTGCGCCTGCCACGACGCCACGATCGCGACGTCGGTGAACATCGCGGCGTGCGCGGTCCCCGGCAGCAGCATGCCCATGGTGAGGCCGGCCTCCACGTCCAGGCCGCGCAGCTCCTCGTCACGACCCACCGAAATCCCGTTCAATCGCCCGGCATCTCCACGCCGTCGGCATCCGGCATCGTGACGGTCGACAAAGAAAGCCCCCCGACGGGTGTGCCGATGGGGAGCTTCCCGTCGACGAATTTCGATGGATCGACATCATTCTGGGTGAATCCCCACGGGTTAACGATTTGAAGCTTCCCGCCCTTGTACCCGGTTACCACTACTTGGTGAGCCTCAAAGTCTTTGGTGGGCGTCCCTGGTGAGGATTGCACGTCGATGGGTACTGGCACGCCATCGGCTGCGTTGGCTTCGATCTCGGGAAGCGCCTGCGCTCGTGACGAGGGGCTACTCAAACTCTGATAGTGATAGGGGGTGGAGGTCGCCGGGGCGAGCAGCCGGTTCGCTAGCACATTTTCACCCTTCGACCCAATACCTGTTTGCAGGTCGGGCTTGTCTCCCTCGGCGGCCTGACCTATCCGATACTCTCCGATGTACGCATGCTGGAGCCGGGCATGGAATGCGGCGGGGCTGTCGTCGCCGGGTGGTGGGTTGCTGCCGACGGGTTCCCCGAATCCGGTGGTCAACCCGAGCATATACACCGGATCCACGTTTGCCCTGGCCACGACCGTGGACGCGGCTACACAGTCGCCATATTTGCCCTGGTTATAAATGTCCGAATCCTCCATGAGCGCGAAGTCCTTGAATCGGCTGAGCAGGCCCAGCTGCCCGTTCGACTTGCCCTTATACGTTGCCCAGGACACGTCGCCGCTGCCCCACGAGGAACCCGGCTGGCCGGCCAGATCCGGGGTCAGGTGGTCGGCGAGCCACTGCGGGCTCGTGGCGTGCGGGCGTATCGCTTTGTCGAATGCCTCGATCGTCTTGACTGAATTGCCTGCGGCCAACGCCTTCCACATATAGGCGGCTTCCTGCGAGGAAACGCTGGACGCGAGCAGGCCCTCCAGGGCTGTCCTGTCCGCGGTCGACAGCGCTTCCCACCGCTGCTCACCGACGGTGATCGCGTTGAGGCTCAGGATCTGCGTGCCGTCCGGGTTCTGCGCGGTGGACAGGAGCGTCGCGGTCAACGGGCCGGCATCGACGACCTTCTGGGCACGAGCGTAAGCAGTGGTCTGTGTCAGCACCATGGTGGCAGTGGAAGCCGCGCCGAGCAGCTCCAGCGCGGTGGCTTGTCTGAGTGAGCAGCCATCCGCGGCGAGCTGCAAAGCCTGACCGGCCGATACACCGACGCCGAGTCCCAGGGCCCTGCCCTCGGTTACGTTGCCGGCCTGTGTCAAAAGCTCGCGTCCGTGCTGGTCGTTGGACTGAGCCCGCTGCAGCGCGTCGCTCCAGGACATCAGAGCCTCGCTGACCAGGCCGAATGCAGACACAGTGTTCTGTATCTGGATCCCTACCGCTTGGATGTGTTGTGCAGCCTTGTCCGCAGCGGGGCTTTTCCACGCGGCAGGCAGCGTTGTGGTGTGGACCCTTCGAAGATCGTCGAAGGCTTGACCATACCGCTCGGCGGCCTTCCGGTAGGCGGTCGCCGCCGAATAGATCTGCGTGGGCGAGCCACCAGGCGCCGGTGGAGCCAGCGCGGCACCGACAGCCGACTTCAGCACCGAGGGATCGGCAACAACATCGGACTGTGACAACGACTCGATCTTCTTCAGCGCCGTATCCAAGTCCCGAACTGTGCTCAAGTCCCACGGTGTGCTCATGCGCCGCGCAGCCGATCGAATTGCCCAGCCGAGGCATGGTCGGTCTCCTCGTAGAGCTGCTTGGCCGTGGACAGGTTCTTCACCAATTCACCCAGAGCCAACCCGGTGGCATTGGTCTCCGGGCTCCACACCTGCACGAACCCCGAGTAGACCGACGCGAGTTTCGGATCGCCCAGCGCCTGCGCCGACAGTGCGATGGCGTCGCTCCAGTCCGTTATTGCGTCGTTGACGTCGTCGTAGACTCGGCCGACCTGGCCGGCCACCCCCTGCAAACCCGCCGGGTCCAGGGCGAACTCGGTCCCGTCCCAGCCCTCGTCAGGCTGCGAAATAATCGGCATAGTGTCTTCCCTAACTGGTCCACAGGGGTTGTCAACGGCACCGGGCGGCTACATTCGTCGGCCTTTCGTTGAAAGACTTTCGCGATATCGTCGATCCCAGGCTGATGAGACGGCGAATCGCGTCGAGGAAATCGCCGGAAGTCAATCTTGTGACAGATCCTCGATTTCCAGCCAAATATATGGCAAAGAAGTCGAGGGTAAGGACACTGGACTCATAAACCGATGCCGCAGTGATCTGCTGTCGTCGCCGATGCTCTTCACTGCGCAACTGCAGCCATGCCTCTCGGCGGGCGCACACAATCCAGAGTGGGAACTCAGCCGCAGTGGGAAGGCTGGTGAACGCATCTGTACACCTCCATTCTGCGGGCGATTTTCATTGGCCGTTTCATATTAGGATTCCCCATGGTTCAAGAATGATTCAAGGACGCAGATCCTCTTGAAAGGGTCGCAAAGTTTCAAGAGTGAAACTGGGCAAGGAAATAGTGCATTAATGTCGATATATTGCCAAATCCTGCGGATTGGCAAGTTTTGGGCAACCCCAGGCGTGCTTTTGTTTATGTTACTGGTTTTCACGGCAAGTCCGTGAACTGCGTGGCATTTACAGACATCCCGTCCTTCGAATCGCTTATTCTTTTATGTCTGGACGCTTCGTGTACGTCCGACGGTGCCGCAGATCTTCGTGTCAGTTACTGGTGTCGAGTGCGTGGGCGATCAGTGGCCAGGATCGGGCCAGTTCGTCGGCCCAGTAGGGCCAGGAGTGGGTGCCGGTGGGGCGCAGGTTCACCGTCGCGGGGATGTGGAGTTGCGTGAGCTTGCGGGCGAGGGCGTCGGTGCAGCTGTAGGCGCCGGCTTCCAGTGGTCCGCCGATGGTGATGTCGTCGGGCAGAGTGGCTTGCCCGGGTACGTCGTGTTCGCCGGGGATTCCGCTGCCGGAGGACAGGTAGATCGCGGTGCCGCGCAGTGCTGCGGCGTGGGTCATGACGTCGTGGGCGAGCCAGTCGGGGTCATCGGGTGGGCCGAACATGTTGTCGGGGTTGCCGTGGTAGGTTTCCACGATCGCGCGGGCCTGGTCCTGACCGGGACCGGGGGCGGTGCTGTAGCAGCCGCTGTGCGCGGCTACCGCCCGATACAGGCCCGGGTTGCGAACGGTGAGCATCATCGCGGCCTCGCCGCCCATCGACACCCCTTCGATGGCCTGACGTCCGTTGCCGTCGAAGCGTGCGTCGATCAGCGGGGGCAGCTCGCGGGTGAGGAAGGTTTCCCACTTGTTGGTGCCCAGTACCGGGTCGCGGTGTTGCCAGTCGCTATAGAGGTTGGCCGGTCCTCCGGTAGTCATCACGACGTTGACGTTCTTGTCGGCGAAGAACTGCACCGCATGCCCGTGCTCGGTCCAGCTGCTTTCGTTCTCCGGGGCGCCGCGCCCGTCGAGCATGTACAGGGTGGGTCGTGGCCGGCTGCGGTCGGCCGGTAGCAGCACCTGGACCTGCACGACCCGATGCATCGACGGTGACTGCACGAACACCCGCAGCCACCGGTCGGTGATCGGCTCGATCCCGGTGATGACCGGCCGCGCGGGAAGACCGGTGCTGCTCTCCGCAGGTGCCTGGTACCCGCCCGGTGGACCCAGATCCGGACCAGAGGTCGGTGGCTCTGCCGCAGCCACCCCGGCCACCAGCATCAGCGCCCCCGCCACCGAAGCGACCTCGCTCACGGCCTGCCACGCCCGACCGCGTCGTGTTCCGAGGCACCGCCGCGCCCGCCACTCTGCACCAATATTGGCGTTTTCGTCCGATTTATTCGACCGACCGTTACTGTGTGTTTCTTCATCCCGCTCGTCCCCTCCTTCACCTGGATGATTGATGACCGCCAGCTCGGGTACTCGCATCCGCTCCACATTCGTTGCATACTCACCAGTCTGTTGACTTCGACATCGAAGTCGAAATAAGTCCAGCTACGATCATTCCGACTGTCAGGAAGGCGCATGGGGTTCAGCGTGCCGCGCCATCACCGCTCACTTGGACCTGCAGATGGCTCCTCCACGGATGGGCCCCCGTCGAAGCAGCCGGGCCCCGCGACCCATCGCCCCCGCTGTTCCATTTCAGCCGACGAACCTGCAGTTCAGCTATAGGGTAATGGGTTGGCCGATGCGCGGGTCGGCGGGAGCTGACTTACCAAACTCCGACAACAATCGTGCCAATGTCAGCTTCCAGCTGTATCCGATATCGAGTCGTCATGTCGCGCGCGCAGGCGGCCTCGACTGTAGGCCACGACTCGGTCGTGGTCGCCGAGGAACTGCTGCTCGTCGAATCAGCAGGTGGGTGCCCGTACGTTCTGCGCGCTACTTCATGAACCCGAGACAACGGCATGTCACCGACTGTCGCATAGATCGGCTTCGCCCTCTGTGCGGAGTTAGCGTTTCAGCCCCGGAACAGAATTTTCGGCACCAAAACCGGAAGTGTGCTGGTGGTGTTTGGGGGATCGCGCCAACACGGGTCTCATGCGCTAAATTCCGCGCTCGGTCTGGGCAGGGATGCGGGTGCGAGTTGCCGTGATGTAGACGAGGCGCCCATGTGGCGAGGGGACCGATCGACGCCAACTCCGTCTTCGGCGATAAAGTCATGCGATCGGCACACCTCTCGTCGGCCCGGCGCCCTGCAAGCCACCGATCCCTGTCGGGCAGGCGGGGCTGTGCGTAGTGTTCCTGCAGCCGGTCGAATATGTCCTGCACCCGCGCGTACCCAGGTGTAGACGCTCAATGTCGCGAGGTTGGGCGTGACGCAGGATGCGCTGCACCTCAACCAAAGTCAGCTTTGGATGAGGGTCGCACTGGTGACCTGGCGTAATCAACTGTCGACTTAAACCCTGTCCCCGGACATGGTTTGATGCTGGACCAGGCCCGGTTTCAGGGCGGTCTGGTCGTAGGTGTAGCCGAGCATTCGGGCGACGACCGGTGCAGGTGCTTGGAGGACGAGGTGCCTGATCGCGGCGGCGCGGCCGGTGAGTGCAGGGATCTGGTGCCGGCGGAGCTTCCAGGACGTCGCCGATTGTCAGGCGCAGGACGCGAGTCAACGGCTGGGCGTAGAGCAGCATCAACAGTGCCGCAACACGGGTGGGCAACTTGAACGCCACGCCGGCGATCAGGTGCGTCGGATAGATCTTGAGCACCCGGCGGCGGTAGAAGCTCAACGCTGAACCCCCGTGTCCGGCCGACCAGTAGATGATGAACCCGGACAACACGAAGAAGAAGGTCACGCCAGCCGCGCCGAACTGCATCGGCACGAAGTCCTGATGGATACGCCGGAACAGTTCGGTCTTCTGAAATGGATAGGTAGGCAACAGAATCAGCGCGTGCGATACGAGCACCGCACAGGCAGCCCACCAGCGCGCCGCGGTCAGCGATGGCAGCCTCCTCGATCCCGCCGCGGACACGCCGGACGGCATGTCTGCGGCCGGTGTATACACCGAGGTCACTGGGAGATCCAGCGATACAGCGCGTGGGCCAACACCGAATCCCCCTGGGCACTGGGGTGGAACGGTATACCGAGGAAGTTGGCCCGAGGGTCGAAGAACTCGTTCAGCCACGGCTGCGGCGAGCACAGGCCATGCCCCGCGGTGATCGCGCGGGTATCGAAGAAGTCGAGATTCAGCAGCTTCGCGGCCTCGCGTTGTGCCTTGTCCAACTGGTCGAGGTAGTCCACAAGGCCGGATGAATCCCCCCGGGTTTCGTGCGCACCCGGTTATCTGTCTCCGACCGGTTGTTCGGTCAGAGCGGCATAGTAGTCGGCCTCGTACTCGATCGGTGGTTTGCGGCCGAGCCGATGCATCAGTCGGGACTCGTTGAACCAACTGACCCACTCATGGGTGAGTTGCTCGACATCAGCCAGACGGTGCAGCGGGCCACGCCGGAACGGGGAATCGTCCCGGACTGCTTCGGTCTTATAAAGCCCGATCGTGGTCTCGGCGAGGGCATTATCGAAGGCGTCGCCCACCGACCCTATCGACGGCCTCAGTCCCGAAAGCATCAGTGTCTCACCGAATTTCACCGACGTATACTGACTGCCCGCATCGGAATGATGGATTGCATCGGTCAGCGGGCGCCCTTCGCGGGTACGCAGCGCAGCGGCTTGCCGGATCGCCGATTCCACGAACACGGTCTGTTTGCTGGTCGAGCATTCCCAGCCCAGGATCCGGCCCGCGTAAGCGTCGATGGCGAACGCTGTGTACACGAACGCGCCGGTCGCCAGCCGCACATAGGTGAAGTCGGCCACGACCAGCAGGTTCGGTGCCGTTACCCGGAACTGGCGATCCACCAGATCCGCCGCCCGACTTGCCGCCGGATCGGCCTCGGTGGTACGGACCTTCTTGCGCCGCACCACACCTCGCCAGCCGTTCGCCCGCATCAACCGTTCCACCGTGCACCGGGCGACCGGGATCCCTTCACGTTGCAGGTGCGCCCACATCTTCGCCGCCCCGTACAGGCATTCCGGTCTGCGTTTGCCGTTCTCATCGGGCTCGTAGTAGCCGGCCAAGATCTCGGTGACCGTGGTGTCCCACAGTGCCCGTTTCGAAGGCGCCCGTTTCGCCCAGGCGTGGAAGGTTCGCGGGGAAATCTTCAACCCGCGCGCGATCAGCGCCCGGCACATCGCCGCAATCGGGAACCGGGCCTTGTGCTCGGCGATGAACTCACACACTAACGGTGTCGCGGGTGCTTGTCCCGCGCGAAAAAAGACGTTGCCGCAGAAAGGATTTCGATCGTCTGCTCCAACTCGGCGATCTTCCGCTTCTGCTCACGGATGATCCTCGCCGACTCCGTGGAGGTCCCCTCGGCCTCACCCCGATCGACCGCGGCTTGGCGGATCCACTTCCGCAACGTCTCCGCGGTCATGCCCAGCCGGGCCGACACCGCCTTGATCGCGGCCCACTCGCTGTCGTAGTCGTCACGGTGATCGACGACCAGTCGCACAGCCTTGGCCTTGGTCGCTTCGTCGTACTTCGATGGCATGGTCTGCCCATCCTTCCCAAGAAAGAAGGCGAGCACCAAACCCGGGTCGATTCACCCTTGACCACCCGACCTGAGACCTGGAGTTTGTCGGGCGTGAGACTTGGACCTGACTTGACTCACTCTTCGTCGATAATTCCCGGTGCAGGTCTGTGGCCTGCTGGTTTGTGGCGGTTTTGTGTTGTTTTCACGCACTAACAGGGTCGGTTTAGGCTCTCGAGGTGGTGTTCATCAGGCGAGTGTGAAGCATCAGCCACCCCATTACCCTATAGCTGAACTGCAGGTTCGTCGGCTGAAATGGAACAGCGGGGGCGATGGGTCGCGGGGCCCGGCTGCTTCGACGGGGGCCCATCCGTGGAGGAGCCATCTGCAGGTCCAAGTGAGCGGTGATGGCGCGGCACGCTGAACCCCATGCGCCTTCCTGACAGTCGGAATGATCGTAGCTGGACTTATTTCGACTTCGATGTCGAAGTCAACAGACTGGTGAGTATGCAACGAATGTGGAGCGGATGCGAGTACCCGAGCTGGCGGTCATCAATAGCGACGCTGAGGAAGTGCACCACTCAGATGGGATCGAGGTTCTTCAACGAGGAGGCCGGGGACTGCTCAAGGTGGGGAACATCAACATCGACAACTTCAACAGCATTCAGGACATGGGCAGATGAGTGATCAGCCAGAGCACGCCCCAGGCGGGGTGGGCGGCGAAGTGCGGCATCAGCCCGATGTCTCGTTCAATTTGCTTGAGGACGGCGCCGATGAGGTCGCTGGGGTCGGTGCCGACCAAGCCGTGGAGGGCGCTGGCGCAGCAGAGTCCGGTGGTTCGTGGGAGTTGGCGCAGCAGATCGGCCGTGCTCTCGCCGAGGTGGGCGCGCCCGGTTGGGGGCACCTGGAGGCGGCCATCGCCGTCACGGTCGCGGCCGAAGCCGGAATTGTCACTTACTCCGACGGTGATCGGTCGGTGCAGGTCGAGTCGTCCCGTCCAGTGATGCAATTGGCGCGGCGACAGCGGGAGGCGGTTGCGCGTGCCGACAGCGAACCATGGTGGCGATTGTTAGTTCGTGTCACCGTGCCGCATGACGGCGAGGACAACCTGGCCATCGACGTCGAGTACGACTATGGCGAGGAGCCCTTCCCGCTGGGGCAGCTGTTCGCTCCGGATGCGTATCGTGCGGACTTGCAGGCGTATCCGCGTGAGCGCCTGCCGGTGTGGCTTGCTGCTTACCTGTCGCACGCCGATCGGCAGTCGCGGACACCGCAGCGCGCGGCGGCGCAGGCCCGCGCCGACAAGGCCGCGAAGGTTTGGGCGGTGTTGGCGGAGAACGAGTTTCCTGACCTTTCCCTGCTGTGGGCGCGGTGGGTCACCCTGGCCGCCGCATTCGTGGCCGTCGGGTCGGAGTGGGGGCCGCGGGTGCTCCCGGGGGGCGGAGTGTTCGAGAGCTCGAAACGTGGTGGCTCGACCCTGTATCTGCTGCCGGGCGGGCGAGCAGTGCTGTCCGGCGGTGTCTGGGACGCCCCCGTACTCCGGGAGGCGTACGCCGATGGCGGGCAGTTGCCGAATATCTATGCCGGAGCGCCGGATTGGGTGACCGACTTGGTACTGAACCCGCGTGCGGCCACCGGTCTGCTCTCGTTCTGCTACTGGTGGCAGGGTGAACGCTGGTACCGCGGCGAGTCTCCGTCGGCGCGGGAGTGCGCTATGGCAGTGCCGGGCGTGTGGACGGCGCGCACGGTCATCGAGATCGTCGCGAGTCTGCTTGCGCCGACCGCGAATCCGGGGGAGCAGGTCGCAGCCGCCGAGGCGCTGGTAGACGCGGCGGAGATAGGTGTGGTCACCCGCGAGACGTTGGTCAATCTGTTCGGCGAGGGCGAGGGCGTTGACATCGACGGTGCTATGCATCAGTTCTCGCTGGCCGGATTGACCGCGGCGACGGCCGAGCCGATCGCCGAGGACGAGGCGCTCCAGCGCATCCACCAATACATCCGCGGTCGCGGATTCGACACCGCAGGCTATCCGCTGTCGGAGCTGGTGGCCGACCGGTTCAGCTGCGGCTGGATGGTCTATGCGCCGGTGCCGGAGGGCGAGATCGCGATCGGTCGGGCGATCTTCTATGTCGGTGACGACGGTGTGCTGGAGCACTCGTCGTCCTCAACCGCGCCGTCGCACTACATCGCCGAATTCGAGCAGCGATTCCGGGAACGGCAAGGGTTGTGACAGGTGATCGGACGAGGTCGGTAGGAAGGAAGCGAATTCGATGGCCGAGCGGGTCGAGGTCGATCTGGACAAGTTGGGTGCGGAGGGAAAATCGGGCACCCTGATAGACGACATCGTCAATATCCAACGCAGACTTGCGGAGATTCACGGTTATGCCCAAGGAATCGTCGAGCCGGGCAGCGCGGCGTACGGTGATGACCACTACGCAGCCAAGTTCGCCGACGGTAGTTCTGGGTTTGTCGTCAACTCGAATCAGGTGATCGGCAATACCTCGACCCTGTCCGATTCGCTCGGCCAAGTTGCCGCCGGGCTGACCGACTTCCGCGACAGGACCGAGGCCGATGTACACGCATCTTCGGGTGAGTTCACGATCATCATGGAATAGCGTGCGGTCAGTCACGCAGGGACACAACAGGATTCGGCGGAGGAGCAAGGATGAGCGAACGAGGACGGGGCGGGGGTGAGGATTTGATGCCGCAGTTGCAGGAGCATCTGCAGGCCCTCACCGAGGCCCGGCAGCAGCGCGCTCGTCTTACCGCCAGTGCGACCTCGCGGGACCGGCGAGTCACGATTACCGTCGATGCGAACGGCGTGATTGCCAGCACTCGATTCGCCGACGACATCGGCGAACTCGTCCCCGACGAGCTGGCCCGGATGGTCACCCAGGTCGCGCAAGAGGCTGCCAAGGTGGTTGCTCGCCGCAATCAGGAACTGGTCGCGGCGCTGGCTGCTCAGCACGGCGGCCTGTCGGAGATGGCCCAACGCGTCACAGAATTGCCCACGATGGGCTTCGAGATGTCGGTCCCTGCGCCCCTTTTCGCCGCTTTGCAGCCTAGCGAGCAGGTTGATGGAGAAGACTCGGCGCCGCCTGGCTCCGCCGAGAACCGCGGACGTCCATCGGGTGCCGGTGGCGTTCCGATCACCGAATCCAGCTGGTAGGCAAGGCATACGAAGCGGTGTCGGATGCACTGTCGGGCTCCTTGCAGGGCCTATCCTGGTTGGTCGGCGTACCCTGGCCGGACGCCGACACGCGGCTGCTGCAATTGATGGAACAGGGCCTCGACGACGTTGCCAACCAACTGCAGGGCGAGCTGTCGAATATCGACAGCGCGCTGGGGGCGTTGACGGGGGCGATCGGCGCCGGCGACACCCGCGACGGAGTGCAGAAACAACTCCAAACACTGCGCTCGAATGTGGCGGATCAGGTCTCGCAGTACCAGCAGCTGAGTTCCGGGCTGCATGATTACCGAGGACAGATCCAGGAAGCCCAGCACCGGTTCGAAGTCGCTTTGTCGATGATGGCGGCCCAATTCGCATGGGCCGCGCTCGCCGGCCCGGAAGGGCCGCTGATGCAGTTCACGGCCCTGGCTCGAACCCGGCTGCTGTGCCAGGAAATCGGGCAGTGGCTGGTCGACGCTATCGCCAACGTACTCGAGCGGATTCCGTTCCTGTCCAGCAAATTGGCGCCGTTCATCTACGCGGCCGGCTCGCAAGCGATTATCGGCGGGCTGCAGGGCGCGGCCCAAGAGGCGGCCAACGAACTGCTCAACGGGCAGGGGCTCAACTGGGGCAAGATCGTGGGCGCCGCGGAAGACGGTGCCGAAATCGGCGCGATCGGCGGCTTGGTGGGACATGGTCTGCATCTCGGTGTCCAGAAGTCGTTCGGCGATGACACCGGATGGAAGGGCGCCGTCCGTGGTGCAGCGGAAGGCGCTGCGGCGGGTGGAATCGCGGCCGGCGCCGGCACTGTCATCACCGGACTGAATACCGGCAACTGGCAGTTCGACCCCAGAGCGATCACCGGCGGAATGTTTGCCGGCGCGGGACAGTCTGCAATCCATGGCTACCGCGGGTTTTCCCGCTACACCGGTGAGCCGTTCGGCAAGCAACCGCCGCCCGGTTTCGGTGAGGGGCCGGACGGCACCGGTCAAAGCGACGCGCCGCCACCTGCTCAGCCGACGGGAGGTGACAATTCGTCACCGGGTACGCCGGGCCAGCCGGCCGGGGGTGACGCAAAGTCACAGCCCCAAGGATCGGCGAACGGCTCGGCACCGGCCGCAAACCCCGGGTCCGGATCGGCCAGCGGCGCGGAATCCGGCGCCGCTGGTGCCGAGGCAGCGGGTAACAACGCAAGTGCCGGAAATCCGGGCGCTGCGGGTGCGTCGGCGCAGGCCTCGCCCACCAACAAACCGCCGGTTTCGGTATCCGACAACGGTTCCGGTAGCGATGCACAGTCCGGTCACGGCGGAAACGGCGCTGGTGGCGGCCCCCTGACGGGAGTCGTCGCCGGTCCCAATTCCGTTGCCGAGGATCAAGCGATGGCAAGCGGCACCGGGGTGCCGCCAGCTCCCGAGTCGGCCACCGCTCGTGCGGTACCGGCGGCGAACCCGACCGGTGGCCCTGTCCCCGGCAACCGGGCGGGAGCCGCGCCCGAAACCCAGGCTCCGCGGGCCGGCGCCGGTGTCGCCAATGCCGATGCCAGTGTGGGACATGCTGACCCGGGGGGCGTATCGCCCAGCCCATCGGGTGGTGCCGGAATCGCTGGTGCCGCCGCGCCAGAGACGGTCGACGCGAACGGAACCGCACGATCGTCGGAAGCCGGCCCCGTCGGCGGGCCTGCCGAGGGCGGCCCGATCGCTGCGTCCGGATCGGCATCGGTCGAGCCCGACAGCGGGCAGGCGGTGAGCAACATTCCGCTCGCGGCGGTGGCCGGATCCGAGGCAGCCCCGGTATCCGCCGACACCGTCGCGCCCCGAGCAGATACGACGGAGACGGGGGCGGGTTCGGCCGCACCGTCTTCAGGCTCCGGCCTCGGTGCCGACGCTCCGGCCACCGCAATCGACGCGGGGACACGGCCCGCTGGCGGCCCGTCCAATGCCGATCCGGCGGCCACCGGCGAGGACACGACGAGTCGGCCCCCGGGGTCGGCGGCCCATACCGGTGTGGCTCCCGCGGATTCGGCCGGGACCGCTCGCACTGCCGATTCCGCCGCGCCGGGCGACCAGCCAAAAACGGCAGGTGACCCGGCCGCGACCAGGCCGGACGCACGAGCCGGTGACGCCGGCGCTCGCCCCGACACTTCGGCAGGTTCGCGACCCGGCGATGGTGGGCGAGCAGGTGCCGACAATGAGCGGGCCGACTCTCCACCGCGAGGGAGCCAGCATGCCGGCGCTACGGGCGGTGACCGCGGACCCCAGCGTGAGCCCGACAGTCCCCGCCGCAGTCCGGGCCGTCGTGCACGTTTCGAGCATCGGTTCCTCGCATTCCATCACGACCCCGACGGCGGACTCGACGGTCCCTGGGCCGCCGGCGTATCCCGCGGACAGGGGAACAGCGAACCGGCATCTCCCAACAACACGCCGGACCCCACGCGGACTACTCCCCCGGACGACCAACTTGGTCGTGCCGGGAGTGTCCGCAATGGCGCGGGAAGCGGACGTCGACCCGGCGGACCGGAATCCGAGCATGCCCGCGCCGACGTCCCGGAACACAGCGAGGTCACCGAGCAGCCACAGCCGGAACGACCCGAGGCAGAGCAAGCTACGACGGCCGCGGGTCCGCGTGCGGAGGTCGCGGACCCGATCGACTCGGCGGAGGAGGCGGAACAGGTACGACCTCGGGACGATGCGTCGGCGGTCGACGCCGCGCAGACCCAGCATGGTGCGGACGATCCGGTCCCCCAGATGGACGTGCGCGAGGCTCGGCTGCGGGCCGATTTGGCGGAGCAGGTCGCGGTCGACGACGAACGTGTGATTTATGCCGAAGCAGATGTTGCGCGAGCAAAGCGGGAGCTGAGCAGGAGACAAGCTGAACTCGCCGCCCTCACGGCCCAGTATGAGGGTCGCGAGAGCGGTCGGCCGGATGGTTCTGCCGGTCAGAGCGCTCATGTCAAGCAGCTGAAGACCGAACTCGACCATGCAAAGGCCGAGTTGGAGGCCCAACGTGCCGATGAGAACCGGCGCAGACGGATCACCGACGAACTGTTCGATCGGACCCAGGCGATTCCGGTCGATGAATTGCCGTGGCGGACACAGCAGGTGAACGCGCGTGTCGAGCAGGAGGTGAAGCCGTACCGGGACGTGGTGGAGCGTGCGGATGCCGACTACCGCCGCGCGCTGGAGCGTGAGACGACCAGAAGCGACGCCGATCTGGACGCCGCCGTGGCGCGGGCACAGAAGGCAGTGGGTGACGCTCAGGTAGTGCTCGATCGCGCGGAGGCCAAGCGAGCTCGGGCGGTGTCCGACGCGGTCGAAAAGCGCTACGCGGAGTTGAAGGCGCAGGCGCAAGCCGATATCACCGCGGCCGACCAGAAGGCTGCGCGGGTTCAGGCCGAGACCGGAACACGTTTCAACGAGGTACGTGAGCGCCTCGAGCAGGAGCGGAGCGATCAGGAGGATAGCCGGCAGGCATATGACAAGGCGGTCGACGAGTTCGATGCGAAAGTGAGTGGCCACCTGGACGAGCGGATCACCGCGGCGCGGGAGCGTGTGGAGCGGGCGCGGGCCGCGCTGGAGGAGAGCAGGCAGGCCTACGTAGCCGAGGCCACGGGAAGTGAGCCGGGGCAGAAGCTGCAGCGGTTGCAGCGCGAGATCGACACGCGCATGGATCAGTTGCGGTCGGAGATGGTGGCGCGGGAGGCGCTGCTGCAGGCGGCTGCCGGTGATCACGCGGCCGAGCTGCAGACGGCCGAAGCCGAGCGTGAGGAGTTTTTGCAGGAAGCAGCCGGTGATCGCGTGGAAGCGCTGGCAGCCGCGGAAGCCGAGCGTGATGAGCTGGTCTCTCGGTGGGGCAGAAGGGGTTTGCTTTCCGACGCGGTGCGGCGGTTGCGTCAGAGACAGGACGTGCTGGCCGGGCGAGAGGCAGCCGCGCGGGCCGAGTCTCGGGTGGCCGAACTGAAAGCCGAGCTGGACGAACATCTAGCGGCCGCTGAGAGAGACTTCCGTTCGAAGGTGGACGAGCGGGTAGGGCAACTGAAGAAAGCGCTGGCCACACGAGAGGCCGAGACGAAGGCGAAACTTCGTGTGGCGGAACTGAAGTCCCGGTTGGATGAGCGGACCGAGGCTTATAGGGAAGCGAGGGCGGAATTCGAGTCGGTGGGGATGCAGGTCCTCGAAGATCGCTTCCGTGTGCTGCAGGAGGCGGGTAAGGCGGATGTATCGGCGTTCGAGGCGGGTCTGGCCGATCGCGCAGACGCCTTCTCGGCTGCGGAGGAGAAAGAAAAGGCCGCGCAGGAGGCGTTCCTCGAGGTTGCCAACGCTTACGACGAGGAGGTCTGGCGATCGGATGAAGTGATACCGCAGGTTCCCGACGCCGTGGTCACCGACATGGTGAACGACGGTACGCCCGTGGAGCGTTTCGTCGGCGTGCGGGAATACTTCCGCCGGGATACAGGCTATCCAGCAGATCCTGCGGGCGTGGACCTGCGCGATGCCCAGTCGCTGGCGATCATGTCGCGGTGGTCGAATTTGCGTACCGGTGAGGGCAAGTCATTCGTGACCGTGGTCAAAGCGTGGATGAGGGCTCGAGAGTTCGGGCGCGTGTACGTGACGACAAGCGGAGACAATCCGGTCAACGACCTGATCGACGAATTCGCGAAGTTCCACGGCTCGCCGGTCGGTGACCTGCGGGTGCGGGTGGATCGATTGAAGGTCGGGGAAGCGTTGCCCGACCCTGACGACGGTGTGGGCCACATCATCGTCTGCACAATGTACGACCTGAAGCAGGCGGTCCTGCACGAGCAGTCACGGATACTCGGCCGCCTCGAGGAAGCGGGCGCGTCACCGAAAGAGATCGCGGCATTGCGTAGGCAACTCAACGACGAGAGGCCCAACGTCGACGAGATGGCGAGAGTCCTCGATGCAGCTGCCCGCCGACACAAACTCGACGATACGTTCGCCCCGTTCCCCGCGGGCAAGCACATCGCCGATGAATTGGACACCCTGGGCGACGAGGAAGCTGTTCTGGTGCCCGGCGCCTCCACGAACGCGGAGGACGCCGAGGTGAAGCTCCTGCAGCAGATCTCGGAGCGGGTCGAAGCGGCCGCCGCGCTGCCACAGGACCCGTTGACGGCCGCGCATTTCGGCAAAGCGGCGGGCACCCGGGGGTTCTGGCCGGCGACGGTCACCGAGGACGTCCTCAGCAGGCTCAATCGGGTGCCGGGAGTTCATGTGATCGCCGACGATCACATGCTGGACAGATATGGCCAGAAAGCACTCGCGTTGTGGGGGCCGCAGCGTAACAGCGATTACATCGAAGGTCGTGGCGACACCCCGGAGGGGCCGAACAAGATCAAGGTGCTGGCGTCGGGAACCAACGACAAGCTGATGGCCGACGAGGAGAAAGGGACCGAGACCCGCTATCAGGGGGTCAGTCAGTTCCTCGACCTGCAGTCGGATGTGCCGGTGAAGGCGAACCTGCCCGAGAAAGCGCTGCACATGTCGGACGGTCAGTTGACCAGTACACAACTGTTGCAGGATACGGAGGGCCATTCCGGCACAGCGAAGGTGGCCGAGAAGAAGCTCTACGACCAGGGCATCATCAAGGGCCCGGTTCGCGAGATCGACCCCTACTACGTTTCGCAGGTCAAGCACCTGCCGGATCTGCACTTCGATACTTCGGTGGGCAAACTGCACGACATGGCCCGCAATATTCTGCGGGACGCGAAGGTCGAGCTGGTCGAGGAGGACGGCCAGGTGATCGATGCGAGGATAACCGGCCTCGATCAGGTGATCGGCGCCTACAACCAGAAGTATCTGCGCGGTGACGATATCCGTCTGGACGAATATGGACGGCCGGTCCGGGCGGAGGACGGGCAGCACATCCGGCTGACCGGGTGGGAGGACAAGCACGCCCCGGAGAAGGGGGTGGTCGACTGGCTCGACCAGTTGACAGACCAGAAGGTGCGCGCGATGACCGCCGAGCGTGGGCTCACCATCTCCGACGAATTAGAACGCCGCGGAATCAAACTGAAATACAACGTCCTCGACGCCCGGTTCGACGACGAGCACG
Organism: Nocardia sp. GP40; assembly: GCF_050434125.1. Taxonomy (NCBI): domain Bacteria; kingdom Bacillati; phylum Actinomycetota; class Actinomycetes; order Mycobacteriales; family Nocardiaceae; genus Nocardia; species Nocardia sp. GP40. The sequence continues at coordinate 56,434 of NZ_JBNPVW010000025.1, read as the reverse complement.
GCGGCGGCGCCGAGGCTGAACGGGTCGGCAAGGAGATCATCGCCCAATTCGGCAACAAGGACCGAGACGAGGCCGTACTCGTTTTCGTCAACAAGGGCCGCATGCGCGGCACCGACTACAAGACGATCCAGCGTGCGATCGACCAGGGCGGTCTTGCAGGTAAGTTCATCGGTGGGGCCGGATACGGGGAGGCCGCAGTCATCCAGGGTGACGGCCGAATCGGCCGTAGCGGCAAAGGACCCCGGGAAACCGGTGGCACCCCGGGCACCGTCCAACATTGGTATTCGCGCGAAGATTATGAGGCTCCGATGGTGAACGACGGAGTCACCCGGCAGGTCATCGAGTTCCAGCACGCCGTCGAGACGCGCCAGCAGGCTGCTGCCGAACATCAGGAGAACCCGACCCCCGAGACCCGTACCGCACTCACGCAGGCCTACCACGCTGTGCAGCGGGCCGTGCACGTTCTGCGCGAACAGACAACACCGACTCTGCAACGTGACGTCGACGACCATCTCGCCGCAATCGCCAGCACTCGAGCCCATCGGGCCCTGGATGCGGTCGAGGTACGGGATCAGGCGGCCGCCGATTATGAGGCCGACCCCTCCGAGGCCCGGCAGGAGACCCTCGACGACGCCGACCGTGGTGTCCAGGAGTCCGTGCGTACTCTGCGGGACGAGACCGTGCCGAGGCTGCAACGCCTGGCCGAGGACCAATTGCTGGCTCCCCATCGCGGTCTCCTTGGTAACCCCGCTCACGCACCGCCGTCGTCCACTCCGGGCGCCCCCGTCGGTCCGATATCACCAACGCGCCCCGTCACACCGGCGGCTCCGACCGGGCCCGGTTTCATGCATCCGGGCGATACCGCGGCCATGCGGCCACCGGGCCCGCGGGACCCCGCGCTCGGCGCGGACGGGACGATCATCGACCCGGCCGGGCAACTGCCACAGAGTGCGCCCGACTCGCTGACCGCACAGTCCGACGACCGCGACGGGGCCGATCTTGGGCCGAGTACCGGTGTGGTGATGTCGGACATTCCGGCCGCCCGGGTACCACCACAGCGGGGTCCGTTCCCAGGAGACAACTACGACGACGGGTTGTGGCCGTCGGCGGAACCGTCGCCGATTGCGCCACAGCGGCCGGACCTCCTTCATGTGCCGGACACCGGCTCGCCGGCGGGGAATGCGGGCTCCGAAAGTGTGTTGGACACACCCGAACGGCAGAACCCACAGTCCGAGACCGATGCCAGCACAAGGGCGGCGGCCCGTGATCTCGGAGCCGATCACGGCGCGGGATCTGTCGGCGGGGATGACCAGGCGGTTGTCGGCGGCGATTCGGCGTCACCGTCCGACGACCGTCCCGGGTTGGATACCGGTGCTGTAATCTCTGCGGACCGCTCACCCTTCGCCGATCTGGCCGATGGTGTCATTGCGCAACCGCGTCGGCAGGATCCCGGCCAGGTCAATGCCTTCGGCTTCTCCCGCGGACCGTGGGATGCGTTCCGGCGCAAGCGCGATCGGCAGGAAGAGGGTAGCGGTACACCGGGTGTTGCCGGCTCCGAGACGGGTGACGAATCGTCGGACGGCGAGCAGTCTCCGGCCACAGAGAAGAACTCGGTGCCGGACACTGAGGGTGGCACTGGATTCTCTGTGGGGGAGACTGATCAGCGAGATTCGGACCAGGCCACGGTCGGTGCCGTCGCCGATCCTTCGGCAGACGCCGACCGGACCGTTGGTTCGCCCCTGCCCGGCAGCAGTGCGGCCGACGGACAGCCGGCTGGGGACGAGGGATGGTCTGCAGCGGCGGAGGGGCGGTCTGCTGCGGCGCCAGTCGATTCGGCGGGTGGCGATGCGAACCCGCGCGGTGCCGACGGCCTGCTCGACCGGAACGTGCCTGTCGAGGATACCGACGACGGGGACGGCCCCGCATCCGAGTCGGACGCCATCAGGCAGGACGACCAATCCAGAACCAGTGAGCGGGTTGCGGGTGATCATGACGTCGGTAGGGATTCGGTGCCGACCCCGAAGCAGTTGCGGGGGCTGAGTTCGCGCCGGGATAGGGTGGCCCGTTCACTCGGGTTGCTGCCATGGGAGTTGGACCGGGCCGGACCCCACGCGTGGGACGAAGCGCTCGGCCGGATCAATGCGGCACTGTCCGGGGAACGGCGGAAGCTGACCGCGGATATCGCCCAGGCGTGCGGGATCGAGCTGCTCGCCGAGGCGTTGGATGGTGGTCTCGAGGTCGACGAGGCCGTGGAGATGCTGGCGGCGGTCTTCTACCCGGCGGAGCAGACGCTGGAGGAGGCCCTCCGGCCGGAGCGGACGCTGAAGGAAGCCGTTGCCGAGTTCCGTGCGGGCCACACCGATGCCGGCGCGCATAGGGACCGGCCGTCTCCCGTGCGGGATTATGCGTTCTGGTATCTGCTGTCACATGTGCGCGGGTATGCGCCGGTACGGAACGACAGCGCGACGAAGGAGTTCCGCCGTTGGCTGCGTAAGCAATTCGGTAAGGATGTGATTCGGCCGGGCCTGACGGCCCTCGGCACAGGGATACGACTGTCGTCCCGCTTCGACCTGGAATATGCCGCTCGGGTGGCCCTCGAGGACGTGCAGGTCAACGGGGACGATGCCACCGACGGGTCGAAGGTGCTGTGCCGGTTGCTGTTCGCCCTGGTACGGCCGGACCCGGGGCTGCGTTATGCGGTCGATGCCGCGGAGGTCGACGGTATTCCGGCGGACCTGTTCAATCTTGGTACGGACCTCAGCACGGTGCCCGAACTAGTTCAGGTATATGGCATCCCGGTCACGGTAGATGGCAAACCGTTCACCGGGCAGGAGGTGGACAAGTTTGATCTCTACACGTTCCGGGATTTCCTCGGCGGAGTGCACGGCATGAGTGCCGGGTATCCCGGTACTCACTTCACTGGAGTCGAAATCCGGAAGCTGGGTCGAACGGTCAAGGCCATGTTCGACCCGGATACCAACACGATTGTGCTCAACGAGCGCTTTGTCGTCATCGGCCATATGTACGAGTCACGCCTTCCGGGCGGCGATCCCTTGCGGTACACCAACGGTCTGACACCTGACGACGGGAGGCATCAGGTCGCCGAGGTCATGGTCAGGGATGCGGGCAAGGCCGTTTTCGACGACCTGCTGCCCGCTCTGATGGGCCGATGGCTGCATGGCAAGCGCCTCGACCTCGAGGGCTATGACACGTCGTTCGAGAAGTGGCTGTCGAAACAGTTCGACGAACGCGCTTTCCGCACCCTTTCTAGGAAGATCGACGAACGCTCGGCCCTGGTTGAGGCCGCTGTCGAGGTCTCGCAACCTTGGCGACGGGGGACCGATGGGCAGCGGGTGGCATATGCGGTGTTGATGAAGCATCTCCGCGAGCGCCACGGCGGGGAGTACGAGCGCACGAAGGCGGAGCTGGAGCAGTTCGTTTCGGAGGAGGCCGAGCGGAAGCGGGGCGTCATCGCGGCAGCCAGACTGCAGGCGGCGCGGCGCGATCCATTGTCCTGCGGTATCACCGGGTCGGTGGTACTTCGCGCGGACGGCCGCGAGTTCGTCTTCCTCCCGGTCCAGGATGTTGTCGATGGTCGGCTGCAGACGGTGGTCCAGGAGATCAACCGGCTGGAGTGGGAGTTTTTCTCCGGAGACCGCAGCCATCTCCTGGCGGCCGCGTTGCATGCGCTGACCGGCTGGAAAGTTGTGGCGTTCGACCGGGAGATCGACGGGAAATGGCAATCGGTGCACTATGCAGTGCGGACTCCTGAGGGAGAGCTGCTCGACATTGTCGGTAAGGCCCCGCCAATCGAGGTGGAGCGCAGAGTTGCGGACGGTCGTCCGGTCACCATCCGGGACATGCCCGACCATGAGCATGGCCCGTTGTGGTGGGCTGCCGAGCTGGGTTTGGACGAAATCGCGCTGATCAGTCACGTCGCGCATCTGCTGCGCGACAATATATTCCCTAATATTGCAGTGGCGCCCGTCCAGGAGGAGGTGCGCCGCGATCCGGAGACGATGCCGACCCCGGAGCCACTGGGGCTGAGTTCGCGCCGGGATAGGGTGGCCCGTTCACTCGGGTTGCTGCCATGGGAGTTGGACCGGGCCGGACCCCACGCGTGGGACGAAGCGCTCGGCCGGATCAATGCGGCACTGTCCGGGGAACGGCGGAAGCTGACCGCTGATATCGCCCAGGCGTGCGGGATCGAGCTCGATCCGAGCGACCTGGAGAACGTGGTGCTTCCGGCCCGGCTGGGGCATTTCCGTCGCCTGGCTGCCCGCCGGGATGAGCTCAGGCGAAGGCAGGCCGATTGTGCCGTGTTGTCCCGTTTGTGGCAGGAGTCTCGGGACGCGGTGGCCTCATGGGGCGCGGCGGCGAGCGGCCCGGACATGGTGTGGTATTCGCCTGGGCGCGCGCCGGAACTCGATACCGGACTCGTGGGCAAGCTGGCTGCTCTGCGCCGCTTGACCGAGCTGCTGGAATATGAGAGAGCCGAGGCATCGAAGAAGGTACTCGCCGAACGTGCCGCGGCCTCGGGACAGTGGAATCCGGAGAAGCTACCCGAGTTCGGGCCGTGGGACGACGAGCACTGGGAGACGGAGCTCTCCGATCGGCGCTCATCGGTCGCGGCCCGGTGGCTCGAGCTAGCCCAGGAGGTGGGCGTCGAACCGGCACAACTGGAACGCATGCTGTCCACGTCGGCGGGACCGCCTTTGCAGGGGGAATCGCCACTGTCGAGTGAGTTCGCCCAGCGGGCCGCGCAGATCCTGGCGGAGGAAGACGAGATCCAGCGGCTGGCTGAGCCGCATGAGCGGTATCGGGAAGCGGTCCGGCAGCGGGACGAGGTCGCCGCTACGGTCGGCCGGGATATGGCGCACGGGCACACAGCCGAGGTTGCGCGGGAGCGCGGCGGCACGGTTGTGCATCCACACGTCGCAGTATTACCGGAGGAAGGACGTTCTCGAGCCCGGCTGGTGGTGTCGGCGTTGCGTGGGGAACACGAGCAGGCGTTGCACGAATTTGTCGGGTATTTCCCGGGATACGCGGCGGATGCGGGACCTGAAAAGCGGCGCTTCTCGATCGAATATATCGAGCTGGAACCGCAGCTCGATGGCACCGTAGAGACCCGTCGAGGCACGAAGTATCCGGGCGGCGGTTACTGGGACGAGCCGGATCACGATGAGGTCCCCGGTGCGCTGCTTCGTAAGTACGCCGAATACCGTCAGCGCGCCTGGCCCCGCGGTGTGGGACTGCGTGAGTGGCTGAAGATCTTCAAGCATTTCGAGGGTGACCACTGGGGCCAATGGGCCTTCCACAAGTACAAGCCGGGAACGCGCGAAAGCCACAAGATCGGCGATGTCGACGAAATCGGATTGCTGCAGGTAGGACGTGATCTGGCCGAACGGAATCCGGCCGCCCTCCAGCAGCAGCTGGAAAGGAATCGATCCCGGGTGTCCTATACGGATGGCCCCGTCGAGGCCGTCCGCCAGCTGTGGACTCGTGAACAGCCCAGGGACAGTAGCCGATTCCGCCCGCGGCCCGGTCACCCGGTCGGATCCACCTGGCGGCGCGAGATAGTCGACGGTCTGCGCGTCGAAGTCTGGATGGTGGAGGATGGCGCCGGGCATTGGCTGGTTGGCGAGCCGGACCCGAAATATGGTTCCGATTCCGGATACGACGTGGCGCGGCTGTTCTCGGGCTGGGATGCGCCCACCGAGGACCAGCTGTTCAAAAAGATCGCCCGGGCGCTGCGCGACGGGATCATTCAGCTCAGGCCGCCCCGGAACGTTGCTGCAAGGACATCAGATCGTAAGCGGCGCAAGCGATTCGATCGCGGGAGCAGTGGCAGCGGGCAGGATCCGGGGGCCGGTGATGCCCGCGAGGACCATGAGGCGGTCACGGTGGCCGTCGACGGGTTCGCCGATGACATCTCGCGTCGGTACCAGAAGATCCTGGTGCGCGAACTGTCGTCTCGGCGGATTTGGACACAGCGGTCGCGGGCCAAGCTCGATGAGGAGTCCGTCACATGGCAGCAGGCTCACCATATTTCGCCGGATATCGAGAAGCGGTCGGTTGGTGGGCCCGGTCCGGCATTCCAACCGTGGAGTATCGACCGGTGGCACCGGGAGATCACCGAGTTGCGCAGGCGCGCCAGAAGTGACGATCTCGCTGCGCAGTGGATGGTCCGTGACTTCGACGAGTGGGATGAGGCACAGGGCAAGGTCGACAGGCTTGCCGGGGTGGTCGAGCAGGTGGTGTCCCGTGCCTATATCGCACGGGCCGTGCGCGCGCAGCAGGATTCACCGGCGCCGGGCGGGGCACGAGTGGTGTCCGGCCACCCGCAGGTGGCCGCGGTCCTGGACCCGGACGGCACGCCGGCATCGTTGCTGATTGCTAGCGTGGGCGACCACGCCCGGGTGCTGATCGACCTGTTCGCCGACCCGTCGGAGCAGGTGCGTGATCTCCTGCGCGGATTGAGCCGTGCCGACGGCCGAATGGTGATCGAAGGTGTCGACATCCGGTTGCTGCCCGATGACGAGGTCGTCTACCACGATGTGCCGCGGGCGGATATCGAGCATGGTCTGGATATCTTCGTGCGAGGTGTTTTCCTGCGTGAGTTCGGTCGCCTGGCCGTGGGGGGCGATTTCGATGAGTGGATTCGCCGGCTCGGGCCGGAATTTTTCAAGAGCCCCGGAGATATCGGCGACCCGTCGGTTCCGGACGGTTGGCTGGTGTCTCACCGGGTGCTCGAGGCTGCTGACCGTCTGTCTGTAGAGCAGGAGAACGAGGATCCGCAGGGACCGCAGGCTGTCGCACGTCGTCTGCTTCGCGGCGAGCTCACCTTCGGCCGCGAGAGGCTGGCCGAGTCCCGCCAGAGGATGAGCGAAGAGGTCTCCCGGACAATAGTTCTCGAATCGATGACGATCGCGGTACAGCTCGGAAGGGACGGTTCCGATCCCTGGCGCCTGCTGGAATCACCCGTTGGCGTGAAGATTTCGCCGGACGGAGCGCTGGCCGGATGGGCTGAGGAAATACATGTCCTGGATCCCGATGTCCTGGTGGACTACCTCTCGGCGAGGTTGCGGGGTCAGGCTCCGATCTACCCGGTGGGAACTGCCGCGGTGCTCGACGACACCAGAGACGCCGCCACCGGCGGCGATTCGACAACCGCCGACCCGGACGGGGAGACCGACCGTCCGGAATCTGTGATCGGCAGCGGTAAACCGGATGCCGCGGCCGGGTACGAGAATCGGGCGATCGGCGGTGAGTCGGATGCAGCGAAATTGCCCGGGCCGGCCGCGGCTACCGTATCGAGCGAGTACATTACGAGCTACTTTAGTCCGCGGCCCTTCGATTCGATATATGAGGGCAGGGGATGGGTGCGAGTTGAAGCGCATCCTCAAGTCGCCATTCAGGTAGACCGTAATGGTAAACCGAGTCAGCTGGCCATCGCGAGTACGGATGAACACATCCAGATACTGGACAGGCTTTTTGTCGACCGCCCTGATCTTGCTGACAGCGATATTGTGTGCAAATTCGTAAATATATCGGTGGATAATAGCGGTCGGGTAAGCAGTCGCATTATCACGATGGAGGTTGAACGACGCAGGATGCGGCGGGCCACCCAAGCGCTGGAAGAGTATGAGCGTCTGCGCCGGCAGAGGACGCTCCCCAAGCGCATGCCCCCCTACCTTGCGTCGATCGACAAGCTCAGGAAGAAATTCGCCGAATCCGCCGCCTCCAGACTATGGCCGCCGGCCGAGCAAGCATTCGAATATGGATACTGGGCGATCAAGACGGGCGTGGTAGTTATTTCCGGCGAGCCGTTGGCCGTGATCTACCGCCTGATTTTGGAAAGCCTGCCGGCAGGGGACCCAGGGCATCTTCTGCTGGTGGATGATCCTGCTGCTGTTCCGGATGCCGAACTCGATTGGAAACTCGCTGCTGCGGAAGAAGCGGGTGCGGACCACGGCCTCACGCCGGACGTCCGTGCCGACCGCGGATCACTCGAACAACAGCCCGATGAGCACGTGCGAGTCCGACCGATCGAGCTGACACCTCGCAATGCCGATGATGTGCGCAGTCGTAGCGGCGTCGGTCGGGCTGCGGGTTCGCCGGAGGCGTTGGCTGAGGCGGTGGATGCTCGGCGTCTGACCGGGGACTTTGTGGATTCGGTGTTTGCGGATCCGTATCGGCCGGGTCGTTGGCGTGACCCGAGTGTGCTGACCGCTCGCGGTCCTGATGTCGGTGGGGATAGCGCATTCGGGCGGCGAGGTGAGCCCGAGGATGTCGGGTCCGATGATCCCGCACCACCGAACCAGCGGGGCTGGTCACCACAAGCAGGCGTTCGGTCGGATGCCGACAACCATGACGCACCCGGCGCCACGATCGAACCCGAGCAGGCGCCGCCTGGTCGTATAGACCGCAGGCCACCAGACAATCCTGCGATCATCGATGTCGATCTGCTGCACTCGGTCCGTGACTGGGTCGCGGAACAGCCGGAGCCCGAGGATCGGGACGGGTCGAGCGGGATTCGGGTCGATCGTGGCGAGTTCGCCCGTGTGCGTGATCTTTTCGGGGAGCGTGTGCTGGATCGTGTGCTCGAACGGATCCGGGCGGCTCGGCTGCCTGAATTGCTAGGAACCAGCGATCGTGAGCTTGCGCAGCAGTTGACGGAGAAGGTGTTCGAGAGTGCTCGCAACGACATTGCCAAGGTGACCCCGGGCCGCGATGTCGGTGCGTGGTTGGTTGCCCGTGCGCAGAACGTGGTAGCTGAGCAGGCTCGCTTCGTGTGGTTGCGGCATCGACTACGTACTGCGTACGAGGCGCTGGGAGGTTCTGCTTCCACCCCGGAGGGCCTTGCTCTGGCGGCAGTGTCCGAGCCCGAATTGCGAAACGCGTTGACTCAGTTGAGGAGAGTGCAGTCTTCGTTGCTGAAAACGCTCTTCGAACGAGGCACACCGATTGCGGATGCGGCGCGGACCAACCTGACAACCGAATCAGATATCCGCCGAATAGTGAACCAAGCGATCGGCCATCTCGTCGAAATGCTCATCGCTGGCGGTTTGGACGAGTCCACCGACGGGATACAGATCAAGGAGGCGATCGCCCGCAACTCCGGTAATCTGTTGGATGCTGTCCGGACATTGAGCCACGACGCGCAATTCTTCTACCGAAAGTGGTTCCTCGAGTCCCTGCCGATACCGCAGATCGCGGATGAGATGAACAAGACCGAGTTCACGGTCAAGGTTCTGCGATACCGCGTCGTACGCACGCTGTCTGCGCGGCTGACCGATGGTGCAATATCCGATGGTGGCGCGGCGCTGGCGATGGTCCTGGCTGCCATGCGCGATGCGCGCGTGTCGTTCGAGCGCGGGCTCGGGACACTGCGACCGGCCGAACAGCGCTTCTGCGAGCTATGGCTGCTCGATGGGGTGCCGAGTGCTGTGGCTGCCGCCGAAGCGGGCTATCGCGATGTGGATGCCGCGTTCATGAAGCGCCGTCTCGTCGATGAACTGGCCGCCTTCATTTCCGAAGATCTGACTCGTCGAGCCTCCGCACCACCCACCGACTTGACCGCCAGGCCGCCCGGGATCAGCGGTGAGGCATCGCATATGGTTCGTGCGCTGAGCGGAGAGTTCCGGGATCTGGTGTTGGCGTACCTGGCCCGTTTGAGCGCCGAGCAGATGGCAGCCGCAGCCCCGCTGCTCGAAGGCAGGTACTCACCGGTCGGACGTTTGGCGGAGTTCGACACTGCTGCGGGGGCGACCCGACACTATGCGGTACGTCGGGTCGCCATCATGATGATTGCCGAGCTTGGTCAGGAATCGCCGCGGCGTACCGAGAATTTGGCGGCGGCGCGGGTGTGGGCGGCTCGAGCCGCGGACGAACGAGCGTTCCGTCTTCTTCTCGATCGGCTTCCCGATGATGTGTCCGTGGGGAGCCAGCGCGAGGGCGATCGGCAGCCCGTCGGTGAGCGTCGGGCCGCTGAGTTGTGGTTCCTCCAAGAACGGTCGTTGGCCGAGACGGCTGCGGAATTGGGTTGCGGCACGGTGCGAACGGTCGTGCTGCTGTATCGCGCCGTCCATCGATTGGCGGCATGGATTTCCGAAGGTGTCACGAACCCGGCCGCAGCCGAGCCTGGTCGTATGGGTTTGCAGCCGCGAGCTAACGACAGAGCGATGTGGCTGCTGTGGGATGCCGAGATCGCGAATCCGGTGGCGTTCCGGGAGCATTTTGAGAAGCTGCTCACCAGTGACGAGCGCCGGCTGCTCGAGCTGCGTTACATGCAAGGCCTGTCCAGGCGTGGCGCGCCGGATGTGTTGTCAATCCGTCCGGCATCGGCGCACACTCGGGAGCAGCGGTCTGTCGATAAGATTGTGCAGGGACTCGTACAATCGACGGCCGACGCGGCAACTTCCCCGGATGGTCGTCGAGCGCCCGCGGTGGGGGACGATGTGGGTCGCTCCGATGGTTCCGGCGCCGTGGGTGAGAGTTCGACCGGTGCCGGTGATATCGCGGGTGTTTATGACCGCAGCCGCGACCTGGACGTTGCTGTGTCGCTCATCATGTCTGTCTGGGGTGACGGCGATAGCGGTCGAGCGACCGTCGACGGACTGATTCGTAAGCTGCCCGAGGAACACCAGAATTACCTGCGTCATTGGCTGGCTGGTCCCTCGAATCCGCTGCCGCAGATCGCGGCGGAGATGGGTGTCGATCGGGCGTCGCTCACCGTGCTGCATCGTTGGGCCGTGCGGGGTTTGGCGGCGACGATCGAAGCTAGCCAGGTCACTTTTGCGCCCGTCGTGTTCGATGCGAAGGCGGCAGCCGAGCTGCGGCGCCAGATTAAACAACTCGATCCGGCGGGACAGACGTCTATCGAAGCGCTGCTGTTCGACCAACTTTCGGAGAATCGGACCGCAGCCCGGTCGAACATGGCAGCTGAGGAGGTTCCGCGGCTTGCGGACCTTGCGATCAAGAATCCAAAGTTCGCCGCAACTTTGGTCGAGATGGTGTGGGCCGATACGAGTGGCGGCGGTCGGGCGATGGTCGAATATTTCATCCGGCAGCTGACACCTCGGCAACAGGAGTACGCGCGGCATCGGCTCGAAACCCCGCAGAAAACACGCGACGATATCAGCGTGGCGATGGGCATTGGTCTCAGCGCGTTGAAGTTGCTCCGCAAACAAGTTTTCCGAAACTTGTTCAAGCAGTTGATCGATGCGATCGCAAATCAGGCCCTTGACACCAGTGCATCGACGGCTGTTGCAGGCCGTGGGCAAGCAGGGTCGACGGCGGGCGAAGCCGAGCAGGACCTGAGCACGGTGCATGCTGGATCGCTTGCGGAACCGGATTGGTCTGAAGACGAGAAGCCGCAGGGGGCTGCTGATCTGGCTGCGCGTCCCGCCGGTCTCGAAAATCGGGATGGCCCCATCGAATCGCATCCCCATGATCATCCGGAAGTAGAATCAGATGGGCAAGCGAGAGCCGATGCCGCGGTAAATCCGCGTCTCGCCAGCTTTGCAACGGACTCGAGCGGTCCGCACATGCTGGGCATACCCAGTCATCTGTTGGCGGATCCGGGGATCGTCTTCGCTGCCGCCCCGAGGCTGCCCCGGAATGCGCATGCATTCGGTCCGCAGGACGGGGCGTCACGCTCGAGTGGTGACAGGTCATCGCCTGAGGCGAATTCTGCTCCGGCTGTTGATGGTTCGATGAAACGGCCTGTTTCCGAGCTCGTTGATTCGAGTGATAGTGCCGGGTCGGCTGTCGAGCAGTCCGAAGCCGATGCTGTCGAGCCGGAATTGGCTCGGGCAGTGTCGGCGCCGGATCCGGCGGACGGTGGATCGCCAGCTGTCGCCGATGACCCGGCCGTTCATGGATCCGTGCCAGCGGTTGAAACACCGAATGTTCGGTCCGAGCGGGTCCAACCCGAATCCGGTGCCGACCGTCTGCGCGCGTTGTGTGTCGAGCTGGCTGGGCTGTTCGGGGTGCCGGTGCAGGATTTGCGGCCGGCGTGGGTGCGGCAGATGTTCGGCCTGGTGCTGGATCGGTTGCAGGTTTGGCGGGATGCGGACTGGGCGTGGGCGGGTGATGTGGAGCTGTGGGAGCGGGTCGGTTCGTGGGTCGGGCAGCGGATGCGCTGGGACGAGCAGGTCCAGGATCAGACGGTGCGTGCCATCGAGGGCAAGGCGGATCCGGCTGAGCAGGCTGCGTTGGCTCGAGCAGGCGAAAAGCTGCAAGATAAGCTTGATCATCTGCTGGGTGAAGCGAAGTCGCTTGTGCCGGTAAGTGGTACGGCCTTCGATGAGATGCTGATCGATCTGGAGCGGGTGGGTTCGGACAAGGGTGCTCTCGGTCTGGTGCGGTTGGTGGTGCTGGTCGGGCGTTTCCTAGCTCTGCCTGAGGTAGAGATAGCTCGGGTTACTGCGGCCGCGGAGCCGGAACGCGGCAGGGCTCCCGCCCAGGCATCGCGGCAGAGCGCGAAGCACAGTCGTGCGGAAGAATTGGCCACGGGCACTGCGGATTACGAGGAGGTTTATCCCGACGAGGTTCGGCCGAGTAGAGATACCTATGACGTTGCGCAGCCCGACGATGCGAGCCGCAGCGGCGGGCGGGATGCGCCGGAATATACAACGGAGCTGCCGCCCGGAGCGGAGGCCAGCGACGGGTCAGGGCGGCCGAAGGTCGTTGCCCGGGTGTCGTTTTCACTGGCAGCCAAAGGCAGTGGAGTGATACCGGATGATGGTCGCGCAGTTCCGCCGGCTACATCGAGCGACCCAGCCTCCTCGAAACCCCAGGTCCCGGTGATTGACGCCCTCGAGGCACTGGCGGACCTGATGCGCAAGGCCCACGAGGCAGTGGCCCTCGAGGCACCCGATGAAGTGCGAGTCCTGGCCGCACAGCTCGATGAGCGGCTGAAGGCGATACGCGGCCTCCGCGAATCGGACGCCGTGTGGGAACAGGCGGCCAGCATTGATCCGCTCCACGAGTTGCGGCGTATCGGCAGGCGGGCGGATGCGCCACCGGAGCTCACGCGCCTGGTCGAGGCCACCACACGATTCCTCGGTCTGGCTCCGGTGGCCGCTGCCCTGGAGCCCGTGTACCGAGCGCTGTCCGGATGGCCCAGCCCGGTACAGGCCGACGCAGCCGTCGATATCGCGTGGGACCTGGTGCGGCGCATGAACTCCCGCACGGTGTCGGCCGAAGTACACGGAGAACCCGGGCACCGCTCGGTATCGATCGAGGTACGGTCCGATGACCGGCAGGTACCGGTACGCGGCACGTCCGATCGAGCGGGCTGGCCGGCTATCGGCCTGCTCGACGACCTCGAATGGCCCTGGGGATACCGCCTGCCGCGGGATGGCGGAATGACGGTGTCGTTCAAGATATTCGAGGACTTCGGATCGGGGAACCGGTCGCAGGACGGCGTGGTCGTCGAGCAGACCTTTGCACCGGGTCAGATCGGGCCGAACCTCCAGTCGGCCCGGCACACGGTCGATGACGCTCTGGTTGCCGCCGGGATACCGGCCGAACTCCGGGACGATGTCGAGCTCGCCGTCTCAGAATACCTGCAGAATGTCGAACGTCACAGCCGCGCGGACCGCAAAGGCGGTGGCACACTGCGGGTTCGGATACTCGGCAACGTCGTGCGTGTGGAGGTCGACGACGCCGCCCCGGGGCTGCCCGAACGGCACGACTTCGGTGCCACCCTGGCCGAGGCCGAACGCGATGTATCCGAGGACGAAGACGCCGCCTGGGCGGCGGGTGCGCTGACGGGTGGAACCCACAGCTTCGGCGTCAGATTGATCGAAGCCGCCGCCACCGCCACGGGTGTCGACGTCCACCCGGTCGGCAAAACAGTATGGGCCGAATTCCGCATACCCGATGGTCACGAACCGGCAAACGAGAACGACCCCTCTGACACCGGCGAAGCCGCAGATCTGCTCGCCTCCATCGACACTGATCGCCCACGGTTGGCGCTCGGGGAAGTTGCGGCCGCGCGACGGGCACTTGACGCGGACACCGCTGTATCAAGCCATGAGCGGACGTCCGGGTCCCTCGACGCCGACGCCCACCACGCTGGTGAACCGACCAGGCCCGCAGATTCCCTGAACCCACCCGATACGCAACCTCGCCGAGCGGCTCGCGAAGATCTGCCCGTTGCGCTGCCCGATCCTGCCGGTGTGATGGCACTGCTGCGTTGTCATCCCGAGTTCGGCGACGTCAATCTCCTGCCGAAGCCAGCACGGGGTGAACTATGCGGCCCGGAGTGGATCAACAGGCGGCGAGAATGGACATGGCGTGAGCGCCGGTCCAGTGTGCTGCAAGACACCACTGTTGCCGAGCCGGACAACTCCGGCCTGGATCGCATCGCACGCCGCGCCCGCGATCTCAGAGAACAGATCAGGGCGAATCCCGCGCCGTACGAGCGTCGACTTCTCGATGAGCTTGCGCCGGTCCTGACGTTTCTGGCCGGCGAGGCGCCGGATACATCGAACGCCTCGCTACTTCGCGACCACATGCGATCGGTGCTCAGCCCTGCGGAGTTCATTTCCTGGGTCGCGATGGCCGAAAACGAGGTGCCGGAGATCCTGAAATTTCCCGGCTGCCTATCACTCACCCCACTGTCTCGCGAGGACCTGCTGACCCGATACCGGTGCACTCTGCTCTACCAACAGGCCGGATGCCGAACCGTCGACGAGTATATGCTCGACGCGGTCATCGAACCATATCTGCACCAAGTCCGACAAAAGTATCTATTGAAGGTGACGACATCCGTGCCCCACCGGACCGAGGTGCGTGAGAATTCCGACGCCGCCCGGTTTGCGGACCCTCGCGAAAATACCCCGCGTCATGACAATGCAAGCACACCGTCCCCGCACGTGCTATCCGCAACCGATTCCCTTCGGCTACTCAACCCCCGGGAGCAGATCAGCGAGTTCCGGCGCAATATCGTGCCATCACACCACCGGCCTCAACCTCTTCCGCAAATCATACGGGCAGGGTCTCGTGGGGATGGCAATCGCGGCGTGGTGGAGGACTACCTCGCCCACGGTTACGTCGCCCACGCAACCTATCGCCCCTTCCCGCTCTTGGTGCCGCAACACCCCCGCAGGCCCGGTGCCACATGGATGGACACGAAGCCGCAGGCGGTGGCGTGGGCAACCACACGTGCCGATCGTGCGATCTTCTTCGCACTATGTGAAGGCCGGCCCGGGATCGAATGCAGCTCATGCGCACATCGTTCCCCCGATAGGTCCGAGATCCTCGTTTTTTACGCCCTTCCGGCCGGAACTCACAAAATTCTGGCCTCGCCGGAGAATCGCGGGTACATCCTGATGTTCAAGGAGGACGCGAGATGGCGAAAGTCAACTGCGCAACGCATGTACGTCACCTATCGGCCAATTGTGCCGGAAGTTATCGTCGAGATCACTCCGAAAGCCTTGCCAGATCTAGAAAGATTTGCCACCAAACCTGTGCCGAAACGCGCCCACGATCCGCTCGGGTTCGAATACAACGATCGAGCCGAAAAATTCGGTGACGAGGACCACAACAAATACACCGTGTACACGTCCGCATCCACCGCGCCACCACGATTGGCACCCTGCGCGCACGGCGTGCCTATCCGCGTCCCCCACATCCGCGACTGGACTCCCGATGAGGAGTGGAAGCTGGACGCGGTGGTTACCCTGGACAACCGGCCGAAAACAACGCTATGGGTACCGAGCGATCCACGGCCACCGTGGCCGGCCAACCAAATCGATTCGAACTCCATCGCCGCACGCCTGGCCCCACCGACGATCCCAACGACCACAACTTCGCCCGAGGTACCCCCGCCTCCTGCAGCCGGCTCGGCCATGCATATGACGACGCCGTCATCATCGCCTGGCCCGGACTTGTCCTTCTATTCGCCCAGCGATCCCCGCGTAGCGCTCGGACTGCCACCTGCCGGGATAGGACGTCGGCTGCGGCCTTCCGACCACTGGACCCTCGACGGTTACGGACCTTGGGAGAATTTCGCTGGTTGGGCCCTCAAGCGACCCGGACGGCACGATACTGTAAACGAAACCAATTCCGTTAACAGCAACACCGATAGGAAGCTACGCGAATAAGGGGACATGTTTACCCCCGAAGATCGCGCAGAAATCAATGACATCAAGGCAAAGCTGATAGCCATCCGTGATCCTCGTGGCAATCCGCCATTCGCGGACATTATCGCCCGATGGCCGGATCCGGCGCCGGGCGAGATCTACGGGGCCGATTTCCTCACCATCCGGCGACGAGAGTTGTTCGAAGCACTGCACGACAGACGATTCAAAGACCTGCGCGAAATCAAGCTCACGCCCCTCGACATCTTGGACCTGAAGCGAGTAATTAGGCACACCCCTGCCTATCTGACGCTGGGCGCAGGCGCCGCATTCTTGCTGAAAGCCGAGCAGTTACTGCGGCTTCCCGGTGCAACCCCAGGACCGTTGATTTTCACACAGCTTCGGAGGCTGTCGGCCGATGAGATGCTCGAAACCCGGAAACTCCGGACACTCACGGAAGGGCATCCCGAACAGTCAAGCACCCGCGATATCGCAGATCACAGCAGCTCGACCCAGAAGGTGCTGCGCACGACATCCGGCGATGAAATACTCCAGATACCGGCAATCGCGTTCGGCTACCTATCATTCCTCGGCACACGAGTAATCCTCGACCGTGATGTCAACCGGACGGAGTCGATACTCGAGCCAGATGCCGGGGTCCGCTGGCGCCAGTCTTACGACCGATACCCGAAAGCCTTATGGGCATTGGGTTTCCCTCCTTTAAGGGATCTGACACCCGGTACAATTCCCTATCTGCAAGCCCGTGCCGGATTTCTCGAGCTTTTCGTGAGGACCGCATCACCAACGCTCTACAATTTCTATTTGAACGAGTTCGTCGACCCTTACATCATCAAAAATTTCCGCAGTGAAATGTCGCTGTTGCAGTCGAATCTTCGAGATGATCTGTCCGCGCGTTTCCCGCTTCTCGCGCCAATCATCGGCGGGGTCGCCGAATTCTGGCCGAGACGATCAGCCATCGACCAAGCGGCCACCGCTGTGCCGAATGACGCAGGCCCCGAGAGCGAAAACGATCCGGCGACAACCTCCAAAGAATCGGAACCGACTCGCCCCGACGACAGCTCGTCGGCTTGATTCACGGCCACAGCGGTGGCAGGTTACGCCGACCGCTTCGGGATAGTCGTCCGACGTCGTGGCTGGCTATGGGTGGCGCGGCGGCTCCGCAGTCACGATGACTGATCCTGGGCAAGGACAACCTGGCAGGGTGACCAGTCCATGTGAGCACCAACTGTCGCGATAGTGCAGCTCGGTATCCGATCCTGACTTGTCAATCCCGCGAGCCGGGCGTGGGGTAGGCGGCGAACAAGCCGGTCACCACCGTGTCGAGGACGGCGCTGGTGATTTGGGCACCGAGACACTAGTGCGGTCCCCGGCCGAACATCAGGCTCGGCCGGGGACCGCGCGGGATCGGAATCCGCGCCGAAGATCGACAGCACGACCGTGTCGCCTGCCGGAATTATGCGGTCGCCGATCTCGATTTCGGTCACGGCGAATCGGCGGATCGAGAATGGCAGCGGATTGGCGCGCTCGACCATCGGCCCGCGCTGGTTGTGCCAGTCCGCCACAGCACTGTCCGTGCCGAGAACGCGGGAGCGGCCAGGCGCCGCAGCCGACCGTGTTCGTCGCCCTCGAGGTTGAGCAGATTACGGTCCAGTGCCGACGGCAGCGGGAAGCTGCTGTAACCACCACTGCTGCGTCGCTTGTCCACGCTCAGGCGGGAATCGGCCAGCAGCGCGGACACGTCGTCGTAGCCTGCGATCACCCAGACAGACTGCCCACCTGGAAGCTCCGCAGTTCCGACACCGGTCCGGAACTCGGCGTGACGCCCCCACCGGGTCGACGCCTCGGTCCCTATCCCACCAAAATCCGACACCATTCAATCTCACCATTGCGCGTTGTACCTGTGCGCACCCGGGATCGATTGCGCATAGCGCGATCTGGCGGTTGCCCTGAAACTCTGCTCGCTCAGCGCATCTCCGGGTGCAGTACGACGTCGGTGCGCAGCGCATCGCTGGCCAACCTCAGAGTGACCCGGCAACTTTCGGAATCGAGCCCGTAATTTCCTTGACGGGCAGGGAACCCAAGTTGGGCAGACGAGTGCAGAACAAACAAGCAACGCTATGGAGGTACGAGCCGACCGTCCGGAGTTACCTGTTGAATTCGCCCTCACCCGCCGCCAGCCGAATCGCCTGGGCCGTTCACAGTTCGCCGATCGATACCGATGAGTCGCGAGTTCGACTGTACGCCGCCGAGTTCGCGGCGGATCCGCATCGCATGTACCGGGAAATGCGCGATCGATTCGGCTCCCTAGCCTGAAGGTAGCGGTCACCAACGATATGCGGAAGACCTGCAAAGCTCTTCCAGCCTTGTTGATTGCCCTACCTGCGGACACCTGGGGCCGGCCGCAATGAGTGAATTTTTCGAGTCCAATCGGAAGGCAGATTCCACGGACCGCCTTCCGGGCTCTCGAGACCGAGACCACCGCGTTCGCCGCCATAGTTGTAGTCGGTATACCCGGTCCAATACTCACCTGTGCCAGTTGTGCGGTCCCACGACGAGCGGATCTGCCCATCGACTCCCTGGAGACGCAGGTCCGCCGAACCGTTCTGGAACGACACTATTTTTCCACCGCCGTTGAGATCCGTAAAAACACAGAAATAACCTTGCGCGCACCGGTCGTAGCCAGTCGTAGCCTGTGCCGGCGTAGCAACACACAGCGTCGCCGACACGCCGATGGCCGCCAAAATTCCTGCGGCTGTCCGCCTAAGATTCATGATGTTGTTCTCCAATTACGGTTATCGAGCGATCGGTCACATACATTACTCACTTCACATCACTATTCGGCATCCGTGCATAAGTCGGGGTGACCGCTGGCGCTGCGGCATGATTCTTCTGGAGTAGAAGATCACGATCCACACCCGTGCTGCGCCGGAGCTTCGTCTACAGGATCACCGCAGCCTACTGCAGTGAGGTGATCTCAGCAAGGTAGGCAACAGTTTTCGCGGGCCGCAATGGAAGTTATTGGGCGACACGACGATTGGGATGCTGGTGTTGGACGTGGAGTCCCCGGTAGATGGGTTCTCACCACAAGACCGGCTCCACCAGAAGGACTCCACGTGATCGCCTATCCTGCCATGCTCGACGTTCCCGGGGAACTGGTCGGGTACGTGTCGCGGCTGCTGGCCGCCGAACGTCGCGAGCGGGGCACCCGCCGCGGCAGCCGGGCGCTGACCTGCTGGAAGCAGGCGTTGTTCGTGCTGGTGTGGTTCCGCGAGCAGGAAGATCTGGCCGTGCTGGGCGCGGGATTCGGCATCAGCCGCGCCACCGCCTACCGCTACCACAACGAAGGCGTCACCGTGCTCGCTCGACAGGCTCCAGACCTGCACGATGCCCTGGCCCGCGCCAAAGACGAGGGCTTGGCCTACGTGATCCTCGACGGGAAGGTCTTCGACGCCGACCGCAGCAACGAGAAGACCACCAGCGTACGCGGGAAGCAGATCGACCTCTGGTACTCCGGGAAAGCCCACACGCACGGCGGCAACGTCCAATCTCTTTCGACACCAACGGGATTACCGCTGTGGGTCGGCGACGTCGAACCCGGCTCGGTACACGACCTGGTCGCCGCCCGCAAACATGTGCTGGCGGCCTTGTATTGGGCTGCCTCCCAGCTGGATCTGCCGACACTGGCCGACAGCGGCTACGAAGGCGCCGACATCGGCGTACACACACCGATCAAGCAACCCGCCGACGGCTGCACCCTCGACGCCGACAACCGCACCTACAACGCCCTGCTGCGCGGGCTGCGCTGCCTCGGCGAACGCGGCTTCGCCGTGCTGGTCGGCCGCTGGCGCGCCCTGCGGCATTTCACCTGCAGCCCAACCAAAATCGGCAGCATCGTCAAAGCCGCACTCGTCCTCACCCAATTCGAGCACGGCCGCCTCGCATGAAAGTCAGTGAGATCACCTCAGTTGTCGACAGACGCCCCGTTGCGTCCTAACCTCCGCCATTCATGGTAATTGCTGATATGGCGTGCCGGAGATGAAGAAAGGCGCTCCGGCCTGCGATAATGATGCTTGTCTAGCCGGTGTCTTTCGCGCATCTGATGCGGTCTTCGCAACGGGCGCGGCGGCGGTGGGGTAGCTCGAGGTCGGGCAGTTGCCCGGTGCGGGTGTTGGTGGCGGACGCGGTCAGTCGTAGGCCGTCGCGGTCGGTGAACCGCAGCTGCGCACCGGGGTGCGGGCGTTCTTTGCGGGCAATGACTCGCATGCCCGGCGGCCACCCGGTCGGGTCGATCAGCCCGGTCAGCTCGGCCACCTGTGCGCCGTCGCGGACTTTGCCGTCGGCGTCGTAGGCTTGGGTCCACGCATCAGACGGGATGAGATCGACTGCGGCGGAGGTTATCTGGTTCAGTCCGGAGCCCACGGAGTACTGCAGGTGCCGGTTGTGGCAGTACTGGGTGAATTCGTGGGTGCCGCCACCGGAGTCGGTGCGCACCAACACTTTGCGGCCGACTCGGTAGCCGGGTTGTCACGGCAGTTGCCGCAGAGCCCGGTTGAGTACTTGTTTGTGGTCTGCGGCGGTGTTGTCGGGTAAGGACGGCGCGTTGCCGCGCCGTCCTCCCCTCAGAACCGGACGTGCCCGCTTTCCGGGCATCTCGGCTCAAGCAAGCCCGAGGGCATGCGGGTTGTTGCAGAGGCGGGTCTCACTGCTGATTACGGGCGCACCCGTAGGCAGTGGGAGTGCACGAGTTGCCGTGCCTCGTTGTCGCTTTCGGCGGCGTCGATACCGATAGCCTTGCGGTGCAGCGCTGCTCGGATCGCCTTGTGCCACTGTTCCCATTGCTCGGGGCTCTGGGGTGGCTCGTCGGCATGGAGCAGCAGATCACCGCAGCCGGGGCATCGCCAGTGCTGTCGCACCAATAGCCGGCCGATGAGCGGGCCGACCGGTGGTTTGCCGCGTCGGCGACGCGCCCGCCAGTAGCCGGCCAAGGCTGGGTTGTCCGGAGACGCCGTGCCTTTGACCATGGTGTGGCGGACGATCGGGGTCCAGGAGAATTTCACCAGGTATCGGCCGGTGTCGTGGTCGCCGAATACCCAGCGGTCCCGCCTGGCCGGGTGGAACGAGCCGAAGTAGCGGTTCATGACCCATCGCTTCGACTTGTTCGGGTGTGCGCGCTGCGCCCACCGGTAGGTGAGCCGCCACACGTAGTGGTCCAAGGCGTTGAAGATTTCCTTGGACACCGCAGTGCGGTAGTAGGCCGCCCAGCCCCTGATGATCGGGTTGAGGCGGTTGATCACCGCTTCGGCGTTGGCCCCGTGCAGGGCCTTCACCTCGGCGGCGAGCCTGCCGCGAATGCGTTTCACGGCTGCCTTGCTCGGTTTGATCAGCAGTTTGCCGTTGCGATAGCGGCGGATGTTGAACCCGAGGAAATCATGACCGGTCCCGATACCGACGATGGATGTCTTGTCGGCGTTGAAGGCCAGACCCCTCGGCGCCAGCCACTCGGCGAGTCGCTGTTGGACCGCGTCGGCCTGTTCCCGGCTGACACACATTGCGACAAGATCGTCGGCGTATCGGACAACCACCGGGGTTCCCGGCACCGCTCCTCCCGCGTGCGCCATGCCTGCCGGGAAATATGCTGCACCGGCGGCGGTTTCGATTCCGTGCAAGGCGATGTTCAGTAACAACGGACTGATCACCCCACCCTGGGGAACCTCCTCGATGGTGGCGGTGAACATCGACCGTTCCACGACACCAGCTTTCAGCCATTGCTCGATGTGCTTCCTCGCCGGGAATGTGCCGAGCATTGTCATGAGATGCTGGTGGTCGATTCGGTCGAATGCTGCCGTCAAGTCGGCATCAAGGGTCCATCGCCGGTGCGGGTTGGCCCCGCCGACGGTGGTGAAGATCGCCTCGATTGCGTCGTGACAGCCGCGGCCGGTCCGGAATCCGTAGGACTTCGGTTCGAATCGTGCTTCCCACTCCGGTTCCAGCGCCGCCACCGCCCGTGCTTGCAAGGCGCGGTCGGCGATGACCGGAATTCCGAGTGGCCGTTGCTTCCCGTTCGATTTCGGGATATACACCCGCCGGACTGGCTGGGGTGCAACGGCATTGGGGTGGTGTTGAATCCGGGCAGCCAGCCCGGCCCGCCCTTCGTCTTCGAGTACCACCTTGCCGTCGATCCCGGGAGTCCGGCGGCCCGCGTTGACCTGTGTGACGCGGCGGACGCTCAGCAGAGCGTTCGCGCGAGAGCGCAGCATCAACTTCTGCAAGTTGCGGACCCTGGACAGGTCCCCATCCCGCGATGCCATGAAGATGCGCTGACGTAGTCGGCGTACGTCGTCTTCGATTTGCGGCCAATCCACTGCCGCCCAGTCGATGACATCGTCTCGAGGTCCGTTCACCGTGGTGTCCAACTTGTCCTCGTAGCTCGGCGTCGTTGTCGTCATCGGGTCTCCATAGCTCACCCGACCCGCGTGGGCACCCTTTCGGGTTCGAGCACATTGCTCGTATCCGGCCAGTTATCGCCACGGCCACCGCCGGAAGCAGCGGTGAGAGCGCCGGACGTTTCCTGTCGCCTTTCGGCGCACCGGCATTCGCTTCTCGGGTCATCCTGTTCCCGCCGGGGAATCGAACCTTCCTCACGGTCGGTCTCCCGGCCCCGCAGAGCGGGGCCGGACCCCGACGGGGTTTCCACGTTCCACACACGTCAGATCCGGCTGGGGTGGGTGCCCCCTATGCCCCGGGGACGGTGGTGCCCGCACAACCGACGGCTCGCGGATCGGCTGCCACCTGCCGGATTCCCACCGGCACAGTCCCTGCACCCCGCTGTTCGTCCTGCCATGCGGGGCTCAAACGTGACGAGGCCTCATCAGGGGTTCACTCGCGTTCACCCGTCCAGCCTTCCCCTAGCCTGTAATCCCTTGGCAGACAGGGATCCTTGAGCGTTTCCCCCGAGCTTCGCACCCCACCGTTACCAGCGGCGCATGTCGGGGCGGGGACAGGTCGATAGGCACTGACCTGGGACAACACCTAGAACCTCAACGGTTCCACCTCCTTACGGTGTGTCCACTGAACATGTGCGACTTCGTGTCGCACACTGCCGGCGTTGCCCGGCCGCAAGTCCATCACGAGAGGTTCGCCGGTGCCGGCGGCGGCGTGGTCGACCCACGAACCGAGCGGGTGATGACCGAAGGTCATCTTGAATGTCGGTGTCGCACATTCTTTCTCCGAGTGCGCGATGGTTGCCGTCGCGTCCAGATCGATGATCAGCGGACGCTCGGCATCGATGCCGCGATCGGGCTCATGCTCACCGGCGCGGTCCCGTGTCGCAGCCCTGGCGACAGCGCGCGCAGATCGTATGGCGGACAGTGGTTTCGGTGCATCCGCAGCCAAAGCCACTGCGCTGCTTCCCCGTACCTCCGAAAGGTGGCGTGCTTGCGCGCGCGGAACGAATCGGATCCGCGGGCCGCGGCGGAGGGCGTGATGCCCCGATTTTCGCCCAACAGCGCAGAAGTTTCATTGCGAGGCAGAAAATCCCGCTTCCGGTAGACACGCGGGTGAGGTCGGCCGACGCTCAGACAGCGTGCCTGGCATGTCAGATCCGCACACCAGCCGCCGAGCACGTAGTGGGAGACGATCATGACCGGGCCGGTCATCCGGGTACACATAGCTATAGAGCAGGGAGGCGCTGATGACATCGAAGATCAACGGGTCGGGAAGCGTCTTCGAAAACGACGCGGGCGCCGGGTCGGTGGAGCTGGAGGACGGCGCGATCGAGGCCTGTCGTGCGGCGTGCAGTGAGGCGATCGGCCGGTTGATCGGAGTGCGAGACTACGTCAACTCCAACATGCTGACCATGCCGCCATTCACCAAGTTGCTCGGTTCTGCGGCCAACTTGGCGGGGAAGTACTCCGTGGGCGCGGGAGACCTGCACGATATCGTGAAGAACCACATAGACATTCAGAATCAGATGGCCGATGCGTTCCGGGCGGCCGGTAAAGCGTACATCAACGCCGAGGTCGAAAGCTCTGATCAGTTCAAGCGGTTGCAGGCTCTGGACAAGCTCCCCCCGATGACCACGTCGGCTGCCCCCTTCGTCACCGATCCCAGCACCATTCAGCCGGACCTCCAGCTAGCCAGCTCCTACGGCCTCGGTAATCTGAACAAAGGAAAGATCAAGAACTCGAACGGTAATCCGAATGGCGTTTATGTCTCCGACCTGCCGGCGGATCTGAAAGGGTATTCCGGTGACAAGCTCCCCGGCCTGCCGGTAGAGGGTGAGAACCCGGACCACTGGCAGTACGACTTCTTCCGCCAATTGGGCGACGAGATCGACTACCAGACCGCCGCGACCAGGGCCGGTCAGTGGGACTGGGTGCACGGCGAGTTGAACGACCTGTTCACCAATTTCAATAATGCGATCGGCGCCGTCGTGAACAGCAGATGGCAGGGCAATGGGGCGTCGAATGCGCTCAAGGCAACTACACAATACGTTGATGCCGCCGATAGCTTGAGAACCAACATTGGGTTGTTCACCGAGAGTTTGAAGTACACGGCGGGCTGGTTGCAACTGACCAAGGCTAGTATGCCCATCGGACCCGACCTGTCCGGACGGGATCCGTCCGTACCGTCCGGCCCCGTGATGTCGGCACCTGGTGGCGGGGGTCTGCCAGCCAAGTCGGTGTATCCCGATCAGACTCCGATCTACCGCGAGAATTTCAAGAACACCTACCTCGTTGGTCTGCCCGTCTCCGACAACGCGATTCCCGGGCTGCCGGTGCCGGTCTCGCCGATCAACCCCATCCCGACCGGCGGCGGGCACCCGACAAGTGGCGGCGGGCAGCCGACAAGTGGCGGCGGGCAGCCGACGACCGCTGCCACCACGCCGTATATGGGCGGCGGTGGCGTATCGCCCTTGCGCACGCCAGCACTCACCGCTGCCGGCCTGCCGAACTACTCCTCGGCATCGGACTCGGCTGCCACCGATGCAGCTCGGCAGCAGAAAGCCCAGCTGACGGCGGCGTATCAGCGGGAAGCCGCCGCCAACCAGAAACAACAGCAGTTGAACCAGCAGAACGCTCAGGCGAATGATGCGGCCGTCGGGCAGGCGCAAGATTCGTCTCCAGCGCAGCAGGCGATGTCGGGTGCCGGACAGGGTGTCGACCAGGCACTGACCGGTCTGCAGCAACTCGCCCAGACGGCAGGTGGTCTGCAGCAGGCCGCTGCGCGGGACTCGGTCGCGAATCCGATTCCGGGACTTCCGGGATTGGATCTTCCGAACCCGGCAAACCTCGCCAAAGCGCCCGGCGCCGGCGGCAGTGGCATCGGTGGGGCACTCGGTTCGGAGTTGAGTCGTGATACTTCGCAGGCTACCTCGAAGCTGTTCCCGCGGGTGCCTCTCGGCACCGCTGTCAGCGCCGAAACCATGGGGACCGCAGTCGGTCGTGCCGGCCTGGCATCGACGATGGGTGCGCCGGGAACTCCCGGTTCGCCGGCCGGTGCCCCGCACGGCGCGGGGGGCCAACAGAGCAAGGAGTACAAGCGCCCCGCGAACTTGGATTCCACCAAACATTTGGATGAGGGAATCGGCGAAGCGCCGCGGGTGGCCAGGCAGGTCATCGAGCAATGAATCGCACCTGGACATTCACCGACCTGGAATTCGTTGTCGCCTGGGAAGACACGAAACGGGAGGGATTTCTTCCTCGACCGTTCGTGTTTACCAGCCGGACACCGATGTGGAACGACTATCTCCGGGAACGGCGCGCAGCACTCGATCGCGTTCAGCCGATCATCGATGGTTCGTTCGGCGCAGTGCTGGAAACCTTGGCGCAGCCGGATATCCGGGTGGAGGTGTTGGCCTGGGACGGCCGCGATTCCGAGGATCCTAAGGCGTGCGTCCGGGTGCTGGCCGTGCGGCGATGCGACCACGGCGTGCTGGTCAAACAATTGCCGGGCGAGACCGTCTTGCATAGTGGCGGCTTTACATTCAGCGAATTCGAGGTGTTGTCGCTCGCCGACACCGTGGTCGGTGAACTGCCGGAGGTCGAAGCGGGACGGCGCACCCAGGTGATGCTGGTCGGCGATGCCGAGGCGGAGCCCATGGACTACTCCTACGGGAAGTCGACAATCTTCGATTCGTTCCATGATTCGGTGGCGTCGCGATCTCAGCATTTTCTCGCCGAGCCGGCCTCGTTGATCGGGATGATCCGGGTCGTACAGGGCCGATCCCGATTCGGCCCCCGAGGAATCGGCGAAGGGTGGCTGGCATTGCGGGATCTGGTCGATGACGGCCGCTACGCCATCACCTCCGGCGTTCCGCCGATCGCGCACCCGGTCGACTCGCGCGGCCTGATCGCGATGATCAACGCCGAGATCGCGACGATCGTGGCCGTGATCAAGGACGAACGCTGGGTGAGCCCGTGACCATGAGTCTCCTGACTGACAGAGGTTTTCGATGAATGCGACGCCGCCACCACTTCCCGAGTGGACCGCAACATCCCGCACGGGCACGATCTCGGTGTGCACCACCGAGCAGGGCCTGCCGCTGGGCGTGACCATCGATGCCGCCGAATTGCGGCGCGATCCACAGGGTTTAGCCGGAGAGATACTGCGCTTGTGCAGGCAAGCGGCGAATCGCGCGGGCCTGGTCCGGCGAGCGCAGCTGGAGCAGGCCGGGATGGCGCCCGAGATGATTGCGCTGCTGGGCTTGCCGACGCCGGAAGACGCAGCGCGTCAGGAGATCTCCGATGAAGACGACTACGACATGGAGCCTGACAGCTGGCTCCGGCCGGTATAGCCGGGAGAGGGTGGCGAGCACACCATGTACGAGTCCATAGACGAGCTGGAAGCCAGCGTGCGACAGCGGCTGTACCGGCTGCGGGATCTCGCCGATGGCATGACGTCGGTCCGGATCACCGAGACGGTGGACGACGGTTCGGTCACGGTCGAGGTCGATGGAAACGGTGCGCTGTTGAATCTCCTATTCACGCAGTCGATTTCACGGCTCTCGCCGGCCGAATTCGAGCAGCGGCTGGTGGACACCGTAGCCACCGCGGCCCGTCTAGCGCACGCGCAGCGTGCCGAGCTGATCACCGCATTCAACGAGGAAGTCGCCGGGTAGACGGCACTTGAGTAGAACGGGGTTTACGATGAGCGAACTGATAGCAACACCGGATGCGATCCGGACGTACGGAGACGCTTCGGCGGCCATGGCAACCGGCGTCGCGACGGCGGGCGCATTCGATCAGGCCGCGATGATCGCCGCGATGGTGCCGGTACTCGGCCTGATCGGGCAGGAAGTCCTGCTGTCCAGTGCGTATGCGCATGGCAACTTGGCCTCCTCGACTCTCGAGCTGGCCGGCGTTCATGCGGCCACCGCCGTCACCGCGCACCAAGGTGCCGCCGCCTACGACTCGACCGAGGCAGCATCGGTCGGCGAACTCGGCGCAGTGAACAACGTGTGATGAACGCTTCACTGGACCCCACGATCCTGGATCTGGTGCGGGGTAGTGCATTCGCTCCCATGGTCGACCGGCCGATGGGAGAGGTGCTGCGGGACATGGGTTTGCCGCAGTTGCCGGACCTGTCGCACATGCAGCTGCCACCGCTGCCGGATCTGCCGCCCATGCCGGTATTGGATCTGCATGCGCTGGCGAAGCCGTTGACCGACTTGGCAAGTGGTTTCGGACATGGCCGAATCGGCGCCGGACCCGGACCCGATCCAACTCAGGTGCTGACCCAGGTCAGCACCGCGCTGCAGACCGGGATGTCGCTGGGTAGTACGGCACTGCAATTGGCGATGACGCTGTGGCAGGGAATGGGCGCGCAGTCTGCGGCGACGAAGGCCGGTCAGGCAGCTTCGAATGGCGCCGCACTCACCGCCCAGAGCACCCAGCAGAAGCTGATACTCGGCAACGCGGCGACCTCGGCCGCGCTGGGAGCGGCGAGGATGAGTGCGATCATCGCCAAGTACCTCACCACCATGACGGTCGGCGCGCCGCTGCTGGGCACCCCCGGTGGTCAGGCATTCCTGGTTGCGGCGACGATGGAAAGTATGACCGAGGCATTGGCCCAGGTGGCCAAGACCAAGCTGGAGATGGTCGGGCACTCGGCGAGCATGACCCAGGCCGGCCAGAAGGTGGCGATCACCAATGCGCCGACCGGCGTCAGCTCGGCACAGGATGTGCAGCAGTTGTTGCAATTGGCGCAACCACTGATGACGATGGTGCAGACCGGCACTCAGGCCGCCATCCAGCTGGCTGCGGCGAACACCGCACTGTCAGCGCCGAAGTCGGCCGATGACATTGCCCGGGCGGCCCATGCTGACGGTGACTACCCGGCCGGTGACGGGATCGTCGGCGGTGCCGGCGATGGTGCCATGAGCGTCGGCGTCCCTGGCATGGCACCGGTAGCCGCACCGCTGAGCCCGTTCGCCGGAACAACGACAGCAGCATTCGGTTTCGACGCTGGAACGAGTACCGGAAGTGCTGCGGCAGCAGCGGAATCCGCGAGCGTGGTGCCGGGTGGAACGGCGGGGGCCGCGAGCCCGGGTATGGTGCCGGCCGGAGGTGCGGGCGCTGCTGCTGCGGGCGTGCGCAGCGGTGCCGGCGATGCCGGGACCGGGATACCGGGCAATCTGGTCACCGCACAGCACGGCGATGAGGTTGTAGGCAACCTACAGGGGGTCACGCTGCCGGTGGTCGGCGCGGCCGAACAACTTTCCGAACCACCGCCCGACAAGGCACTCACTCTGTGACCTGATGAGCGCGCTTCGATGCAGGAGGTAACCATGACCCGCGCTGGCGGGGATTTCGGCGGGGTGCAATTCGATCCGGTCGCGGCGCGCAACGCCGCCGTGCGCCTGGACGGTCTAGCCGATCGGCTGGAGGGCGACCTGCGCACGAACGACGTCGCGTTGCGGGTTGCGCCCGCGGGCGTCGACGAGGTGTCGGCGCGGGCGGCGGGCACGATGAACGACGTCGCGGCGTCCTACTCCGATAGTGCGTCGGCGGGAGTTCTCGAGCTGCACAAGCTCGCCGCGACGCTGCGGGCACAGGCGGATCGGTTTGGCCGCAGCGAAGCCGAGAGCGTGGCCGACATCAACGGAGCGGCGGTAAATCCATGATCGAACAACCGCAACCCGGATTCACCGGGGTGGTCTGGGAGGCGCGCGAGCCGGATCGGCTCGCGCGTGAGCTCGTCACCGGCCCGGGCGCGGTGCCGATGGCCGAAGCCGGTGCCGCGTGGGGCCGGCTGGCCACGAGTTTCGGTGCGGCGGTGCTCGAATACGAGTGGATCGTCGAATCGCTGCGGCGCGCGTGGCAATCGCAGACGAGCGGCCCGGTGCTGGACAGCGTCTCGCGGTTGCGCGACTGGCTCGTCGATGCCACCAATTCCGCGACCGCGAACGCAGCGCGCGCCGAGGCTCAGGCTGCCGCCTACGAAGTGGCGCGATTGGTCATGCCGAATGCCGGTGACCTGGCCGCCCTACAGGCGGTGCAGCAGACGCTCGAACAAGTGGGCGCCGCGCTCGGGGCGCCGTTGCGGTCGATCGCCGCCAGCACCGACGAAAACGCAGACCTGGCGATGGCGGCGGCCGCGCGGGTGATGCGAACCTACGAGGGCGCCACCGAACCGCTCGCCCTGCCCTGGCAGCAGGACCAGCCCCCGGTACTGACCTCGTCGGCCGCGCTGCAGGCCGAGCAGGCCGATGCCGCTGGACAGACTGAAGCGGCAGCGGCGGCGTCCGCGCGGATGCCGGTGATGGCGCTGCCGGCCATGCCAGGTCTGGTCGGGGCGCCGCGCGTGCAAACCGCCTATCAGGCACCGGTATTCGTCGAGGCGGACGCCACCCAGTCGGTGGAAACCGTGGTGCCGCAAGCCGTTCCGCAATCGACCGGCGCGCAGCTGCCTATGGCGGCGGGGCCGATGTCAGCGGTCGCGGGTGGAGCTCAGGAGCAGGAATATGAAACCCGCGCCGGTTACACCGGCACCGAGGCGCTCGGCGCTGACCTCGGCATCGTCGCCGCCCCTGCCGTTTTGGGAGCCACTGAGCCGCCGTCGACCGGGCAGGCGACCGCGACCGGGGGTGCCGCGTGACGACATTGACCACCGATGACCTCCTCGTGCTCGCCGACCGGCTCGGGGTGCAGACCCTGCCGCTCGTGCTTTCGGTCGGGCCGCGACAGGATTCGTTCGATGATTGGGCCGTCGCGCAGCGCCGGGCGATGTTATCGCTGGTCGGTGTGGGTGTCGTCGATGCCGACGGTGAAGTCGACCCCGAGTTGGCCGCGGCCCTGCACACCCTGGCACAGCCGGAGCGTGAACTGGTCGCTCGTGTCTTCACCGGTGAGCCGGGCTCGACTCGGATCTGCCTGGCGCGCCGGGGAGAACAGCATGCGCTGGCCGTACGCGCTGGTGACACCTTCGACATCCGGCCGGTGTGGTCGGGCGACTCGGGTGCGGCAGTGCTGCGTCCGATGCTTGACGCATTGGGCCCCTGCCCGCCTGCCGAGGTCACCGCGTTCAGCGTTGTGTCCGCCGATCTCGCCGAACGGCTCGACCGGGCCGAGACCTCAACGGACTACACGGACGCGGTGTACGCGCTCGGCGTTGCCGAACGGGACGCCACCGTGTACGGGCTGGCATTCGCCTCCTGCCGTGCATACGCCGAGATCGTGGTCTACGCGCATCTCGACGGCGTCACCACCAGACCTCCGGGAGCGGTCGTGATCTACGACACCGGTCATGGCCGGATCGTCGCCGCCCCCGGCGCAGCGCCGGACCAGCAGATCTGGTCCACCGTGACACCGGGCACCGATCACCGGATCGCCCAGGCGATCGCGGCGCTGATCGAATCGCTGCCCGGGGGGAGGTGGTTGCCGCATTAGTTCCCATTGCGCACCGTAGGTTCGCAACCTTCCGGAGATGCCGTCTGGCATCGGTTCCGGACACCTCAAATCTCTCAACGAAAGGTTAATCATGGTTTACGTCGATCCCGCAGTCGCGCAGAGGGCGCAGCAGGCCATGGCAGCTGCGGTGGACAACATGCGGTCCACGCTCAGCAAGATCGATAACGAAGTTCACGCCGCCCAGGGCTGGCAGGGCGATGCTCGGCAGGCGTTCGGGGCCGCTGCGGCGAACTGGGGGGAGAACTCGCAGAAGCTGCACCAGTCCCTCGACCGGCTCACCGAGCAGGTCGGCCACGGCTCCAAGCAGTTCGAACAGATGGAAACCGACAACCACGCGGAGTTCCAGCACATCCAGCTGTGAGCGGCCAGTACTGACCTCTACCAAGCATCGATTCGGAGGAATCTCTCATGTCCGGAACACAGGAATACCAGGCAGCTGCGATGACGCGGTTGTTCAACGACCTCAATGGCTTCCACGGCCAGCTCGAGACGTTCGGCAACGATATGCACGATGCCGGGAACACGCTCGGGCACGCATGGCAGGGAAACCAGGCCCACCAGGACTACCAAGTGGTGTATTCACAGTGGAACACCAGCTACGAGGACACGCTGGCATCGCTGAAGCGTATGGCGGGAGCAGTGGAGAACTCGCTGCACCGTGCCCTGAGCACCGACCACGCGGTCGGTCAGGGCTTCGGCGGCTGATTCGACCGGCCGTGCGTACCGACCGCTAGCCTGTAGGACGGAACTGGTTGCGTCATTCGTACGGGCATCACGATATGGACGGCCGGTCCGCCCATCGTATGGTGCAGATCGAGACCCGGTGACGGGCTCGCTTTTCACCGGGACCGATGGACGACCGACCCTCCGCGTTCCGACGTTGCGGTGTCGGTGCTACCGAGAACGAAAGAAACGCTGCCGTACGACAAGTCACGCATCGCATCCCGCTCGACGAGCTGACCGAGACACCGAATTCGCTGCGGTATCAAGGACTTCATCTGACCAATTACGAGATCGGTGCCGAGCTTGTCCATTCAGTCGGATTCGCTATTCTTTCGGCGCCGCCCAACATGTTCACGACAGTCAATCTGCGGGCTGCGGCTAGCTGATCGGCGCCGACGAGCTCGGGCAGGGCATTGGCCAGCGGGTCCAGCTGTCGGCCGGCCACATCGTCCGGTGCGCGATGGCCGGCAGCGGTCCGATGATGCGGTCGAACAATGCGCCACGAAACCCGTTCTGGCAGTGCGGGCACCGATGCGGATCACATCGATCGAAGCCAAGGTAATGCCGAATTGGCTGCGGCAGCGTGTAATCTTCGCAACAGTCCTAACATTGCCGGTCGGTCGAGCCTACGGCCGGCTCCACGGTTCCGGCCTGTGAATTACAATACTGTGTCCAGAGATCAAGGCGTAGTTGGAGATTGTGGAGATTCAGTGCCGTCACAACTGACGACCCGGGCTCAGGTCAACGGGTATCGCTTTCTGCTTCGTCGGCTCGACCACGCACTGGTGCGGCATGATGTGCGGATGCTGCACGATCCGATGCGGTCGCAGTTGCGGTCGCTACTCATCGGTGTCGTACTCGGACTGCTGGGGGTCGCGGGGTGTGCAATCCTGGCCTTCCTACGTCCGCAGGGCGCTATCGGCGACGCGCGTATCGTGATGGGCAAGGACACTGGCGCACTGTATGTCGTGATCCCGGACGCTCAAGGGAACAGCACGCTGCATCCGGTGCTCAATCTCGCTTCGGCACGACTGATCACCGGCAGCAACGCGGCCCCGACCTCGGTCAAGGACGCCAAACTCGGTTCCGTGCCACGCGGCCCACTGCTGGGCATACCCGGCGCACCCGCCGCGCTGCCGGGATCCGCGCAGGGCGCGCGCTCGGATTGGACATTGTGCGACGAGGTGGCGCTGTCGCCCACCGGCAGTGCCGCCGCGGCGACCAGTGCGACCATGACCGTGCTCGCCGGACGCCCCACACTGGAGGCGCACATCCGCGCAACGACCCACGCCGAGGCCTTACTGGCTCAGCGGGGCGATCGCACCTATCTGATCTACGACGGCAAGCGGGCAGAGGTCGACCCGCACAACACAGTGATGACCCGGGTGCTCGATCTGGCCGCGCAGCATCCCCGGCCAGCCACCGCGGGGCTGCTTGATGCCGCTGCAGAGGCACCCGCGTTGACGCCCCCGCAGATTCCCAATGCCGGACAGCCGGGTCCGGGCCGGCTGTCGAACGTCCCGGTCGGCGGCGTCATCGCCGTTGCCGGGGAGGCACGTTCGGAACGGCCGAATCTCTACGTGGTGCTCAGCAACGGCGTGCAGCCGGTCAGTGCATTCACTGCCCAGGTCATCCGCGTTGCCGATTCGCACGGGATGAGTGAGATCAAGACGGTGCCGCCGGACGTGCTGGACAACTTGCCGACGCTACACTCGCTGCCGATCGACCAGTTCCCGATCGACACCCCGAAAATCCTCTCTGCCGAGGAAGCCCCGATCGTCTGCCTGTCGTGGTCGAAGACCCTCGGAACCACGCAGGCCGCATCGAACAATCCGTCCGACCGCGCGATCGTCACCCTGCTGGCCGGCAAGAAACTGCCGCTACCGGATTCGGCCAAGCCGGTGACCATGCCCGGCGGTGGCGCGAGCGACCACGTTGATGCCGCCTATATTTCGCCGTCGACCGGCGAGTTCGTCCAGGTGACGGGCATGGGCCCGGACAGCGCTCGACGGGAGAGCCTGTTCTACGTCGCAGATAGCGGAATTCGCTACGGCGTTCCGGACCTGGCGACCGCGACGGTGCTTGGACTGGAGCAGACCCCGCGCCTGGCACCCTGGGCGATCATCGGTCATTTGATGCCTGGGCCCACGCTGTCCAAGCAGGACGCGTTGGCCAGCTACAACACACTGCCGCAACCCAGCTGAGCGCCGTGGCGTTCGGTCTTGATCGCGGTACCACCGAGGTTTTGACTGACGAAGTCCATCCGCTTGGCTTCGACGACCTTGTCCGTCTTCAATAGTTCTATGCCGCAATAGATCTTGACGACCACGCGGGCGATGGTCGTCTTACCGGGCTGCAGTTTGGCCACCCGAGTCTTCACCGCTGCCAGCCGATCTGCTGGTTCAGCTCGGTGCGTGCCGCGCTCAGGATTTGCTGGACGCGGTCCTGGTTCTGAGCCTGTTCGATCGACTCCGTCGATGGGGCTGAGGCCGGGTCCCAGCGGTCGGTCCGCGCGAGCTTCGGAGGTCTTCCACCGGTTGGTGGCT
Organism: Nocardia sp. GP40; assembly: GCF_050434125.1. Lineage (NCBI taxonomy): Bacteria > Bacillati > Actinomycetota > Actinomycetes > Mycobacteriales > Nocardiaceae > Nocardia > Nocardia sp. GP40. Next base: position 22,141 of record NZ_JBNPVW010000025.1, on the reverse strand, counting down.
CTGACGTTGCAACCTTTATGCAACGAAGTCAAATCTATCGAACTGTCCCCGCCAACGCGATTGGATGGTCTGGTAGCTGCACCGCAGTCGTTCCTGGAGAAGTTGGAGTTATACGGCAATTGATCGAGCCATCACCCGGCGGTTCACGTGCCGTCAAACCCGGACCGTGTCGAGTGTCTGTTATTGGCGGCAATACCCAAGTGGATGTCGGTCTGCCCACAGCGGTGCCGATCGCTGCCTTCATTGCCGACCTGGTGGCGCTGATCGAATCCCGCAATCCCACTGTGACCGAGTCCGACGACGGCATCGTACCCCTGCAGGCTCGGCATCACACGCTGGCTCGGATTGGACAGGATCCCATCGCTCCCAGTCGCACTCTCACCGAGGCCGAGGTGTACGACGGTGAGTTGCTGGTGCTGCGTGAGGTGTCCGCCAAGGAGTTGCCAGCGTTGTTCGACGATGTCATTGATGCCGTATCCCGGCTCACCACAGTCGAATTCCGTAGCTGGTCACCGTTGGCGGCACAGCGGACCGGTCTGGCCGCCTCCGTGCTCGCGGTGATTGCCGTGCTGGGCGCGCTGGCCTGGTCGCGATTGCACGGAGACGGGCTGGCAGCGCCGTTCCTGCTCACCGGCTTCGGCCTGGCGGCATTCGTCGCGGCGGGCATCGCGGCTCGCAAGTATGCCAACGGGGTGACTGCAACCTGGCTGGCGCTGGACGGGGTGCTGCTGTTGTTCGGCGGGGCCGCGCTGTTCGTGCCGAACTCGATCGGCAGTCCCCATCTGCTGTTCGGTTTCGTGGTGGCCCTCGCCGCTGCCGTGCTCGGGTACCGGCTCACCGGCACGGGTGCCACAATGTTCGCGACCACCGCCACCGTGGCCGTGTTCGGCGCGGCCGCCGCCGCGACGCGCTTGGTCTTGGATCCGGCGACACCGAAGATTGCCGCAGGGTTGCTGGTCGTCGCCGTCGCGGGGATCTCCGCGATGCCGCGGCTGGCGGCAGTGCTGGCACGATTGCCGGTGCCGCCCGTGCCAACTGCGGGCGCCGCGATCGATCCGGCCGATCACGAGCCCCGGCCGACGATCGAAGGGATCGGTGCCATCGGCGCGACGGCGCTCCCGTCGGCCGCGGGGCTCGGGCAGCGGGTGAAGGCCGCGAATCGATTTCAGTCCGGGATGCTGACCGGCTGTACGATCGTCGCCGTCGCGGGGGCGCTCGGCGCCGCCGAACCGCTCGACGGCCACTGGCACTGGCCGGGTTTGGCATTGGCGCTGGTGCTGGTGCTGGTGCTGTGTCTGCGTGGTCGTTCGTTCGCTGATCTCACCCAGGCCGCAACGCTGATCGCGGGTGGCTGTGTCGTCGCGATCGTAGTGGCCGTCGGTGTGGCACCGGTGGATCCGGACGGGCCGGTCTGGGCGGCTGGACTGCTGCTGGTGTTCGCCACGGCCGCGGTCGGGTTCGGCGTGATCGGTCCGCGCGTGGAGGTGACGCCGGTGACCCGGCGAGCAGGGGAGCTATTCGAGTATCTGCTGATCATCTCGCTCGTCCCACTCGTGCTGTGGGTTATGGACGTGTATACGACGGCCCGGAATCTGTGAACGCCATGGCATCCGGTGTGCGGTTGTGCCGGTTGGCTTGCAGCGTTGCGGTTGTCGCAATCCTGGTGTCCGCGGCACCGACCGGTGTGAGCGCGGTTGCGCCGCCCGGCGTCGATCCCCGCTCGCTTGGGCCGGTGCTGGGGTCGGCGGCGCATCCGGCACCGCCGGATCCGACCGAACGGCGGTCGGTGTGTGCAGAGCCGACGCTCTCCGGCGCCCCACCGCGAGAGGCGCCGATCGCGCAGCGCGTTCTCGATCTGCCCGACGCATGGCAGGTCAGCCGCGGCGCGGGTCAGAAGGTCGCGGTCATCGACACGGGAGTGAATCCACATCCGCGACTGCCCGATCTGCAGCCCGGCGGAGACTACGTGTCGGGAACCGACGGCACCGTCGACTGTGACGGTCACGGCACCCTGGTCGCCGGCATCATCGCCGCCCGGCAGGGCCCCGACGACGGCTTCGCGGGAGTGGCTCCGGACGCGAGGATCCTCACCATCCGGCAATTGAGCCTGGCGTACGAGGCGAAGAACAGCGGTGGCACGCAGCCGCCCGGCAGCATCGCCGCCGGCGGATACGGCAACGTATTTACGCTCGCCGCCGCCGTCGTGCACGCCGTCTATCTGGGAGCCACTGTCATAAACATCTCCGAAGTCGCCTGCGCGGCAGCCGGAACCGACACCGCCGACGCAGTGCTCGGAGCGGCGGTGAAATACGCTTACGATCGCAATGTGGTGGTCGTCGCCGCCGCCGGAAATTTGCAACAGGACGGCGCGTGTCAGCATCAGAACACTGGAACCGGCTGGGGCGCAGTTCAAACCGTGGCCACCCCGGCGTGGTTCACGCCGTATGTGCTCTCGGTGGCCTCGGTGGATCCCGACGGTAAGCCGTCTGATCTGTCGCTGCACGGACCGTGGGTCGGTGTCGCGGCAATCGGTCGCAAGATCGTCTCGCTCGACAGTAAGCCCGGGAGAACCGGCCTGGTGAACAGCGTGCAAACGCAGCAGGGGAACACCGATATCCAGGGCACCAGTTTTGCTGCTCCGTATGTCTCCGGGCTGGCGGCGTTGGTACGCTCCCGGTTTCCGAATCTGACTGCCGCGCAGGTGATCGACCGCATCGAGCGCACCGCCCACGCACCCGGCACCGGTCGCGACGACCTGATCGGGTACGGGCTCATCGATCCGGTCGCGGCGCTCACCGCGGTGCTCCCCGATCAGCCCGTTGATGCCGGGCTGGATCGACCACACGCCATTGCCACGCCCGTGTGGCCGTCCGGACCTGACCCGTGGCCGCGCCGGATCGCCGTGATCGGCTCGATTACCTGCCTGGCCGCTCTGGGAATCGGTCTGGCCGTTGCGGTTCCGTTCGGCCGTCGGCCCCATGACGAGCCCGATCAGAAGCTGGACTGAGGGATTATGGCTATCGAAGGATTCGTCCGCCGCCCCCGCATCGCCCCGCCTCGTGCCCCCGGTGGCGAAGTGGCGCTCAGCGCCCTGCCAGAAGTCCCGCGGCCGCTACCCGGACCACTGCTGATGAAAATAATGCCCGTGGTGATGGTTGTTGCGGTCGTCGGCATCATGGCGATGATGGCGATGATGGGCCGCAACCTCCTGGCCAACCCGTACATGCTGATGTTCCCGATGATGATGCTGATGTCGATGGTCGGCATGATCTTTGGCATGCGCGGCGCTGGGCCGAAGTCCTCGGCCGAGCTCGATGAGGAGCGCAAGGACTATCTGCGATACCTGGACCAGATCCGAGACGATGTGCGGCGCACCGGGGCCAAACAGCTAGAGGCGCTGTTGTGGATTCATCCGCAACCCGCCAACCTGTATTCGTTGATCGGCACGCGGCGCATGTGGGAACGTCGGCCCGCCGACCCCGACTTCGGGCATGTGCGAGTGGGTGTCGGCAGCCATCGACTCGCCACCAGACTTGCCCGCCCGGAGACCGGCCCGCTCGAGGACCTGGAACCGGTGTCGACCGTGGCGCTGCGGCGCTTCGTGCGGACGCACTCGGTTGTTCATCAGCTGCCAACCGCGGTGTCATTGCGCGCATTTCCCGCGATCGACATCGAGGGCCCGCCCGAGGACGCCCGCATGCTGGCCCGTGCCATGCTGATGGAGCTCACCGCTTTCCACGGTCCCGATCACGTCGCTGTCGCTATCGTGTGCGCCGATCCGGACGCGAACGCCTGGTCGTGGGCGAAATGGCTGCCACACCTGCAGCATTCTCTGCGTCGCGACGGCATGGGCTCGGCTCGGATGATTTATCAATCGCTCGGTGAGCTCGAGACGGCGTTATCGGCCGAACTGCTCGAGCGCGGCCGGTTCATGCGCAACTCACAGCCATCACAGGGCCGTATGCACTTGATTGTGGTGATCGACGACGGCTATGTCAGCGGAACCGAGCGGCTGATCAGTGAATCCGGCCTGGACTCGGTCACCGTCCTCGACCTCACCGCTCCGCAGGCGGGGCTGGCCGCCCGACGTGGTCTGCAGCTGGTCGCCGCGAGCGGTGAGGTGTCCGCGCGCAGCGCCGTCGGCGTGGAGAAGTTTGCCGCGGCGGACGACATCAGCACCGCCGAGGCGGAATCGTTCGCTCGCTACCTCGCGCGTTACCGGATCGCGACGGCGGCACAGATCGTCAACCTCGGTGACGACGCTGGCTCCGACCCCGGTTTGATGGCGCTATTGAAGATTTCGGATGCCGCTCAGATCGATCCGGCGAGAGTGTGGCGCCCACGCACTCCGCGCGAGCGCCTGCGGGTACCGATCGGCGTCACGCCCGACGGCACGCCGGTCGAACTCGACATCAAGGAGTCCGCCGAGAGCGGTATGGGTCCACACGGGCTGTGCATCGGTGCTACGGGTTCGGGCAAGTCGGAATTTTTGCGCACCCTGGTGCTATCGCTGGTTACCACGCATTCCCCGGACGCACTGAACCTGGTGCTGGTGGACTTCAAAGGCGGCGCCACATTCCTGGGCCTCGAGCCGCTGCCGCATGTTGCGGCGGTCATCACCAACCTGGAGGAGGAACTCTCGCTGGTCGACCGCATGAAGGATGCGCTGGCCGGTGAGATGAACCGTCGTCAGGAACTGCTGCGCGCGGCCGGCAACTTCGCTAATGTGAACGACTACGAGCGGGCTCGCCATGCCGGCGCTTCGCTGGATCCGTTGCCAGCGCTGTTCATCATCGTCGACGAGTTCTCCGAGTTGCTTTCGCAGAAGCCGGATTTCGCGGAACTGTTCGTAATGATCGGCCGCCTAGGTCGCTCGCTGCACGTGCATCTGCTACTGGCCTCGCAGCGGCTGGAGGAGAACAAGTTGCGGGGTCTCGACTCGCATCTGTCCTATCGCATCGGCCTGCGCACCTTCTCTGCCAACGAATCTCGGGCGGTGCTCGGCATCACCGACGCATACCATCTACCCCCGGCCCCGGGTTCCGGATATCTCAAGAGCGATGCCTCGGATCCCTTACGATTCAACGCGACCTACGTGTCCGGGCCGTACGTTGCACCGCGCGGCAGCGCCGGAGCCGTGGACTTCGACGAGTATGACGAAGAACCCCCGCGCGTGTTCACTGCGTCGCCGGTCGACCTGTCGGATGCCGCCGAGCCCGCTGGGAAGGCGTCGGCATTCAACCCGCTCGAGCTACCGCCGCCGCCAACAGCCGTGGTTGAGGAAGGCCTCCCGGATACCCTGCTCGAGGTAGTCGTCAAGCGATTGACCGGACATGGGCGTCCGGCCCATGAGGTGTGGCTGCCTCCATTGGATCAATCGCCGACCATCGACATGCTGCTACCCGATCCGGACTGGCGTTCCCCGGTCAACCGGCACGGGCAGCTGTGGATGCCGATCGGCATCATCGACAAACCCTACGAGCAACGTCGCGACGCGCTCATCATCAATCTTGCCGGCGCACAGGGCAATGTCGCGGTTGTCGGTGGCCCGCAGTCGGGTAAGTCGACGACGCTGCGTGCCATCATCATGGCCGCCGCCGCGACCCATACTCCGGAGCAGGTTCAGTTCTACTGTCTGGATTTCGGTGGTGGCAGCATGGCCGGTCTGGTCGGTATTCCGCACGTCGGATCGGTGGCGAGCCGGTTGGACGGTGACCGGGTGCGGCGTACCGTCGCTGAGCTGACCACCCTGATGCGCGAACGAGAGGAGCGTTTCGCGGATCTCGGCATCGAATCGATGGTGGAGTTCCGCCGCCGCAAAGCCGCCGCCATGGGTGCGGACGGCAGCCTACCTCCCGATCACCCGCTGGCCGAGGACCGATTCGGTGACGTGTTCCTGGTCGTCGACGGCTGGGCTGTGATCCGGGAAGAATTCGAAGTGCTCGAGACGGAGATCAATGCTCTTGCGGCGCAAGGTCTTTCCTACGGCATCCATGTCCTGCTCGGCGCGTCGCGCTGGGCGGAGATTCGGCCGGCGATCAAGGATCAGATCGGTACCCGCATCGAGCTTCGGCTGGGTGATCCATCGGATTCTGAAATGGGCCGGCGTGCGGCGGGATCGGTGCCGGTGAATCGGCCTGGCCGTGGTTTGACTCCCGGCGAGCTGCACATGTTGATCGCCTTGCCCCGGCTGGACTCCGATTCCACCCCCCAGAGTCTGGCCGAGGGGGTGGCCGTGGCTCGCACACAACTGGAAGCCCTCTACGCAGGGCGTCGAGCGCCGGCGGTCCGGATGCTCTCGGGAGAGATCGAACGAGACACAGTGCTGGCCGCGGCCGGCGAGCGCGGGATCGAACTGGGACCGACCCGGATCGCGATCGGCATCGGGGAAGCTGAATTGGCGCCACTGGTGCTGGATTTCGACGCTGAACCGCATTTCATGGCCTTCTTCGATGTGGAGTGCGGCAAGACCACCTTGTTGCGCAACATCGCCATGAGCATCTGCGAGCAGTCCAGTCCGGAGCAAGCGCGGATCATCCTGATCGACTACCGGCGCACGATGCTCGGCGTCGTCGACGAGGGGCACCTGGCTGGCTACTCGACAACATCGGCAACCTGCGGCCCGATGGTCAGCGAGATCGCCACCTACTTGTCCCGGCGCATCCCGGGTTCGGACATCACCCCGCAGCAACTGCGGGAGCGCAGTTGGTGGACTGGTCCTGAAATCTACATCATCGTGGACGACTACGACATGGTAGTCGTGGGCGGCGGCGGCATCAATCCGCTGTTGCCACTGGTGGAGTACCTGCCGCAGGCGCGCGACATCGGCATGCACCTGGTCGTCACGCGGCGCACGGGTGGTGTGTCGCGGGCGCTGTTCGACAATGTGCTGGGCGGTATGAAGAACCTATCGGTCGACACCCTCATCGGCAGCGGTCCGCAAGACGAGGGCAAGCTCATCGGCGAGGTCCGTCCCACGAAGCTACCGCCCGGTCGCGGAATTCTGGTCTCACGCAGCCGAGGCCAGGAGATGGTGCAGATCGCTCACCTGCCACCGCTGTAGCAAGCGCCGCTGCGGATGACCGAACTCGCGATGACCCTACGCGGTGAGTACGTAGAGTTGGGGGCCTGCCCGCGATTCGGACAGTCTCGTTCCTGCAACCAGTCCCGATGGCAGCGAGCGCGATGATCGGCGTGCTGGATGGTGCGGAGGAAAGATCGTGTCCCGGGAATTTGTTGTTCCTGACGATGCCGAGTTCGTCCAGGAGCTCGGGATAGAGCTTGGGGTCGAGCGTATGGGAGTCGGTCTGCGAGACGAGGCGGTACGGATGCTGGCGATCGACCTCGCCGACGACGATCGGGTCGTGTTTTCCTTCGATGTGGTGGGCAGATCTGTGCGGTTCCGCCGTCTGAAGGGTGAGATGGCCGTGATGGACATCTTCCGGGAGGGGGCGACACGACTCTCGATCGGGTGGAGTGGCGAAACCCGATGCTTGGCAATCGAGTTCGAGACCGACTCGTTGCGCGGACAGCTCGAGATCAAAGTAGGCACTTGCGTCGAGATTCTCGATCGTATGCTCTTCTTATAGATAACCGGCGGAATCAGAATTCGTGCTTGGGAATTGGGGCGGGTTCGGCAGGGCCGGCGAGGAGGTCCAGCGAGATGCGAGCGTCCTGGTCTGTGGCGAGCCAGTCGTTGATGAACTGGAGCAGTTCGGCGAGTTCGATCCCATCGTCGATTCGGATGCTGTTGTCGGACATCCGGATAACCCCGAATCATGGCGTGACCAGGTAAGTACCGGCGAATTTCGGCGTCGCCCGGTAGTTGCGGCAGGCGGTCAGGGCTGGGTTTCGAGCGTCGGCTGTGGCGCTGGGTTCTTCGGCCGGGGGTATGTCCGGCGGCTTGCGTGGTTCGTATGAGCCGGTAGCTTTGGGTGCCGGTTTCGATGATGTGCCCACCGAAGGTCAATCGATCGACAATGGCCGCGCAGAGCCGCGGGTCGGTCCCGAGCAGCCGCTGTGGCGGGACCGTCGACACGTCCAGCGACCCGGCACCCACCGCGATCAAGTCCGCCATCCGGTTCAGCGCGGCGATCATGCCTTTCGACGACGGTCGGAACAAGCCTTTGCGCAGCCGCTCCAACTCGCTCACGCGCTGCTTGGCCGGGTCGGGGATCTCCAGCAGCCGCAGCAGCGGACCCGAGGTCTGCGGCGGCACAGAACACGCCAACTGCCGCCACAACCGCTGATCAGCGGTCTTGCGCCCATCGGAAACCAGACGCTCCAACGTCGTGATGCCCGGCAACAGCGCTTGGCGGGCACGCAGCCACGCCACCGCGCCGTCGAAGATCACTTTCGGTCCGTCACCGGTCATCCACGCACGACCATTAACGGCACCCCTACATGAAGGTTCCGAAAACCCAGTTGCCGGAAGATTGGCGCAGTGTAGGTTCTTGTCAGTCGCCGTCCTCACGTGGTGGCCTGGTCGGTGTAGGTTCGTACGGTTTGAAGTTGGGGTTGGGGATCAGTCCGGCGCTCGGGTCGTACCGGTTGATGAGCATGCCTTTGACCTTGTCGGGTGGCACGTCCGGAAACGTCACCTCGTCCAAGCCGCCTGCAGGGTAGTCGGGCCCGTACCGGTCGTTCATATCTGTATAGTTCCGGGCATCCTGGATGACATACGCCTCCCTTCCTTCTCGGACCGCTGCAAACCCTGCGGCTACGGCAGGGTTCTTCGAGGTGAATATCTTGTCCTCTTCGCCGGGGTCGAGATTTACGAGGCTCGGGTCGGGACCGTCCGAAGTGTCGCTCCAGGACCGAAAACCTTGTTCGAAGGCTACGTCCCGGGGCCGCCCGTCTGCACGGTAGACCTCACGCATATACGGCTCTCTTCCCGCGATCTCCGGGGAGAACGGTAGCGGGTCACCGTCGCGGCGAGCCGCGCGTTCGAGCCGGTCCTTCCACTCCCACATGGCCTGGGCGTACGCTCGCCCGGTTACACCTTGCCGGCGGAGATAGTCCTGTTTGATCTGGATGGCTCGACCCCAGGTTCGGTTCGCCAACCATTGCGCACTTTCCGACGATTCCTCGCGCATCTCCGCCCGCATCTCGTGTTGTCTCACATAGTCACGCAGATCCCGGTAGAAGACGTCCTCGGTCCCGGGTAAATCGTGTTCGAGCCTATCCAAAAGCGTGCGCGACCCGCCGAATTCAGCATTTGCGGGAAGGCCGCCGATAAGGTCAGCGATCTCCATGTCGAGGTGCTGCCTTTCGGCGTAAACCGAACGCAGAGTGCTGCCAGTCCGTCGGATCCTCAGGGCTATGTTGTCAGTGGCTGCATCCAAACATTCCAGCCGACGCGCAGCAGCAGCAATGATCTCCGCGACCTTGGGATTCAACATCTCGTCACAACCGATCTCGATTCAGGCCGTCTTGCCCAACACACCTCAGCGAACGCCCGAGACCTCTCCATCACTTCCCTGGCCGCGGCCTCCCGAAACTCCGGGGTGAAATGCCGCGACTTCTTCTGTGCCACAAACAACTCGGTTCAGCTCACCCAAATCCTACTTTGGGCCACTGTCCGCGAACCTCCGGACACCTCAGACCTCTCGACAAACCATCTCTGCAGTCATCGGCCTGCACTTCTACCAACTAGCCTCTGAATAAGTTGCGCTTCTTATATAACACGACATTGATATCTTTGGCGGCAAAGAACTCTGCGGCATGGTCTTGCTCTATCCAGCTGCTTGTGTTCTCGGCCGTCGAGCATGTATAAAGTTGGTCGCGACCGGCTACGATCGGTCGACACAAGCACTTGTACCTGCACGACACGGTTCATCGCAGGCGACTTTACGAATACTCGCAGCCGATGGTCGGTAATCGGCTCGATGTGATCGACAACCGGTCGGGCCGGGAGATCGGAGCTCTCCGAGGGGGCCTGGTAACCATTGGACGATCCGCTATTCGGTCCGGACGTGGACGGCTCAGCGACGGCTACCCCGAGCATCAGCATCAACCCCCCACTACCGAGGCAATCTCGCTGGCAACCCGCCAGGCCCACACCTGCCGCGCTGCAAAGTGCCGCCGTCCTGGCCACCTGGTAGTGTGTCGGGGACTTTCGCCCGGATTCAGATTCCCTGCCGCTGGGATGAGCGGACGATGTGGCCTGGCCACCCGGGACGGTGGGGCCGATTCGATGGAATTGCGCCCTGGGAATCCAGGGTGTCGAAATAGGGTGTGCCGAATTTCGTGAGTTGCATCTCGGGTTCGGTTGCGGTTCGCATCCCGATGCTCATGCCCGTACATCGACCGACGATCGCGCGTTGGCGATGCGGCCAAAAGAGGAGAGAAACACACCGGAGAGATTATCCCGGTCGGATATCACGGTAGGCAGTTCCACGACCAGCTCTCGCAGCGGATAGCCATCGCCGGTAATGATTCCGGTGCTGGAACTACCGCGTTGAAATAGCCTGTTCATTCCACCGTTGGAACGGTCTGTCTGCGCTAATAGTCGAACATACTGCTGTTCAGGATGATGAGCGCGCATGCTGGCAACTACTTGCGAGCCGTGATCGAAGACGACATTCGCAATTGCGGTCAACGGTCCGTCCCGCAACTGCCCCCGGATAGCTCGACTAAAGCCTACGATGAAAATTAGGACCGCGTTGGACCATTCTCCCGGCGCAGCTATATGGCGACCACGAAGTTCGATGTCCTTCAAACCTCCGGTCTGGCAGTACATCGACTCGCCGGCTCGATTTAACGGAAGGATGGACGTCATTCCGATCGACATAAAGCTATCATCAACCTCGGCCTCTATCAATGCGAAACAAAGCGCATTCGCCTCAAATATGCTCAGGATTTGCTCTCTTATCGCCTGCAGCGATACCGAAAAAGCAGACCGCGAGAAGAGTTCGCATTTTATGTGGCACAGCAGGTCGAGTTCGTTAGGATGCACCAGTCGAGTTCGATATTGCAGGCGATGACGTGTCGAGAGGTGAGTGTCCACTGAAGATTCGCGTTCAAGGTTTTGCTTCACATGGGGCCTTCTTCCTGCTACCAGCTGCAGGTATCTGATACTGTTCTGCATGGACAATGGGATCGACATACGATGAACCTGTCTCTCTGAACCGTGTGCAGATCCGGCAGGGTTGCCACCAGTCGTCAACCTCTGCTGACCACGGCTGTTTCCCCAAACAGGGTGGTATCAATGGTTGGACAAGCTGTGCATCCTCGGGCGAGAGCGTGCCGAAACGCATGACTGTCCAGGTTTGCCCATCCAGCGGAAAACGGTGTGACGACACCCTCGTGGACACTGTGCCAATCGGTCATCGCAGTATGCCTGACCGCGTCAGGGCCGCAGCAATATCGAGGTAGGTATCCTTGCATTGAACCAGATTTTCTCTCATCGTGAGCACATCGATCCCGGTGACCGCGATCGGCCTGCCAGTCGGTTCCACGCACACTTGCTCAAATTGCACGGGCACGGTCAACGTAGCGGTGAGAACGTATTGGCAGACCAGGAAACCCGGCCCGCATCGCAGATCTTGAACGGCGAAATGGCTGTCGGGCCCGAGCGTCAGTAGACCTGCAAAAGCGTTGCACACGTCGGCATGGCCGATGATCTCCGGTGCGCCGAGCAGGTGCAGTCGAAAGATCGTGTCCTGGGTGTGCCGCGACATGATGTCATCAAGGTTATGGGTATTCCAGGCGTTGGCGTATTCATCGGCGAATCGTTCCAGCTCACTGCGCACAATGATCATTGAGTTCTCCTTGGAAACCGAGATAGGCGAGCGCTGCCGAGTGGGTGCAGCTCAGCCCAAGTACAGACCGCGACACAGGCTTGTGACACACGGCGGGGATCGGATGACGATGGCCAACTCGACCTTGGTTTCGGGGAATCCACCGAAGCAACGCACTTCAAATCTGCGTGCTGGGTCGTCAGCAACATCCTGCCCGGTGTGTTCGGGTTGAATCGCGGCCAGCCCGGACGTAGATCGACCAACGGTGTAGCAGATGGATGACTGGGTTAGTGGACTGTCGTTCAAGCGGATTCCCGACCCCCGTAACCGCCCCGTCGCAGCTCATCTGTTCCAGCGCGTTATTGAACATATGACCACTGTCAGAGGATCGGCATATCCAGGATAGCGCTGACCGCGCCGTAAACCAATGCGGTGATGATCAAGCATGCTGTGTCGTCGAGTGATTGGGGAAAGTTCGGGGGTGATGTCATGGAGCCCGGTGCCGGGAGTATGACAGATCTGAAAAGATCTGCTGGATCGTCGGAAGATCGACGGCCGCACCATGGTTCGAGGGCGGTTCGGCCGACTCGGCCCCGCAGCGACCGCAGTCACGCCGGAGACAGCGACTATCATCGCCGCGACGGTCAGCACGTTCCGCCATTGCATAGCCCTTGATGCCGATTGCACAGCCTTGATGATAGGCGGCTGATCGACTGTTGAATACTCAATGTTGAGAGGTTGCGCTGACGTTGCAATCGGGCGACGGGAAGACCTGGCTGTGCGAAACGAACCCCAGGAATTCCCACCCCAGTGCTGTTCTCCAGCTCTCGCGCTGAAATGCCCGGTTCTGGATGACGTTCACCATAATGTCGAATGTGGATGAGAGGGCGCTGTCCCGCTGCCCATTGTGGCTGATGATGGCGCGGACTCGGATCAGTCAGAGTTCTTCGAGATCCAACGTGATCTGATGGTGCCGGAGCTGGGTGATTCCGGGTGCCTGAGAGCTGGGCAGCAACGTGGCGGGGGTGGTGTCGGGCTGTTGGAAGTCGGCGGTGATAGTGGCATCGATCCGGTACGGGTTGGCAACCAGCCGGTACCCGAGGATCCGGCGCAGCCGGGCGAGTTCGGCGCGCACGGTGACGGCTTTGCCGTCGCATCCGTAGACCTGCTGGGCCAGGGCGGCGGCGGTAAGGCCTTGCGGGTGGGCGAGCAGCAACACGACGAGCTCGCTGTGCCGGACACCGAGTTGCTGGGTGACGCCGTCGAGGTGGAGCAGTGCCCGATCTCGCCCCAGCGCGGTGACGTGGGCGGTTGGGGTGTCGAAGGCGGCGTGGCGTGATGCGCGCACGCCGAACAGACCGGTCGATGCGAGGCGTTCGACGATGACCGGACGACCGTCGGGAAGTTCGGCCGGGCCCTCGACCAGGGGCCCGGGCCAGATCCGTGGCAACCAGCCGGCAGGCTCGGCGTGCAGGACTCGCCCGTCCGCTGACAACAGTGCGTTGCGGTCCGGTGAGCGGGCCGAGATTCGGTCGACGTACCGGGTGCGGGCCCGTGCATCGCGACGACGGTGCAGGTCGGCGAGGTGCGATTCGGCGAAACGGGCTGCCGTAGTGACCAGCGGCAGCGCCAGTGAGCGGACGTCGCGGCGGGGGCAGGTGACGTCGACGACACCGACCACGGCCCCGGTTACCGGGTCGCGGATCGGGGCCGCAGTGCACGTGTACTCCACGGCCATCGACAGGTAGTGCTCGGCTCCGCGCACCTGGAACGGTCTTCCCAGCGCCAACGCGGTGCCTACCCCGTTGGTGCCCGCACCCGCCTCGCTCCACCGGGCGCCGGCCACGAGATGGGCGCGCTCGGCGGCGCGGCGTGTCCGGGCATCGCCGCGGACCCACAGCAGGTGCCCGCGTGCGTCGGCAGCGAACAGGATGTGCCCGGGCTCGGATGCCGCGCTGCCCAGGGTTGTCAGCAACACGGGCCAGACCGCGCCCATCGGGTCTAGTTCTTGCTGCTCCCGCAATTCGTCGTCGGTCAGCACGATGTGTGGCAGGTGACGATCCGGGTGCAAGCCGCCTCGACGGGCACGGTCCCAGGACGCGCGCACATCGGCGCGAATCTGCTGTACGTGACCGCCGGAGAGCCCTTCTTCTCGGGCTCGAGTCACCTGTTTCTGTGCTGAATCATCCATCACGAAGCCCGTCGGTAGGGAGAATCAGGTGAGAATAAGTCGTCTCTCTCAGTGGCTCGTAGAGCGGCCATCCGTCTGTGGTGATGCCGGTGTAGGTACCGCCACGCCGGAAAAGTCGGCTCATTCCGCCGTTCGACCGGTCGGTCTGTGCCAGAAGACGCATATGGCTCTGTTCCGGGTGTCGGTGTCGCATGGCGGCCACTACGGTCGAACAATGGTCGAAAACAACGTTGGCAATCGCGGTCAACGGCCGGTCGCGCAGGCGTCCACGAACTTCTGGCAAGAAACCGACGATGAAAACGACGACCGCATTGGACCATTCATTTAGTGCGGCGATATGGCAACCGCGGAGCTCTATATCCTTGAGGCTACCGGATCGACAGTAGACCGACTCGCCATCCTCGATGTTTGCCAATCGGGTTCGATACTCCAGATTTGATTTCCCGAAAAAAGAGACCAGGCATGACGACTCGACACTCGCTGCCGCCGACGTCTCGAGACAGTTCAGATGCGACGCAATCGACATTCGAAGAAGATCCTCACGATGATGTTTCCAGTTCGTCTTGGCTGGTGTTATTTATCACAGTGGGCCGGGTTGAGGGTAGTCCATCGGCCAGTAGGGCACTCAGGGAATGATGTACTGAGACGTGAGCTTGTCGAATGGTCGTGCCGGGAGCTCTGCTCCACGCGCGGGCCTTATTCCCCGTCACCCGTCGGTGTCCGATCCGGCTGTGTGGGAGTGGTGAAGATGGTCGCACGGTTTCTCGTCTTTCGAATTGCTTGTTCTGCTGCACTGAATTCCTTCATGTGCGCCGCGGCCGGACGGTCTTCGTTCAGTGATCGGTGTCGAGTGCGTGGGCGATCAGTGGCCAGGATCGGGCTCGTTCGTCGGTTCAGTCCCGGGTAACTCGGAGATGGTCTGCCTTGCAACGGTCCTTTCAGGTGTTCCCGTGAACAGCGATCAGCTGTGGCATGCCTGCTACAGCTGATCGGACGGCTCATACAGTCGACGTCTGCGAAATTCGCGGGGTGTTTCGCCGTATCGGGCTTTGAACGCGGTAGAGAACCATGTTGTTGTGAACCCGCAGCGCGCCGCGATCTCGGCGATGGATGTGTCGTGTGTTCCCAGCTCCTCCAGCATGTCGCGGGCAACGCGGAGGGATTCGTCTTGGCGAACTTCGCGATATGTGGTACCGGCCTGGTGCAGAGCGAGCCGCAATTGGCGCGGGGACCAGCTCAGAGCTCGGGCGACTGCTGACAAGCGAAGATCCGCACCTATATTCTGTCGGACAAATTGTCGGACTGCTTCGGCTGTCTCAGTGAGGTGCGGTCGCTGGGGGCCCATGTCGCCGGAGGACATCATGGACAATAGTTCTCCGATTCGATCGAAAACCGCATTGAATTCACTGACGGTCAATGCGGATCGCTGATCGTGGGTTTCGTCGACCATTGCCTGAACGATTCTGCCGAGGCCGGTCTGCATATTGAGAACCGGTCGCGAAATCCCTGTTGAGTTGAGACGTTGCTCGATATCGGCTCGTGGTATGCGCAGGCCGTAGGAGATCGATCCTGGCATGTACATCCGCCACGTCTCATCCGGCCGCAGTAGTACGGCTCTGCCAACCGAGATTTGGGTTCGCTCGCCGTCTTTTTCCACTACGAACTCGCCCTGTTGGGGGAGCATGATCCAAAATATGTCTTCGGGGCCCTTCCTGGCATACGACCGCGATCGAGCGACGATTTTGTCTCCGCTCTGTTCGGACCACACCAGAGAGTGGGTCGCGGTATTTTGCGCCATCAGATGGGCACGCCACAACGTCGGTTCGCGGTAGCGATGTTCCGTCGGAAGCAGGTTATCACTCAACGCTGAGAATTCGAGAGCGTTGGTTACTGTAAAATCGCTATATTCCATAGCACACCTCAACGGCCAACTCGTGCTGCAGACACTCCCACGCCGGTCGCCCCGCCCGACAGGCGTGCACGCTCGGGACGCTACCACTCTGGTTCCGGCACATCCAGCTCATCCTCTGGCCCCAGTTGGTGTCAACGGCGGAAACTCGACGGGCAGCGCACGCAAGGATCGGTGGAAGGGGCCGGGACGCCATTCGAGTTGTTCAGCGGTGACAGCCAGGCTGATCTCCGGGAGGACGTCGAGCAGTTGGTCGATGGCGTCCTGGGCGGTCAGGTATGCCACCGAGCGCGCCGGGCAGGTATGAGGTCCAGCGCTCCAAGCCAGATGCGAGCGGTTGCCCGTGTAGTCACCTATACGACCGAGAGCGGGATCGCCGTTGCAGGCGGCGATGCTGATCAGCACAGGTTGGTGCGCAGGAAGCCACACACCTCCCAGCAGAATTGGCTGGCGGGGATAGCTGATGCAGAAGTTGGTCAGCGGGGGATTGGTGAACAGAACTTCGTCGATGGCATCCCGGGTGAGCAGGCTGCCGTCAACGACACCACCACCGAACCGCTCATCGGTCAGCATGAGCAGCAGGGCATTGCAAATGAGATTCTGTAATGGTTCGATTCCACCGCCGTAGAGCTCCATCACCTCTTCGATGATCTCGGCGTCGTCGAGGGCTGCGGAGTGGTGCAGCATCCGGGTGACGATGTCGTCGCCCGGTACTGTTCGTTTCAACGCGACCAATTCCGACAGAGCCTCGATGATTTCCGTGTAGCCCGATTCTGCCCGCTCGCAGTCCAGCAGGGCCGCCATTCCGTGCACAACCCGCTGACCGATCTCGGCGGGACAGCCGAGTAGTGCATTGACGACAGCGAAGGTCAGAGGGAAGGCGTACTGGCTGACCAAGTCCGCGGTGCCGACCCGGCTGAACTCGTCGATCACGGACAACGCTGTTGTTTCAACAGTCTGATGCAGATCGAACAGGTCGACTGCATCGAGGGTCGCGACGACGACCTGCCGATACCGGACATGGGCGGTTGCCGTGCTGCGCGAAGCAACTGGACGCCACCGCATGATGGGCAAAACAGGGCAGTCGGCACCAACTGTCGACTGCCACACTCGTGGATCGGCGGGAAAGCGCTCCGGATCGTAAAGAATTCGTACTGCGGTACGGTAGTCGAGAACCAGGGTGGCTGGTACGCCTGGTGCCAGCTCCACAGGAGCAAGCGCGCCGAATTGACCGCGCATCTCCCGATACGCCTCATGGGGATCTGCTGCGAACTCAGGGGCGTACAGACGGACCCGAGACTCGTCAGCATCGATCGGTGACCCATGAACTGTCGAGGGGGATCCAGTGACCGCGGATGAGGGTGAACTCAACGGACGGCTCCAAGCGGTCGGCGCTGTGGGCGACTCGAGTGCATGCTTCACAGTCTCGACTGTCCGTTGTGCACGTGCTTGCTCAGTCGGAGTTTCGTGCCTCAAAGCAAAATAGCCGACCCAATTCCGAAAGTTGCCGACTGCCAGTAGTCGCCGACCGCATGGTGGCAAGAGCAGGATTGCGGGACAGATACAGCGAGCTATTCGATGCTTCGCCGGAATTTCGTTCCGGTGCAGAACGAGGACCGTTCGGCGTGGATTCGCGCTGTGGGGTTCGTATCGTCAATTTGCATGTTGCCCAATCCAAGCCCGGGGATCGATGCGCAGTATGGTTGTCAACGAGTTACGTGTGTCGGCGCCCTTTCCCGATGCCTGCGCGTGGTGCTCACTGGTGCGGACGTGGTTCGGGTGTTTCGGATTTGCTGCACAAGTGCGGGATTGTGATCGGATGGTCGATTGTCCGGCCGCAGTGCGCGGTACGCCTCTGGTCGATGCAGCTTGATTGCCGTTCGTGTGAAGAGATGTGAGGAGTTGCTGGGTGTTCATCCGCTGGGGCGAGCTGGTCTACCGGTTCCGCTACGCCGTGATCGGGGTCGTGGTCGCAGCTCTGCTAGGTCTGGGCTGGTTCGGTCTGGGCCTACAGGATCACCTCAGCTCCAGCGGGTGGGACGATCCGGGGTCGGAGTCGTCTCAGGCGGCCCGGCTCAAGGATCAGGCGTACGGGCGCGACCATCTCGGTGATGTGATCCTGCTCTACACCGCGCCGTCCGGGAAGACAGTCGACGACCCGCAGATCAGCACGGCGATCACCGGCAGTCTGAACAGCCTGCCGCAGAAATATCCCGACGAAATCTCGATGATCAACGGTTCCTACTGGAAGACCCGGACCGGCCAGTGGTCCCAGACGGTATTTGGTACGCGGGACAAGCGGCACGCATTCGCATCGGTTGCGGTGGTGGGTAACGACGACACCACAACCCTGAACAACTTCCGTACGGTCAGTAAGGCGAACGCCTTCGCTGTGCCCGGGGTGAAGGTGCAGGTCGCGGGCCAGCAGGGGGTCTCGTTCGCGTTGAGTGACACCATGGCACACGACCAGAAGCGCATGGAGATCATCGCCATCCCGGTTGTGGCGGTGCTGTTGTTCTTCATCTTCGGCGGTGTGGTCGCGGCGGCGTTGCCGTTGATCGTGGGTGGTCTGACGGTGCTGGGCGCCAACGGCATTGTCATGGGCATTACGAAGTTCACCGACGTGAACTCGTTCGTCGGTGCGGTCGTCTCGATGATCGGGCTCGGTCTGGCCATCGATTACGGCCTGTTCATGGTCAGTCGCTTTCGGGAAGAACTCGCCGATGGCTACGAGGTGCCGTCGGCGGTACGCCGATCGGTGATGACCGCTGGGCGGACGGTGGCGTTCTCGGCGACCATGATCATCGGCTCCAGTGCCGGTATGCTGCTGTTCCCGCAAGGTTTCCTCAGGTCGGTGGCGTACGGGACGATCGCGACGGTACTGCTGGCCGCCCTGACCGCGCTGACCGTCCTGCCCGCGGCCTTAGGCGTTCTCGGGCGCCGGGTGGATGCGCTGGGCTTCAAGTGGTTCCGCAAGACCAAGACCTCGCAGGAAATCGAGAACGGCTTCTGGGGCCGACAGACCCAGTGGGTGATGAGGCACCCCCTGAAGGTTGCGATCCCGCTGTGCGTCATCCTGCTGCTACTGATCACCCCGGTCAAGAACCTGAAATTCGGCGGTATCAGCGAAACCTATCTGCCGCCGGACAACGCGACCCGCATAGCACAGGAGCAGTTCGACACCCTCTTCCCTCAGTTTCGGTCCAACCCGATCCAGCTCATCATCCAGACCAACGATCCCAGCCAGATCTATCAAATCCAGCAGGAAGCAGACAAAGCTCCGGGACTGGCCGCACGGTTCCCGACGCCCTCGATCCCGCCCAACGGCTCTAACGTATGGGTGATACAGACACCGCTGAAGAACAGTGACACCTCCACCGCAGACGAGGCCGTCGATTACCTGCACTCGATCGAGGCCCCGGGGGACACGCAATTGATGGTCACCGGGCAACCGGCCATCCAGAAGGACAGCATCGACACGCTGCTGGACCGTATGCCGCTGATGGTCCTGATCGTCGTACTGATCACCACGCTGCTGATGTTCCTGACCTTCGGCTCGCTGGTGCTGCCCCTCAAGGCTTTCTTGATGAGTACGCTCGGCCTGGGCTCGACGCTGGGCATCCTGACCTGGATCTTCATCGAGGGTCACGGCGCCGGGGTGTTGAACTTCACACCACAACCGATCATGTCACCGGTGCTGGTGCTGATCATCGCTATCATCTACGGCCTGTCCACCGACTACGAGGTGTTCCTGCTCTCTCGCATGATCGAGGAACGCAGCAAGGGCGCAAGCACCTCCGAAGCGGTCCGGGTCGGCACCGCGCAGACCGGCCGCATCATCACCGCGGCCGCGCTGATCCTGCTGGTGGTCGTGGGTGCATTCGCGTTCTCTGATCTGGTGATGATGCAGTACATCGCCTACGGCATGATGGCCGCGCTGTTCATCGACGCCACAGTGCTGCGCATGCTGCTGGTGCCGGCCACCATGAAACTGCTCGGTGACGACTGCTGGTGGGCCTCGCGGTGGATGAAGCGATTTCAACAACGCATCGGCCTGGACGAACCACTACTCGCGGACGAACGCCCGCACAACACCAGCCTGGTCGACCTAAGAAAGACCACGCCGGTCACCGACCCACCCACGCTACAGATCCCGATGAATCCCGACGGCACGCCAGTGCGGCCGCCGCGGCGATTCAAGCAGGCCCGGCGAATTCAGGATGTGGATCCCGACGCCCCGACACAGGAACTGACTCAGCGATAGCCGATGTTTCGCAGCGTGAGCCCTGCCGAGCCAATCGTGTCGTGCTCTCTTCGCAAACGCGACTGAGCTGGTCGTCATGGAAGCGGCGTCTGCCCGACCGCCGGACCGAACAGCTCGATCTGAATCCCCCTGGGTTTGGAACATCATCCTTCTTCTTGGGAAGGTTGTGGGCATCATGCCGAGCAAGTACGACGCAGAGACCAAGGCGGTGCGGCTGGTCACCGAGCATCGTGAGGAGTACCCGTCGGAGTGGGCGGCGATCACCGCGGTGTCGGCTCGGTTGGGAATGAACGCTGAGATCTTGCGGACCTGGATCCGCCGGGCCGCGGTCGACACCGGTGAGTCCGAGGGTGTTTCCACCGATGCCGCACGCGAGATCCGGGAGCTGCGCCGCAAGAACAAAGAGCTTGAGGAGACCATCGAAATCCTTAAGGCGGCAACGAGTTTCTTCGTGTGGGAGAGCGACCCGCGACGTCGTTGATTTGTGAGTTCATCGCCGAGCATCGTGCTCGGTTCGGGGTCGTTCCGATCTGCCGTGCCCTGTCGGCGCATGGGTGCCAGATCGCCCCGAGAACCTTCTATGCGTGGTGCAAGCGCCCGCCGTCGAAGCGGGCGTTGTGGGATCTGGCCGTGACCGAGGTGCTGGCCGGCTACTACGAGCCCGACGAGCGCAGACGGCGCGCGCCGGAGTCGCTGTATGGGGCGGCCAAGATGTGGGCACCCGGTCATGCGCGGCAGGTGCAGAAGCGCGGTGAACCGGGTGGTCCGCTCGACGAGAGTCCCGATCGCCGAACTGCCGCTACCGATGATCAAGTTGCCTTCCCAGTGCCCGGCGATCGCGCGGTCCCGGGCCTCGACGGGCCGATGCTTGATCAGGTTGCCCGGGTTGACGAACTTCTTGCCACGTCCACGGGTGCGGGCCCGCGGGACGCGCAGCGCCCGCCCGGTGCGCAGGCACGCGGTCGAATCACGATGCAGACCACCACGATCGGCGATATAGAGCGCCTGGTAGATCGCCTCGTGCGAGATACGCATCGACTCGTCGTCGGGGAATTCGACCGGCAGCCGGTGGGCGATCTGCTGCGGGCTCCATGAGGTCGCCCAGCGCCGGTCCTTGCGGGGTCCGTGGCGGCGGCCGATCCACCGCGTCGATGGGCCGGGCACCGGCGTTCCATCCGCCGCGGTCACGGTCCCGGACAGCCGGTCCTGCACGTATGTGCGCAGCCTCTCGTTGTGGGCCAGTTTGGCCGGCTTGGGGCGGCGGGCGCGCCGGTCGGCATGCCATTGCGCGGTCGAGGCGCGGTAGTGCAGATACCCGCTGTGGGTCGAAGCGTTGCGGCGCAGCTCACGCGAGATCGTCGACGGCGAGCGCCCGATCCGGCGAGCAATCTCGCGCACCCCGAGGTCCTGGGCGCGCAGCAATGCGATCTCCTCCCGCTCGGTAAACGACAGATAGCGACCCGAGTGCGGGTCCAAGCCGACCGATGGCATCCCGCCACTATCGCGGAACCACCGTGAGCCCACCGCCGGGGAGACACCGACTCGCACCGCCGCATCCTCGTTAGACAAACCGGCAGCGATATGCTTCCAAAACCATTGCTGCTGTTCACGTCTGGCAGACTTCGGCCGGCCAGGGGACCGTATCTTCGGTCGCGTCGCCCGATCCGACTGCCGCCGCTTCGGCGCACCCATCGCAACTCCTCACCCTCGAGATGTTGCGACAACCAGTTGAATCCGCCGGGTGTAATGCTCGGTTATATCGGTGACCCACAACTGATTTGGCTGCGATCGAGCGAAGGACCGGTTGACCAGATCGCCAGCGGTGGGGGTCTGATGTTTGGGTCTGGGCCGCCGATTGCCAGGCAGCCCTTTGATCCCGGCACGGGCCATCAGCAACTCGATCTGGTTGTGACCGACACTGATTCCCAGGCCCAGGGTTAGTACTGCAACGTCACTCAGGTGAGTGGGTGGCCTCGGCGCCGGTAGTGCGATAGCCGGGCTTGGTGTTGTCGGCGGCGGCGCCAGTGGGACCATGC